>NZ_JAQQDU010000066.1:0-51276 GCF_046027825.1 Paraburkholderia sediminicola
ATGCCGCGTCAATTTGAATCTGCCCCGCGCGCTCGAAGCCGGCGCACGCGCCGTGTAATGCGCGCCGCATAGCTCGCTGGCGCATAACAACTATGCGCTGGCGCTGCGTGAAGCGCAACGCTGGGACGAAGCGGAGCACGCCGAAAGAACGGCCTGTGCGTTAGCGCCCAACGACGCGACCATGCGCTGCAATCTCAGCATGCTGCAGCTCATGCGCGGCGATTACGCACACGGCTGGCAAGCCCACGAAGCGCGCTGGGATGGCTCTTTTGAATTAGGCGGCAACCGCCCCGCGTTCCCCGCACCGACCTGGCAAGGCGAAACGCTTGCCGGCAAAACGCTGCTGGTGTGGGGAGAACAGGGCATGGGCGATGTCCTGCAACTCAGCCGCTATATCCCGCTGCTGGCCGAGCGTGTTCAACGCGAGGGCGGCCGCCTCATCTGGAATTCATTTCCACAAATGGGCGCGCTGCTCGCGCGTAGCCTCGGCGAGCATGTGGACGATTATTCGGCCGGCGGTGGCATCGACTCTTTATCACCGTTCGACTACGAAATTCCGTTACTCAGCTTGCCTTTGATCTTCGACACGCGTGAAGAAACGATCCCCGCAGCGAGGCCGTATTTGCGAGCGGACGCGGCAACCGGCGAGTCGTGGCGAAAGAGGCTTGCCGGCGAAACGAGGCTGAAGGTTGGACTGACATGGACCGGCAGCCCTGGCCATCAGCGCAATCCTTTCAGGCGAGTGGGTTGGGAGCGCTATGCGGAACATTTCGGCGGCCTGCACGACGTGGCGTTCTATTCGTTGCAACCGGGTGCCGGGGCAGACGTCGCAGCGGCCCGGATAGCGGGCCTGCCCATGTCGGACTACACCGCGGAATTCGCCAACTTCGACGACACAGCCGCGTTTGTCGGCGCACTCGATCTCGTCATTACGGTTTGCACGTCCGTGGCGCATCTGAGCGGGGCACTCGGCCAGCGCACATGGGTGCTGCTCGACGTCAACCCGCATTGGGTCTGGCTGCTCGACCGGCCCGACAGTCCGTGGTACCCGAACGCGACGCTCTACCGCCAGCCACAGTTCGGCCAATGGGATCCGGCGCTGGAAACTGTCGCACGTGACCTGAACTCGCTTGCGGCCCGGCACCACGCGGCATAGGTTGGCAACTCGGCCACCAAAGCCGCGCTGCGTTCAAGGTGAACCGGCTCCCGGCGCCGGTTGCACGGCTCGCGCGATCTCCGCTGCGAGACATTCGGGACACAGGCAGCGGCCGGACGGATCGAGCCGGTCTGCCGGCAGCGCCGGCATCTCACGGCACCAGCAGTCGAACGGCACCTTATGCATGGCGCAATCGAATGCAAGACCGCAGCGCGGGCACAGCGCACTGCTTTCGGCGTGGGAAGCTGACAATTTCATAACGGCCCGGATGATCTCGCTTCAGCCTGGATCGGGAAATGATGCCACGACTGGCGCGCCGCTGTGAGTCGGCCGTTCGGCCAGTTCACAGGCCGATCTGAACGGCGGTAAGCTTGATCGTCGGTCACCGCTTCCGGCCCTCCATTGCGCAGTGCGCAAAGCCCGCACCACCCGTCACCGGCGCCGGTATCGAAATCCCTGTTGCAGCGCGCCAGTCCTGTACAATTCGCCCTGTTTTAACTGTTCCGTGCCTGAGCCTGCCGCCATGTCCGAGATCCCTGACCTTTCGCAGATCGCGCCCACCCTGAAGGCTGAAATTCTGGCCGAGGCGCTGCCTTACATTCGCCAGTATCACGGTAAGACCGTGGTCATCAAATACGGCGGCAACGCCATGACCGAGGAGCGACTCAAGCAAGGCTTCGCGCGCGACGTCATTCTGCTGAAACTGGTCGGCATCAATCCGGTCATCGTGCACGGCGGTGGTCCGCAAATCGACCAGGCGCTGAAGAAAATCGGCAAGCAGGGCACGTTCATCCAGGGCATGCGCGTCACCGACGAAGAGACGATGGAAGTCGTCGAATGGGTGCTCGGCGGCGAAGTGCAGCAGGACATCGTCACGCTGATCAACCATTTCGGCGGTCACGCCGTCGGTCTGACCGGTAAAGACGGCGGCCTGATCCACGCGCGCAAGATGCAGATGCCGGATCGCGACAATCCGGGCCAGTACGTCGATATCGGCCAGGTGGGCGAAGTCGAGGCGATTAATCCCGCGGTCGTGAAAGCGTTGCAGGACGACGCGTTCATTCCAGTGATCTCGCCGATCGGCTTTGGCGAAGACGGTCTGTCGTACAACATCAACGCGGATCTGGTCGCGGGCAAACTGGCGGTCGTGCTGAACGCCGAAAAGCTCGTGATCATGACCAACATCCCGGGCGTGATGGATAAGGAAGGCAATCTGCTGACCGATCTGTCGGCGCGCGAAATCGACGGCCTGTTCGCAGACGGCACGATCTCCGGCGGCATGCTGCCGAAAATCTCGTCGGCGCTGGATGCCGCAAAGAGCGGCGTGCGTTCGGTACACATCATCGACGGCCGCATCGAGCACTCGGTGCTGCTGGAAATTCTCACCGAACAGCCGTTCGGCACGATGATCCGTTCGCATTGATTCCTGCCTCAAACCCGGCACACACGGCACGCTTTCCCGGCGTGTCATGTGTGCCGTGCAGTTGCGCTGCCGCTGCGCCCAGCGGCACACAACGCGCCACCCTCTGGCGTAAACACGCTCTCCACTCTTTTATCGCCTTCCGCATCACGAACCGTCGTCCGTGTTCACCGCGTGAAGCGAATGCCTGCGCCTGAACGGCGTCCTCCATCATGCGCACCCCCACTTCCCGACGCCGTCGTCCGCACATCGCAGGCGGCAGTCCGGTCTGGCTGTTCGATCTCGACAACACGCTGCATCACGCCTCGCACGCGATCTTCCCGGCGATCAATCAGGGCATGACGCAGTACATCATCGACGCGCTGGGCGTCGATCTCGACGAAGCCAACCGTCTGCGCACCGGCTACACGCAACGCTACGGCGCAACGCTGCTCGGTCTGGCGCGCCACCATCCGCTCGACCCGAACGACTTCCTGAAAGTCGTCCACACGTTCCCCGATCTCGGCTCGATGATCCGTCACGAACGCGGTGTCGCGCGCCTTGTCGCGTCGCTACCCGGTCGCAAGATCGTGCTGACCAACGCGCCGGAGGACTATGCGCGCGCGGTGCTCCAGGAACTGCGCATCGAGCGCCTGTTTGAACAGGTGATTGCGATCGAACATATGCGCGATCGCCACAACTGGCGCGCCAAACCTGATCATTCGATGCTGCGCCGGGCGATGCGCGACGCGCATGTCTCGCTCAAAGACGTGATCCTTGTCGAAGACACGCGCTCGCATCTGAAGAACTACCGGCGGCTCGGTATCCGCACCGTGTGGATCACTGGCCATTTGCCGCGCAAGCCACACGCGGACGGCGTACCGACACGTCTGCCAGGCACCGGCCGGCCGCACTATGTCGATCGCTGCATTCGTTCGTTAAAATCGTTACGACTGGGCACCCGCTCGGTTCGATTGAAGGGATAGCAGACGGGACGCAGCCATGCAGCCGATCGACAAGCCTGATGAAGCCGTAGCCGAACACGAACCCACCCCGTCGGCCGCCTCGCGGGCGCCACGCCTGAAGCCGGGCGAGCGCCGCGTGCACATCCTGCAGACGCTTGCCGCGATGCTGGAGGCGCCAAAGAGCGAAAAGATCACCACGGCGGCACTCGCCGCCCGGCTCAGCGTCTCGGAAGCCGCGCTGTACCGCCATTTCGCCAGCAAGGCGCAAATGTTCGAAGGACTCATCGAGTTCATCGAGCAGACCATCTTCGGCCTGATCAACCAGATCGCCAACAAAGAAAGCAACGGCGTGCTGCAAGCCCGCGCGATCGCGTTGATGCTGCTCAACTTCCCCGCGAAGAATCCCGGCATGACGCGCGTGCTGACCTGCGAGGCGCTGGTCGGCGAGCATGAACGGCTGACCGAACGTGTCAATCAGATGCTGGAGCGGGTCGAGGCGTCGTTGAAGCAGTGTTTGCGGCTCGCCCAGATGGAGGCCAATGCAGGCGCGGCTGAAAACACAAGCCAAAGCGCCAATGCGCCTGCTGCCCCGCTGCCCGCCGGCTACGATCCCGCGATCCGCGCGAGCCTGCTGCTGAGCTACATCATCGGCCGCTGGCATCGGTATGTGCGTAGCGGCTTTGCGCGGCCGCCCGCCGAACACGCCGACGCACAACTGCTGCTGATTCTTCAGTAGTCCGCGCAGCACGCGAGCCCACAACGGCGCCCGCGACGCTGCCGCACGAAATTTTCCGCTATACTTTGCGCCTGACTGTGGCTCTCCGAACCACCTGAGACCGCTGTCCGGAGCACCTTGAACACCTGAACACGTAATATCACGCGCCGATTTGCTGACTCGATTGCGGGCGCGCGAACTGCCGGGAATGTTTCCCGCGGTTCACTATAAATGCGGCTAAAGAGGTCGTCAGCCGCGCACACCGTTTTTCCTCCGTGCCTCGCCGACGCCATCTAGCCGCCCTGTATTTGTTAAATGGCGGAATGAATGGAATCGATCGGTATCGTCGCTCCCCAAAAAATGCATTTCAGCGAGCCGCTGCTGCTGCAGAACGGCAGCTCGCTGGCCGGTTACGACCTGATGGTCGAGACCTACGGCACGCTCAACGCCGCGCGCAGCAATGCCGTGCTGGTGTGTCACGCGCTCAACGCGTCGCACCACGTAGCGGGCGTGTACGCCGACAATCCGAAGGACATCGGCTGGTGGGACAACATGGTCGGCCCGGGCAAACCCCTCGACACCGACAAGTTCTTCGTGATCGGCGTGAACAACCTGGGCTCATGCTTTGGCTCGACCGGGCCGATGAGCATCGATCCGGCTACCGGCAATCCCTACGGCGCGACCTTTCCTGTCGTGACGGTCGAAGACTGGGTGAACGCGCAGGCGCGCGTCGCCGATGAATTCGGCATCACGCGCTTCGCAGCGGTGATGGGCGGCAGCCTCGGCGGCATGCAGGCGCTCGCATGGAGCATGATGTATCCGGAACGCGTGGGCCATTGCATCGTGGTTGCGTCCACACCGAAACTGTCCGCGCAGAACATCGCGTTCAACGAGGTGGCTCGCTCGGCGATCCTGTCGGACCCCGACTTTCACGGCGGCAACTACTACGCGCACAACGTGAAGCCGAAGCGCGGCTTGCGCGTCGCGCGGATGATCGGCCACATCACGTATCTGTCGGACGACGACATGGCTGAGAAATTCGGCCGTTCGTTGCGGCGCGCGGAAGGCGCGGTGGACGCGTACAACTTCAACTTCGACGTCGAATTCGAAGTTGAATCGTACCTGCGCTACCAGGGTGACAAATTCGCCGATTACTTCGACGCGAACACCTACCTGCTGATCACCCGTGCGCTCGACTATTTCGACCCTGCCAAAGCCTTCGACGGCGATCTGACCGCCGCCGTCGCGCACACCACGGCGAAATTCCTGATCGCCAGTTTTTCGACCGACTGGCGTTTCGCGCCGGCCCGCTCGCGCGAACTGGTAAAGGCGTTGCTCGACCACAAGCGCACGGTGACCTACGCGGAGATCGACGCGCCGCACGGCCACGACGCCTTCCTGCTCGACGACGCGCGCTATCACAACCTGATGCGCGCCTATTACGAACGTATTGCGAACGAGGTGAACGCATGAACCAGCGAGCACTCGATTACCTGGCGCTGCGCCCGGACTTCCGCGCGATCGCCCGCTGGGTCGAACCGCGCGCCACCGTGCTCGATCTGGGCTGCGGCGACGGCTCGCTGCTGTCACTCCTGAGCGAAGAACTGGACGTGCAGGGTTACGGCATCGAAATCAACGACGCCGGCGTATTGGCGTCGACCCAAAACGGCGTCAACGTGATCCAGCAGAATCTGGAAGACGGCCTGCGCCTGTTCGAAGACGGCAGCTTTGATTTCGCGATTCTGTCGCAGACGCTGCAAACCATCCATCAGACCGCCGCGATCCTGCGCGAGACGGTGCGCGTGGGCAAGGAATGCATTGTCTCGTTCCCGAATTTCGGCTACTGGGCGCACCGGCTTTCGGTCCTGCAAGGCCGCATGCCGGTGTCGAAGTCGCTGCCCTACCAGTGGCACAACACGCCGAACGTGCGGGTGCTGACAATCGAGGATTTCGAGGCGCTCGCGCCGGAAGTCGGCATCGAGATTCTCGACCGCGTGGTGCTTCACGATGGCCAGGTGGTGCGATGGGGGGTGAACTGGCGTGGTAGTCTTGCGGTCTATCGCGTCAAGAAAAGCTAACACCACTTATCCACATGTCGAACCCGCCGCACGAGGCGCCTGCACTTACCGCACACGAAGAACATCCCGGCTGGCGCGCGTTTCTGAATACGCGCATGCTGATCTGCGTCTTTCTCGGTTTTACGTCGGGACTGCCGCTGTTCACGCTCGTCTATCTGGTGCAGGCGTGGTTACGCTCCGAAGGCGTCAATCTGAAGGAAATCGGCCTCTTTGCGCTGATTCAGTTCCCGTACACCTGGAAATTCATCTGGGCGCCGCTGATGGACCGCTACGTGCCGCGTTTGCCGGGCTGGCGTCCGGGCAGACGGCGCGGCTGGATGCTGGTCACGCAGATTCTGGTCGCCGGCGCGATTGCCACGCTCGGTTTCGTGTCGCCGCGCGACGCGATCTGGACGGTGGCGGCCTTGACGGCACTGGTCGCGTTATTCGGCGCGAGCCAGGACATCGCGATCGATGCCTACCGGCGCGAGTTGCTGAGCGACACGCAACAAGGTCTCGGCAATGCCGTGCATGTCAACGCGTACAAGATCGCCGCGCTGGTGCCGGGTTCGCTGGCGCTGATTCTGTCCGACCATTTGCCGTGGACCACCGTTTTCATCGTCACCGCCGCATTCATGGTGCCGGGCATGATCATGACGCTGGTGGTGCGCGAGCCTGAGATACACGGCGCGCCGCCGAAAAACCTGCGCGATGCGATCGTGCTGCCGTTCCGCGAATTTATCCAGCGCGACGGTTGGCGCGGCGCGCTCTTTGTGCTGGCGTTCATCTTCCTGTACAAACTCGGCGACACGATGGCCACCACGCTATCGACGTCATTCTTTCTCGACATCGGTTTCTCGCGCACGCAAATCGGTGTGATCGCCAAGACCACCGCGTTCGGCGCGAGTCTCGCGGGCGGGATCGTCGGCGGGATCTGGCTGATGCGTATCGGCATCGGCCGTGGGCTGTGGATTTTCGGCATCCTGCAGATGGTGTCGACGCTCGGCTTCGCGTGGCTCGCGCATATTGGCCCAGCCTCGCCTGGATTGGCTGTCGTCTATGACATCGCGGTTGGGCTAAGCCAGGGTACGACGAAACTGCTGTCGGTGTTCGGCATCGACTGGACCGTCCAACTCGATCCGCGCTCGGTGGCGCTCGCGCTCGTCTACGGCCTTGAAACCTTTGCGACCGGCCTGACGATGTCTGCCTTCGTCGCCTATATCGCCAGCACCACTGATCCGCGTTACACCGCTACGCAATTCGCACTTTTCACAAGCCTGGCTTCCGTGCCGCGCACGTTGGCATCAGCGGCAAGCGGCTATGTGGTCGCACAGATCGGCTGGTTCGACTACTTCATTGTGTGTACCGCGCTGGGGCTGCCCGGCATGCTGCTTCTGCTGCGCATCGCGCCCTGGAGAACCCGGTCGTGACGACGCGTCAGTCAAAGCGCGTGGCGCACCCGGTTTCGGATACCTTCGTGATGTCTTCGCCCAAGGCCGGCAGCGCGGTGCTGCGTAAGGTATTGGCGCTCGGTTGCGCGAGCCTGACGTTGGCGGCACCGTTGAGCGCCTACGCGACAGCGATGCCCGCGGTCGGCTCCAGTGCAGCAGCGCAGACCATCACGACGCCGGCTCCGGCAGCGGCGCCGACGCCTGCGGCAAAATCGGCACCGAACACGGCAGGCCCCGAAAGCGCGACACCCGCGGCGGGCGCGGCGACCAGTGCCACGAACGCCGGCAGCGCACCTGCAGCCGCCACGCCGCCCGCTTCAACACAGCCGCCACCCGCGCCGGTAACGGCCAAAACGCCTGCCGCCACCTCGACGCCGGCTACGGCCGCAAAAGCGCCCGCCGCAACGTCAACGCCCGCCGCAGCCGCCAACACTGCCACTCCGCCGACTTACAGTGCGCCGAACACACAGTTGCGCTACGGCGGCTACCTCGTGTTTCGCAACCTGATCCCGTCGCCGATGCTCGAGGCGCAAGCCGCCCAGGAGTTCAACGAGATCGTGTACGGCGCCCAGCACGCGAACAGTCTGTACGGCGACACCGACGCCCACGTCACGCGGGTGCAATCGATCGTCGACAAGCTGATCCCCTATTCGCTGAAGTGGAACGAACGGGCCAAGAACTGGAAATGGGATGTGGCGGTGGTGCGCTCGCCCGATATCCGCATGTACTGCCTGCCGGGCGGCAAGATTGTCGTGTATAGCGGCCTGCTCGACCGCGTGCGTCTGAACGACAACGAACTCGGCATGCTGATCGGTCACGAAATCGCGCACGCGCTGCGCGAGCATGCGCGCGAGCGGCTCGGCGAACTGCAGGCCAGCCAGCTCGACTCATCCGGCACGATCCCGCAGCTATTCGGGCTCGCCGATCTGGGCGCGGCGCCGCTCGGCATCGGGTCGCGCTTGCTGGAAATGAAGTACGAGCCCACCGACGAAACCGAGGCCGACGTGATCGGCAGCGATATCGCTTCGCGCGCCGGCTTCGATCCGCGCGCAGCGGTCACGCTATGGGACAAGCTGGCCACGGCGACGCGCAGCAATCGCGACCAGGGTTTCATCTACGTGCACCCGTACACGCCGGCGCGGCGCCAGGACATCATCAAGCGCTTGCCGGATATGCTGCCGCTCTATGCGAAGGCAATCGGCAAGAGCGTCGATGCGCTGCCGGACTACGCCGGCATGGGCCGCCCGCGCCGCAAAGCGGTCAGCGAGTAAGTTGCCCGGGCCGCAGCGGCGTGCGGCTTGTGTTGCGGCCTGGCCTCGCCTGCGGTTCAAGCGGTTCCGTTGCGGCTCGGGCCGACCTTATTTCTTGACCTTGTGGTCGTAATCGACCGTCAACGGCGCATGGTCGCTGAACTTGATATCGCGGAACACGTCGGTGCGCTTCGCCTTGCTGGCAATGCCCTGCGTCGCGATCTGATAATCGATCCGCCACCCCACGTTCTTCGCATACGCCTGGCCACGATTGCTCCACCACGTGTACTGTTCCGGCCGCTGATCGAGCGTGCGAAACACGTCGACGTAACCGACTTCGTCAAACAGCTTGGTGAGCCACTCGCGCTCTTCCGGCAGGCAGCCTGAATTCTTCTGGTTGCTCTTCCAGTTCTTGATGTCGATCTCTTTGTGGACGATGTTCACGTCGCCGCATACGATCACTTCGCGCTCCTGGGCCAGCTCCGCGAGATGCGGCATGAACTCGTCCATGAACCGGAACTTGGCCTGCTGGCGATCTTCCCCGCTCGACCCAGACGGCACATACACCGAGATCACCGACAATTTGCCGAAGCGCAGCTCGACATAGCGGCCTTCCGGATCGAATTCCTCGCTGCCGAAACCGATAATGACTTCGTCTGGTTCGTGGCGCGTGTACACGCCCGCGCCACTATAGCCCTTCTTCACCGCATGCTGGAAATAGCCGGTGTAATCGTGCGGCGCCATGAATTCGGGCGTCATATCGTCTTGCGAGCATTTGATTTCCTGCACGCACAGCACGTCGGCTTTCTGTTCGCCGAACCAGTCGAAAAAGCCCTTCTTCGCCGCGGAGCGGATGCCGTTCAGGTTGGCGGTAATCACACGCAACATGTCGTTCCTCTTATGTTCGATTCGTTGTTAGATCAAAGGGCAAAAAGCATACGGTCATTCGACCTTGAAGCCCTTCAGCGATTCCTTGGCAGGCGGATATTCGAGCTTCAGCGCCTCGAACGTACGTCGCAACAATTCGGCGACCATCACATTGCGATGGGTCTTCGAATCGGCCGGAACCACGTACCACGGCGCGTAGTCGGTCGACGTCGCGGCCAGCGCGTCGCAATACGCCGCCTGATACTTGTCCCACTGCTTGCGGGCTTCGAGATCGGAGACGTCGAATTTCCAGTGCTTGCTCGGATCGTCGATGCGGGCCTGCAGACGCGCCCGTTGCTCATCTTTCGAAATGTGCAGCATGCACTTGATGATGGCCGTACCACTATCGGCCAGCAGTTTTTCGAACTGGCGAATGTGGCCGCAGCGGCGCTCGAATGCTTCGGCATCCAGATTGCCGAGCACGGTCGGCACCAGCACATCTTCGTAGTGACTGCGGTTGAAGACGGTCAGCTCACCGGCAGCGGGCGCCTGGGCATGCACGCGCCAGAGAAAATCGTGTGCCAGTTCGACGGGCGTCGGCGCCTTGAACGGCACGATGCGCAAACCGAGCGGGTCGACCTCATGAAACACCGCGCGGATCGTGCCGTCTTTGCCACTCGTGTCCATGCCTTGCAGCACCAGCAACACGCGGCGTGTCTGCTGCGCGTGCAGGCGTTCCTGCAAGGAGTCAAGCTGCGCGCCGATCTCCGACAGGCGCGCCCGGTCGGACTCTTTCGAACCGGTCGAAAAAGGTTTCGCGGCCGGGTCGAAAGCGTCGAGCGAGAATTTGCTGTTCTTCTTGCCTTCGTCGAAATACGGTACGCGGAAGTCGTCGAGTTCGGGTTGCTTCGCCATTCACACTCCGTGATCTGCGTTCAGCGGTAAATAAAAGCGGGCCCACAAAATGAAACGGGCCGTTGCCCCACTTTCGTTTCCGGCAACAGCCCGTGACGGTTGAAGCTCGCGCTTCAGCCCTGGGGTTTTCAACTGAGCTTCAACTCAGGACAGCTTCTTCTTCAGCAGTTCGTTCACCTGCGCCGGATTGGCCTTGCCCTTGGTCGCTTTCATCGCCTGGCCGATCAGCGCGTTAAACGCCTTTTCCTTGCCGGCGCGGAATTCCTCAACCGACTTCGGATTCGCGGCGAGCACTTCGTCAATGATCGCTTCCAGCGCGCCGGTGTCCGAAATCTGCTTCAAACCCTTCGCTTCGATGATGCGATCGGCAGAGCCTTCGTCGGTGGCCTTCTCTTCCCAGATCGCGAGGAAAATTTCCTTGGCGATCTTGTTGGAGATCGTGCCGTCGGCGATACGTTGCAGCAGCAGCGCGAGTTGCGCGGACGAAACCGGGCTATCGGCAAAGTCCAGACCTTCGCGATTCAGTTGCGACGACACTTCGCCCATCAGCCAGTTAGCCGCGACCTTCGCGTTCGCCGGGCCGACCTTGAGGACGACCGCTTCGTAGTACGCAGCCATGGCCTTGCTCGACGTCAGCACATTGGCGTCGTACGGTGTCAGACCGTATTGCGTGACGAAGCGTTGTTGAATCGCCACCGGCAGTTCCGGCATTTCGCTCTTCACACGCTCGACCCACGCCGCGTCGATCACGAGCGGCATCAGATCGGGATCGGGGAAATAGCGGTAATCATGCGCGTCTTCCTTGCTGCGCATCGAACGCGTCTCGCGCTTGTCCGGATCGTACAGACGCGTTTCCTGCACCACCGTGCCGCCGTCTTCGATCAATTCGATCTGACGGCGCACTTCGTACTGGATTGCTTCTTCGAGAAAACGGAACGAGTTCAGGTTCTTGATCTCGGCACGCGTGCCGAATTCCGCCTGACCGACCGGGCGCACCGACACGTTCGCATCACAACGGAACGAGCCTTCCTGCATGTTGCCGTCGCAGATGCCGAGCCACGTGACCAGCGTGTGCAGCGTCTTGGCATACGCGACCGCTTCAGCCGCGCTGCGCATTTCCGGCTCGGTAACGATTTCGAGCAGCGGCGTGCCGGCGCGATTCAAATCGATGCCGGTCATGCCCGCGAAATCTTCGTGCAGCGACTTGCCCGCGTCTTCTTCGAGGTGGGCACGCGTCAGGTTGACGACCTTCTCGTACGCTTCCTTGCCCGCCTTTTCGTTAGCCGGGACCTGAATCGTCACCTGGCCGCCCTGCACGACGGGGATTTCGTACTGGCTGATCTGATAGCCCTTCGGCAGGTCGGGGTAGAAATAATTCTTACGCGCGAAGATGCTGCGCGGCGCGATCGTCGAGCCGATCGCGAGGCCGAGCTGAATCGCACGCTCCACGGCGCCGCGGTTCATCACCGGCAGCGTGCCCGGCAATGCCAGATCAACGGGGCTGGCCTGCGTGTTCGGTGCAGCACCGAATTGCGTGGCGGTGCCCGAGAAAATCTTCGATTGGGTCGACAGTTGCGCGTGGGTCTCCAGACCGATCACGACTTCCCATTGCTTGGCCATGGTGCTCACACTCCTGCCGGTGCTTGACGGTGCCAGTCGGTCGCGCGCTGGAACGCGTCGGCCACTTGCAGCATCCGGGCTTCATTGAAATAGTTGCCGATGATCTGCAGACCCACCGGACGCTGCGCGTTCGCGCCCGCACCGAAACCACACGGCACGCTCATGCCCGGCAAGCCGGCGAGGCTCACCGACAATGTGTAGATGTCGGCCAGGTACATCTGCACCGGATCGTCGCCCTTTGCGCCGAGGTCCCACGCCACCGACGGCGCGACCGGTCCCATGATCACGTCGCATTGCTTGAACGCTTCCTGGAAGTCCTGCGCGATGATGCGGCGGATCTTCTGCGCTTGCAGGTAGTACGCGTCGTAATAGCCATGCGACAGCACGTAGGCGCCCACCAGAATGCGGCGCTTCACTTCCGGACCAAAGCCTTCGGCACGCGACTTCTTGTACATGTCGAGCAGATCGCGATACTCCGCGGCGCGATGGCCGAAGCGCACACCGTCGAAACGCGAAAGGTTCGACGAGGCTTCAGCCGGCGCGATCACGTAGTACACCGGGATCGACAGTTCGGTTTTCGGCAGCGAGACTTCCACCAGCGTCGCACCCAAAGCTTCATATTGCTTCAAGGCGGCGTCGATCGAGGCGCGCACGTCGTCAGCCAAACCTTCGCCGAAATACTCTTTCGGCAGGCCGATGCGCAGCCCGGCGAGCGGTTTGTCCGCGCCGTCTTCTTTCCACGTCTTGCCGATGTAGCGCGTGAAGTCTTCGTCGTCGCGCGTGAGGCTGGTCGAATCGCGCTCGTCGAAACCGGCCATGGCGTTGAGCAGCGTGGCGCAATCTGCAGCGGTCTGGGCCATCGGGCCGCCCTGATCCAGCGACGACGCGAACGCGATCATTCCGTAACGCGAGACGCGGCCGTACGTCGGCTTGATGCCGGTGATGCCGGAGAACGAGGCCGGCTGACGGATCGAGCCGCCGGTATCGGTGCCGGTGGCAGCGGGCGCGAGACGCGCCGCCACAGCCGCAGCCGAGCCACCCGACGAACCACCGGGCACAGCCTTACGATCCCACGGATTCTGCACGGGACCAAAGTACGAATTCTCGTTGGACGAGCCCATCGCGAACTCGTCCATGTTGGTCTTGCCCACGCAGACCATGCCGGCGTTCTGCAGACGCGCGACCACGGTTGCGTCGAACGGACTTTCGTAGTTCGACAGCATCTTCGAGCCGGCCGTGGAGCGCCAGCCCTTGGTGACGAACACGTCCTTGTGCGCGATCGGCAGGCCGACCAGCGGGCCGGCGTGGCCGGTGTGAAGCAGCGCGTCGGCTGCTTTCGCCTGCGCGAGCGTCAGGTCGGCGTCGACCTGAATGAAGGCGTTCAGGCTATTGGCCGCGTCGATCCGCTTCAGATAGAGCTGCGCCAGTTCGACGGCGGAGCATTCCTTGGCCGCCAGTGCGGCGCGCAGTTCGGTCAAGCTTTTTTCATGCATTGCGTTTTATCCTGGGCTTGATTCGCGGGTCTTACTCGATCACCTTCGGCACGAGGTACAGGCCGTCTTGCACAGCCGGCGCCGGGCGCTGGAAAGCTTCACGGTCGACCGTTTCGGTCACCGCGTCGTCGCGCAGGCGCAGCGCGACGTCTTCGATCTGCTCGATCGGGTGGGCCAGCGGGGCGATGCCGGTGGTATCGACCGCCTGCATCTGCTCGACGAGGCCGAAGAAATCATTGAGCTGGGCAAGCGTGTGCTCAGCGTCGGCGTCAGCCAGTTCGAGCCGCGCGAGGTGCGCGATGCGTTTAACATCGGTCAGGGTCAGAGCCATGCAGTCACCGGAAAATGTGGTGGACCGCCGCAGCGTGGGAAAAACGATGCTGCGACAGCGGGTTACGACACTGGAGGAAGACCTCGAAAAAGGGGCCAGCGGCGGCAAAAAGTGCCGTCCGTTTCCTTCAAAACATCCAAAATTATAAGGTATCATTACGCGTTCGACCCAAACCCGGACCGACTTACCAAGGCCTTTCTGAACAATTCCCAAAGATAGTTCGGATTTTTCTGACTTGGCCTTGCACCGGCCTCCGGTAGACTCCCTCGCAGCTTCAAGTTCCTGTGGCGCCGCGTCCGCCCGGTTGAAGCTGTTATTTTTTCCGCTGCCGCCCTGCGCAACCGTTGCGAGGGCCGGCCCCAAGCGAGACAGGATTTTGAATGTTCGGTTTTCTGCGCAGCTACTTCTCCAACGACCTGGCGATTGACCTTGGCACTGCCAACACGCTCATTTACATGCGTGGCAAGGGTATCGTTCTTGACGAACCGTCGGTGGTCTCGATCCGCCAGGAAGGCGGCCCCAACGGTAAGAAAACCATTCAGGCAGTCGGCAAGGAAGCCAAGCAGATGCTTGGTAAGGTGCCGGGCAACATCGAGGCGATCCGCCCGATGAAAGACGGCGTGATCGCCGACTTCACCGTTACCGAACAGATGATCAAGCAGTTCATCAAAACTGCTCACGAATCGCGTATGTTCTCGCCGTCGCCGCGCATCATCATCTGCGTGCCGTGCGGCTCGACCCAGGTCGAGCGTCGTGCCATCAAGGAAGCCGCACACGGTGCGGGCGCTTCGCAGGTGTACCTCATTGAAGAACCCATGGCAGCGGCAATCGGCGCAGGCCTGCCGGTGTCGGAAGCAACCGGTTCGATGGTCGTCGACATCGGCGGCGGCACGACCGAAGTCGGCGTGATCTCGCTCGGCGGCATCGTGTACAAGGGTTCGGTGCGCGTAGGCGGCGACAAGTTCGACGAAGCCATCGTCAACTACATCCGCCGCAACTACGGCATGCTGATCGGCGAACAAACGGCCGAAGCCATCAAGAAAGAAATCGGCTCCGCGTTCCCGGGTTCCGAAGTCAAGGAAATGGAAGTGAAGGGGCGCAATCTGTCGGAAGGCATTCCGCGCAGCTTCACGATCTCCAGCAACGAAATCCTCGAAGCCCTCACCGATCCGCTGAACCAGATCGTGTCGTCGGTGAAGATCGCGCTCGAACAAACGCCGCCGGAACTGGGCGCAGACATCGCCGAGCGCGGCATGATGCTTACGGGCGGTGGCGCACTGCTGCGCGATCTCGACCGCCTGCTCGCCGAAGAAACCGGACTGCCGGTGCTCGTCGCCGAAGACCCGCTGACCTGCGTTGTGCGCGGCTCGGGCATGGCGCTCGAACGCATGGACAAGCTGGGCAGCATCTTCTCGTACGAGTAAGCGAGCCCGTCTCCATGTCAGTAGCGCGGATCAGGCAATCGGCCCCTTGCGGGCCGGTTTGCCGTTGGCTGGGCCTGCCAGCCTCCGCGCGCTGAACGCGCGTCTCTCGCGCGCCGCCGTCTCACCCAACCGCTCACGCCCCCGGCGCCGACCATGGAATACAGTCCGCCGCCCCTGTTCAAGCAAGGCCCGTCCGCCCTCGCACGGCTGATGTTTTTCGTCGTGCTGGCGCTCGCCCTGCTGATCTCCGATGCACGCTTCAAAACGCTCGAAATCGTTCGCGGCGTGCTCGGCGCGGGTCTTTATCCGTTGCAACGCGCCGCCCTCGTGCCGCGCGACATCTTCATGGGCGCTGCCGACCTGGCCGTGACCAGCGCTACGTTGCGCCAGGAGAACGACAAGCTGCGCACCAAAGATCTTCAGCTCTCGCAGCAAGCCAATACGGCCGCCGAACTGGCCGCCGAAAACGCCCATTTGCGCGCGCTGCTGCAACTCTCGCAGCGCTCGACCACGCAATCGCTTCCTGCTGAAATCCAGTACGACACGCGCGATCCATTCACGCAAAAGGTCGTGATCGGCCGGGGCGCGCAGCAGGGCGTCCAGGACGGCTCGCCGGTCGTCAATGAAGATGGCGTGATCGGTCAGGTCACGCGCGTATTTCCGCTGCAAGCCGAAGTGACGCTGCTCACCGACAAGGACCAGGCGGTGCCCGTGCAGATCGTGCGCACCGGCTTGCGCAGTGTGATTTACGGCACGCCGAAGGGCGACACGCTCGATCTGCGCTTCGTGCCGATCAGCGCCGACGTGCAAACCGGCGACGAACTCGTCACCAGCGGACTCGACGGCGTGTATCCGCCGGGGCTGCCGGTCGCCAAGGTCGTGCGGGTCGACAAACAGGCCGATACGGCGTTCGCGCGCGTGATCTGCTTGCCGGTGGCTCCCGTGCGTGGCGCGCGTCAGCTACTGGTGCTGCACTATCTGAACAATGTGCCGCCGCGTCCGGCGGAAGAGCCCGACGCGGCCACGACCGCCAAGGACGCGAAAGCGAAGAAGGGCGGCAAACCCACGGACAGCAAGCCTGCGCCGGATAAATCCCCCGCGAAGCCTGCTGAAAAGCCCGCCGCCAAGCCCGTCGAGAAAGCGCCGGCCAAGGCCGCCGCGGCGGAGAAGAAGACCACCGCCGAGAAGAAACCGGCCGCTGACAAGGGCGCGAAACCGCAAGCCACGCCGGGGGCCCAGCCATGAACCGTCCGCAATACATCCTGCAGCCGGTCAATCCCTACTTCATCGCGTTTAGTCTCGCCGCGGCGTTCCTGCTGAACCTGATGCCGTGGGGGCGCCTTGCCGGCGTGCCGGACTTCGTGGCGCTCGTGCTGCTGTTCTGGAACGTACACCAGCCGCGCAAGGTCGGCATGGGCATCGCGTTCTTCCTTGGTTTGCTGATGGACGTGCACAACGCCAGCCTGCTCGGTGAGCACGCGCTGGCGTATACGTTGTTGTCGTATGGCGCGATTACGATCCATCGCCGGGTGCTGTGGATGTCGCTAGGTGTGCAGACTTTTGCTGTCATGCCACTGCTGGTCGTCGCGCAACTGGTGCCGTTCGTGATCCGTTTGCTGACGGGCGCGGCGTTTCCGGGCTGGGGTTACCTGATCGACGGCTTCGTCGAAGCCGCCCTGTGGCCAGTCGCCAGCGTGCTGCTGCTGATGCCACAGCGCCGCCCGGCTGATCCGGACGACACGCGGCCGATTTAAACACGCTTCGAGCCCGCCGGCCGTTCCGATGGAACCCAGCCACTTGGCCCGCTCGATGCGCATCGCTGTTCATGCCTCCCGGCTCCGGCCGGTTTGGGCGCACACTCATGATGGCCGTCACGCGGCCTTTTGCAGAATCGCATGACCGAATTCAAGGACACTCAGCAACAGCTCTCGAAGTTCCGCCTGCGCGTCGCGGCGGCGGGCGTGTTCGTGTTCGTCTGCTTCGGGCTGATCGGCTTCCGCTTCCTGGTCCTGCAGGTCTGGCACTACAGCAAGTACTCGCTGCAAGCCGATGAAAACCGCATCTCGGTCGCACCGATCGTGCCGAACCGCGGCATCATCACCGACCGTAACGGCGTGGTGCTGGCCAAGAACTACTCGGCATACACGCTCGAAATCACGCCGTCGAAGCTGAACGACACGCTCGAAAACGTGATCGACAATCTGTCGACCGTGATTTCGATCGACGCACGCGACCGGCGCCGCTTCAAGAAGCTGCAGGAAGACTCGAAAAACTTCGAGAGCCTGCCGATCCGCACCCGCCTCACCGACGACGAAGTCGCGCGCTTCACCGCACAACGCTTCCGCTTCCCGGGCGTGGAGGTGCGCGCGCGCCTGTTCCGCCAGTACCCGCTCGGACCGACCGCAGCGCACGTGATCGGCTATATCGGCCGGATTTCGCAGCGCGATCAGGACCGCATCGACGACGCCAGCGATCAGAACGACAGCGATCCGGACCACTACGATCCGCGCCTCGACGCCAACAACTACAAGGGCACCGACTACATCGGCAAGATCGGCGTCGAGCAGAGCTACGAGACGGAACTGCACGGCCAGACCGGTTTTGAGGAAGTCGAAGTGACTGCGGGCGGCCGGCCCGTGCGCACGCTGTCGCGCACCCAGGCAACGCCTGGCAATAACCTCGAACTGTCGATCGACATCGGCCTGCAGCAGGTCGCCGAGCAGGCCTTCGCGGGCCGCCGCGGCGCACTGGTCGCGATCGAACCGGCAACCGGCGACGTGCTCGCGTTCGTGTCGGCGCCGAGCTTCGATCCGAATTCGTTTGTCGACGGCATCGATCAGCAGACCTGGGACGAGCTCAACAACTCGCCCGACCATCCGCTCCTGAATCGTCCGCTGCACGGCACCTATCCGCCGGGCTCGACCTATAAGCCGTTCATGGCGCTCGCCGCGCTGACGCTGCATAAGCGCACGCCGGGCTGGGGCTTCCAGGATCCGGGCTCGTACACCTTCGGCGGCCACACCTTCCGCAACGACGTGCGCTCCGGCCAGGGCTGGATCGACATGAACCGCGCGATCGTAGTCTCGAACGACACGTATTTCTACATGCTCGCGCACGATCTCGGCGTCAACGCGATCGCCGGTTTCATGAAGCCGTGGGGCTTCGGCCAGATCACCGGCATCGACATTTCAGGCGAGGCGCGCGGCATCCTGCCGTCGACGGACTGGAAGCGTAAGGCGTACCGCAAGCCCGAGCAGCAGCGCTGGTATGAAGGCGAAACGATCAGTCTGGGCATCGGCCAGGGCTACAACTCGTTCACCATTCTTCAACTCGCCCACGCCACCGCCACGCTCGCCAACAACGGTATCGTGATGAAGCCGCACCTCGTGCGCGACATCGAAAACCCGATCACGAAAGAGACGCGTCCGGTCGTGCGCGATCCGAGCGACAGGATCGCCGTGAAGCAATCGGACATCGACATCATCAAGCGCGCGATGGAAGGCGTCGTGACCAATGGTACGGCGTCGAAGGTGTTCATTGGGGCACAGTATCAAGCGGCCGCCAAGACCGGCACGGCCCAGGTGTATTCGTTGCAAGGCGCGAACTACAAAGGCCACGCGATCGCCGAACATCTGCGCGACCACGCACTGTTCATCGCGTTCGCGCCTGCCGAACAGCCCAAGATCGCGGTTGCACTGATCGTCGAAAACGGCGGCTGGGGCGCGGAAGCGGCCGGCCCGATCGCGCGGCGTGTGCTCGACTACTACCTGGTCGGGAAGAACAAGCCCGGCGCTGAAGCAGCGGCTGTCGCGGCAGCGGCCTCGGCGACCCAGGATGCGTCCGCGCCTGAAGTGGGTGGCGCACCGGCGCCACAAGACACGGCGCAGCCGGTCAAGGTCGCGGCGGGCTTCACGGCACTGCCGATGCCGGGCGCGGCTTCGGCGGCAGAGGCGGCTGCTGCGGCTGCATCCGCTGCGGCCGCTGCATCGGCACCTACGGCTGCAACTGCTGCTTCCGCTTCCGGCGCGTCGGCGGCCGTCGCCGCATCCGCGTCGGCCACCGCAAAGAACCCGGCGCCGCGTAAATCCGGCGTCCCGCACAAACCCCGCCCGAGCAGCGAGCCGGCACCGACCGCCGCCGCTCCGTCGCGGGATGACAGCATTCAGCCTACGTCGCCACGCCAGCCGGTTTCCGGCGGCATCGACGACTAAGGAGAAAGGCATGCAATTCGACAAGCGCGCCTGGCTCGACCGCATCAAGCGGATGTTCCTGGGCTTCGACCGGCCGCTCGCCCTGATCGTGTTTCTGCTGCTGTGCGTCGGCATCGTCACGCTATACAGCGCGACGCTGGACATGCCCGGCCGGGTGGAAGACCAGTTGCGCAACATCATGCTGACGTTCGTGCTGATGTGGGCACTGGCCAATGTGCCATCCACCACGCTGATGCGCTTCGCGGTCCCGCTCTATACATTCGGGATCGCGTTACTGGTTGCCGTGGCGATGTTCGGCCTCACGCGTAAGGGGGCGAAGCGCTGGATCAATGTCGGCGTGGTGATCCAGCCGTCCGAGATTCTGAAGATCGCCACACCGCTGATGCTCGCCTGGTACTACCAGCGCCGCGAAGGCGTCATGCGCTGGTACGACTTTCTGGTCGGCTTTCTGATTCTGATTGTTCCGGTCGGGTTGATCGCCAAGCAGCCTGACCTTGGCACCGCGGTGCTGGTATTCGCGGCCGGCTTCTTCGTGATTTATTTCGCGGGGCTCAGTTTCAAGCTGATCGTGCCGGTGCTGATTGCGGGTGTAATCGCGGTCGCTTCGATCGCGGTGTTCCAGGACAAGATCTGTCAGCCGGAAGTGCAGTGGCCGCTGATGCACGATTATCAGAAGCACCGTATCTGTACGCTGCTCGATCCGACGTCAGATCCGCTCGGCAAGGGTTTCCACACGATTCAGGCCGTGATTGCAATCGGCTCGGGCGGCCCGCTCGGCAAGGGCTGGCTCAAGGGTACCCAGGCCCATCTGGAGTTCATCCCTGAGAAGCACACCGACTTCATCTTCGCGGTCTTTTCCGAGGAGTTCGGGCTGGCGGGCGGGATCGTGCTGCTCACGCTTTATATGCTGCTGATCGCGCGCGGGCTGTTTATCGCGGCGAATGGCGCGACGCTGTTTGGGCGGCTGCTGGCCGGATCGCTGACGATGGCGTTCTTCACCTACGCGTTCGTCAATATCGGCATGGTGAGCGGGATCTTGCCGGTGGTGGGCGTGCCGCTGCCATTCATGAGTTACGGCGGCACCGCACTGACGACGTTGGGGGTTGCGATCGGCCTCATCATGAACGTCGCGCGGCAGAAGCGATTGATGCAGAGTTAGCGCGGCGCAGGGCTCAGGGCCCAGACCGCGGAGCCGAAAGCAGGGGAGCCGACGGACGCGAAGCCGAATAACGCTAGGTCAAAGCAGGCCGCAGAAAGCAGGCCGGGTGAACAAAAGGGGTGCACCGTCAGGAGCGCCCCTTTTTCATTGACTGCGGTGTCATTTACTGCGGCTTCACTTCCTTCTGGTCCCGCAATTGCGCGCTCAGTTGCTGATACTTGAGTTTCGCCGCCGGATCGCCCTGTACCGCCGCTGCCGCGTAGTACGCGCGCGCCACGTTCAGGTTCTTGTCCACGCCGTCGCCACCGCGCTCGTAGAACGAGCCGGTCACGTACTGCGCCGTCATGTCGCCGCCTTGCGCCGCCTTCTTGTACCAGACGAAAGCCTGCTTGTTATCACGCGCCGTGCCGCGGCCATCGAGGAACTGGTTGGCCAGCGCGAGTTCCGCCTGCACGTGCCCCTGCTGCGCGGCCCTCAGGAACCACCGATGCGCCTCGACCGGATCACGTCCCACGAACTCGCCATCGTCGTACATCTTGCCGTACACGTACTGCGCGTGCGACATGTTGGCGTCGGCGGCTTTGCGCAGCCACTTCTTGCCTTCGTCGACATTGGCTGGGGTGCCCTCACCGTTGAGCAGCATCATCGCGTAGTTGAACTCGGCAAGCCGGCTGCCGCGCTCGGCCGCTTTATGGAACTCGGCAAGCGCCGCGCCCAGATTGCCGGCGTTGTAATCGGCGACTGCGGTTTGCGTCTCCGGATCGTTCGACTTCGCGACGCGACTGTCCTGCGCATACGCCGTCACATTCGCCATCAACGCCGCTGCTACCGCCACACGCACCGCGACGCACTGCACCATCCCCTTCATGTCCTCACCTCCTGCAACGCCTGGCGGGTCGCGCGCAACATCCACATGACGTCGGCGGCCAGGGCGATAAAACGAAAACCGGCATCGCGAGACTGCTTTGCGCTCGCGGCATCCATAGCAAAAATTCCGGTGGCGATACCGGCCTTGTCGGCGGCGCTGACAATCCGCGCCATCGCCGCCTGCACGTCGGCATGCTTCGAATCGCCGAGGTGACCGAGGCTCGCGGCCAAGTCGGCCGGTCCGACGAACAGGCAATCGACGCCCGGCGTCGCCGCGATCTTCTCCACCTCCTGCAAGCCGCGCGCCGACTCGATCTGCACGATAGTCGCGATCTGCGCGTTGGCGGTCTGCACGTAGTCGCGCCGCATGCCGTACGCAGCCGCCCGCACCGCGCCGGCGACACCGCGCCGGCCGTCGAGCGCTTCGGCGGTCGGATACTGCGTCAGACGCACGGCATGTGCCGCCTCTTCCGCCGTTTCGATATTCGGGAACATCAGCGTGCGGGCACCGGCGTCCAGCACGCGCTTGATGAGCCAAGGCTCGCTGGCAGGCACGCGCACAACTGGCTCGCTCGGCAAATGCGCGGCGGCAATCGCGCGCAATTGCGACGTGACGTCGCCGCTATCGTTCGGCGCATGCTCCATGTCGATCAGCAGCCAGTCGAAACCGGCATGCGCGAGCGCCTCGGCTGCAGCATCGCTGCCGAGCGAAAGCCATAGGCCAAACAGCGGATCGGCTTCTTTCAGACGTTGTTTGAGGGGATTCGTGAAGGTGCTCATGGCCGCGCTCCCTGGCGATGGGATACATCGCGTGAAACACGGTTGAGCACACTGGCGTGGCAGAACAACCCACCGCCAGGGCCGTGGCGGCCTGGATGCCTGCTGCAACGCAATGCGGTGACCGGCATGTCTCGCTCCGTGTGGTTATCGGAGCGATCATACCGTGACAATAACGCGGGGGTTGGGCCGCGGGATCGAGTCGTGCGGCCCGGGGTTTAGTCGCGGACTACGTCGGCCCAGCAGTTCGGCGTCTCGAACAGACGCACCTTGTGCAAACGCAGATTCACGCCGTAATGCGCGTCGTAGACGTTCGCGAGGATGTCGAACGCAACGGCGGCGAGATTTTCAACCGTCGGGATACGATCGAGCACGACCGTCTTGTGCCCGGCCATGGTTTCCAGAAAGCCGCGCACCTGCGTATCGCCTTCGTAGACGAGGAACGCATGGTCCCACTTGTCGACCAGATGCTCGACCGCGAGCGACTTCACGTCGGCAAAGTCCATCACCATGCCGCGATCCGGCGCGCCTTCCGTGTCGACCAGGTCGCCTTGCAGCGTGATTTCGAGCACATAGCGATGGCCGTGCAGATTACGGCACTGGCTGCGGTGATCGGGGATGCGGTGGCCCGCGTCGAATTCGAGTTTTCGTGTAATCGTCAGCACGGCAAATCAGGGAATGTTCAGATACTTGTGGGTCTGCATCGACAGGCGCCATTGCGGATGGCGTTTGCACCAGTCGATCGCGAGCTTCGTGTTGAGGTCGCGCGACGGGCCGTCCATCGGCTGGACGAGGAAATACTCGAAGTCGAGCTTCGCATACTCGGACAAACGCTGGTTGTCCTGCGGAATCACGACCTTCAGTTCGTTGCCCTTGGTGACGACGAGCGGCGCGTCGGCCTTCGGGCTGACGCAGATCCAGTCGATCGTCTCGAGCACCGGCAGCGAGCCGTTGGTTTCGATAGCGATTTCGAAACCGGCAGCATGCAGCGCGTCGACAAACGGCTGGTCGATCTGCAGCATCGGTTCACCGCCCGTGCACACCACGAAGCGCTCGCCCTCGCCTTCCGGCCATTGCGACGCGATCATCTGCACCAGTTCTTCCGCCGTGCGGTACTTGCCGCCGTTCTCGCCGTCAGTCCCGACGAAATCCGTATCGCAGAAACGGCATACGGCATCCGCACGATCTTCTTCGCGGCCCGACCACAGATTGCAGCCGGCGAACCGGCAGAACACGGCCGGACGCCCGGCATTCGCGCCCTCGCCCTGCAATGTGTAGAAGATTTCCTTGACCGCGTAAGTCATGCTGCTTTCTGCCTTGAGTTCCTGAAAAATATTGCCTGCGCTGCGCCCGTTCGCACGGAGCGCCAGCGTAAAACTATCGTGAGACCGTCAAACCGGCTCGGTCACCTTCTCGCCAGCCAGATACGCTTCATAACCCCGCTTGCGCAAACGGCACGCCGGGCATTCGCCGCAGCCGAAACCCCATGAATGCAGTTCGGCACGCTCGCCAACATAGCAGGTGTGCGTTTCGACGCGCACCAGTTCGACCAGTTCGTCACCGCCCAGCTCGTGCGCGAGACGCCATGTGTCGGCCTTGTCGAGCCACATAAGCGGCGTTTCGAGCAGGAAGCGCGTGTCCATACCGAGGTTCAACGCGACCTGCAATGCCTTCATCGTGTCGTCGCGGCAATCGGGGTAGCCCGAAAAGTCCGTCTCGCACATCCCGCCGACCAACACCTGCAATCCGCGCCGATAGGCGATGGCCGCAGCGATCGTCATGAACATCAGATTGCGGCCCGGTACAAACGTATTCGGCAAACCGTTCGCCGTGGCATGAATCTCGATTTCGCGTGTCATCGCGGTATCGCTGATCGAGCCGAGCACGGCGAGATCGATCATGTGATCTTCGCCGAGGCGGTCGGCCCAAGCCGGAAATGCCCGCGTCACTGCGTTGCGAAACCCTTCGCGGCATTCGAGTTCGACTCGGTGCCGCTGGCCGTAGTCGAAGCCCAGCGTCTCAACCGTTTCATAACGTTCGAGCGCCCAGGCGAGGCACGTGGCGGAATCCTGGCCGCCGGAAAACAGCACCAGAGCGCTACGTTTAGCGTCTTTGCGGGTCACCGTGAAACTCCGTGAATGATGAGTGTCACGTCGCGCTGCGCGAGGTGCGCCATGCAAGCAACGCGGCGCGACGCGTGCCAGCATTGCTGCCGGCCCAAAGCAGTATAGGCCGCGCCTTCCGCATGCAGAGTCGCTGGGCGCTTATACCGTTAATCGTCGGGCGAAGGGTTCGGCACCTGTTGCGGCCTTGCCGTGTTGCCGCATCGTGCGCAAAAGGCCCAGCTTCAGGATACGAAAAGACGTGTTTGGAGCGATGACGCGCCAGTGGAACGCCGACCGCGCGCTCGCATGCAAGTCCTTGAACTGGCGCGATTTTATCACGCGATGCCCAATGCCGCCGAGCACGCCCTGCCATCAATGAAGACGGCAAAAAGGAAAAGCCCCAGGAATCTTGCGATTTCCTGGGGCTGAATCCTGGTGGCCTGGGACGGAATCGAACCATCGACACGCGGATTTTCAATCCGCTGCTCTACCAACTGAGCTACCGGGCCAACGAAGAACGAAATGATATCAAAGGGTCAGCACCACGGCAAGCCCCTTCTCGAAAAAATCTGCGGGGCCCGCACCGGCACGCATTGCGGGGCCGTTCACTCCCCTTTGTTCTTGCCGAGATCGACACCGAGCTGCTTGAGCTTGCGATACAAGTGCGTGCGCTCGAGGCCGGTCTTTTCCGCAACGCGCGTCATGCTGCCGTTCTCGCGCGCAAGGTGATATTCGAAGTAAGCGCGCTCGAACGCGTCGCGCGCATCGCGCAACGGGATGTCGAACGAAATCGACGCCGTTTGCGCGGCCAACGCGCCGCTGCCGATGCCATCCGTCGACAGCATCGGCAATGCAGCCGCCGATGCCACAGCCGAAGCGCTGACCGGCAACGCCGGCTTGGCGACCGCGCCGCCCGGCGCACCTGCCGCATTGCCGCGGGCGAGGCCCTGCTCGACGGCCTTCAACAGCTTCTGCAAGGCAATCGGCTTCTCGAGGAAGTTGAGTGCGCCGATCTTGGTCGCTTCGACCGCCGTATCGATGGTTGCGTGACCGGACATCATGATCACCGGCATGGTGAGCTGCCCTTGCGCCGCCCACTCCTTCAGCAAGGTCACGCCGTCGGTATCGGGCATCCAGATGTCGAGCAGCACCAGGTCCGGCGCCTGGCGCAAGCGGAATTCGCGCGCTTCCTGCGCGTTTTCCGCGGCCTCCACGACATGCCCCTCGTCGCTCAGGATCTCCGAGAGCAATTCCCGGATGCCCATTTCATCATCTACCACCAGGATGGTTGCCATTTACGCTGCCCTTGTCTGCACTGTTGCTTTTGTCGTTCCCTGCGACGCATTGCCATGCGCCGGCCGCAGCCCTGCTCCAGGTGCCGCGGCATCGTCTGCCAATTGAAGGAAGAGGATCGAAATCTGCGCGCCTTCGATCACATCGCCCGCTTTCATGCGGTTGCGAATGTCGATGCGCGCACCGTGTTCGTCGACGATCTTCTTGACCATCGCGAGACCGAGACCTGTACCTTTGGCCTTGGTCGTCACATAAGGTTCGAATGCACGTGTGAGGATACGCGCGGGGAAGCCCGGTCCGTTATCCGACACGGTCAGACGCACCGCGACACGTACTTTGCCTTCCGCGTCGGGGTCTCCGTATTCTACTGTCCTCGTCTCGAGCAACACACGCGGCTGTTCGACGTCGGCTACGGCATCCTGCGCATTCTGCAGCAGGTTGTGAATCACCTGACGCAATTGCGTCGCGTCACCGCGAATCGCCGGCAAGTCCGCGAGTTCCACCTGAATCGCGCCCTTGCCTTCTTCGATACCGTACAGCGTCAGCACCTCGCTGACCAGTTCGTTCAGTTGCAGATGCGCGAGCACCGCCGGCGGCGTACGCGCATAGTCGCGGAAATTGTCGACCATCTGCTTCATCGCCGCGACCTGATTGACGATGGTAGTCGCGCCGCGCTTCAGCACGTCGGCATCCGACGGCGACAGCTTGTCGGCAAGCTTCATCTGCAAACGCTCGGCGGACAGTTGAATCGGCGTGAGCGGGTTCTTGATCTCGTGCGCGAGACGCCGCGCCACTTCACCCCAGGCGATCGAACGCTGTGCGGAAATCACGTCCGAAATATCGTCGAATACGACGACGTAGCCGGAAGTCTGCATGTCTTCCGCATCGCGGTCGGTGGCGGACACCAGACGCGCGCCGCGCACGAGCAAGGTGAGCGGCTCGGTTTCGCCCGGCACTTGCACCGAGAACTGCTGCTGCCAGTGGCCGCGATCGTCGTGACCGTCGCCGCTCGCGGCCTCGCGATCGGCAAAGGCCTTGCGCACCATCCCGCCGAATTCGCTCAACACGCCGATCTGCTCAAGCGCCGAACCCAGCACTTCCTGGAACTGCTGACGGAAAATGCGCTCAGCGCCGCGGTTCGCGGTGGTGAGGCGGAACTGCCGGTCGAATACGAACACGCCGGCGGTCAGGTTCGCGAGAATACTTTCCAGATAGGCCTTCGAATGCTCGAGCGCAATGCGGTTGTTCTCGACTGCCGCGCGCGCTTCGGACAACTGTCGCGTCATCGCGTTAAACGACTGCGTGAGGAAGCCCAGTTCGTCGCGCGACTTGATTTCGCGTTTTGGCGTGTAGTCGCCCTCGGTCACTTCCTTGGTGCCCTGCGCGAGCAGGAACAATGGCCGCGCCAACTGATTGCCGAGCGCGAGCGCCAACATCATCGCGATGAACGTGGCAAGGAACAGCGCCAGCGTCAGCGTGCCGATGTACATCTTGCGCAAGCCGGTGCGGCCCAGCGCCTTCTCCTGATACTCGCGATACGCGCGCTGCACCGCATCGGCATTGCGCGCGAGCGTAGGCGACACCGGCTGCGTGAGTTGCAGAAAACGTTCGGTGGGCTGCAGCAGCGACGCGTTCGAATCGGGAATGCGCTGCACGACGCGCAGCCGCAGCGCGCCCTTGCCGCCATGCGCGTTCGGATCGCCGTCGACTTCACCTTCGATCGCCGCATAGCCGCGGCCACGCGCCTGATCGATCATCAACGGCGTGGGCAAGTCATTCGACACGAGCGTCGCGTAATTCCCAGACGCCTGCGCGACCACGTGCATGTCCGGCGTCGCGCCCGACATGCTGCGCGTGGGCTCGACGATCGTCGCGTCCTGCACGCCGAACTGATCGCGCAAGCGCAGGAGCGTGAGCGTCGTGCCGGCGGCATCCGCGCTCGCCAGCTGCTCGGACATCAGGCGGCCCTTGGTCTGCAGATCGGACAGCGACGCGTCGAGCATGCCGCGGCCGAGATTCAGGCCCGAGGTCAACGCGGTTTCAACGTTCACGTCGAACCACGACTCGATACTGCGCGACACGAACTGGTACGAGACGACGTAAATGATGCCGCCCGGCACCACGCCGACCAACGCCATGAAGAACGCGAGTTTCGCTAACAGCCGCGTGCCGAACTTACCTTTCTTAAGCCGCGCAATGATGATGATGACGAGCGTCGCCACCACCAGCAAAAAGATCATAGCGACCACAAGGTTGGCCGCGTACAGCCACTGGTAATAGCGGTCGAAAAATTCGGTATTCGCGCTCGCCGCTGCAAGCAGCACGAGCAGCAGCACGGCCGTCACGGCGACCGTGGTCACCAGCACGCGCACGACGATGCTGCTGACGCTGGTGGCTCGGCGCACTCTATTTAGCACGTTCGGTCACCGTGAAGGTAAAGCGCTTCCAATCCGACGAAAGGCTCCAGTCGCGGTTGTTCACCGCGTCGATCTGGAACGGCTTGGGCATCAGCGCGATGTCGAGTTGCATGCGCACCGACGCGTTGTACGTCTCCCCGACATGCACCTGCGTGCGGTCTATCACATGCCACGACGTGATGTGCTTGATCACCGCGAGCGCATCTTTCAGCGTCGTGAAGCCAAGCTGCAACCCACCGGACGACACGCTCGACACACGATACTCACGCGTGAGCGGCTGGAACGACAGGCGGATGCTCTGCGACACGCTCACCGGCTGTTCGTCGAACCAGTACCAGCGCGGCCGGCTCAGTTCGAAGTCCGTCGTGAAGTACAGCGGAATACCTTTGTTGACGGCGTCTTCGAGATTGCTGTTCAGATCGAAGTCGAAACGCGCGTCAAGGTTCCAGCCGGTGTTGTCCGATTGCAGCGAGGCGCGCTGCACCGCGATCGTATCGGCATACGCCGCGCCCGGTGCGGCAAGCCATATGGCCAGCACGATCCAGAGCACGGCAGCGAGCCGAAGCGGGAAGAAGCGTTTGATGGTCACCGTTTCTGAAAGCGCGCGTAGAAAAATCCGTCGTGGTCTGAGTTCGAGCCGGCGCTATCTTCAGCGACGTGTCCGGCATGGGACCCGGCCGATGTGTCGGCGGGCGCGCAGGCAACTGAGGGTAAAAGTTGCCCCGGCGCGTCCAATCGTACCGCATCCTGGTACTTGTCTCCAAACCACTTTGCCTGCAACTCGCCTTCTTCGGGAAAGATCGAACACGTAACGTAGAGCAACTCGCCGCCTGGTTTCACGAGCGGCCATAGCGCGTCGAGAATGCGACGCTGCTCGGCGACCAGCGCGGGGATATCGGACGCGCGGCGCAACCAGCGAATATCGGGATGACGCCGTACGATGCCCGAGGCCGAACACGGCACGTCGGCCAGAATGCGATCGAACAGCTGGTCGATGTCGTCGTGCCATTTTGCGGGTGCACCCGCGTCGCCGATCCGCACTTCCGCGTCGAGCTTGAGCCGCTGCAAGTTTTCACCGATGCGACGCGCGCGCGACGCATCGCTTTCGAGCGCCACCAACTGCAGGTTGGCGAGTTCGAGCAGATGGCCGGTTTTACCGCCAGGCGCCGCGCACGCGTCAAGCACGCGCATGCCGTCACGCGCGCCGAGCAGTTGCGCGGCGAGCTGCGCGCCGGCGTCCTGCACGGACACCACGCCGTCGTTGAAGCCGGGGATGCGATCGACCGGCATCGGCGTGGCGAGCTTGACGGCGTACTCGCCGGCTCTGCTCGCGGGGATGTGATGGTCGTGCAGCACTTGCAGATAGGCATCGACCGTCGAGCGGCGCGCGTTCACGCGCAACGTCAGCGGACCTTGCGTATTGCCGGCAGCGAGCACCGCTTGCCATGCATCGGGCCACGCGGCTTTGACCGCATCGATCCACCACATCGGGTAGTTCCAGCGCGCGACTTCGTCGGCCTGCGCGGCGCTCAACAGCGTCTCGCGCTCGCGCAGGAAATTGCGCAGCACGGCGTTGACGAGGCCTTTTGCGAACGCGAATTCACGACGCGCGGCGATGGCGCTCACCGCCTGATCGACCACCGTGAACGGCGCGTAGGCGGCGTTTGCTTCATCGTCGACGAGCAAGGCGAGCGCACAGGCGAGCACATGACCGACGTGCGGCGGCGGCGCCTTCTTCACCAGCTTCGCGATCAGCCACTCGACGGTCGCCAGACGCCGCATGGTGCGGTACGCGATGTCCTGCACTGCGCCGCGCGCAGCGGCGACACTGCCCTCAGGCGCGGAGACGAATACGGATTGCAGCGCGGCTGGCAAAGCCGCGCCGAGGCGCACGGCACCCACGGCCTGGCCCGCGCAGTCGAGCACGAAACCGAGCGATTCGGGCGCGAGGTGCAGCATCGACAAACGGGATTCGCGCGGACGCGCCGACGGGGAAGCAGAACGCGAAGAAGGCTTTGGAGTCATGAAAGAGGCAAAGGCAGGCCGTGCGGTACGCGCGACGCAAACAGCACACATTGTAGCGTGGCGCGGGGCGCGGGCCGCCGAGGGCGGATGAGAGCCAACGGCCGTAGTCCCTGCAGCCGGGGCACGAGCAATGGGCAAGGACCCGCAACGCGGGGCAAACGCGTGGGGCGTGAACAAAAAAGGCGAGCCCGCAGACTCGCCTTTCGTCACGCCGTCAGTACGCCTGTTATTCGAAGCGCCCCGTACGCGCCATCTCCATCAAACGCGCGATGCGCTCCTCGGTGGCCGGGTGCGTGGAGAACAGATTCGCGATGCCGCCGCCGGCCAGCGGATTCATGATCATCATCTGCGCGGTAGCCGGATGCTGCTCGGCTGTGGGGAATGGAATCCCGCTCGCGTAGCGATGGATCTTGTCGAGCGCCGAGGCGAGCGCCTGCGGGTCGCCGGAAATCTGCGCGCCGCCGCGGTCCGCTTCGAATTCACGCGCACGCGAGATCGCCATCTGAATCAGCGCACCGGCGATCGGCGCGAGCAACGCAACAGCGATGCCCGCGATCGGGTTCGTCGGGCGGCCGTTCTCGTCGCGGCTGCCGAAGAACATCGCGAAGTTCGCCAGCGCGGAAATAGCGCCGGCCATGGTCGCCGACACCGTGGAGATCAGGATGTCGCGGTGCTTCACGTGCGCCAGTTCGTGCGCCATCACGCCGCGCATTTCGCGCTCGGACAGCACGCGCAAGATGCCGGTGGTGGCGGCGACAGCCGCATGCTCCGGATTGCGGCCGGTGGCGAACGCGTTCGGCGCGTCTTCGTCGATCAGATAGACGCGCGGCATCGGCAGATTGGCGCGCGTGGCGAGCTCGCGCACCATGCGGTAGAACTGCGGCGCACTGTTTTCGTCGACTTCCTGCGCGTTGTACATGCGCAGGACCATCTTGTCCGAGAACCAGTACGAAAAGAAATTCATCCCCAGGGCGATCACGAGCGCGATCATCATGCCGCGCGATCCGCCGATCATCCCGCCGATCACGATGAAAAGGGCCGTGATCGCGGCCATCAACATCGCGGTTTTGACCCAATTGAACATGTCTGCAACTCCTTGCCCTAACGCGGGTTCATATCTGCGCCGCATGATCGCGGCGGCTAATTGTAAGCTTTTTGTTAGATATGGGCGCGTGAGGAAAATTCAATCATCTTGATGCGGTGGCGAGCTTGAGGCCCAAGCCGACGAATGCGCTGCCGACGCCGCGATCCAGCCATCGTTTCACCAACGGCTTGCCGGAGAAACGGCGGGTCACACTACCGGCAATCCATGCGATAAAACAGCTCCAGATCAGGCTCATCACGACGAACACCACGCCGAGCGTGAGGAACGCCAGCACCTTATGGTCACTGCCTGTTGTGACGAATTGCGGAAAAAACGACACGAAAAACAGCACGACCTTGGGGTTCAGCACATTGGTCCAGAAGCCTTGCAGGAACAACTGACGCAGCGATTTCGGCGCACCGGCCGCGCGCGCTTCGCCCGCGGCCTGGTCTGCCGCCGGCTTGGCGAAAATCAGACGCACGCCAAGATAGATCAGATAAATAGCGCCGACGAACTTGATGACCGTGAACGCAGTGGCCGAAGCGGCCAGCAATGCCGTCAAGCCGAACGCACAAGCGAGCGAATGAACGCAGCAACCGGTGCAGATGCCGAGCGCCGACATCAGACCTGCGCCACGCCCTTGAGCGACGCTGCGCCCGATGATGTAAGCCGTATCGGGACCGGGCGTCACGTTCAGCAGAAAGACTGCGACGACGAAAAACTCGAATTGGGTGATGCCAAACATGGGGATCCTCGAAACGCGGGCCGTTGCATAGAGGATTCTAACGCGCCGCGGGCTTTGGAGCGGGGGCTTGACCATCGGCCAAACGGACGATGGTCAAGGTATGCGCAAAACGGTTATTTTGCTTCGGGAAGCTGGAAACGCTGACCCGCGGCCAGCGTTGCGCCGGCCAGGAACTCACGCACTGGCAAGCGCTTGCCGCCGGGTTTCTGCAGTTGCGTGAGACGCAGCGCGCCTTCGCCACAAGCAACCACGACGCCTTCGGGAGAGACATCGGAGATCGTGCCGGGCGCTTTGTCGCCTTGAGCCTCGACCGGAACCGCTGCCCAGATCTTGATCGACGTGCCGTCTTCCAGCGTTCCCACGCCGCCGGGGAATGGGTCGAACGCGCGCACCTGGCGCGCAAGGACCGCGGCCGGCTTACGCCAGTCGAGCGCGGCCTCATGCTTGCCGATCTTTTCCGCGTAGGTCACGCCGTCCGCGGGCTGCGGCGTTGCCGCCAGCTTGCCGCTGCGCTCGAGTTCGATCAGCGCTTCGACGATCAGCCTCGCGCCATCTTCTGCGAGACGATCGTGGAGGATGGCCGTGGTGTCGTCGTTCGAAATCGGCGTGCGTGCTTCGGAGAGCATTGCGCCGGTGTCGAGACCGACATCCATCTGCATCAGCGTGATGCCGGTTTCAGCATCTCCCGCCTCGATCGCGCGGTGGATCGGCGCGGCGCCGCGCCAGCGCGGCAACAACGACGCGTGAATGTTGATGCAGCCCAACGGCGGGATATCGAGCACTTCCTGCGGCAGGATCAGGCCATAGGCAGCCACCACCATCACGTCGTGGGGCGTAGCGTGCAACTGATCGATCGCGGCGACGGCTTCGGCCGGATATTTGCCCGCGCGACGCAGCGAAGGCGGCTGCGCCACGGCGAGCCCATGTTCCTGCGCGTAGCGCTTCACCGGACTCGCCTGCAATTTCATCCCGCGTCCTGCGGGCCGGTCGGGCTGGGTCAGCACGAGCGGCACCGGAAACCCGGCGCTGTGGATTGCGGCCAGCGCGGCCGCGGCGAACTCCGGCGTACCGGCAAAGATGACGCGCAACGAATGACTCATGAAGGGGTGCGGTAGGCGAGGTGGACGCGCATTACATCGCGTGGGCGAGCTTCTTCATCTTGCTCTTGATGCGCGTCTGCTTCAGCGACGACAGGTACTCGACGAACACGCGGCCCATCAGGTGATCCATTTCATGCTGAACACAAACCGCGAGCAAGCCTTCGCAATCCAGCTCGAAGGTTTCGCCCTTCTCGTCCAGCGCCCGCACGCGCACTTTCTCGGCGCGCTCGACGTTGTCGTAAATGCCCGGCACCGAGAGGCAGCCCTCTTCCGACACCTCTTTCTCTTCGCTCGACCAGATGATTTCCGGGTTGATCAGCGCGAGCAGTTCGTCGTGTGTTTCCGACACATCGATCACGATCACGCGTTCATGCACGTCCACCTGGGTCGCGGCGAGGCCGACGCCGGGCGCGGCGTACATCGTTTCGGCCATGTCGGCGACGAGCCGGCGGATACGGTCGTTGACCACTTCAACCGGCTTCGCAATCTTGTGCAGCCGCTTGTCGGGGTAATTAAGAATATTCAGTAAAGCCATGATCTTGAGTGTGTTTTTTCGGCGCCGCTGACCGGTGGAAGGCTAGCGTTGGCCATTCGGCCAGGTTGTGGGCGCATCGCGTTACGCAGAGGATAGAGGCTGTCGAACCGGTTCGATTCAACGCGCCACGTGCGCTAAACGACGAGCCCGCGCGGGTGGGCGCGGCGCTGCAGTTATTTCGGATGATGAAAATTTTAGCATGGCGCCCGCCTGCCCGCTGGCCCTGTAAGAGGATCGACTGTCAATACGTACCTTGCCCGCAACCGATATTGAACTCGCCGCCTGGCTGCGGCTCTCGCTGGCGCCGGGGCTGAAACCCGCTGCCCTGCGTTTATTGCTGGGCGCTTTTGGACTGCCGGAAGCGATTTTCAATCAATCGCACGAGGTGCTAACCGAGATCGCCGGCGAGGCTGCGGCGCGCGCTGTGCTGACGCCGCCCATTCCAGACTTCGACACGCAACTCGACGCGGTAATTGCATGGCGCGAGCTGCCCGGCAACCACGTGGTGACACTCGACGATCCTGCCTACCCGCCCACGCTGCTCACTATGCCCGATCCGCCGCCGCTACTATATATAAAGGGCCGGCTGGATCTGGTGCACACGAGGGCGATCGCTCTGGTGGGCAGCCGCAGCGCGACACCGCAAGGTGTTGAAGACGCGGAGCGCTTCGCGCGTGAGCTTTCGCAAGCCGCCGTCACGATCGTGTCGGGCTTGGCGCTAGGTATCGACGGTGCCGCGCATCGCGGCGGACTGGAGGGCGTTGGCGGCACGGTGGCCGTCATCGGCACCGGTGCGGACATCGTGTATCCGGCCGCGCATCACGCGCTGGCGCGGCAGATTGCGGCGCAAGGCGCGATCCTTTCGGAGTGGCCGCTCGGCACCCCGGCGCGCGCCGCCAATTTTCCGCAACGTTAACCGCCTGATCGCGGGCCTCGTCAGCGGCGTTGTGATCGTCGAGGCCGCCATGCGCTCGGGTTCGCTGATTACGGCTCGGCTCGCCAATGAAATGGGGCGCGATATCTTTGCGTTGCCCGGTTCGATCCACGCGCCGCTATCGCGCGGTTGTCATCGAATCATCAAGCAGGGCGCCAAGCTGGTGGAAACGCCCGATGAGGTGCTGGAGGAACTGGGCTTCGCCAAGCCCGTGGCAACTGCGGCCGCCTCACCCACTGCCCCGCCGGCCATGAGCGCCGAAGCGCTGCAACTCCTCGACGCACTCGGCCACGCCCCCGCCACGCTTGAAATTCTTGCCACCCGCACCGAGATGGGAGACGCGGCATTACAAACCACGCTGCTGCAGCTCGAACTCGCCGGCCAGGTGACCGCGCTGCCCGGCGGCCGCTTCACGCGAGCGACCCACGGCTGACCCCGCCTTGACCAGGGTTGACCACGATTCGGGATCGGCCATGCTACATTCGCGCCAAAGCACCTCATAAAAGTACGCAAGGAACCACCATGCCCGCGCTGAACCTCGACACCGACCAAGACCGGATTGCCGAGCGCGTCAACGAACCTGACACGCTGTTCGTTGCCTGCCTGTGCGCGGAGTGGTGCGGGACCTGCCGTGAGTATCGGGATGCCTTCGACCGGCTGGCGGACAAGCATCCGGAGATCTGTTTCGCATGGATCGACATCGAAACCCATGCGGACCGCTTCGACGATCTGGATGTCGAGAATTTCCCGACCATCCTGATCGAAGACTCGGTAACGACACGTTTCTTTGGCACGGTTTTGCCACAGGCGGCGATTGTGGAACGGATGTTGTCTGATCTGACGGCTGTGCCCGGCGTCAGCGGCGCGCCCAAACTGCGGCCCGCGCTGGCCGTCGCATGAATGTGGCCACCCGCCGCCGAACCTTGCTGCACGGGCGTTGCAAGCGGTACACGCTGCGTTTTCCGCAGCTTGCTCAAATACTGAGCGCGCAATTATCATGGCGCGCTTTTTATGGCACTTGACACGCCGCTCTTGCGCCGTGTGCTATAAAGCGGTCGTTATTGGGTCGCAAAGGTCGCAAACGAGGGTCGCGCTAATTAAGCGCACTCAAGGCCATCAACCCGGATCTACCAACCTCACATCGAGTCATGTCCAAAGCACTGATCATCGCCGAAAAGCCTTCCGTCGCGAACGACATCGCGCGCGCTTTGGGCGGTTTTACCAAGCATGACGAATACTACGAAAGCGACGACTACGTCCTTTCCTCGGCAGTCGGCCACTTGCTGGAAATCGCCGCGCCCGAAGACTATGAAGTTAAACGCGGCAAGTGGAGTTTCGCCAACCTGCCCGTCATTCCGCCGCATTTCGATCTGAATCCGATCGCCAAGAGCGAGTCGCGCCTGAAGGTGCTGACCAAGCTGCTCAAGCGTAAAGACATCGACCGCCTGATTAACGCATGTGACGCGGGGCGCGAGGGTGAGCTGATTTTCCGCCTGATCGCGCAGCACGCGAAAGCCAAGCAACCTGTGCAGCGCCTGTGGCTTCAGTCGATGACAGCCGGTTCGATACGCGACGGTTTTGCCCGTCTGCGTAGCGACGAGGAGATGCAGCCGCTCGCCGATGCGGCACGCTGCCGCTCGGAAGCGGACTGGCTGGTCGGCATCAACGGCACGCGCGCCATGACCGCGTTCAACAGCAAGGGCGGCGGCTTCTTCCTGACCACGGTCGGGCGGGTGCAGACGCCGACGCTATCGATCGTCGTCGAGCGCGAAGAAAAGATTCGCCGTTTCGTGCCACGCGATTACTGGGAAGTGAAGGCAGACTTCGTCTGTGCGGGCGGCTTCTACGAAGGCCGCTGGTTCGATCCGAAATTCAAGCGCGACGAATTCGATCCTGAAAAACGCGATTCGCGTCTGTGGGCGCTGCCCGCGGCTGAGACGATCGTCGCTGCCTGCCGTGGCCAGATCGGCACGGTGACGGAAGAATCGAAGCCGTCCACGCAACTGTCGCCGGCGCTGTTCGACCTGACCAGCTTGCAGCGTGAAGCCAACGGCCGCTTCGGCTTCTCGGCCAAGAACACGCTGGGCCTTGCTCAGGCGCTGTACGAAAAGCACAAGGTGCTGACCTATCCCCGGACCGACGCGCGCGCGTTGCCGGAAGACTATATGGATACGGTCAAGGAAACGCTGGGCATGCTCAAGGAGAGCAACAACTATCTCCCGTATGCCAAGCAGGTGTTGGACAAGGGCTGGGTGAAGCCGAACAAGCGCATCTTCGATAACTCGAAGATCAGCGACCACTTCGCAATCATCCCGACGGCACAAGCGCCGAAGAATCTTTCCGAGCCGGAACAGAAGCTCTACGACCTGGTCGTGAAGCGCTTCCTGTCGGTGTTCTTCCCGGCCGCCGAATACCGGGTGACGACGCGGATCACGGAAGTGGTCGGTCATCACTTCAAGACTGAAGGCAAGGTGCTGGTCGAACCGGGCTGGTTGCAGGTCTATGGCCGCGAAATCAGCGGCGAAGACGCGAACCTCGTGCCGGTGCAGAAGGACGAGAAGGTCAAGACGGACAAGATCGCCGCCCAGCAACTGGTGACGAAACCGCCCGCACGCTACAACGAAGCGACCTTGCTGTCGGCCATGGAAGGCGCGGGTAAGCTGGTCGAAGACGACGAACTGCGCGAAGCCATGGCGGCCAAGGGGCTCGGCACGCCAGCCACGCGCGCCGCCATCATCGAAGGGCTGTTGGGCGAAAAGTATCTGATCCGCGAAGGCCGCGATCTGATTCCGACTGCCAAGGCTTTCCAGCTGATGACGCTGCTGCGCGGCCTCGGCGTCAAGGAATTGACCGCACCGGAATTGACCGGCGAGTGGGAATACAAACTTTCGCAGATGGAGCGGGGCAACTTGCCGCGCGACGCGTTCATGCAGGAAATCGCCCGCATGACGCAGACCATCGTCAAGCGCGCGAAAGAGTACGATTCCGATACGATCCCGGGTGATTACGCGACGTTGCAGACGCCGTGTCCGAATTGCGGCGGTCAGGTGAAGGAAAACTACCGTCGCTTCGCGTGCTCGAAGTGCGAGTTTTCAATCTCGAAGATTCCGGGCGGACGTCAGTTCGAAATCCCGGAAGTTGAAGAGTTGTTGCAGAACAAGACGATCGGGCCGCTCTCGGGTTTCCGGAGCAAGATGGGGCGCCCGTTCTCGGCGATCCTGAAGCTCTCGCTCGACGACGAGATCAAGAACTACAAGCTCGAATTCGACTTCGGTCAGGACTCGGGCGGCGAAGACGGCGAACCGCCTGACTTCTCCGACCAGCAGTCGGTCGGCGCGTGCCCGAAGTGCAAGGGCCGCGTGTTCGAGCACGGCATGAGCTATGTCTGCGAGAACTCGGTCGCGAATCCGAAGACTTGCGACTTCCGCTCGGGCAAGGTGATTCTGCAGCAGGAAATCGCGCGTGAGCAGATGGGGAAATTGCTCGAGGAAGGACGCACCGACCTGCTGACAAACTTCAAGTCGTCGCGTACCGGCCGCAACTTCAAGGCGTTCCTCGTCAAGCAGAACGACGGCAAGATCGGCTTCGAATTCGAGAAGAAAGAGCCGTCCGCCAAGACGGCTGCGAAGACCGCGGCAGCTAAGGCAGCCGCCAAGGCAGTGCCTGAGTCGGATGACGACGAAGATGCACCGGTCGCCGTGAAGGCGGCGCCCGCCAAGAAGGTCGCGGCCAAGAAAGCACCCGCTACGAAGACTGCGGCTGCGAAGAAGACCGCCGCTGCCAAGAAGGCGCCGGCCAAGAAAACGGTCGCGCGCAAGACAGGCTCGTAAGTCGGGCGCGTGGGCCGGAAGGGCATTCAGCTTCCGGCCAGCGTCGAACTTGCCAGAAAAAAGGCGCAGTCACGAAAGTGACTGCGCCTTTTTATTTGTCAGCCAGACCGCGCTTATCTCAAGCGCTGCCGACACCATCGCCCGAATCGTTACAGGGGCGACAGCGCGGTGGGCCGTGGACGATTCGTCGCCTTTGCCAACGTCTTCGGCACCGGCGACAACTCGCTATCCAGCAGCCGTGACAGCGGCTCAGCGCCATCGAACGCTTCCGGCGGCATGTGGCTCGCTGCATCGAGCGCGGCGGACGTGACAGGCCTCTCAAGGCCGTCCTTGATCCACTGCTCGCCGAGCAGACTGTTCGGCGTCTGGCTGAAATGCTCAACCAGATGATCGATGAACGTACGTACCTTTGCCGGCAAGTGACGGCGGCTCGGATACGCAATGTTGATCTCGACCTGTGGCAAACGGAAATCGCCAAGCAAACGCACGAGCCTGCCGCGCGTCATATCGCGGCCGATCAGATAGCTCGGCAAAATCGCGATGCCCATGCCGAGCAGCGCGAACTGCCGCAGCATTTCCGTGTTGTTGGCCACGATCACGTTGGACGGACGCACACGCACTTCACCTTCCGAGCCCGTGAATACACGCTCGTCGCCCCAATACTCGGACGGCAAGCTCAGGCACGGATGCTCGAGCAGATGCTCGGGGCGGGTGGGTATGCCGTGCTTTTCCAGATACGCGGGCGTTGCGCACACCGTCATGCAACCGGTGGTCAAACGCCGCGTGACAATGCTCGCGCTGCGCATTTGCCGTGTGACCACCACGCCCACGTCGAAACCTTCTTCGACCAGATCAACTTGACGGTCGACCAGCGTGACATCGGGAATAACTTTCGGATAGCGCTCTGCGTACGTCTGCAGTACCGGCGCAAGGTTATGCAACCCGAACACGACCGGTGCGACTATTCGCAACGTGCCGACGGGTTCGTGATTCCGCGCGACCACCATCTGCTCGACGTCTTCCAGTTCGTCGAGAATCTGGCGCGCGCGCTCAAGATAAACCTGGCCGGATTCGGTCAGGGACAAGCTGCGGGTTGTGCGATTAAGCAGCCGCGTACCAAGACGGCCTTCGAGATCGGCAACGTGACGGGTGGCCACTGCGTTGGAAATATCCATCGCGCTCGCAGCGCGGGCAAAACTGCCGAGATCCGCCACTTTGACGAAAACTCGCATCGACTGCAAATGATCCATGGGACAACTCCTGCCGTGTTACAGCTTCCTGACAATTAGTGAAAACCAGTGAAGCGAACTTGGAATTCTCCTACGACTCGCGAAATCGTGCAGAAGTTGCCCGCCAAAGCGGAAATATTGTCGATATTTGTGCCACTGTGCGCCCAAATGTGGGGCATGAACCTCGATTGTTCTGACATGAGCAACAATCTGCTGCACTGCAGCTTGCACTGTCTTTTTTGTTCGAACAGATGCAAAGGTTGCCCCGGCATTGCGGAATCGGAAAAAATCGTAATGCGGGGTCGGACTGGAAAAGAAAAACCGCCCGAAGGCGGCTTCCATGCGAAGTGAATACTCACCTAATCAGGCAGCGAGTTTTCCTTCGAGCGTGAGTTTAGTCTGCGTCAAGGCCGGCGGCAGACCTTGCTGCAATGTGTCAAACAATTGGGTATGTAGCGCGAGTTCGTCGCGCCACGCCGCGTCGTCGACGGAAATCACCTGCTGGAATTGCTCGCGGCTGAAATCCAGACCGCTCCAGTCGATGTCTTCATAGTGCGGCGAGATGCCGAACGTGTGTTCTTCACCTTGTGCCTTGCCTTCGATGCGTCCGACCATCCAGCTCAACACGCGCATGTTCTCGCCAAAGCCCGGCCAGACGAACTTGCCGTCCGCGCTTTTGCGAAACCAGTTGACGCAGAAGATCTTCGGCAGCGTCGCGTTCAGCTTCTCGAGACGCTCGCCGGTTTTCAGCCAGTGCCCGAAGTAGTCGCTCATGTTGTAGCCGCAGAACGGCAGCATTGCGAACGGGTCGCGGCGCACCACGCCCTGCTGCCCCGCCGCCGCCGCGGTCGTTTCCGAGCCCATGGTCGCCGCCATGTAGACGCCTTCGACCCAGTTGCGCGCTTCAGTGACGAGCGGCACGGTGGTGGAACGGCGGCCGCCGAAAATGAATGCGTCGATCGCGACGCCTGCCGGGTTCTCCCAGTCGGCATCGATCGACGGACATTGCGAAGCCGGCGCCGTGAAGCGCGCGTTCGGGTGCGCAGCCTTACGCCCGCTCTCCTTCGCGGTCGCGGGCGTCCAGTCCTTGCCCTGCCAGTCGATCAGGTGCGCGGGCGGCTCGTCGGTCATGCCCTCCCACCAGACGTCGCCGTCGTCCGTCAGCGCGACGTTGGTGAAGATGACGTTTTCCTTCAGCGTGGCCATCGCGTTGAAGTTGGTTTTTTCGCTCGTGCCCGGCGCGACGCCGAAATACCCCGCCTCAGGGTTGATCGCGTACAGACGGCCGTCCGTACCCGGTTTGATCCACGCAATATCGTCGCCGATCGTGGAGATTTGCCAGCCGTTCAGGCCTTCTGGCGGAATCAGCATCGCGAAATTGGTCTTGCCGCAAGCCGACGGAAACGCCGCCGCGACGTGATGCTTGCGCCCTTCCGGCGACGTCACACCAAGAACCAGCATGTGTTCGGCGAGCCAGCCTTCGTCGCGGCCCATCGTGGACGCGATGCGCAGCGCGAAGCATTTCTTGCCCAGCAGCGCATTGCCACCGTAGCCCGAGCCATAGCTCCAGATTTCGCGCGATTCGGGGAAATGGACAATGTATTTGGTGTCGTTGCACGGCCACGGCACGTCTTTCGCGCCCGCCGCGAGCGGCGCGCCGACCGAATGCACACACGGCACGAACTCGCCGTCTTCGCCCAGCACGTCGTACACCTTGCGGCCCATACGCGTCATGATGCGCATGTTGGTCACGACGTAGGGGCTATCGCTCAATTCGACGCCGATGTGCGCGATCGGCGAACCGAGCGGCCCCATCGAGAAAGGCACCACGTACATCGTGCGGCCGCGCATGGCGCCGTCGAACAGGCCGTCGAGCGTCGAGCGCATCTCAGCCGGTTCGATCCAGTTGTTGGTGGGACCGGCATCTTCGCGGTGCTTAGAGCAGATGAACGTGCGGTCTTCGACACGCGCCACGTCCGACGGATCGGACCATGCCAGATAGGAATTGGGACGTTTGGCGGGATTGAGTTGCTTGAGGGTGCCGGCTTCGACCATCTGGGCACATAGGCGGTCGTACTCCTCCTGTGAGCCGTCGCACCAGACGATTCGAGCGGGCTTGGTCACGGCGGCAACGCGCTGGACCCAGTCGATCAGTTTTCGGTGCTTGACCCAGGCGGGCGCCCCTGCGGACGCCTCGATTGTGGGCTGTCCTTCGAATGAGGGATGATTCATCGACTTGTCTCCGTTTTGAAAGCAATAGAAAAACGGTACAAGCCCAGCGATGCTGCATGCGAGAGGCGTTCAATTCATCGCATCGACTTTCCTGCCAGCCGACGCGCAATTGTGCAGGTCATCGTGGGCTACACGGCCTGTTGCGCGGAGGCGTCCGAACGGCCTTGCAGGCGGTCGTCTGCAACCGTCTGTAAAGCGACTTGCCTCAACACGCAACAAACTGTTAAAAACGATGTCAATCGGCCTTGCCGTGGCGCTGCCGTTCTACGCGGCAGCTTCTACGGTAAGGCATTCAGCCAGACCGGCATGTGACCTAGGTCACATGGTGGGACAGTCAGCATAACACTCCGTTTCGCACCGCTATGGTGCGCCGCAAGACACATACCATGAAGATTGCCATCCTCGACGATTACCAGGACGCCGTCCGCAAGCTCGACTGCTTTCAACTGCTGGCCGACCATGAGGTCAAGGTTTTCAACAACACGGTCCGCGGTCTCGGCCAACTGGCGAGCCGGCTTTCCGAAGTCGACGCCTTAGTCCTGATTCGCGAACGTACCCGCATCAACTCGCAACTGCTCGATAAGTTGCCGCGTTTGCGCATGATCAGCCAAACCGGCAAAGTCTCCAGCCATATCGATCTGGCAGCCTGTACCGAGCGCGGCATCGCCGTGCTGGAAGGCAGCGGCTCGCCGATCGCACCCGCCGAACTGACCTGGGCCCTCATCATGGCGGCTCAACGGCGGATTCCGCAATACGTAGCAAACCTTAAGCAAGGGGCCTGGCAGCAGTCCGGTTTGAAGACGTCGGCGCTGCCGCCGAACTTCGGCCTGGGCCAGGTGTTGCGCGGCCAGACACTGGGGATTTGGGGTTACGGCAAGATCGGCCGGCTGCTGGCCGGATACGGCAAGGCGTTCGGCATGAATGTGCTGATCTGGGGCCGCGAGCATTCGCGCGAAGCGGCGCTCGCGGATGGATATGGCGTGGCCGAGAGCCGCGAGGCACTGTTCGAGCAAAGCGATGTGCTGTCGTTGCACCTGCGTCTGCATGACGACACGCGCGGCATCGTCAAACAGGAAGACCTGATGCGGATGAAGCCGACCGCGTTGCTTGTGAACACGAGCCGGGCCGAACTGCTCGACGAAAACGCGCTGGTGAACGCGCTGTCGCATAACCGTCCGGGGATGGTCGCGATCGATGTCTACGAAAGCGAGCCGATTCTGCAGGGCTACAGCCTGCTGCGCATGGAGAACGTGATCTGCACGCCGCACATCGGCTACGTGGAGCGCGAGAGCTACGAGCTGTATTTCACCGCGGCATTCCAGAACATTCTGGCTTTCGACGCCGGCGATACGTCCAGCGTGGCGAATCCGGAGGCGTTGCAAGGCGGGCGTCGGCGGTAATTTTCGGCGTCAATCCCTCGCGGTACATTCTGGCTTTAAGCTGCGCGCCAATCTCGTTGGCGCGTAGCCTGCAGGTCACTCCCGCTTCCAGGTACCGCGCCGCCGCTGCCACTCATCTCAGCACGCCTCGTGCGCGCCGGCCTCCAGCAGATCGCGCACGCGCTCGAGAAAGACCTCGCCGTCGGCGCGGCCGAGGTTGTACGCGTGCACCATCTGCGACGGGCTCGTGTAGTCCCAACTCGAAATCGGCACCTTGCGCGACGGCTGCACATAGAGCCGTTGCTGCACGCCGTGCGGCACGACGAACATTTGCGGCCGGGGATAAAGCCGCGTAACCATCACCAGCACGTTTCCGGGGGCATCGGCGTCGAGCGCGCCGACCGGCACGTTGTCGACCATTCCGCCGTCGAGCACCGGCCGGCCGTTGCGCCGCAAGACCGGCGTGAACGGCGGCGTACTCGACGATTGCAGAATCAGATCGGCGAGATCTTCGACCGTCGCACAATCCTGCGCGCGCACGAATTCCGGGTGGAAGCCGAGCGTCTGACCGAGCGTCGGATGCAGCGTCTTGCGCACATATTTCTCGATGTTGTACGCAATCAGCCCTGCTGCGACGGCGCTTCGCGCGCCGAGCCAGCGCGGCAGGTGCGACACGCCAATGCGGATTTCGGGCGCGTTCGCGAGCGTGGAGAACTTCTCACCGTAAATGTCGAGCAGCGCCTGCCGGTAGATCCGGTAATGCGGAAACACCGATTCGCCACGCAGAAGATTGCCCCAGTATGCGTTGCGGGTGTTGTGGCGCAGCGCGTCTTCGTAGTAACGCATGACCCAGTCGGAATCACGCGTGTAGAGCATGCACGCGGTCGCGGCGCCAGCCGAAATGCTGGTGATGACGCGCGGACGGATATCCAGCTCCGGCTGCACCACGTCCCAGAATCCCGCCTGCCACCAGCAGCGATTGCCGCCGCCGGCGAATACGACCTGATCGAACATCTTGGCTTTTTCCTCTAATGCGGCTTGCGAACCCGTTTCAGGTTTCAGTCGAACAGCGCGTAGGTGGTGGTGGCATGGACGGCCATGTTGCCGGCATCGTCGAATAACTCGACTTCGCCGAACACCAGATTGCGGCCCATGCGCAGCACGCGCGCGGTGATCAGCACGTCGCCGTTGCGGACCGCGCGCATGAAACTGATGTTGAGCGAGACGGTGCTCATCGGCTTGAAGCCGCCGAGCGCGGCCGAAATCGCGACGATCATCGCCGTGTCGGCGGCCGCCATAAAGACCTGTCCGCAGATCACGCCGCCGGAATGACGCAGTCCGCCGGAGAACGGCAGGCGCAGTGTCGCACTTTCTTCGTCGACCTTGACCGGGGTCAGCGTGAGCGCGCGGACCCACGGGGCGAGGATGCGGTCGAGCAGCTCGTTAATCTCTTTGTCATCCATGGTGGTTCCCGGTCGAAAGCCGCGCGAGGCTTCGAGCGGCAGGTGATCCGCGACATGATACCGGGACGGGGAACTGCGCGCCTTTCTGGTGCCTGACGGCAGGCAGCGCACGTGCCGGACGTACCAAGCCCAGATTTTTATAAGAAATCTGCTAAAGGGGCTTGGCAATCTCGGAAAGTTTCGGCATAATTTCGCTTCTGTTTGGGGCGTTAGCTCAGCTGGTAGAGCAGCGGACTCTTAATCCGTAGGTCGACAGTTCGAATCTGTCACGCCCCACCACCGAATTTAGCAGTAGGAAATCAAGCACTTGCGAGCGATCGCGGTGCTTTTTTTTCGTCTGTAGGGCGGGCGGGCAAGTGTCAAAAACTTGCCTTTGCCGGAAATCCGCCGGAATCCGAGAATCCAGACCAAGCATTTCATAAATGTTTTCTGGAGCTTGAAGATGGCGTACATCAGTCAGCGCGGCGCCTACTGGCGCGCCGAGATCCGTCGGCGCGGGTACAAACCCGTTTACCACACGTTCGACACAAAGCAGCAAGCGCAACAGTGGGCACGCCGTGTCGAAGGGGAAATGGACTCCAGAGCGTACCTCGACAGTTCCGAATCCGAGCGCACAACGTTGCGAGAGGCGCTGGAGCGGTACCGACGCGACATCGTCCCCGAAAAGCGGCATCCGTATCAGGAGAACCGACGCATCGATCGGTGGATTCGTCACGATTTGGCCTACCGGACGCTCGCCAGCCTTCGAGGAACCGACTTCGCCAAATACCGCGACGACCGTCGCTCAGCAGGTCGAGCGGAAAACACCATCAGGCTTGAATTGCAGATTATCAGTCATCTGTTCGAAATTGCACGGAAGGAGTGGGGGATGGAGGGCCTGTCAAACCCCTTGGGCAATATTCGAAAGCCAGCAGGAAGCCAAGCGCGTGACCGACGGCTCCGGCCAGGTGAATTTGAAAAGCTCCACGCACTGCTCTCCAGCAGCAGCAATCTATGGGCCGCACCCGCCTTTGAGCTGGCAATCGAGACGAGTTTGCGCCAAGGAGCCTTGTTCAGCATACGCTGGGAATGGCTTAACGCCGAGAACCGCATGATCAAGTTTCCGCCTGACGCCCGCGGAGCCGATAATAAGGGCGTTCCGGCGGTAATACCGCTTTCCAGCCGAGCTATTAACGTGTTCCGAACACTCGCCGCAATTGCGGAAGGAGCAGACGTCCGGCTGGCTCGCTCACGGCATGGTCCGCCCAACGTTAGTTTTGCGAGTCTGAACGGCCCGGTCTTTGGGAGTAGCATCAACGCGGTTATCTGCGTTTGGAAGCGGGTAATCAAGACGGCGAGCGTCGAAGATCCCGAGCTAAGCACCCTTCGATGGCACGATCTACGCCACGAAGCTGCGTCCAGACTTTTTGAGAAGGGCCTGCACCCAATGGAAGTGGCCTCGATCACTGGCCATCGAAGCATGCAGATGCTAAAGAGGTATACGCACCTGAAGCCTGAGAGTTTGTTAGCGAAACTGGGATAACGCGCGCGTCCAATCAGCGCTCGTGTCCACGCGCCGAAACAGCGAGCGACGCCGCAGCCTCTTGCGGCCACGCTGCGCCCTCCTAGCCGCTGGCGTCGCGATACACTCCACATTGTTGTAACGTATCTACCGTGATCGTACTCGCGGCAACCGGGCCCCTAGGGTTCATAACCCCCGGGAACGCTTCACCCAATGACGTCGGCGAGCGGGTGGGCGGACGATACGCGCAGCAAGCCAGAGCAGTCGGGCGAGCTTCTTCGCCCTGACCTGCGCGAGGAGTTTCTGTCCTGCCAGCGTTTCTTTTCGGGGTATCAGCGGCGCAGTATGCAACGACGTCTTAGACGAGGATAAAATTGGAATTCAATTTCCTAAAATTAAAGATCAGTATGTCGGTAGGGTGGAATCAACCGCCATCTATTCCGCCTGAAAAGCTACTCTTCGACCGCCTCCACTTAGATGGCATGCTTCGTCCGCATTTCGATAACAGAGCTTCATTAATTGGAATCTTGCTCTCTCAAGTCAGTGTTTTGGTAACCATCGGTCTCACGCTACTCGTTTCCGATATCAACACAAAATGGGGAATCGATAAAGCCCTTTGGAATTTTATTGTCATAAGCACGTTCTCTTGCTTACTGCTTTGGTCTGCTATTGTCACCTTGAAAATTTTCAGGCAGCCATCATTTGAAGAGTTCTTGAGAAGAATAACTTCTCAGTCACTTACGACGCAAGATCGTCGCTTCGTCTTTCTATTCGTGGCCATCGGACAAGACGGCGCGAAACGGGTACTTGTCCAGCACTCTGTAAACTGGGAGTGTTGGCTACTTCCTAATTTCGGGAAAAGCCAGTCAGGTAACGTTAATACCAATCAAGAATTGCATCAAGCTTTGGGTCAAAAATTATCTGCGGAAGCCGCCGACTTGCTTTTGACCCCCATGAATGAAGACATGATTAATTCCAAGCAGTCTTATAAAAACAACAAGTTTACCACTTACTATTTTGACTTCTATTTTGCACAGATCACATCGGAGTCGCTAACCGATAAAATATGTCATAAGGAATTTGATATAGCCGGCGACAGATTCGCCTGGTTAACGGTTGCAGAGCTCAAAAATGATCTTCATACAAGGGAGAGAAATAGTGACGTTATCGAGCACCTAGAAAACAAGATTTTCGCCAATGGCTTTTCATCACTATCGACTGAGCGAAAAATAGGTGTTCAATGAAAGAGCTAATTTCTGTACTCACAGACTCCAAAGACTCACCTTTGATCGCCGAAAAGCTCCTCGATGTAGTTGAGCGATACGCAACCTGCGAAAACACGCTGGCCTATCTTGGCGATCAAATTCTGGGGAGTACAGAGCGAGCGAATGGATATATTCATCAACTGGGCTTCTATAAATTCGTCGTTGCGAACATTGATGGCACCTTCCCACGGCGAATACGCCTCCATTTTTGGAAAAAAGGGGAGGTTAAGGATGACGTTCATGATCATGTCGCATCCTTCGCTTCGAAGGTGCTGTACGGCAGCCTAATAAACGAGTGTTTCGAGCATAACGGCTTGGGGGAAGCGTTCATTCATAAAGAATTTTCCGCTCGCGGAGAAAGCTGCCACCCAGAAGGCTTCGCCAACAGCTACGCCACTCTCAGCCTGCAGAGCCGAACCGAAATGGGTCCGCTCACAACCTATTTTCAAGACTACCGACAGCTACATCGTGCCGGACCCGCAACGTCCGAAGTAGTAACGCTGCTTGTTCAAGATGCACCCAATGATCGAATGATCAACGTCTTCCGGGAGCGAAACTTCAGCTCAAGTGACCGATCCGACACGCCGATGCCAATGTCGGTCTCCCAAGCACGCAACGCCTATATGCAAATGAGAGCGCTTCTCGGAGGTGCTGAATGCAAATGAACGACATCGGAGAGAAAAGCTTCCTTCGAAGCCTCATCCCGTCCCTAAAACGAGCTGACACCTTCATCAATGGATTTGGCAACGATGCAAGCGTCATCGACATCGGCTTACCAGAGATTTCAGTCGCATTCAAGATTGATCGTGCTGCAAGGCCCATAGCTGCGTATATGGGTTGGGCGGGCTTTGATACGTGGGGTCGTCTCGCAGTGACCGCGAATCTGAGCGATATTCTGGCGGTAGGCGCGCTTCCGACAGCGTTTATGTTGTCCGTCACCGTTCCAGGGGACTGGGATCCGGAGCGCGTTCGTTCAATTATTCTCGGCGCTGCCGAAGCATGCGACAGCAAAGGCGTAGCGTTTGTAGGAGGCGACACAAAAGAGGGAAATGAAGCCAACGTTGTGGGCACCGCCATCGGCGTAATAAACAAGAAAAAAGTCGTTAGCCGGAGATCGGCGAATGTTGGTGACTCAATTGTTTTAGCTGGGCGTCTCGGTGGATTCGCGGGTGCCTATCTACTGATGAAGGCTGGACTCGTTACGAAAAATTCAGGTTACGAAAGGTGCCTATCGCATCCGGAATGTGCTTGGGACGAGGCAAAGTTCATTTTCGGTTCCTGCGCCGTTACGTCGGCAGTTGATCTGAGCGACGGCTTGTCGGAGGGCCTGCAACTGCTTACTTCCGATCAGCAAGGCATACTGCTCGACCTCGATCAACTGCCGATCCACGATTGGGCTTTGAAAGCGTCTAAGGCGCTCAACGTCAATGCAACAAATTTTGCCTTCACGGTAGGCGACTGGGGCATGTTGTTCTCGATGTCCGATGCGGATGCTCAAAGAGCAGTGCGCCTAGCGCCCAGAGGAATGCCGCTTAGCATCATTGGAACTGTTGTGCCTCAAGAGGCGGCGGGTTTTTACTCGGGAAAAACGAAAGCGCGCTATAAGATGAATTGTGAGCTCGGAAATGAGCATTTCCGTCGAAGGATGGAGAACGAGTCAGACTATTTCACCCAACTAGTATCGACCGAAGTGCTCTCGAAAATCTAGAATCCGAGAATTGCGTAAGTTCTTTATCACGCAAAGTCATCAACCTCACGAGGATCTAGTGCCTGCACCTATGCCTGCAACCAAGAGTAATTCGCTCTCCAACTCAGCCTCTAGAGTCGCAAACAGCCCATCGGCACGCGATCGCCTCCTATCGCGACTCGCGACGGCGCTCGTAGAATAAAATCGCCTAACTATTTCCGCATCGGCAGCGGGGTCGCCGGACATCTCGCGTACCCAATCCTTAGTGAAAAAAGGCATCGGGCGCGCCGATCCCCGCTTGTATGCGATACATCGAAGAGGACAAAGATCGATTATCTCCGACAAACGTTTATCGAACGTTAAGAAAGACGGGAAATAATAGCGAGCAGATTTCTCAGGTCTCATTGTAAATGCCTCTTCAAGATGGCGAATGTGCAGTAAATCCCAAGCCATTCCCCGCAAGGTATTCAACAAATCCTCAGCGGCGCCGATACCGGCTGAGCCTTCTCCCTTTTTATGTATTTTTCCGAAGAAAGTTAGCTTTTGGCCTCGCTCAAAATATGCGCGAGCTAAAAGAGCTTCGCGCGCAAAGATTGTACATATTCGTTGATCCATAAACGTCAGCAGTTCATGCAGCTTCTCAATAACGGAAGCCCCGCTAGACAGCTGGATGCAGGCGATCTTCAAAAGAATGATATGTATCAATCGAAATCGATACCTTATCACGTTGACCGCCTTTTTATTGACTGCATCCCGGCGCATGTCCTTCATCAGCACTTCGGCGCGAGTCGTTATAACATTGCTCGGTTCAGTTGATCTAATTTCCCCCGTCGCATCGAAGTTAGGAATATCAATCGTACGGAACACTTCATATGCGTACAGCTTTTTATAAATTCTTGACGCCTTTTTTTCGTCCGTTACATTCTGCATGTTCTCGAGCATGTACGGCATTGGATCAACATTGACATTGGGTTGCGAAATGAACGCAAACACCTCCGAAAAATCCTTCGGCAATTTTGCAGTGTTGCCCAAAAGATAAGGTTCAAGGTAACTCAGCGCCTGCGTATCAAGAGAAATAGAATAGTCTATCGGAAACGTCGCTTGGCCCCGCGACATGTCTGCAAGCGTTTGGGAGTCCAAGACAATCACTTTTTCCGAAGCGAACAAGGTTTTCACCGCAGCGCCATGCCCAAACGTTCTATTCACTGAGAGGCCCGGCGACGGGCCTTTGTCAGAAGCGCGAATAAAATACCAAGATTTCAGTTTCGGCTCGAATAGCGCGAATAAATCATGAGCTATCTGAGCCGTACCTGCGTTTCCAATCAGTGCGACGAGTTCGAGTTCATTATTAATCATTGTATAGTCGATCGTAGAATGCTTGAATTATTGAGCACTACGTTTCAATCGTGAAACTCCAAAGGCGCTTCAATCCCAGACTTGTCTCCCTAGAATATCTGATGCACTCAGGAAGAAGCACGCTCACTCTTCCTCTATGCCGGCCCTCAAGCCACCAATACAGCGAAAATCCTAGCACTTGCACCTTTGTCGAAAGCGGCGCCAAATATACGTTAGCGTCACTATCCAGACGATCAATGTCCTGTATTACATCTCGAAGTACGCCTGCGGTAGAGAATGGATCATTAGCGGGAGCAAATCTACGGTTGCTAATCCACTCGGGAGACAAAGCTACGTCCCCACTCTGATACGCTCGCGTCGCGCTCTGTTGATACATGTCGGGACTGAGAGATGGGAATGCGAAAAAAGGATAAACAATTGAATTATCCTTATAGTGCTG
>NZ_JAQQDU010000067.1:0-48831 GCF_046027825.1 Paraburkholderia sediminicola
CGTTGGCGCAAAGTCATCTTCGAGGACTGTCGAGATACACACTGCGTCGGTCTCCAAATTTTTTAAAATATGTCCTACATCAAGCTCACGGAGCCTGACATTTCACTTCGATAACCAAAGTCCGTGCACGGCGAGGCCGGCATTCGCGCGACATTCATCGCCGGACGCTTCTTTTCGGGGGGAAATACGTGCCACGAGCCGTCTTCGTGGCGGAAGAAAATAATCGACAGGTCGCCCGAGGGCCGCGCCGATTCCACGCAGGCGTAACGCCAGCGGTTCGTCCGGCAATACCCGAAGCGCGTGACGCGCACACGCATCTGCGAACCCGGCCTCAGCCACCGTTCGACCAGACCGCGCAACGACGATTGTTCGGTTCTCAATGCGACTCCACTTGTCCCAGACCAGCATCCATGCATAGCGCCACGTGCGCGACGGCGATTGACTAAACATCCCCCGTCCATGCAAAAACTCCGGCATCAACGATAAGCCCGCGTCGCTTCAACGCCACTACCCCGATCGGGTGGAGCGCCGGTCATGGCGCGCAGCACGGCCCAGCGAACAAGGTTTTCCCTGGACTACCTGTTCCGGGTGGTTGCCCCCCCTCCCCAAACCATTACCGTGACGCTACAAACCAGCAGTACCGGGACGGACAGCGAAGTCCACCAGGGAAAAAAGATTAAAGGAGACATAGATGGAAACAAGGAGCCCCGCGGCCACCGGCGCCGCGCGGTCAAGCACCGTCGCTCGCGTCGAGTCCTTTCCGGTGCGCCCCGACGCGACGGCACCGTACGTCAATGAGACTGCCCATGACCGCTTCCTCTGATTTCCGGGCACGATCGGCATGGACGATGACCCTCCTGCTGACGGGTCTCGCCCTGATCAATTTCCTCGACAAAATCGTGCTGGGGCTGGTAGCCGTCCCGCTGACGGCCGAACTGCATCTATCGCCGGAAAAATTCGGACTGGTCGCCGGCAGCTTTTTCTGGCTTTTTTCGACGTCGACTGTCCTGGTGGGATTTCTTTCAAACCGCTTCCCGACCCGCTGGTTGCTGCTCGCGATGGGCCTTAGCTGGGCGCTGCTCCAGGTGCCGCAGGCCATGACGACGAGCGCGGTTGGGCTGCTGATCTGCCGCGTCATGCTCGGGGCCGCCGAGGGACCGTCGTTTCCGGTGTCCGTGCATGCGCTGTACAAATGGTTTCCCGACCGCAAACGCAATCTGCCGGTCGCGATGATCAACCAGGGGGCGGCCATGGGGATGTTGCTGGCTGGCCTGCTGATCCCGCTCGTCACAAGACAGTGGGGCTGGCGCATGAACTTTCTGCTACTCGGCGCGGTGGGCGCGATATGGAGCGCGCTGTGGCTGTATTTCGGTCGCGAAGGGGACCTCGGCAAGCAGCGAGCCGCCTCCTCCCCGCAGAGCAATGTGGACCGGAGCTCGGCGACCGCGCCATCGTACCGCCTGCCCTATCGGCGGATTCTGACGGACCGTTCAATCCTCTGCGTGTTTGCACTGGGATTCACGGCCTACTGGACGTTGGGCCTGACCCTGACATGGCTGCCAACCTACCTGGAAAGGGGTCTGGGTTTCACTGGTGTCGAAGCAGGCCGCTGCTTTGCCGTCGTGATCGCAACGGCCACGCCGGTCAATGTCGGACTGAGCTGGCTATCCCAGCGCATGCTCGAACGCGGCGCCACGACCCGCCGGGCGCGGGTTCATCTGATCTGTCTGAGCGCCGTCGGCGGCGCCCTGATCTACATCGTGCCGACGCTGTTCCATCTGCTGCCCCTGCAGAAAGTGGCGCTGCTGGCAATGGCATGTGCGTTGCCGACGCTGAGTTTCACGCTCGCTCCTGCGCTGCTCGCCGAAATGGTGCCGGACGTCCAGCGCGGTTCATTGGTCGCCATTCACACGGCGCTCGCAAGCCTTGGCGCCGCATTCGCACCCGTGGCGATGGGCCGGCTCGTCCAGCTGTATGGCAGCGGCAATAGCCATGCGTATGAACTCGGCTTCGTGGTGAGTGCCGCGCTGTTAACCGTCTCCGCGCTCGCCGCGCTGCGCTGGCTTCATCCTGAGCGTTCGCACAGGATGCTGAACCATTTTGTCACGCAAGCCGCGGCATAACTGACATAAGCGGACACAAGCGGACACAAGCAGACATCCCGCGCATCTGGCTCGCGTGACGGGCCGGCAGCTTCCGGGCGAAACCCCGATCGCAGCGCGAGCTCCATTCAACCGACAAAGGTGTCATGAACAAACCTGGAAAAGGCGCTGACAACAAAGCGTTCGCAGCGGAATACGACTATATCGTCGTCGGCGCAGGTTCGGCCGGCTGCGCGGTGGCCGCCCGACTGGCGGAAGATCCCGCGGTCACGGTCGCTCTGCTGGAAGCCGGTCCGCATGACCATCACATCAGCGTATGGGCTCCGATCGGCCTGGCAGCAACGGCGAGAAAGGCTGGCCCGCGCAACTATGCGTACCACACCGAGCACCAGGCCGGCCTTGACGGCCGGCCTTCCTTCCAGCCGCGCGGCCGGGGGTTGGGCGGCAGCTCGTCGATCAATGGCATGGTCTATATTCGCGGGCACCGCAACGACTACGACGAATGGGCGAGCCTCGGTTGCTCAGGCTGGGGCTTCGACGACGTGCTGCCCTACTTCCGCCGCAGCGAATGCAATCAACGCGTCGCCGGACGCACCGACGATCCGTGGCACGGTGGCGTGGGCCCCCTGCACGTCAGCGACCTGCGTACGCCCAATCCGTTCTCGCAGCGTTTCGTCGCAGCAGCGCAGCAGGCCGGCTATCCGCTGAACGCAGACTTCAACGGCGCAGAGCAGGAAGGCGCCGGCCTCTATCAGGTCACGCAATATAACGGCGAGCGCTGGAACGCGGCGCGCGCTTATCTGCATGGCGGAAACGCCCGCGATGCCGGCCTGAACGGCGGCCGTACGAACCTCGACGTGCTCGCGGATACGCACGTGCTGCGCCTCGCGTTCGAAGGCAAACGGGCAAGCGGCGTCAGCGTAGTGCGAGCGGGTGTCAAGCAGACATTGCGCGCCCGGCGCGAAATCGTCCTTAGCTGCGGCGCTTTCAACTCGCCGCAACTCCTCATGACTTCCGGCATCGGTCCGGCGGAGCATCTGCGCAGCCTCGGCATCGATGTGGTGCAAGACCTGCGCGGCGTCGGCGAGAATCTGCAGGATCACCTGGACGTCATCGTCAACAAACAGGTGAAGTCCACCGATCTGTACGGCTATTCGACGGCCGGTTTTCTGCGGCTCGCCTCCGAGGTGTTGCGTTACCGGCGCGATCGCACCGGCATGATCAGCTCCAACTTCGCGGAAGCGGGCGCCTTCGTGAAGAGCCGTCCCGACCTGGCCCTCCCGGACTTGCAGTTGGCCTTCGTTCTCGCGTTGCTCGGCAATGGCAGCGTAGCGAACCGCCGCCAACTGGGGCATGGTTACTCCTGTCATGCTTACATCCTGCGCCCCCAGAGCCGCGGCAACGTGCGGCTGCGCACCGCGGACATGCGTGACACCCCATTAATCGACCCCCGCTTTCTGTCGGCCGAGGCGGACCTCGAAACGCTCGTCGCCGGTGTCAGGATCGTGCGCCGCATCTTCGCACAATCGGCGCTGGCCAACGCGGGTGGCAAGGAATTGCACACCGACGACTTCGGACCGGACGATTCGAACGAAGACGCGATTCGCGCGTTCGTGCGCAGTCGCGCCGATAGCGTCTATCACCCGGTCGGCACCTGCAAGATGGGGATCGACGAGATGGCGGTGGTCGACCCGAGCTTGCGCGTGCGCGGTATAGAAGGTCTGCGTGTGGCCGACGCGTCGATCATGCCGACGCTGATCGGCGGCAACACCAACGCGCCCGCCATCATGATCGGCGAGAAAGCTGCTGATCTGATCCGCGCCGGCGGCAGCTAAACCCTCGCCGGCTGCGTGTGGCCCAGGCGGGCTGCACGCCGATGGAAGAAGCAGTAATCAGGCTTACGCGAATCGCGTCCGCCTATCAGCAACTGCCCGCCAGCCGCGGCGACGAGACACGTCCCGCGGTGTCTGCGGGCTCCAGTCAAACGGAGACATGACATGCAAGCAACAGCGACCGCCCCCAATCCTGCAACGACGCAAGCGGATTCCGAAGCCTGGCCGTTCACCGTCGAGCGTTACACACCCACCATCGGTGCCGCGATTGGCGGCATAGACCTGCGCAATCCGCTCGATGACGCGACCTACCTGGCGCTGCGCCGCGCGCTGTTGAAGTTCAAGGTGCTGTTCTTCCGCGACCAGGACATCAGCCCGGCACAGCACGTCGCGGTGGCGCGGCGCTTCGGTGAACTGGAAGTCCATCCCGCGTTTCCGCATCATCCGGACCACCCGGAACTGGTGATACTGGGTCGCAACGACAAGACACGCGGACGTGAAAATCTCTATCACTCCGATGTCTCGTGGCGCGAGATCCCGTCGATGGGTTCGATGCTGCGTTGCGTGCAATGCCCCGAGGTGGGCGGCGACACCATCTGGATCAACATGGTGGCGGCTTACGAGAATCTGCCCGATGACGTCAAGGCGCGCCTCTCGAACCTCAAGGCAGTTCACGATTTTCTCCCGCTATTCGGCATTGCCGTTCCCGAAGATCAGCACGATGCGATGCGCGTTAAATTCCCGCCTGTCGAGCATCCGGTGGTACGCATCCACCCGGAAACCGGTGAGAAAATCCTCTACGTCAACGAAGCTTTCACCACTCACCTGTCGAATTACGGCCGCACGACGGCGCGCGATTATCGCATCGGCTTCGACTACAAGCTCGCCGAAATGGATCTGCTGCAGTATCTGTTCCGCCAGGCCCAGGCGCCCGAATACCAGGTCCGTCTGAAATGGCAACCGAACACCATCGCGTTCTGGGACAACCGTTCGTGCCAGCACTACGCAGTGCAGGACTACTTCCCAGCGCCACGTCACATGATGCGTGCGACAGTGATCGGCGATCGCCCAATCAGCGCTTGAGATCCGGAAGCATCCCCGGATAACCTGAGGAAAACGAAATGAAAATACTGAACAGCTTCTACATCGACGGCAAATGGGTCGCCCCCTCCACCGGCAGCACGCTGATGGACATGGTCGATCCGGCCACGGAGATGCTGACAGGCAAGCTCGCGATGGGCACCGTGGAAGATGCCGACCGTGCCGTCGCCGCCGCGCGCGCTGCGTTTCCGGCCTGGTCGGAATCGAGCCGCGAGGAGCGGATCGCCCTGCTCGAACGGATTATCGAACGGTATCGCGCGCGCCTCGACGATATCGCCGAAGCGGTGCGCACCGAGATCGGCGCGCCCGTCACGCTATGCAAGAATCTGCAGGCGCCCATTGGTCTCGCGCAACTCCAGGCGGCGCTGGAAACGCTGCGTACCTTCGAGTTCGAAAGCAGCCACGGCAAGAGTTATGTGCGTCGTGAAGCGGTCGGTGTCGCGGCGCTGATCACGCCATGGAACTGGCCGCTCAATCAGATCGCCGCCAAGGTCGCTCCGGCCCTCGCGGCGGGCTGCACGATCGTGCTGAAACCGTCCGAAATCTCCGCGCTGGACGCGATCGTCTTTGCCGAGATCATGCACGAGGCCGGCACACCGGCCGGTGTCTTCAACATGATCTATGGCGAAGGACGCGTCGTGGGATCGCGCCTGTCCTCCCATCCCGACGTGGACATGGTGTCGATCACCGGTTCGACGCGGGCCGGTGTGGAAGTGGCCATCAGCGCGGCGCCCACAGTCAAACGGGTCGCGCAGGAACTCGGCGGCAAATCGCCCCTCCTCATCCTTGACGACGCCGACCTGCAGGCCGCCGTGACGAGCGGCGTAGCCCAATGCATGGTCAACTCCGGGCAGACCTGCGTGGCGCCGACACGCATGCTGGTGCCGCGGGATCGATATGACGAGGCGGTTACCATCGCCGCCGCGGTCGCCAACGCGGTGAAGGTGGGCGACCCGGCGGACCCCGCCACGAAGATGGGCCCGATCTCCAACCGCGCGCAATACGAGAAGGTGCAGCACATGATTCGCGTTGGCATCGAGGAAGGCGCGCGACTCGCCGCCGGCGGCCCCGGACGCCCGGAAGGACTCGAACGCGGTTTCTATGCCCGGCCCACCGTCTTCGCTGACGTACGCAATGACATGGCCATCGCGCGCGAGGAGATTTTCGGCCCGGTGCTCGTGATGATCCCGCACGACGGCGAAGAAGAAGCCATCGCGATTGCCAACGATACCGACTTTGGTCTTGCCGGCTACATCGCCACCAGCAATCCCGAACGCGCACGCCGCGTGGCTGCCCGCCTGCGGGTCGGATCGGTGCGGATCAATGGCGCCATGCTGGACATTACGGTGCCCTTCGGCGGCTATAAAACATCCGGCAACGGCCGCGAGTATGGACACGAGGGTCTCTCGGAGTTCCTGGAGTGCAAGTCGGTAACGATCTGACGTGTTGCGCGTATTGTCGTGAAAAAGGGCTGCTCATTTTCGATGAGCAGCCCTTTTCGCTACGGCAAAGATGCCTGAAGTGCGGTTACAGCGTAGACAGGGTCAGCGCATTCGTCACCGACTTCACACCCTCGACACCTTCAGCCACCTGAGTCGCCAACCCAACCTGCGACTGTTCCGGCACGGTTCCTTCCAGCGTCACAACGCCGTTACGCGCGCGAACCGTAATCGCTGCGACTCTGAGTCCTTTCGTCTTGCTGAGCGCGCGAAGCACATCCTTTTGCAGCGCACGGTCGGCGGCCTTGAAGGCCTTCGCGTCGGATGCGGCAGGCTTTGCGGTTGCGGAAGCCGCAGCGCTTTCCTGAGCAGACAGGTTCAGAGACGTCAGCACGACGAGCGCGCCGCAAACAAGGCGGATTGCATGGGTAGCTTTCATGGATACTCTTTCCGTTTTTTCGGTTATTAGATAGAACAGGCTGGCAAGCGGCCTCAGAGTTCAACGCCGCCCGCCGCATGAATCCCGTTAAAAGCGATGCGTCATCCCCACTACCGCGACGACCTGCTTCGAACCGGCAGCTACGCCCGTCACGCCAGGCCAGCTCATGTTCGCGCTGCCGTTGTTCTTCAGGTAGCCCGCGCGCATGTAGAGGCTCGTGCGCTTCGACAAGCTGTGATCGACGCCAACCTCGATACCCGGAGTGTTGTCGTGAACACCTCGCACGTCCCGTTCGATGCCGGCGATCTCGATGTTATCGGCAGCCGTGGCCTGAATCGTCGCACCCAGCTCCATGATGCTGTACGCGTGGACCAGCGAGTCAAGCGGAAGCTTCACCGCGGGCGTAATCGTCACGAGCGCGCCGGCAGGCGGATCCTTGGGCCGATTATATGAATAGTTGAACGTGAAGTTTACGATGCCGAGGCGATAAGCGATCGCGCCCGTAAAGTGCTCGGTTGCCATCAGATTGAAGCTGGTCAGCAAGGTCGGCGCCGTGGCGACCAACGGCGCCGTCTCCTGCGAGCCGTGCTGATATTGATAACCCACGCCCGCGTAGAAACCATAGCCCGAGTAGTTCGCGGCCAGATCGAGCATCGCGCCTGACGAGACCGGCACCGGCTGGGTCACTGTCGACGGCATCGCGTACATCGCATAGAAGTGCGCACCTCGCAGATCCGGCGACGTATAGACGATCGAATTGCTGGTCCGCCCGGAAACGTACTGCGTGGCGAGGGTCGACTTGTCCGTGGCGCTGGCCAGGTCGGCCGCCGCGAGCGGCGACATCACTTCGTTGCCGCGGAACGGGTCGGTAAAATAAACCGCCCAGAAGCTCGGCTGGTATTGACGGCCGAATGTCAGCGAGCCATACGTGTTGTCCTTCAGCCCCACCCACGACTGGCGATAGAACATCGCAGTGCTGTCGGCAAAAAAAGCGCCGTTGTTGATGTTGAAGCCGTTTTCGACGTCGAACACCGCATTCCATCCGCCGCCGAGATCCTCATTACCCTTCAAGCCGAATAAGGAACCGGTCGATCCGCCGCTTCTTTCGGAATACGAATGGTTGCCGCCATTGTCAAGGTACTGAACAAATACGTCGGCCACCCCATACAAAGTCACACTCGACTGGGCCATTGCGCCGCCCGCGGCAAGCAACAATGTAGCCCCGCAAATACCCTGACTCATGAAACGCATGCATGTCTCCTTGTTATGTTTGCAGAATGAGGGCCGCGCCATCGCACGGCCAATCATTGCGAGCCCATATTGCAGGGAGGTTCGGACAGATCACCTACCCGAACCGAGGGGGGACGGGAATACCCCGAGCGGGGAAGGCATCGCGCAAACGCGATGCGTTTCACCACCCGGTTCGGGTCCGGGCGAATTTATTCAGGCATACAGAGCGCGTACCGGGCCTCTCCACCCGATCCGGGTGGCGACTGCATGATGGATTTCGACGAGAGTCAGTCCTGATGTGCCAGGCGCCAATCGAATGAACTCCTCTACAAGCGAGATAGCTATGTCCGAAACCCGATCGGATCAATCCATGCGGCGGCTCGTGCATGCCCGCCGCATCGTCTGCATGGGATATGAGCGGGACGACGGCCTGTTCGACATCGAGGGCAGCATGGTCGATACGAAAGGCCATGATTCCGATCTGCTTTTCAAGGTCGTGCCGGCCGGCTCGCCAATTCACGAAATGCGCCTGGTTGTCACGATCGACGCACAACTCGTGATTCGCCATATCGAGGCCCATACCGACGTCGGCCCGAGCCGCTTTTGCGCCGAAATCAATGCGGCTTACGGCAGCCTGAAGGGCCTCTCCATTGGCGCGGGCTTCATGAAAGAGGTGAAAAACCGTCTCGCCGGCCCAAGCGGCTGCACGCATTTGACCGAGCTGCTTGGCCCCATCGCCACGACGGCCATTCAAACGCTGATGGGCTTGCGCAGCAGCACTGCCAGAAAGAGCGCGCCGGCTGACAACGCGAGCAGCGCTCAGGCACATCCGATGGTCGACAGCTGCTATGCGTGGCGCGCCGGCGGCGATGTCGTCAGAATTGTGTCGCAGCGCAAACACGGCGCCGCGCACACTGAAGGTCAAGCTGGCGCCCAACGCGCCGATCAAAAGGGATGAGTGAGCGGATGACGGCGAAAGACGCCGCCTTCCGTGTGTGAAAACGTTACCTGTGCTGCGCTACAATGTGCCAACACTCATTTCGTCCTTTGGCTGGCGCCGACGCGGCGCGAAACCGGGGCGCGCAAAGCGCAGGTCACCATGCCGCAGAATCCCCGTCCCGAGGACCAGGGCCGTGCCAACCCCAGCACAGCAAAATCCAAAGCTGATCCCAGGTTGATTCCGCCGCGCGGCGCCGCGCGCATCGTCGCGCGTGAACGGCTGCTCACGCAGTTGCTCGACGCAAGGCGCAAACGTTGCGTGGTCCTTCAAGGGCCCGCCGGGTGTGGCAAGACAAGCGTGGTGATTGCATGGCGCGAGGCGCTGCTGTCGCTCGGCTTCGATATCGCCTGGCTGACGCTCGCACCGGAAGACAACGACCTCACGCACTTTCTCGACTACCTCGTCGCAAGCCTCTCTCAGGTCGACCCCGCCATGTGCCGCGAAGCCACGTTGCTGGGCGGCCGCGGCATGGACGACGAAGCCGTCGAACGCACGGTGATCGCGCTGGTACGCGGCATCGCCAGCCATCCCAACGACGTCGTGCTGGTGCTCGACGACCTGCACCACGTCGCCAACGCGCGAAACCATGAAGCGTTGCAATGGCTGCTCGACTACGCGCCGGCGAACCTTCATCTCGTGCTCGTCTCGCGCGGCACGGTACCCCTTTCGCTGGGACGTCCGCGCGATCAGGGACTCGTGCTGGAACTGGACATGCGCGACCTGCGCTTTACGGCTGCCGAGTCCGAAGCATTCCTCAAAGCACAGCTTGGCGAGATCGATCAGCGCGATGCACGGCGCATGCACGAACAGACAGATGGCTGGGTCGCAGGCCTGCAACTCTTCGCCATGCGACTGAAAAAAAAGAAGCAAGGCGCGGAGGACAATACGTCGGCCGATTCGCTCGCGCACGCCCAGCTTCATGACGCCCGCGGCTTCGCTGAATATTTCGAGCGCGAGGTGTTGTCGCGCCTTGCCCCCCCGGAGGTGGAACTCCTGGTCAGAATGGCGAGCTGCACGCGGTTGTGCGCGCCGCTATGCGTTGCATTGATCGGTGATGAGCAATCGCCTGCCGAAGTGCATGCGCTGCTGGCAAGACTGGAAAGCGACAACCTGTTCATCGCCCCCATCGAAAGTGCAGGCAGCGAGACATGGTACCGACTGAATCCCCTCTTTCGCGAAACACTGCTCGAGCGCTTTCACGCCCGCAGCGAACTGCATCAACGCGAGGTGCATCTGGCCGCGTGGGTCTGGTTCCGCGATCACGAGCAACCCGACGAGGCGGTGCGCCATGCGTTGCTCGCCGGCGAATCGGCGGCCGCGGCCGACCTCGTCCTGCGGGTCGCCCGCACCATGCAGATCAAAGGTGATCTGCGCAAGCTGATCGGGCTGATCCGCCTGCTACCCGTCGCCGAAGTGCAGACCCGCATTGGCCTGCGGCTATGGATGGTGCATCTGCATCTGTATGCACGTGAATTCGACGCCTGTGCCGCGGGCATTGCCCGTCTGCAGGGCGACATTCCCGCAAGCGACACGCATTCGCGCTACCGTCTCATCCTGTTGCAGGCCGCGCTTGCGGTGCAACGCGACGACACGGACGAGGCCATGTCCGTCTTGCCGCTGATGCAGCAAATCCCCGCGGACGCCGATAGCCTGACCGTGGGCGGACGCAATAACCTGCTGTCGTGGGTCTACATGCGACGCGGCGAGTACGAAGAGGCACGGCGCATTCAGCGTGAGGCACCGCATCTTCTGGTGGACGGCCAGCCGATCATGGGCACGTCGGCCGGCCTGTTGAACGGCCGCTGCATCGCGGGGTTCAGCTATGCGCTGGAAGGCAAGTTCATTCAGGTCGAGCGCATCAGCCGTGACGTGCTGTTCGAGGCCGATCAGCGTGGCAGCGCCGCCGCGGAAGCCGCGTGTTTCGCAGCCGCGCTGCTCGGTGAAGTGCTATACGAGTTCAGCGACCTGGAGGCGGCACGCAAACTGCTGGAGGACCGCATCGACGTGCTCGAGCGCGTGTCCATTCCCGACTCAGTGCTGCGCGTCCTGACCGTGCTGTCGGCGGTTCACTGGGTAGCCGGACACCGGCTGGACGCCTTCGCGTACCTCGAACGCCTCGAGGAATACGCTTTGCAGCACGGCTTGCAGCGGCTCGTCGCCCACAGTGTGGCCGAGCAGATCCATCGGCATCTGTTATGCGGTCAGTTCGATGCAGCAGAAGCCGGACTGGCGCGCCTTGACATGATGGCGGCACGGTTCGCGTCCACGCCGTCGGGAACCATCGCGGAAATCCACGCGATGGCAGAACGCTCGCATATCGACTGGTGTGTTGCCCACGAGGATTTCGAGGGCGCCGCGATGCGCCTTCAGTTGCTGATTCCCTTTTGCGAAACGCGCGGCTGGCAACGGCATGTCGCCTATTTCCAGATGCAAGCCGCCGTGGTCGATGCCCGGCGCGGCCGAACCGACGCCGCGCGCCACGCCGTACTCGCGGCGCTGCGCCGCGGCCATCGGCTCGGCCTGGTGCGTAGCCTGCTCGATGCGGACCCCGGCGCACTGGATCTCATCGTGAAGGTCGTGCAAGGCGAGCCACACGACCCGGTATTGTCCTTTTATGTGAGTCGGCTGCAAGCCGCTCACCAGGCGACCCTCAGCAGCGGCGCGGCGCCGACGCTTCAGAGCGCCGGCCGGAGCGCGCCCATTGTCGGCGCTGAGATGCTCAGCGAGCGCGAAACCCGCGTCGTAAGCTTGCTCGCGCAGGCATTGCCGAACAAGAAAATCGCCCGCACGCTCGGTATCTCGCCTGAAACCGTTAAATGGCACTTGAAGAACATCTACGGCAAGCTTGGCGTGACGAGCCGCGACGAGGCGGTCGCACGCGTGCGCGACTTCGAACTGGGTTCGCCACCTGTTAGCGGCACGGCCGACGAGGCAGACTGACGCGCCAGCAGGCGCGCTGAGGCATCCCGCTGCGTCCAGCCATGGATCCAGCTCATGCCTCCATGAGAAACGCCCCTGCAGGCCGCAAACCCGAGGCCTCGCGCCACCCACCTTGGGTGGTTCCGTTGCGGCCAGGACACACTATCCTACAACTCAAGAAGTTGCCGCAGCCGATTCGCGGCAGGCGCACCCCATAAAACCCAATGCCAGTGCGCACCATGACGCGCACTGAAGCTCAGGAGACAGGCGTAATGACTACGCTCACGGCTGATGAATACGCGGTAGCCCCCTACCGTCCCGTACGCTTTCCGGAGCGGCGTCCGCTGGTTGAACGCCGTTCCGACGGCACGCTGATTCTGAGTTCGGCCAGCTCGCCCCCCAATATCACCGAGAACAGCTTCGCCGACTTCATTCCAGCCTGGGCAGCCCTCCGCGGTGACAGCCCGGCGTTCCGCGAACGGGATGAAAACGGGGCATGGCGCTCGATCAGCTGGCGCGAGCTGTGGCGGCAGTTGCAGACCGTCGCGGCCGCGCTTCTGGAAATGGGCTTGGGCCGGGAGCGTCCACTGATCCTGCTGTCGGGCAACTCGATCGAGCAGGCCGTGCTACTGCTCGCGGCCGAGTATGTCGGCATTCCTACTGCGCCGGTATCGCCCGCTTATTCGACGGTCAGCAAGGACTTTGCCCGTCTGAAAGGCGTGCTCGAACTGGTCCCGCCCGCAGCCGTGTTCGTGCAGGATGCAACGCAGTTCGAACGGGCCATCACGGCCCTCGCTGCTTTTGCACCCGCGCAAACACCGGTCATCGCTGTCCGCAACGGCGTCAACGCGCATCGCACATGGGCCGGCCTGCTCGCCACCGACCTAAGCCCAGCGCGTGTCGAGGCGGTCGCCACGGCGCATGCAGCGATTCGCGAGAGCGACACCGTTCGCGTGCTCTTCACATCAGGCTCGACCGGAACGCCGAAAGGCGTGCCGCTCGCCTACCGCAACTTCAAGGCGGTCGCGTCCTACTACGCCGACAACCTTGGCTGGCTTCGGGAATCCCAGCCCGTATTTCTCGACTGGCTGCCATGGCATCACGGCCTGGGCGGGGTCCTGAACCTCGGGCGCTCGATCCAGTTCGGTGCAACCCACCATATCGACGACGGCCGGCCGCTGCCGGGGCTTATCGAACGGACCGTGCGCAACCTGCGCGAAGTCTCGCCCACCATCTTCACCAGCGTGCCTTCCGCGTGGGCCGTGCTGGCGGGTGAACTCGAGCGCGACCCTGTGCTGGCCCGCAGCCTGTTCGCTGACGTGCAGTACTTCGGCTACGGCGGGGCGAGCCTGCCGACGGCCGTCTGGCACCGCATCCAGCAAGCCGCCGTCAAGACCGTCGGCAAACGCATCGTATTCTCCACGGGCCTCGCTTGTACCGAGACGAGCGGAATGGGTACCTATTGCGGCTGGCCATCCAGCGATCTCGGCAACATTGGCGGTCCGGTGCCCGGCTCGGAAGTCAAACTGCTGCCGCTCGAAGGCGATGACGGGCGCTACGAAATACGCATGCGTGGCGCCAATGTCTTCGCCGGCTACATCGGCAACCCTGCGCTCACCGCGGCTGCTTTCGACGAAGAAGGCTACTTCCGCCTGGGCGACGCCGTGCGCCTCGCCGACCCCGCCGATCCAGGCGAGGGTCTGCTGTTCGCCGGCCGGGTGGTCGAGGACTTCAAACTCACCAATGGCACCTGGGTACGGACGGGTGCGGTGCGGCTCGGGTTGCTCGACCTGTGTGCGCCGCTCATTTCCGACGCGGTGATCTGCGGCCACGATCACGATTTTCTCGCCGCGCTCGCGTGGCCGAATGTGGCGGCGTGCCGGCGCCTTTTCCCTGAGCTGGCCGAACTGGACACTGCAGCGCTGGTCAAGCATCCAGTCGTCGTCGCCGCGCTGCGCGATCGGCTCGCCTCGCAGAAAGGGGGTGGCGCCAGCCGGGCCGTCGAACGCGTGATGCTGATGGCCGAGCCCCCTTCGATCGACGCCAATGAAATCGCTGAAAAAGGCTACGTCAACCAGGCGGTCACCCGCGCGCGCCGCGCGCATCTGATCGACGAGCTCTATCACCCCGAGGTCGCCGCGCATATCGCCTGCGCGCGATAACCCCGTCCACGGACTAACGCCAGATTCATTTAAAGGAATTTAGTAATGCAAATCACCCGCACCGTTTTCCGTGAAGACCATGAAATGCTGCGCACCACGGTGCGTCGCTTCCTTGAGCGGGAGTGCGCTCCCAAACAGGCCGAGTGGGACAAGGCCGGCCGTGTCGACCGCGAGACGTGGCTAAAGGCAGGCCGCGAGGGTTTGCTGTGCCTCACGCTGCCGACAGAATACGGCGGCGGCGGCGGCGACTTCGGCCATGCGGCGATCCTCAATGAGGAAACGAATCGCGCCGGCTTGAGCGGCCTCGGCTTTGGCGTTCACTCGGACGTCATCGCCCCCTATATCGCCCGCATCGGCAATGAAGAGCAGAAGCAGAAATGGCTGCCGAAGACCTGTACCGGCGAGTCCATTCTCGCAATCGGCATGACCGAACCCGGCACCGGCAGCGATCTGAAGGCTATCCGAACTACCGCCATTCGCGATGGTGACGAATACGTCATCAACGGCAGCAAGACCTTCATCAGCAATGGCCTGAACGCCGATCTGATCATTCTGGTCTGCAAGACCGATCCCAGCGCGGGCTCCAAAGGTGTGAGCCTGATCGTCGTCGAAGCGACCCGTGAAGGATTCCGCCGTGGCCGCAAGCTCGACAAGGTCGGCATGCACTCGCAGGACACAGCCGAGCTGTTCTTCGACAACGTCCGCGTGCCCGTGACCAACCGTCTGGGTGAAGAGGGTAAAGGCTTCGCGTATCTGATGGGCGAGCTGCCGCAGGAGCGGCTCTCGATTGCAATCGGCGCTGCCGCAAAACTCGAAGCCTGTCTCGAGCACACGATCAACTACGTCAAGGACCGCCGGGCTTTCAATCAGACCGTGTGGGACTTCCAGAACACGAAGTTCAAGCTGGCCGACATCAAGGCGCAGGCGACCGCCGTGCGTGTGCTGGTCGATCACTACCTCGCCGAACACGTACGCCGGCGTCTCACGCTGGAAGAAGCCGCTATCGCCAAGCTGTTCGCCACCGAATCGCTCGGCAAGGCGCTCGACGACATGGTGCAGCTGCACGGTGGCTACGGCTACATGCTGGAGTACCCGGTGGCCCGAGCCTTCGCCGATGCGCGCGTCAACCGTATCTATGGCGGCACGAGCGAGGTCATGCGCGACCTCATCTCCCGCAAGCTGTAATCCGAACATCCCATACCAAGGAGCAATAATATGACTCGTAATGTCTTCGTAGCCGGCGTCGGCATGATTCCGTTCAAGAAGCCAGGCACCAGCGATCCCTATGACGTGATGGGCGCGGGCGCTGTGCGCGACGCGCTGGCCGACGCCGGGATCGATTACGCGGACGTGCAGCAGGCCTACGCGGGCTATGTGTACGGCGACTCGACCTGCGGTCAGAAAGCGCTTTACCACGTAGGCATGACCGGCATTCCGGTCATCAACGTGAACAACAACTGCGCGACGGGTTCGTCCGCGCTGTTTCTCGCGCGTCAGGCTGTGCAAAGCGGCGCGGTCGATTGCGCGCTCGCGGTGGGCTTCGAGTTCATGCAGCCGGGCGCGTTGTCGTCGAAGTGGAGTGACCGTGCACCGGCGCTCGAACGTGCGCTGAGACTGGTCAATGAACTGGTCGATCGCACCGATCTGCCGAGCGCGATTCGCCAGTTCAGCGGCGCCGGCCGGGCTCACATGGAAAAGTACGGCACGAAGCTCGAAACGTTCGCGAAGATTCGCGCGAAGGCGAGCCAGCACGCAGCGCGCAATCCGCTGGCCGTGTTCCGCACCGTCGTGACGCCGGAAGAAGTGCTGGCCTCGCCGATGATCTGGGAAGGCGTGCTCACGCGACTGATGGCCTGCCCGCCGACTTGCGGCGCAGCGGCCGCAATCGTGGTGTCGGAAGAATTCGCCCGCAAACGCGGCTTGCGCACCAATGTGCTGATTGCCGGCCAGTCCCTGACCACCGACCTCCCGAGCACGTACGACTCGCGCGACATGATCCGCGTGGTCGGCTTCGACATGACACGCGCCGGCGCTGCGCTCGCGTATGAGCAGGCAGGCGTCGGTCCGGAAGACATCGACGTGATCGAGCTGCACGACTGCTTCGCGCAAAACGAACTGTTGACCTATGAAGGTCTTGGTTTATGCGGCGAAGGCGAAGCGGAAAAACTCGTCAACGACGGCGACAACACCTATGGCGGCAAGTGGGTGGTCAATCCGTCGGGCGGCCTGCTGTCGAAGGGGCACCCGCTGGGCGCAACCGGCCTCGCGCAATGCTACGAACTGACGCATCAGCTGCGTGGCACTGCCGATCAACGCCAGGTCGAAGGCGCGAAGGTCGCGCTGGCGCACAACCTGGGGCTCGGCGGCGCGTGCGTCACGACCGTGTACAAGGCCGCCTAATGGGCCGCTTCTGACGGAGTGTTCGACATGATCGATAAAAAGCATATAGGCAAAGTCATTCCCGCGTTTCGCACCGTGGTCGAAGCGGGCCGATTGCGATTTTTCGCCAAGGCAACGGGCGAAACCAACCCCGTCTACTTCGACGAGTCCGCCGCCCGCGACGCGGGCCACCCCGGTCTGCCTGTGCCGCCCACCTTCCTGTTCTCAGTGGAACTGGAGCAACCGGACAAAAGCTGGCGCGACGAGATCGGCATTCAGGTCGCGCGCATCCTGCACGGTGAACAGTCATTCACCTATCACCAGATGGCGTATGCGGGCGACGTATTGCACTTCGAGTGCCGCATCGCTGACATCTACGACAAGAAAGGCGGCGCACTCGATTTCGTGGTGCGCGAGACACGCGTGACTAATCAGAAAGGCGAGCATGTGGCCGATTTGCGCAGCGTGCTCGTGCACCGCAACGGCTGAGGAGAGACACGAATGAGCACATTGTTCGACGACGTCAAGGTAGGCGACACGCTGCCGCCGCTGACGCTCGCGCCCATCAACCGCACGACGCTGGCGCTCTTTGCCGGCGCCTCAGGCGATCACAACGCGGTCCACATCGACCTCGACTTCGCGCGCCGTGCCGGCATGCCCGACGTATTCGCCCACGGCATGCTGTCGATGGCCTACCTCGGCCGTCTGCTCACGCTGTGGGTCGACCAGCGGCAACTGCGCCAGTTTGGCGTGCGCTTTGTCGGCATCACGCATCTTGGACACCAGATCACGTGCAGTGGCCGCGTAGTCGACAAGTTCGAGGCCGAAGGCGAGCGTCGTGTGAAAGTGGAGATTCAAACGGCCAATCAATATGGCGAACCGCGCGTCCTCGGCGACGCCGTGATCGCCCTGTAATTTGCATCAATCAAGGAGACGAAAACATGGGAAAGCTTGACGGTAAGGTGGCGCTCGTCACCGGTTCGGGTCGCGGCATCGGCCGCGCGATTGCGGAGAAACTGGCGAGCGAAGGCGCGCGCCTCGTCATCAACGACCTCGACGCCGACCCGGCGCACGAAACGGTCGAAGTGCTGAAGAAAATGGGCGTGGAAGCCGTAGCGTGCCCGGGCAACGTGAGCGCGCCGGACTTCGCCGAGCGTTTCGTCAACACGGCGATGAGCACGTTCAAGAGCATCGACATCATCGTCAACAATGCCGGCTATACCTGGGACGACGTGGTCCAGAAGATGACCGACGAGCAGTGGTACGCGATCATCGACTGCCACATGACGGCGCCTTTTCGTATCCTGCGTGCGGCTTACCCGCACATCAAGGCGCTGCATGCCGCCGACAAGGAAGCGGGCCGCGATGTGTACCGCAAGATCGTCAACATCTCGTCGACGTCCGCGCTCAACGGTAATGCCGGGCAGATGAATTACTCATCGGCCAAGGCCGGGGTGATCGGCATGACCCGAGCGCTCTCCCGCGAATGGGGACGCTTTAACGTCAACGTGAATTGCGTGGCATTTGGTCTGATCCACACGCGCATGACGATGGCCGACGCCCACGCTGGGGCAACCGTGCAGATCGAAGGACGCGATATCCGGGTGGGCGTCAATCCCGAAGCACTGAAAATGCACACGCAACGCAATCCGCTCGGTCGCGGCGGCACGCCGGAAGAAGCGGCAGGCGGCGTCTACCTGTTCTGCTCGCCCGAGTCGAACTACATCACCGGCCAGACCATCGCGGTCGCGGGCAATCTGCAGTAATGTGAAATGTCCCGGCTTTCGTCCGGGAGTTTGTCTTCGCCGGCATGCGTCAAAACGCATGCCGGCGTTTGCACTTCGAATCTTGAGCGCGCGTGGACTTCGCGCCGGCCGCTCACTCGCGCCATCCGTTGACCGACGTCTTGCGGAGCCCAACCATGACCCATGTCACTCGCACCGCGTCAGCCGCCAACGCGCTTCCTTCCGTAAGCTACCCATTCGATTCGCCGCCCACGCCCGGAAACGCACTGGAAGTCGCGCCAGGCGTGCAATGGATTCGCATGCCACTGCCCTTCTCGCTCGATCACATCAACGTGTGGACGATCGCGGACGGCGACGGCTGGGCCATCGTCGACACAGGAGCACGCACTGACGCCGCCACAGCCTTATGGCGTCGCCTTTGCACCGGGTCTTCCGCGAGCCGCCCTGTCACGCGCGTTTTCGTCACGCACATGCACCCCGATCACGTGGGTATGGCAGGCTGGCTTACGCGTACTTTCGACTGCCGCCTGTGGATGACTCGCCTCGAATATCTGAATTGCCGCGTCGCCGCCTCAGACACGGGCCGCGAAGCGCCCGGCGATGGCGTGGACTTCTATCGGCGCGCGGGCTGGAGCGCAGCGGCAATCGAGCTCTATCGCGCACGGTTCGGCCGCTTCGGGCAGCACATTCACGCGCTGCCGGACAGCTTTAGGCGCTTGCATGACGCGGAGGAAATCGTGATTGGCAAACACGTCTGGCGCGTGATCGTCGGCACGGGCCATTCGCCTGAACACGCGTGTCTGTATTGTCCGGAACTGAAGTTGTTCATTTCCGGCGATCAGGTGCTGCCACGGATCTCATCGAACGTATCGGTCTATCCGCTAGAACCGGACGCTAACCCCATGGCGGACTGGTATGCGTCGATCGCCAAACTGCAGGAACAGGTCCCGGACGACGTGCTGGTGCTCCCGGCCCACAACGACTGTTTCTACGGCTTGCACGCGCGTCTGGATCATTTGCAGCGCAGCCAGGACCGCAGCCTCGAACGGTTGCGGCAGGCGCTCAGCGAACCGCGGCGGACCGTCGATATATTTGGCGCGCTATTTGCTCGCACCATCAGCGAGTCGGATATGTCTCAACTCAGTCTCGCCACGGGCGAAGGCCTGGCATGCCTGAACTATCTGATGGGGCGTGGCGAAGTCAATCGCGAACTGCGCGACGACGGTGTGATGTGGTACTCGCTCGCGCAGACATGATCGCCGGCGCCGGCACAACATGCAAAACGGGGACGGCCACCGCATGGTGGCGCATCCCCGCGTAAAGCCGGTGTAACCCCGCAGATTATCCGAGGGCCGCCACGAGCTCCGGCACCGCGGCAAAGAGGTCCGCCTCCAATGCATAGTCCGCAATGGCAAAAATCGGCGCCTCAGGATCCTTGTTGATCGCGACGATTACCTTTGAGTCCTTCATCCCGGCAAGATGCTGAATGGCGCCCGAGATACCGCATGCGACATACAGTTGCGGCGCAACGATCTTGCCCGTCTGACCCACCTGCCAGTCGTTGGGCGCAAAGCCCGCGTCGACGGCCGCCCGGCTCGCACCCAGCGCGGCACCGAGTTTGTCGGCGAGCGGTGTTAGGACCTCGGCAAACTTCTCGCTGCTGCCAAGCGCGCGGCCGCCGCTCACGACGATCTGCGCGTCGCCCAGATCCGGCCGCTCGTTCTTTGCGACCAGTCGCTCGACGAAGGTGGACAGACCGCTGTCCGCTACCGCATCGACCATTTCAATCTGCGCGGCGCCGCCTTCGGCCGCGACAGCATCAAATCCGGTCACGCGTACGGTGAGTACCTTTACCGGATCGCTGCTTTGCACCGTGACGAGCGCATTACCCGCGTAGATCGGACGCTGGAACGTGTCCGGACTCACCACCCGAATAATGTCGGAGACCTGTGCCACGTCGAGCAGTGCCGCAACGCGCGGCGCCACGTTCTTGCCTGCGCTGGTGGCCGGGAACAGAACGTGTCCGTAACCCGCGGCGAGGACGACAACCTGTGCCGCGACGTTTTCAGCAAGACCATTGGCGAGATGCGGCGCGTCCGCATGCAGTACCCGCGCTACACCAGCGATAGCCGCGGCGGCTTTTGCCGCGCCCGCGGCCTGATGTCCAGCCACTAGCACGTGAACCTCGGCGCCGCATTGCAGCGCGGCCGCGACCGTGTTCAGCGTGGCCGTCCTGATCGAAACGTGGTCGTGCTCAGCCACGACCAGCACTTGATTTGATGCAGTCATATCGATTCCCTCAGATGACTTTGGCTTCGTTCTTGAGCTTCGCGACCAGCGCCGCGACGTCGGGCACCTTCACGCCCGCGCTGCGCGCGGCCGGCTCGACCGTGCTGAGCGTCTTCAGACGCGGCGCGACATCGACACCCAGTTGCTCCGGCGTCACCGTGTCCAGCGGCTTTTTCTTCGCCTTCATGATGTTGGGCAGGGTCGCGTAGCGCGGCTCGTTCAGACGCAGGTCGGTCGTGACGACTGCGGGCAGCGCAAGCTGGAGCGTCTCCAGGCCGCCGTCGATTTCCCGCGTGACGGTTGCGCCGCTTCCGGAGAACTCGACGCGGCTCGCGAACGTCGCCTGCGACAGACCTGCGAGCGCCGCCAGCATCTGCCCAGTCTGGTTGCAGTCGTTATCGATGGCTTGCTTGCCGAGAATGATCAGCTGCGGCTGCTCCTTGTCGACCAGCGCCTTCAGCAGTTTGGCGACGGCGAGCGGCTGCAGCTCGGCGTCGGTTTCGACCAGAATGCCGCGATCCGCGCCGATCGCCATGGCTGTGCGCAATGTTTCCTGACACGCATTCGCGCCGCACGACACCGCGATCACTTCGCTCACTACGCCCTTTTCCTTCAGACGCATCGCCTCTTCAACGGCGATCTCATCGAACGGATTGATGCTCATCTTGACGTTGGCGAGATCGACGCCCGAGCCGTCCGACTTCACCCGTACCTTGACGTTGAAGTCCACCACGCGTTTGACCGCGACCAATGCTTTCATTTGTTGTCTCCAGAACCAATCTTTCTTTTTTGACGACGCTTACGCTTCGGGCTGATAACCCAAGCCGTGCTCGCGCATGCGTGCAACAGCGGCTTCGTCGAAGCCCCAATCGCGTAATGCGGCAAGGCCGTGTTCGCCGCGCTGCGGCGCCGGCTTCGCAATCGTCGAGGGCGTCGCGGAAAAACGCGGTGCGGGAGCGGGTTGGACCACACCGGCCACTTCGACAAAGCTGCCGCGCGCGCGATGCTGCGGATGCGACGGCGCTTCCGAAAAACTGAGCACTGGCGCCACGCACGCGTCGCTGCCTTCGAACACCGCACACCACTCGTCACGTGTGCGCGTGAGGAAGGTCGCGCTAAAGCGTTCGCGCAGCACAGGCCAACCGCTTCGATCGTGCTGCGCCGGCAGGCCGGCATCCGCGAGTCCGAGCCTGTTCAGCAGTTCCGCATAGAAGCGCGACTCGACCGCGCCGACCGCCATGTATTGACCGTCGCGCGTGCGGTAGCTGTCGTACCAGGGCGTACCGCCGTCCAGCAGATTGCTGGCGCGCTCTTCCCGCCAGTTGCCTGATGCGAGCAGCCCCCAGATCACCGAGCCGAGCTGCGCCGCGCCCTCGATCATCGCGGCGTCGACGACCTGGCCTTCGCCACCGCGCTGCACATTGAACAACGCCGCCACAACACCCAATGCGAGCAGCATGCCGCCACCACCGTAGTCGCCCACGAGGTTCAGCGGCGGCACCGGCGGGCCGTCAGCGCGGCCGATGCCTGACAGCACGCCGGACAGCGCAATGTAGTTCAGATCGTGCCCCGCCCGCTCCGCGAGCGGACCTGTTTGCCCCCAGCCCGTCATGCGCCCGTACACGAGACGTGGGTTGCGCGCCAGTGCGGCTTGCGGCCCGAGACCGAGGCGCTCCATCGTGCCCGGACGAAAGCCCTCGATCACGACGTCGGCGCGCGACATCAGATCCAGCGCGGCTTCGACGGCCTCGGGTTGCTTCAGATCAAGCGTGACCGAGCGACGGCCGCGCCCTGTGACATCCACACGCTTGCCGTTGGTCTTCGGACCCAGATCGGCAGGCGGCAGCGGCCGGTCGATGCGCAATACGTCCGCGCCCATGTCGGCCAGCAACATGGCGCCAAACGGCCCTGGGCCGATCGCCTCGAATTCCAGCACGCGAATACCGCTCAAAACACCCATTGTCCCTCCACTCTCCGTTTTGCATGACGGTGCGCCACGCGCACCGCTGTTGGTTGGCGCCCACTATTGAAGTCGGCCTTGCCTGAATAGCAGTAAGCCAGAATGCGCGCAAACCGGCACCACCCCCGCCGGGTGGCAGGGCGGATTAATTGACGGCGCGTAATATGTCTGCGCGGATCAATCTAACTGCCACTGATACCGCGCGGGCTCATTTTCGACAAACCGCTGGACCGCGTCCTGATGAAAGGCACGCTCCATGCATATCGCTTGAGCCATCGCCTCCTGGGCATACACGCTGCGGCGATCAGGTTCGAACGTTCGATTCATCACGCTTTTTGCCATCCCAATTGCCCGGTTGGTGCTTCATGGAGCCGGCTTGCGAGCATCAGAGCGAACACCGGCCGATTCGTCGTTAGCACCGCAGTGGCGCCAGTTCGAGTCACGTCCAACACTGCCATTCGCACTTTCCTCCCAGAAATCAATAACGCATCTGCACCAGCGCTTCGAAATGACGACCGGGCGGTCGCCAGCCTCAACCCGGGTCTCAGCGGACCGGAAGCGATACATGACGTGTCATTAGCCAACCTGGCGATCGAGACCAGCCCAGTACTTTGCGCGAATGGCTTTCTTGTCGACCTTGCCAATTGCTGTCAGAGGCAAACCAGTTTCGAAGACTATGGACTTCGGCGCCGACACAACGCCCTTGCGTGCCGCAACGAACTCAATCAGCGCGCGTTCGCTAGCCGTCGCCTGTGGCTTCAGCACGACCACGGCGGTAACCGCTTCGCCCCACTTCGGGTCCGGCACACCGATCACCGCAGACATGGCTACCGCTGGATGGAGCGCGAGACAGTTCTCCACTTCGCTGGAATAGACGTTGAAACCGCCGGAAATAATCATGTCCTTGGCCCGGTCGACCAGATACAAAAAACCTTCGGCATCCATACGTGCCATGTCGCCCGTGTGCAGCCAGCCTCCGGCGAAGACCCTGTCAGTTTCGTCCGGCCTCTTCAGGTAACCCGACATGACCAGCGACCCACGCACGCACAGCTCACCGATCTCACCGGGTGGCACTTCCGCGTGATCAGCGTTGAGCAGTTTGACGTCGTTGCCGGGAAGTACACGGCCACAGGAAGCCAGCAGATGCGGCCTCGCAAGATCGTGCTCGTCCGCGCGCAGATAACTCACCGTCATTGGGGCTTCCACCTGACCATATATCTGCCCAAAAATCTGACCGAACTTCTGCAGGCCCTCTGCCAGACGCGCGGGCGTGATGGGAGAAGCCCCGTACCAGAGACGTTGCAGACTCGCCAGGTTGTACTCGCCGAGGACCGGCGAGTCGAGCAGTCCGTAGATCTGGCTGGGCACAAGAAACGTGCAGGTAATGCCGTGGGCTTGAATAGTCTCGAGGAATACTTGCGGATGATACTTGTCCATAAAAAAGACAGTGCCACCGAGCAAAAAGGTGGGGAGGATGAATGCGCCCGCTGCATGGGAGATCGGCGTTGCAGCCAGAAAACGAGGTTGCGCCGGCCATTCCCAGCACGCCAGTTGCTGCAGTGTCATCGTTACGATTGTGCGATGCCGCTGAAGCACGCCCTTTGATTGACCCGTCGTGCCGCCGCTATAGGAGATCTTGGCAATGTCGCCGGGCTGGGTGTCGTACTCCACGTCGGAAGTATCCATGTTGGCCGAGGCCATCCGGATGTCTGTTCCAAACGAAGACGGGCCCAGCGTGAGCACGTGCTCGACGATGCCCCGGCGTGCCAATGCGGCCCCGTGCCCGGCATAGCGGACAGCGTCCACCACCAGCGCTTTCATTTCGCTATCGCGCAGCACAAAGGCATGGTCCTGTTCGGAGCCAAGCGGATGTAGCGGGATAAGACGCAGTCCGAACAGTTGCGCGGCGATCAGCACGACGACGGCGTCAGGACTGTTGCCTGACAGTAGCCCGATGCCATCCTGGTGGCGAAGTCCGATGGACTCAAAATAAGCCACCATGCGTTTGCAACGGGACGCAAGCTCTTCATAACTCAACCGTACGCCGTCACCGACAAGGGCTTCGCGCGACGCAAAGGCCTTAAATGCGGAACGGTACAGTGCGCCTACCGTGGCGCCTTCATGCGGGGCAATCTTGCTGGGCATTCCAACGTCCTCTTTTTGCTGTAGCGCCCGGGCACGCGAGCACGCTGGGTCAGGCCGGTGCCCGGGATCGTTACGCTGCCTCTCGTCAGGCCGCGAGGCAGCTCACAGAATCGACCCACGCTTGAGCGTTTGACGGTTCACGCGAGGTTCGACGGGTATTCGACCGCTGCGGATCCATTGGTTACGGAACGCTTGAGCCACAACGCCACCGCCTGGATCAACAGTGGAATCGCCAGCAGCGTGAACACCGTACTCACGTCGAGATTGAATTTCAGCATCAGCCCGCCCGCAACCGGACCCAACATGCCGCCGAACCGGCCCATGCCCGTCATCCACGACACGCCGGTCGTGCGGCCGCTGGTTGGATAGAACGACGCAGCCAGAGCCGCCATCGACATCACCGCACCATTCACACACACGCCTGCAGCAAATGTGCTCACCGCGAGGAGCGCCAGATTGCCCTTTTGCTCGCCGAGTAGCCAGAGGACCAGCGCCCCAACGGCAACGGCAATTGCCACCACCCTGTTCTTCTCGAACCGCCCCATCAACCACCCCAGGAAAAGGCTGCCTCCCGCACCGCCTAGCGAGAACAGGCTGGTAATGAACGAAGCCTGACCGGCAGTAATACCGCTGCCTCGAAGCAACAGCGGCATCCAGCCGTTCAACAGGTAAAACACAAACGCAGCACAGAAGTACGCGCACCAGAGCATCAGCGTACCGAACCGGAAACCGCGCGACAGAATCACCGACACGCCCTGCTTTTGCCGGGTTTCTACGTCTTCTGAAAGCACGAAGTGAACCCCATCGAAGGAAGCATCAGGGGCGATGCGTCGCAGCACCGCGGCCACGCGTTCAGACGGCCAGCCCCGCGACACCATGAATCGAAGTGGCTCGGACAACACAAATATCGACAGCACGGCGACGACAAGCGGTATCACCCCGCCGATGACGAAAATGCTCGCCCAGCCAAACGCCGGGATTGCGACCGCCGCAATCAGGCCGCACGCCGCCGCACCCAGCATGACGCCGCAATTCACAAAATTGACGAGCAGCGGACCGCGGCGAGTCGGCGTGTATTCGTACACAACCGTCAAAGCCACAGGCATCGCCGCCCCCAACCCCATGCCGGTGATAAAGCGCAGTCCCGCGAGTACTGCAACGCTGCCGGCGAAAGCGGTCAGGATGCTCCCAATTGCAGACGTCATCATCATGATGACCAACACCCGCTTAGGGCTGCTCCAGTCTGAAAGCACGCCCCCAAGCAGCGCGCCGGCCGTCATTCCCAGCACGCCAGCACTCATCGCCGTGCCCAGTTGTGCTTTCGTAATATGCCACTCACCGATGAGTGACGGCGCCGCATAGCCGATGGCGACAATGTCATACGCGTCGACTGTGAGAATCAGAAAACACAATGCGATGACGAGCCATTGATATAGCGAGAAGCTTCGGTCGTCGATGAACTGCTTTACGTCTATTTTCTGCGATGCTAAAGGCATACCTGTCTCCTGATCTTATCGGACCGTAAAATTCGCGGTGCTATGGAAATATCTTCATTCATGACATGCGGAGCCACTGAACGGCCAAACCGCGTTCGACTGGTCCTCGCAGCTTCAAGCAGGCAATTCGATTCCCCTTAGAAGGTGTGTCGTATCCCAAGATCCACGCCCGTCGTCGCACCCGGCAGACCATACAAAGTATTCGCGATGTTTATCCCCGTGTTCATCGCTCCGTGGTTGTTCACTACTGCGACCTGCGCATACAGCGAAGTCGATTTAGAGAGGAAATAGTCGGTACCCACAGCAGCCATTAGAGAATGATTAGACGTATTGTTACGATCGCTCGTCACATAGACGCCACCATTGACATCGAGAGCGGGCGATACGTAGTAGGTCAGTCCGCCGCTGTAGACATTGCTGTTAAACGATCCGGCGACCTTGTAGTTCACGAACGACGCCTTGACGACCACAGGCCCGAATACGTATGAAGCACCGAGCGTGCGGCCCTCAAAGGAAAAATTGGACGGAACCGGTGTGTTTGCCGTGCCCCCGGCATTACCCTCGTAAATGGCTGCGTTGCCCATCAGGCCGCCGTTGCGGTAGTTCAGGCTCACCGAATACTGTCGGCCTGCCTGGAAGTCACCGGCGGTACCGCCGAGCGCAAGCATTGCGCTGCCCTGGAACCCGGCTAGGCGAGGCGTGGTATAGGACACTGCATTGGGATTGAAGACGCCTGTCCCGATGACGTGATCGACATAGATGGTTGCACCACTACCGAACAGAGAGAAAGAACGTGGGTCCGACTCATCTACAGCCAGAAAGAACGGCGAATATTGCAGCCCCGCCTTGAACTCGCCGAAGCGTCCGTCCAGAGCGACCCAGGCCTGACGTCCGAATACATTGCCATCCGAATTGTTGAGCCCACCAGTGGCGACGTTGATACCGCTTTCGATCTTGAACTTCGCCTTGAGGCCGCCGCCCAGATCCTCCGTACCGGTGAAACCGAACAACGAGGGAAGACGACCGCCATCGATCATCGAATAACTCGAACCGGCATTGCCTCCGGTTTCCGCGTTGAGCGTTCTACTTGCGTAAAGCAGACCAGCGTCGACAGCACCGTATAAGGTTACGCTGCTTTGCGCGAATGCGGTTCCACTTGCCATGCCCACCAGCGTCAATGTCAGAAGCGACTTCCTCACAAATCATTCTCCTCTTAAATTAGTTATACTTAGTTAACCGGAAAAACTTAATTCTTAAAGAAGCGTATTTTTGCGAGCGGGAAAGATTTGTATCGCGGCACCTTACCCGCGTAGTGGCCGGACATTCGGTACTGGTTGTACTAATGTATTCAACCGCATTGAACGCCACGACGCGGGTGGCGCCAGTGAACGATCGCCGCGATTCATCTTGCGGGGATCCCCCACGTGAAACAATCACCTGAAGGGATTTTTATACCGCCATACCATGTGCCACTCCCTGGTCAGTTTTCGCACCGTTCGTACTCCTGTGATGTTCCTGGCCGTGGCAATTGTCTGCCGTCCGTGTGGGTACATAGTAATTGCGACAGGATGGCTGATGGCAAGCAATAGTTCGCCACCCACCCTACGCGGGTAGGTGATCATGCATTGACACTCGAATGCTCATGCGAAAGCCGCCACCAACCAGACCGCGGGTAACCACGGACAAAAAAATATCGTGGCCACCTTTTTGTTGGTAGTAACGTACGAGCCAATGGGGAGATGAGCCGGCACAGTGAACGAAACGACTTCGAAGCGTTTCGCGTTGAGCAGTACATTCCAGTCCTGAACGATGCCGTTGGAGGTGACGGCTACGATGCAGTTTGTAGCGCGGGTGGATTAAACGGGCGGTCGTCTTCGTGCAGTTCGACCGGACCCGGGCGCTGGAAGTGGGAGTGAATGCGCAGCAACGCACGCGAACCCTGACCACCCCGACCGGGCGGCGAGGCGGGTTAATTGACGGCGCGTTGCCTGCCCGCCCAGTACGGCGCGCGGATGTCCCGCTTCAGAATCTTGCCGGCAGCCGACAACGGCAGTTGCTCCCGGAACTCAACGGTCTTCGGACACTTGTAGGCGGCGATGAACTGGCGGCAATGTCCGCGGATGTCGTCTTCGCTGAGCGTCACGCCGGGCTTGCACACCACCACGGCATGAACGGCTTCGCCCCACACGTCGTGCGGAATCCCGATAACGGCGCACGTCGCGACCGCGGGATGGCGGACGATCACACTCTCCACCTCGGCGGTGTAAACGTTCTCGCCCCCGCTGACGATCATGTCCTTGATGCGGTCCACGATGTACAGGTAGCCCTGCGCGTCCATATAAGCGCCGTCGCCTGTATGGAGCCAACCGTCGCGAACGGCCCGCGCGGTTTCCTCGGGCTTCTTCCAGTAACCCGCCATGACGTTCGGCCCGCGCACGACGATCTCGCCGACCGTGCCGCGCGGAACCTCCTCGCCGCCGGCATCGACCACCCTCACCATCAGGCCCGGCAAGCCGCGACCGATCGAGCGGTACAGGCCGCTCCTTCGCCCTGCTTCATCGTGGTTGGAAGGCGAATTGGCCGAAATGCTCGGACACGCCTCTGTCATCCCATACGAATGCGACAGCCCGACGCCGGGCAGGCGTTCGATCACCCGGTCGAGCAGCGACTCCGGGATCGGTGATGCGCCGTAGGTGAGCCGCTTCAGACCTGTCAGGTCGGTCGTGGCGAAATCAGGATGATTCAGCACCGCCTGGATCATGGTTGGCACGAGCAGCACATCGCAGACATGCTCTTCGCCGATCGCCTTGAGCACGTCGCCCGCGTCGAAAGCCGGGATGATCACGTGGGCCTCGCCGGCGATGAACTGTACGAGCGCGCGCCCAAGCCCGGCCACGTGGAAAAACGGCGCAGCGTGCAGCACGGCAGTACCGGGGAGCGGCGCAGATTCGGCGATCCGCATGATGCATGACGACCACATGTTCAGATGCGTCTGCATCACGCCCTTAGGAAAACCGGTCGTGCCGCCGGTGTACATGATGCATGCGAGATCCGCGCCGCCCCGGCCGGCGTCCTGCATCGGCACTGCCGCTGCAATCAATGCATCGAACGAGAGCATGCCCGGTGGCGCCGCGCCTTCGCCGGCATGAATCAGGATCGGCGCGGTCCGTAGAAGCGCGCAAACCTCCCGCGCGATATCGGCAAAGTGGTCGTCGACGATCAGGATGCGCGTGTCGCAATCATCCAGCGAATACGCGATTTCCGCCGCGCTCCAACGGATGTTGACCGGGTTCAGCACACCGCCGCCCCACCACACGCCCATCACGTATTCGAGGTAACGGTCCGAATTGAGCGCGAGCATGCCGACCCGGTCGCCCTCCGCCATGTCGATCCCACGCAACGCGGTAGCCAGGCGCGCAACCCGATCCGCGAATTCACGAAAAGTCCGTCGGCGCCCCTTGAACGAAATCGCCAACCGGTCCGGGTTCTGCTGCAGCGAGCGATGCAGGCCCTGGGTCAAATACATGCTTGTCTCCTTGGCTGTGTATGTGCAATTCAGAGAGCCGCACCGCGGACCGCGCAGGATCTTGCACGCGTTGGCGACGCATATAGCTCAGGCCACTGGCGCCGAACAGCAGCTTGCGTCCACGTTGACAACGCGCTGCGCAAACGCGCGTGCAGCGAGCGCCGCATCGCTCATCAATTGCTCGACGATCTGCGCGGCCGGAACGATCGCGTCCGCAAAGCCGCCCGCCGGACCGAGCGATACGATGCCGGCCTCGACATCGCCGTCCTGATAGACGCGTTGCCGCGTCCGTGATGACAGGATGAGATCGCCGAAGTCGCTGTGCCGGCGAGCGCCCGTGGCTTCGAGCCGCTGGACCTCGCGCGCGGCCTCGTTGTCCAGCACACGCCAGGTGTCGCCGAGCGAAGCGAGGATCGCGGTCGAGCAATGCGCGTCGGCGGCGACGATGCGCTGTTTCAACGCATCGTGTGCAATGATTTCCGAGGCGACCATGAAGCGGCTGCCCATCACCACACCCTCGGCGCCAAGCGCAAGGGCGGCGGCGATCTGCCGCCCATTGCCGATGCCACCGCCGATCACGAGCGGAATACGAATCTGCTCCAGCGCATAAGCGCCGTTCACGAATGCGGACAACTGATTGGCACCAGGATGTCCGCCTTCTTCAAGGCCGACCAGCGCGACCGCATCCACACCGAGGCGTTGTGCACTCAATGCATGGCGCACACTCGGGCATTTGTGGATCAGCAAGCCGCCGCCGCGTTGAATCGGTTCGATCAGTTGCTCGGGTGAAGCACCCGCGCTTTCGAAGTGACGCACGCCTTCTTCGAGCGCAATCCTGATCCAGTCGGCGACGTCGCGATTCAGATCGGCGCGGCGTGACAACGTCAAATTCACACCGAAGGGCCGACCATCAGTCAGCGTCCTGCAGCGGCGCAAATCGGCGCGCAATGCATCCGCGTTGCTGAATGAACGCGCGGTAATAAAGCCCATCGCGCCCGCATTCACAACGGCCGCAACGATGCCCGACTCGCCAAGGTGATGCATGCCGCCCAGCAGGATCGGATGCCGGATGCCGAAGCAATCGGTAATGCGTGTGCGAAAGCCCTGCATGATCACCGCCTCGCGAGAGCCGTTGCACGCGCTGCGGCATCGCGCAGCGGACGATCGGCGGGCGTTCTAACCATTGAACGACGGCGGCCGTTTTTCAATGAACGCCGACACAGCTTCACGATGATCGGCCGTCTGATGCGAGAGTGCCTGATAAGCCGCCGACATTTCCAGCAGCGTATCCAGACGGCAATGCATGCCTTCGCGCAACAACCGTTTCGCAAGCCGCACGGCATGGGGAGGATTGGCGGCAATCGAGCGTGCGAGGCCCTGCGCGGTCGCGAGCAGCGCATCGTGCGGCACGACGCGGGAAACCAGATTCCATTCGAGCGCCTGTTGCGCATCGATCATCTGGCCGGTGAAGGTCAGCTCCGCGGCGCGCGACAAACCAATGATGCGTGGCAGCAGCCACGCGCCACCGTCGCCGGGAATGATGCCCAGCTTGACGAAGCTCTCGGCGAATTTTGCGAGCTCGGATGCGATGCGGATGTCGCACATGCAGGCGAGATCGAGTCCCGCACCGATTGCCGCGCCGTTCACGGCGGCGATGACCGGCACCTCGAGATTGAACAACGCCAGCGGCAGTTGCTGAATGCCGCGCCGGTAGTCCTGGCGGATTTCCATACCGGGCACGCTGCCCGACGCATGCCGCTCCATGTCGCGGATATTGCCGCCCGACGAGAACGCCGTGCCGGCACCCGTCAGGATGACGGCCCGCACGGAACGGTCAGCTTCGATGCGTCCGATCGCCGCCAGAAACTCCTCCACCGCCGTGTTGCCGGTGAGCGGATTGCGGCGCTCCGGTTCGTTCATCGTCAGCGTGACGATGTGTTCGTCCTGTTCGTAGTTCAGAAATTGGCTCATAGGATGTCTAATCGTCTTTGCTGCGGTAAAGGTTTTCCGCAAACGCCAAAGAGGCGCAAACGGACGGGCTGTCAGCCATTCGTTCGCTCACGCGGCCATGCCGTATGGCGCGGTTCGCGCGAAGTCGACGATCGTGGCCTGCTCCTGCGTGAGTACTGCGTTCCCCACCATGCGATTCCAGAACGCCTCCGAGCCATCGGCCATGCGCCATTCGTGCAGCCTGCGCGTATAGAGCTGGAGATCGTATTCGGCGGTGACGCCGATTGCGCCATGCAACGCATGCGCCGTCGATGCCACCAGCGTCACCGCCATGCTCGTGCGCGCTTTGGCGATCGCCGTCGCGAGCCGCTCAGGAACGGCACCCGCGCCGGAGAACGCCAGTTCGGATGCCATGCCAGCCGACGCCACGTGCTGGGCCATTACGCTCAACTGATGCTGAACCGCCTGGAATTTGCCAATCGACTTACCGAATTGCGAGCGATCGTTGCAGTACTGCAGCGTCATGGCGAACACGCGATCCATCCCACCGGCGATGGCGGCCGCATGAATCGCAGCGCTGAACAGCAGCACCTCTTCGCCATTCGAGGCAAGCGGTGCGGGGACAGCATCGAAACGCCAACTCAGCGCGCCGGACAAGCTGCCGTGCACGCCGCAAGGCTTGCGTTCGGCTCGTGCTGCGTCGAGCAGCACCAGATCCCCGTCGACGTTGGCCAGCACGTGATCGCAGGTCATGCCGAACGGCACCAGCGGCGCCACCAATGAGCCGTCCTCGCGACGGCGACAGGCGCCGGCGAACGTCGTCATGCCGGCAGGCACCGCGCTCCCGGTGTCGCGCAACAGCGCTCGCGCCGCGATACTCTGCGCGAGCGGCACGGGTACTGCATAACGTCCAAAGGCCGTGAAAACCGGCGCAATCGCCGACAGCGACAATCCAGCGCCGCCCGCGCTTTCCGGCGTCAGCAACTCCAGAAATCCGGCCTCCTCGACTGCGCTCCAGAGTGACGCGGGAGCGCCGCCGTTCTCGATCGCCCGGATTGCCTCGGGCGTGGCGCGGTCGCGCAGGATAGCTTCGATAGCTTCGGTAAACATGCAGGTCTCTTTCCTGGTCCGGATGGGTTAGCGCAAACCAAGGCCACGCGCGATCATGCCGCGCAGCACCTCGCGCGTGCCACCGCGCAGCGAGAAGGTCGGCGAAATCTGGCTGAGGTAGGCCACCGTACGATAAAGCTCGGGGTCGATAGACTGCGAGGGGTCCGCGCTGATCGCGGCTTCCAGTTGCGCGGGAATGGCCTGTTCGAACTCGGTGCCGATGTCCTTGACGAGCGCTGCCTCGACCACCGGGCTCTCGCCTTGCGCAAGCCTCGCCGTGACCGCGATCGACAGGCAGCGCAGCGTGGCCAGTTGCGTCGCGAAGCTGCCGAGCAAGGTGAGTTCGGCGTCGCTCGCGCCGTGGCGGCGCAGATGTGCGCGCCAGCAGTCGAGCAGCACGACGCTCGAATAGAGCCGTTCGGGACCGCTACGTTCGAAGGCGAGTTCGGCCGTCACCTGCTGCCAGCCGCCGCCCTCGTCGCCGATCAACGTATTGTCGGCGAGGAAAACGTCGTCGAAAGTCACTTCGGAGAAGTGCGCATCGCCAGTCAGGTCGACGATCGGCCGCACATCCACCCCCGGCAGCGAAAGATCGACAATGAATTGCGACAAGCCCTTCTGCCGGTCTTCCGGCACGCCTGACGATCGCACGAGCGCGATCATGTACTGGCAGTGCTGCGCATTAGTCGTCCAGATCTTACGACCGGTCAAACGCCAGCCGCCTTCGCAACGCACAGCGCGAGTTCGCACGCTGGCGAGATCGGAGCCCGAGTCGGGCTCGCTCATGCCGATGCAGAAAAACGCGCTCGCGGCACAGATGCGCGGCAAGTAGAAGTCCTTCTGCGCCTCGGTGCCGTAGCGCAGAATCAGCGGACCGCTTTGACGGTCGGCAATCCAGTGCGCGGCGACTGGCGCACCCGCCGCCAACAGTTCTTCGACCAGCACGAAGCGACGGAACGCGTCCATGCCCGCGCCGCCGTAACTGGCCGGCAAGGTCAGCCCGATCCAGCCGCGTGCAGCGAGGCGCCGGCTGAAGTCCGCGTCGAAGCCCATCCACGAACGGGCACGAACGTCGACAGGCGCCGGCGGGAGGTGTTCGGCAAGAAAGTGCTTCACTTCCGCGCGGAAGGCTTCTGCTTCAGCGGGCAGCGCCGTCAGGTGAAAAGCATCCAACAGGTTGTTCACGTCTCACTCCAGGTTTTCTTTGTAGTCGCCTCACTGCCACGGGCTATGAATTCGCGCGCTCCGTTCGCACAACATAGCGTTCACGCAGCGCCTGCTTGTATAGCTTGCCGGTAGGCAGTCGCGGCATGACGTCGATGAAGTCGATCGAGCGCGGCACCATGTAGCGCGCCACCCGCGTGCGCAGATAGGCCAACAGTTGTTCCACGACTGCGTCCGATGGCGCTATGCCAGGTGCCAGTTCAACAATCGCTTTGACCTGTTCGCCCATCTCGACATCAGGCACGCCGATCACCGCCGCATCCTGCACATCAGGATGCACGGCTAGCGCGTCTTCGATCGCCTGCGGATAGATGTTGACACCGCCCGAGATGATCATGAACGCCTTGCGATCGGTCAGGTACAGATAGCCGTCGCTATCGACATGACCAATATCGCCGACGGCTGTCCAGCCCGGATGGCGCGGATGTTGTGCGGCACGGGTCTTGTCCGGATCGTTGTGGTAGTGGAACGGCAACTGGTCGCGTTCGAAATAGACGAGTCCGGTCTCCCCCACCGGCAGCTCATTGCCGTCGTCGTCGCAGATATGAATGATGCCAAGCAGCGCGCGGCCAACCGAGCCGGGATGCGCGAGCCACTCCTCGGTATTGAGCGTCGTCACGCCGTTGCCTTCGGTCGACGAGTAATACTCCTCGATGATCGGCCCCCACCAGTCGATCATCTGCCGCTTGATCTCCTGCGGGCACGGCGCGGCCGCATGGATCGCCACCCGATGGCTCGACAGGTCGAATGAATTGCGCGCCACGGGGCCGAGCTTGAGCAGGCGGATCAGCATGGTCGGCACCCACTGGCTGTGCGTGACGCGATAGCGCTCGATCACCTGCAGCGCCTCGAGCGGGTCGAACTTCTCCATGAAGACCACCGTGCCGCCGCCGAACTGCGTCTCGAGCCCGTAGCCAAGCGGCGCGGTGTGATAAAGCGGCGCGGGGGACAAATAAACGGTTTGCGCGTCGAAGCCATAACGCTCGAACTGCGGGCGGCGCGCGGAACCGGAACCTTCGGTTACCCGGCCTTGGGGCTGCGCACGAATGATGCCCTTGGGGCGGCCGGTTGTGCCTGAGCTATAGATCATCGTGGCGCCCAGCCATTCGTCGGCAAGACGCGTCGCGGGGTATCGATCCGTGAGGGCTTCGTAGCTGTCCCAGCCGGGGATGGTGCCGTCGACCATCAGCCGCGAGCGGCACGTCGGCATCATGCCGGTCAGTTCGGTCGCAAGCTCACGCATGGCATACGAACTGACCACCACTTGCGCATTGCTGTCCTCGATAATGCCGGCCGCTTCCGACGCGGTCAGATATCGATTGACCGGCGTGATCATCAGACCGGAACGCAGCGCCGCCCAACACACCTCGAAGCAGCGCATATTGTTCTCGAGCACCATCGCGATATGGTCGCCGCGCCGCAGCCCCGCGGCGTACAAACACTGCGCGAAGCGATTGGAGCGCTCATCGAGTTCGCGATAGGTCAGAACGTCGCCGCTCGTGCTATTGATCGCAGCGGCCTTATCCGGGCTCAATTCCGCATGGTCGCCGAGGTACTTCGGGGTGCCACTCATGGATGCTCTCCTGCGCTGCGAGACGATTTTAGGCGCTTATGCCACGGTTGCCGGAATCTCGCCGGAGGTCAATGCGTTCGGCGCCGCTTCTTGCACCATCTCCGGTATCAGCGCGCCAAGTTCCGCGGCGTCCCAGCGCCCTTCCTTCTCGATGCGCGGACCGGCACTCCAGCCTTCAGCCACCGTGATGCGGCCGCCACGCACGCCGAATACCCGGCCGGTGACACCGCTCGACGCGTCACTGCCGAGCCATGCCACTAGCGGCGCGACGTTGCTGGGGTCAAGCGGTTCGAAGCCGGGTGCCGCACCGGCGGTAAATTCGTCGCGCCGGGTCGCGAAGATGTCTTCGGTCAGGCGACTCATCGCCGTCGGATAAATCGCGTTCACGGTCACGCCGTAACGCTCCAGTTCACGCGCCGCAATCACCGACATGGCTGCGATGCCCGCTTTCGCCGCGCCATAATTCGCCTGACCCGGGTTGCAGTAAAGCCCCGACGACGAACTGGTGTTGATCAACCGCGCCGCCCGCGCGCGCCCGGCCTTGGCCTCATCGCGCCAGTATGCGGCGGCGTGCCGCGACGGCGCGAAGGTCCCACGCATGTGCACGCGAATCACCGAGTCCCAGTCTTCCTCACTCATGTTGGCGAGCGTGCGATCGCGCAGAATGCCTGCGTTGTTGACCAGCACATCGAGTCCGCCGTAGACGGAAATAGCCGTGTCGATCATATTCTTTGCACCAGCCCAGTCGGCTACGTCGTCGAAGTTGGCGACGGCTTCGCCGCCGAGCGCTTCGATTTCGGCGACCACGTCGAGCGCGGGGCCGCTCGCCGAGCCGGAGCCGTCGCCTTTACCACCGAGGTCGTTGACGACGACTTTCGCGCCCTGCCGGGCGAACTCCAGCGCGTATTCACGTCCGAGGCCTCGTCCGGCGCCGGTGATGACAACAACGCGATTTTTGCAAATCTGCTGCATGGCGAATCCTCAGTACTATTTATTACGTAAGTTCGCGTAAGGCACGACGCGCCCACCGTTCGGTACCCGCGGCTCAGTGCTTTCCGTACAGCGTGACCACGCAAGCGCCGCCAAGGCCGAGGTTGTGTTGAAGCGCAAGCTTTGCGCCTTGCACCTGGCGCTGGTCGGCGGTGCCACGCAACTGATGCGTCAGCTCATAGCACTGCGCGAGGCCGGTCGCGCCCAATGGATGTCCCTTGGAAAGCAGGCCGCCCGACGGATTGACCACCACCTTCCCGCCATACGTGTTGTCGCCGTCGCTGACGAACTTCTCCGCGCCGCCCTCCGGGCAGAACCCAAGCGATTCGTAGCAGATGACTTCGTTGTGCGCGAAACAGTCGTGCAGTTCGCACACGTCGACATCTTCAGGTCCGATGCCGGCTTTCTCGTAGACCTTGTTCGCGGCCGAACGCGTCATGTGCGTACCGACGTAGTTGAGCATCGACGGCGGGTCGAACGAAGCGGGTGGATCAGTAGTAAGCGACTGCGCAACGATTTGCACACCCGTGCGCAAGTTGTGCTTCTTCGCAAAGCGCTCGGAGACCAGGATCGCGGCGGCGCCGCCGCAAGTCGGCGGACAGGCCATCAGACGCGTCATCACGCCAGGCATCAGCACCGTGTCGTTCATGACGTCTTCGGTCGTGAGCTGTTTGCGAAACAACGCCAGCGGGTTGTTCGCAGCGTGACGGCTCGCCTTGGCGCGCACCGCGGCAAACGTCTCCATGCGCGTGCCGTAGCGCTGCATGTGTTCGCGTCCCGCGCCACCGAACGTGCGCAGCGCCTGCGGAAGATGTGCGAGGTCGGCGGTGAGACCATGCATGATCGGTACGAACCGGGCGCGAGTCACCGGGCGGTCGTCCCAGTGCGACTTCAGCGCACCGGCCTGCATCTGCTCGAAACCCAGCGCCAGCACGCAGTCGGCGTCGCCGGTGGCGATGGCCTGACGGGCGAGATACAGCGCGGTCGATCCCGTCGAGCAATTGTTGTTGACGTTGACAATGGGGATACCCGTCATGCCCACTTCGTACAGCGCGGTTTGACCGCACGTGGAGTCCCCGTAGACGTAGCCGGCGAACGCCTGCTGCACGAGATCGTAGGCAATGCCGGCATCGGCCAGCGCGCGGCGCGTCGCTTCGGCGCCCATTTCAATGTAGCTCTGGCTTGCGCCGGGCTTGGCGAACTGAATCATGCCGACGCCTGCTACCAGTACTTTTTCGCTCATGATGCTTCCTGAAAGGTAAGGAGACTTACAGCTTGCGCGAGATCAGATCGCGCAACACCTCGCTGGTGCCGCCGAAGATGCGTGTTACCCGCATATCGGCAAAAGCGCGCGCAATGGGGTACTCCAGCATGTAGCCGTAACCGCCGTGCAGCTGGACCATCTCGTCGATGCACTTCCACATCGTTTCGGTCGCGAACAGCTTCGCGATCGCCGCTTCCTGCAGCGTGAGCTTGCGCTCCATGTGCTCGCGGATGTAGTAGTCGACGAGCGTGCGGACCGCGACGGCCTGGGCCTTCACATCGGCCAACTTGAATTTGGTGTTCTGAAAATCCCATACGGTCTGATTGAACGCGCGGCGATCTTTCACGTACTGCAGCGTCAATTCGAGTTGCCGTTCCAGCTTCGCGGCGCAATACACTGCGATGATCAGACGCTCTTGCGGCAGTTCTTCCATGAGGTGGATGAAGCCGCCGTTCTCGTTGCCGATCAGGTTGCCAGCCGGCACGCGCACGTTGTCGAAGAAGAGTTCAGCGGTATCGGCCGCAGCCTGCCCCACTTTCTCCAGCTTGCGGCCCCGGCGAAAACCCGCGCGGTCCGTCTCGACCATAATGAGGCTCACGCCCTTCGCACCCGCCGATGGGTCGGTCTTGCAGACCACCACCACCATGTCGCAATTGAGACCGTTCGAGATGAAGGTCTTGCTGCCGTTGATGATGTAGTCATCGCCATCACGTACCGCCGTCGTGCGGATCGACTTCAGGTCGGAGCCGGTCCCAGGCTCAGTCATGGCAATGGCCAGAATCTTCTCGCCCCGGCAGATCGCCGGCAGCCAGTTGCGTTTCTGTTCTTCCGTGCCGAGCCGCACGATGTAAGGCGCGGTGATATCGCAGTGCACGGAATAGCTGAAGCCCGAGACGCCCGAACGATGCAACTCTTCCGCGACGACCGCCGAATGCCCGAAATCGCCACCTCCGCCGCCGTATTCTTCCGGCACGGTCACGCACAGCAAACCTTCCCGGCCGGCTTTCAGCCAGGTCTCACGATCGACGCAACCCGCCGCGTCCCACTGAGCCTGACGCGGCAGGCATTCACGCTCGAAGAAACGCCGCGCGGTTTCACGCAGCATCTCGTGATCCTCGCGATAGACATTACGTTTGATTTCCACCGCACGCTCCTCATCGATTAAATGCGTTGGCAGCGCGGACCGGGTTCATCGGCCGGCTGCTTCCATAAACGCATTGTGCGCGGCGGGGGTGGAGAGCAAGCCTACCCCCGTGGAGTGGGGTGGGGTAAATGGATGGGCGCGAGTGAGAAAGCGGCTATCACGCGTTTGCGTCGCGCATCTTCGCGACGGCGCCGTCGCGGCCTGACACTTCCAGCTTTCTGTAGATGTTCTTCAGGTGCCACTTCACCGTGTCGAGCGAAACGTCCATGACACGCGCAATCTTCTTGTTGGGTAGCGCAAGCGCCAGCAGACCCAGCACTTCATTCTCACGTTCGCTAAGCGACTGGATCGGCACGTGCATCGCGGCCGTTTGTGGTGCGACAGGCGCCGTTGCCTGCCCGGCATCGATCAGCCGCTGGGCGTAGAACGCCAGGACGGGGTCGAAGCCCTGTTCCTGCGGCAGGGTTTCGAGAATTTGCCGACCTGTACCGAGTTCGTCGAGCAGGCTGCGCATCAACCCTAGCCGGTGGCCCAGGCGCAAAGCCTCGACCAGATGCTCACGAGCCGCTCTATCGTTGTGCCGTCCCTTCTCGGCAATCGACATCTGCAAGCGCAGCCCGGCTACGCGGCACCACCGCCCTCCCGCTTCGGACAGTGCGCTGAGGGGCATCAGCCGGTTCATCGCGCCGTCGAAATCGTTCAGATGCAGGCACATGCGAATACGCGCGAGGTCGGCGCAGACGCTGATTTCCCAAGCTGTGCTGCGTACCGCGCCGGCATAACGCGCCGCCAGCGCTTCGCAGCGCAGCAGCGCCGCCTCGGCTTCATCAAGACGTCCATCTTCCAGCAGCCAGCGTGAGCGCAAGCATAGTGCGTTGGCGAGGAGCCGATCCACACCGTGACGCTTCGCGTAGTCTTCGAGTCGTTCGAGGCAATCGCCCGCCTCGAGCCGACGGCCCGCGAACCAGTGCGCATTGGCAAGCGCCATCAGAGCCCGCAAGACCGTGTCCGGAATCGACACACGCTCGAGCACGTCGATACGCTCGTCCAACAGTCTGAACGAGGCATCGACATCGTTCAGTTCGTAAAGCGCCTCGCCAAGCAGCGCGGCGGCCATACACGCAATGCCGACGTAGGCCGGGCCTTGCTTCTCCGCCTCCGCCAGCACGTCGCAAAACACCCGCTCGGCGAGTAGCACCTGCCCCTCGGCGGCGTGCGTCATGCCACTCATGCAACGGCCGAGCAGGATGCCGCGCGGTGCGCCACCATGCGGCGCCCCCTCCTCCAGCACCTTGCGCGCCTGTTCGTACTCGCCGCGATGGATAAACATCCACGAGAGGATATTGCCGCGACCCGCTCGGGTGAAATCGTCCGCATCTGGCGGGACGCGCTGTAGTTCCGGCAATAATGCTACGACCGAATCCGTATCGTCGCGCTGTAGCGCCAGGCCGCCGCGAAGCAGCGCGAGCGCGTAGCGCTGACGCGGATCCGGTCGCTCGCTGCGCGCTGCGATCTGCTGAATGCTCTGCATGAGCGCGTCCGTTTCGCCCGCATACATTTGCAGATACGCCGTGATCACGCGCAAATCGAAGCGCCCCGCAATCTGCGCCGGGGGTAGCCGGCGCACCAGGCCTGCAAGCTGCCGGAGTTCGCCTCGCGCGAGCAGATCGTGCGCACACCCTTCCACGAGGTCGGCAGCCGCCTGTGCGTTGTCTGCCAGCACGGCATGATGCACCGCTTCGTCGACATAACCTTGCACACTGAGCCATTGCCAGGCTGCCGCGTGCAGTTCGCGTCGTTCCGCAGCGGGCAGTGCGGCGACCCGGCGCTGCAAGACCTCGCGCAGTAGAGGATGCAGGCGATACCAGGTTTCGCCCTCCTGTCCCACACCCATCCGGGTGATGAACAGATTGTTTCCTTCCAGCCGACTGAGTCGGGAGCCGACGTCTCCAACGGAGCCCGGATGCCGCATCAAACTTGCACAGAGGCGCGCGCAAAATCGTTCGCATAGCGCCGCGCGGGTGAGCAGAAGAAGATCGTCGGGGGCGAGGCGCACCAGCACCTCGCGTTCAAAGTAGCGCGCGAAGGTTTCGGCATCGCGCACGGTCGCTGGCGCGAAAGCCGCGCCTTTCCGGGTCTTCAGGTCGATCGCGAACAACTGCAGGCCCGCCGCCCAGCCGTCGGTCAGTTCATGCACGACCTGCGCATCCCGCTTTGCGATGTCACCCAGTTGCTCGCGCAGGAACCGCTCCGACTCTTCGGCCGAAAAGCGCAGATCCTGTCGATCGAGTTCCGTCGCGAGGCCCTGTGAGCGCAGGCGCGCCAGCGAGATGGGCAGCGCCCGCCGTGAAGCCAACACCACGTGAAGCTGCGGTGGTGCGTAGTCGAGCAGCCAGCGCAATGCCTCGAGAATCCGGGGGCTCTGAAGGTAATGAACGTCGTCGAGCATCAGGACCAGCTCGCGCTTGCGGCGAGCCATACCGCGAACGAGTGTGATCACCCAGTGTTCAACCGCGGTCTCGTCGCTCTCACGGCCAACCAGCAGTTCCGCTTCGCGCGCGATCGCCGGATCCACGGTAGCAAGGCTCGCGAGCAGACCGTGAAAGAACGCGGTCAGGTCATCGTCCTCGGGAGCAAGCGAAAGCCAGGCCACGTCGAAGTCCAACGTCAGCATGGCCTGCCTCAGGGCCAGCATTGTGCTGGTTTTGGCGCTCCCGGCCGGCCCCTGGATCACCACGCAACGCTGCCGTCGCGCGTTGAGCAGCCGCGCCATCAAGGCTTCGCGCGGCATGAGTTGCCGTGCGCCACGAGGCGGAATCAGCCTCGTACCCGTCACGGCCTCGAACGCAAGGCTGGGCGAGACGCGCACGTTTACTGGGTGTTCACCGGAATCGGACATGCTGGGAAGACTAAAGAGACCAAAGAACGTGAGCAAAGTCAGGCGACATAGGTCGTCACTACGGAACGCATCTGCCCGAGTATAGGATTGCAATGCAGCGTCCCGGTGCAAATTTGCGGTTACCCACCCGATGCGGGTGGGTGATGGCCCCGGTGAAAACCCTCTGGCCTCACGATCCCAACTTCGAATCCGAAGCTGGAACATTGGCCGCCCATGCCACTTCCAAGGGGGTGATTACCGGGCAGGTCTCTTTATGTGCCTAAAAATTATTGAGCGGTGGAAGCGATCTCGTTTCAAGCTTTTGCAACCTTGCCGTTTTCGCAGCCTGCCGCAACGCAGTTTCCGCATGCTCCCAGCTAAGGTCGCGCGCGACACCTCCGGCATAGTGCACGGTCACAGCGTCGACCAGTTCAGCGACGCTAGCGTCGTCTGCGCGAGGAAGGCTTTCCAGCCGAGCCGGACGTCCAAAGTCATATGTTCTGTCCATCCAGCGATACAAAGCCGGAATGGTCCGCTGCCAATCACCTTGACGAGCAACACGGCAAAGCCTGCGCCATGCAACGGCGTCGCCTTCAAGGTAGCGCCTGTGTGCTTCGCTCGCGCCCTTCCTTGCGCGCCGCAAGAACGTTGCGACTCGCGCGCGCGCCCAGATTGCCATGATAAGCCCCAGCACGATCGCACAGCCGGCGGTCAACTGCCCACCGTGAATCACAATGATCCTGTGCGGCAGACCTTGGCTCATCACATCGGCAGGGATCTCAAAGAGGGGTTTCTCGTGCCCTGCGGATGCGGAAAACGTCGCCCCCGGCAACTCGATCGTCTCTTTCTTTTGCGTCTTCGTGTTCCACCATTCAATCTTCACAGGCGGCAGCTTGAACCGGCCGTTGTGATCGGCGATGTAGGTCACGCTGTCGGTTCGCTCGCCCGCGACCAGCCCCACCCGGTCCTGCACAATGTTGCGCGTCGTGGGCGCTTTAGCGTAGCGCTTCAGGCCATCGACCTCGCCCAGACTCACCGGCGGAATCAGCATCGATTCAGTGCCGGCTGCGCGTTGCGTGATGGTGCGCGTGATCGAATCGCCGACCCGAAGCGCCTGCTTCGGTGGTTCAACTGTCTGCGTGGCCGTGAGCCCCGTCGTCGGAAAGAATACGGCCATGTCCTGCGCACCCGGCGGCAAAGTCGTCACGAGCTTAAGCGCGGGCGTCATGACCTGCACCGGGGTGTTGGCACCACCACCCGGGAACACGGCAATCGCAACAGGCGGAATGTCGTAAGTCTTGCCCGCCTGAGGCGCAATGCGATAGGCCCGGCTCACGCCAAACCAGTGCACGCCGCCGATGTCTTCAGAAAGGTTGTCGGCCTGCTCGTCCGGCAAGGTCACGATCGCATCGGCAACAGTAAAGAGCGGCCAGTTCGGCGCTTCGGTAAACCATGTGGTCGTCAGCAGGTCGACGACGAGCTTGACCTCGCTGCCCGCCACGACCGGACCCGCGGGGTCGAGATGCGCACGAACCATGATGCGCGGTGCGGGGTCGGCAAAGGCCGGCGTTAAAGCGCAAGCGGCGCCAAGCCACGCGATGACGATCAGAAGCCGTCGGAAAAACGCTGTCATGGCGCGCCCGCTCCTGTTGCTGTGGATTCCTGTTCAAAGCGCTGTTGTAGAAACACGGCCGGCGATGTATTCAGATTGCGCATCCAGAGTTCTTCGCTCGGACGCGGCGCCCCCTCGATCACGGTCGACGTGCCCCGCCCTTTCTTTTTGTCGGCCTGAACCTGATCGGGCGGATCCTCCTCCGGGTCCATCTCATCCTGCTCGTCTTTCGCCAGCAGTCGTTGCAGGAAGTCCCGATTGACTGCGGCCTGGGGCAGCGCAGGCTGAAGTTTGAGCGCGTTGTCGTACGCCTTGAGGGCGGCGGCGTAGTCGTCGAGATGCGCGAGCGTGTTGCCCATGTAGAAATACGCTTGTGCCGTCTTCAGACGCGAAAAACTTTCGAGGGCGCCGGTATAGTCGCCCGCGAGATATTGCGCGCGACCCTTCCACATCGGATCGTCGAAGCGTTGCGCGGCCACCTTGTAGTTGCCGTGCTCGAAATTCCAACGGCCCTGCTGATCGTGCGTAGCGAACAGGTCGATCCAGTGCCACTCTCCGGCTTGTGCGTGACGAGGAATAGCGCTGAAGGCTAGCGAGATCAGCACCACAGGAAGCCACTTGACGGTCCAGCCCCGCCGGAAACTCCACAGCGCGAGCAGCAGCAACGGAATCACGAGCCAGTAGCCCGTTTCTTTCCAGCGCGGCACGATCTTCGACTCCTCCTCTTGCGCCAGATAGGCCTGCGCACGATGCTGGACCCACACCACGTCGTCGTCATCCACGCGCATGCTGGCGAGCGGAATGTCAGCTTCGTTCGCTACCTTGCGGATCGCGTCAGCATCGAAGGTCCCCATCAGCGGGTGGCCTTCGGGGTCCATGGCGATCGTGCCGTCGGGGCCGCGTATCGGCCCGCCGTTTTCCGTGCCGACCGCCAGCCACAATAGTTGATGGCGAAGCGATTTGGCCTTTCGCACGAAGGCGTCGGTCTGACTCGTATCGAAGCCGTCGCTCATGAAAACAATCGTGCCCGCGGTGGGATCGTTCGCCAGAAGGCGCTCGGCCGCATCGAGTCCGGCGGTGGCGTTCTTGCCGTCGCGCGGCATCAGCGACGGTGACAGCGCGGGCACATACAGTTCGAGCATGGCCGGGTCTTCGGTGGGCGGCACAACGAGGTGGCCCGTCGCGGCGAACACCACCAGCCCGGTGCGTGCGCCTTTGCGCGCCTTCGCGAGGTCGAGCACCTTCTGTTTGGCACGCTCGAGCCGCGTGGGCGCGACATCGGTTGCGTCCATCGAATGCGCCAGTTCAAGCACGACGACGAGCGGCGCCTTGTCCTGATTGAACGGCGGGCGCTCCTGCTGCCAGGTCGGCCCCGCGGCGGCGAGCGCGCCGATGCCGAGCAGCAGAGCCACCGTGTGAACCGGCTGAATCACGCGGCGCTTCGTGTCGCCGACGATCAGATGTTCCAGTAGCACCGGATCGATGATGTTGCGCCAGCGCGCGCGCACGCTGTTGCGGCGGAACCAGACGAGTGGCAACAGCACGGCGGGAATCAGCAGCAGCAACCATTCCGGCCGCAGAAAATGGAAGGCCGTCAGATCAATTTCCACGACGGACCTCCGCTATTTTCACGCGCTCCGGCGGCCGCTCGCGACGCGGGGCGCGCAGCACGGCAATCAGCAGCGCGAGCACGTGGTAGAGCGCGAAAATCGCCACCGCCAGCCCGGCTGGCACCCAGTAGAAATCGCGCTGCGGCCGGTAGATTTCGCGCCTCACTTTCTCGGGCGTGAGTTTATCGAGTGTGGCGTAGACATCGGCCAGGTCCTGTTGCCGGCCGAGTGCGCGAAACGACCGGCCCCCGGTAATGCTTGAAATACGCGCAAGCGCGTCGAGATCGACCCTGTCTTCGCCAGTCGCATCCGGATCGCCGATGCCAATGGTATGGATCACCAGCTTGTGGTCTCTGGCGATTTCGGCGGCGCGCTCGGGCGGAATAGCGCTGGCGGTGTCGTTGCCGTCGGTCAGCAGGATCAGCACCTTCTCCGGTGCCTGCGAATTCGCCATCAGCTTGACCGTCAGACCGATCGCGTCGCCAATGGCGGTACGTGGCCCCGCCATGCCGATCTGCATCTGATCGAGCAGAACCTGCACCGCGTCGTGATCGAGCGTGAGTGGCGCCTGCGGATAGGCGGCGTCACCGAACACGACAAGACCGAGGCGATCGCCCTTGCGCTTCGCGATGAAGTCGGCCACCACCTGCTTGACCGCGCTAAGCCGGTCCATCCGGACGCCGGCGGCATCGACGAAATCGCGCGTCGCCATCGAGCCCGACAGGTCGATCGCGAGCATCAGATCGCGCGCGGGCTCTTCGCGCACGATCGGCGCTTCGACATAGACCGGTTTGGCGGCGGCGATCACCAGCAGCACCCATAGCAGCGGCATCAGCAGACGTTGCAGCCAGTTGCGGCGCAGCCGCACGCCGCCTGGCGCCGGCTTCTCGCCGGCGGCCTGCGCCATTTCATGAAAGAACGGCATGCGCACCGCGGAGGTCCGGGTGCGATACGCCGGCACCAGCCACCACGCCAGGAACGGCAGCGGCAGCAGCGCAAACATCCACGGGAAATCAAACTTCCACATGATGATGCTCGATCCAGTCGCGTGTATGCACGATGAGGGCTGCCGCGTCGTCGTCGGGAATCGCTGCAACGACTTCCGGCGGCGCATAGCTCGCGAGCGCGAGAAGCGCCCCGCTTCTGGCGTCGAAGCGGCCGTGTGTGCGTTGCAAGAACGCGAGCCATTCGTCGCCGGTCAGCGCCGCGACCTGCTCACGCGGCACGACCGCGAGCGCGGTACGCTTGATGAGGCGTGGTATGTCGGCAAGCGCGTGCGCGCGTTGTTCACGGTCCGCATGAGTGGCCGCGAGACTGGCTTCGATACTCGCCAGCTCCGTGAGCGCGGCCCGCCGGTAGCGCTGCTTCTCGCGGCGTCGCCTGCCAAACCAGATCGCTACCCCGATTGCCACCAGCAGCACGACGGCAACCAACACCCAGCCGATGGTCTGCGGCACATACGACACCGTGTCAGGCAACGGCAGCTCCTGCAAGGGCTTGAGTTGTCCGGACGAGTCAGGTGGAACCAGCGCCGCCGTGTTGCTCATAGACCGCTCCCTGTGGCCGGCCGCGCGCGCTGGCCGAACAGCCGCCGCACCTGGTCGACCGTCGGCTCCGCTGTCGAGAGCGCCATCAGGGGTACGCCGCTTGAACGCAGCAATTCCGCCACCTCGGCGGTGCGGCCACTGAACAGACTCGATAGCGGCGCGCGCACCCGCTCCTGCTCGATACGCAGTTCCACCTGCAGATGCCCTTCGCTCACCACCAGCGCACGGTGTTCGGGCATGTGCTGCCACAAGGGATCGAAGATCATTGCCGCGACAACGTCGTTGTGCACCGACAACTGCCGCAACAGCCGCTGCGTGCGTTCGTTCGCGCCGGCGAAATCGCTGATGATGCAGATCAGGTAGTCGTGACCGGCTAACTGAAGCACGCCTTCGAGCGCGGCGTTCAGTTGAGCATAGTCGGTGCGCGCTTCGCTATCGGCATGCAACGCGTTGTTCATACCTGCCAGCGCGCCGAACAGGACCTTGATCCGGTTGCGGCTGCGCAGCGGCTTCACCGGCACGATCCGGCTGTCGTCGAACAGCACGCCACCGACCCGGTCGCCGGCGGTGAAGCCCATCCACACGGCAAGCGCGGCGACCTCGGCGGCCACCACCGACTTGAACGCGCGGCGCGATCCAAAAAACATGCTCACGCGTTGATCGACGACCACCAGCAGCGGCCGGTCACGCTCTTCGGTATAGGCGCGAATCTGCGGCTTGCCGAGGCGCAGCGAGACCTTCCAGTCGATGTGGCGGACATCGTCACCGGGCAGGTAGGCGCGAATCTCTTCGAAATTGAGCCCACGCCCGCGCAATCGCGACGCGTGATTGCCCGACAGCACACTCGATACCGGCGCGGGTGCAACGAAGCTCAGCCCGCGGGCCTGAAACTCGAGCTTGGCCAGATACGCCGCGTCGACATACACACGGCCGATTGCAGAAGTTGCAGCGCTTGCAGATTCGGACATCAAAACCACGGTGATCCCCCGCGTCGATGCGACGTTGCTTATTGCGCGATGCGTCAGGCCGGCACGGCAACCTTTTCGATCAGCCGGTCGACCACAGCGTCGGCACTGACGTTCTCGGCATTGGCGTCATAAGAGAGGATCAACCGATGCCGCAGCACAGGATGAACGACGGCGCGCACATCGTCGGGCGTGACGAACTTTCGATCCTGCAACCAGGCCTGCACGCGGCTCGCCCGGTCGAGGCCGATCGAACCGCGCGGGCTCGCGCCGATTTCGATCCATTTGCCGAGGTCGGCGTCGAACTCCTTACCATGCCGGGTCGCATTGACGAGCGACACAATATAGTCGTCCATCGCCGGGGCAACCGTGATCTGCCTGATTTCTTCACGCACCGCGAAAATGACATCTTGCGCGAGGACACCGGGCGCGTCGGAGACTTTGCCGCTTTCGCGCCGCAGCAGCCGCAACATGTCGGTCTCGCTTTGCGGCGATGGATAGCTAATTAGCACTTTAAGAAGAAAGCGGTCCATTTGCGCTTCAGGCAAGGGATAGGTGCCTTCCTGTTCGATCGGATTCTGTGTGGCCATGACAAGAAACAGATCCGCCATTCGATGGGTTTTTCCCGCCACGGATATCTGCCGCTCTTCCATCGCCTCCAATAATGCGGATTGGACCTTGGCAGGCGCGCGGTTAATTTCATCGGCAAGAATCAGATTGCCGAAGATAGGGCCGGGCTGAAAACTGAGGGTGTGTTCCGCGCCGCTTTGCAGCAATGTCTCGGCACCGGTGATGTCGGACGGCAACAGATCGGGGGTGAACTGAATGCGGCTCATCGTGGCCGCGAGGCGCGTCGCAATGGCCTTGACGGCGCGCGTTTTGGCGAGTCCCGGCAGACTTTCGAGCAGTACGTGGCCGTCTGCGAGAAGCGCAATGAGTAACTGCCGGACAACTGCTTTCTGGCCCACTATCGCTTCATTGACACTCGATTCGAAACGCAGGATCGTTTCGCGCATAGCTCTTGATTTCCCCAATCATTGGATGGTGGAACAACCCGAATGCCAACGCCCGCCGCCAGACACGTTAATGCACGCGCGCTATTCCGTCAAAGTTTCCTCGCGAATGAAAAAAAAGAGTGAAATGTAATTGAAATATTGTTAGCCTGCGTGTGGTGTTGCTAACCAGCTTGCGACATATTTC
>NZ_JAQQDU010000068.1:0-45428 GCF_046027825.1 Paraburkholderia sediminicola
AGCGGCGATGATAGAGCTCGCCGAAAGTAGCCGCCTGATAGCGCTCGCCGTCCAGCAGCGAGCTCATCAGTACACGCACCCGCCCGCTGGGTGTGACATCCCGGATCAGGCGCACGGTGGTGGGCAGGCGCTCCAGTTCATAGTCGCGGGCATCCCGTTCGTTAGGCGCGGGCAGCGTTACGACGCGTTCGGCCTCGCCACTGCGCGCAAATGCGCTCACACATGTCCAGCCACGGGTATCCACGCGCCGACAGAAGTCGATCTCGCGCTGCACCAGCGCGGCCACCATCATATTGCCGATATAACCGCGATCAAGCAGCAGCAGATCGGTCCGGGGCTGCAGCACATCGAGCGCTTCGAACAGCATCTGCCGCTCGGCGCCGTCGGCGGGATGAAGCGCGGCGTGCAAGGTCAGCTCGGGCCCCGGCAGGAACAGGGCAAATGCATAGTGATCGGCGCGCAGGTCATGGCCCTGGCGAGTCCCCACCCGAAGCCGGCTGCCGTCGGCGGCGACCGGCCTCAGGCCGTTCCAGCGCATCGAGTCGATGCGTGCCTGAGCGAGCTCAATCAGACGCGCACGAGCCAGCTCGAACACCTCGGCCGACAGCCCCCGGCGCGCCTTGCTGAAGGCTTGCGCACTGACCGCACGGGTGCGCCCGCCGCGCCCGCCCAGCTCGCCAAACAAACCATCGAGTTCGGCCTGCACGCCCGCGCACATGCCCGACATCATCAGCGCGGCCATGCGCGGCAATGTCAGTGTGCGATTGCGGGTGAAAGCGGTGGGAGAGCGGCGCACGCGTTCAGCGAGCGCTGGATCGAACAGGAAATCGGAGAACTCAGCCAGGAGTTGGGAAGACGCTGGTATTTGAGTTCATATCGTTGATTTATCAGTGAGTTATGCGATGAAGTTTACAGGGGCAATGTCTCGTTTACAAGCTCTTTGGGGCTTAAGTTGAGAGCATCGCCCCGCACAGGGGCAACACTAATAAACTAATAAGAATTCAAGGAAAGGCCAAAAAGTCAGATCAAGAATACACAGCTTATAGCGTTGCGCCACCAACCGCCCGATTGCAAGGACACTCTTCATACGTTTGCAGAGCATCAAGAAGCCGTAGCACTTCCTCCGGGTTACGCCCGACGTTCAGGTTGTTCACCGAAACGTGTTGAATCGTATTGTCCGGATCGACAATGAACGTTGCCCGCAACGCCACGCCCGCTTCCTTGTCGCGTACACCAAGCTGGTCGATCAACTCGCCCTTCACGTCGCCGAACGAATAGTGGTTCAGCTTGTTCAGATCCTTGTGCTCGCGGCGCCATGCCAGTTTGACGAATTCGTTGTCCACGCTGCCGCCAAGCAGCACCGCATCGCGCTCTTCGAAATCCTTGGCCAGCTTGCCGAATTCGATAATTTCCGTCGGGCACACGAATGTGAAATCCTTCGGGTAGAAATAGATAACCTTCCACTTGCCGGGAAACGATTGTTCGGTTATCTCTTCGAACGCCGATACGCCGTTTTCTTCATAATGGTTGAAACCGGGCTTGGCTGCAGTAACGGTGAACGCTTCGAGTTTATCGCCGACGGTTTTCATGCGAATGCTCCTTCGTGTGATGGAAAAACAGCCTGTTGAGGCCCGACGCTATCAGCCCGTCGCAACGAGTACCTTGCACTTTTTGCCTTGATGCTATGACGTCATCTGTTCGATAGTTTTTGTAATATTCTGAGTGGCCACGATTTAACCGCGCGGTCGACAGTCGCATGGGCGGCGCAAGGCCCTTGCGATCAGGCGCCTTTTGCTAGCGGAAACTCGATCGTGACCTCGAGCCCCGGGCCTGGCGTGCGATTGCGCAGGCGCAGCGCGCCGCGATACCGGCCTACCAGTCGCTGCACAATGGCCATGCCAAGACCCGTGCCGTTCGCCTGGGTGCGCGCCGAATTCACACGATAGAACGGGCGTGTGACAAGCGCCAGTTGATCTTCGGGAATGCCTGGCCCTTCATCGACCACCGATAACTCGACCCGCGAGTGCGATACCCGCGTTTCCAGAATCACGTGCGGTATGCCATCGCCGTCACTCAGACCGTACTTGCGCGCGTTCTCCAGCAGATTGCCAACCACGCGCCGCATGTCGGTCGCATCCGCCTCGATCACCGCCGATGGCGCGAGGCGCGTGATCAGCCGCATGCTGTCTTCGCTTTGCATCCGCGCGGCAAGCTCGCCGGCGATCACGGAAAGGTCGACAGGCTCCGGCACGCGCTGCACCGGACGGGCGTAATCGAGAAACCGGCCGATGATCATGTCCATCTGCTCGATGTCGTCGACCATCGCATCCTTGGTCGCCTGGTCGGACGGGCTCATCTCGGTTTCGAGCCGCAGCCGCGCAAGCGGCGTGCGCAGATCGTGCGAGATACCCGCGAGCATGAGCGCGCGGTCGGCCTCGAGCTGTTCGAGGTCCTGCACCATCTGGTTGAAACTGCGATTGGTCTCGGCGGCCACGCCCATGCCGCGCTCGGGCAAAGGCTCCGGCGACTGGCCCGAACCGACCTTGCGCGCGGCCATGGCGAGCCGGGCGAACGGACGGTTCACAAGACTCGTGATGAATGCCGCGCCGAACAGTGATAGCGCCAGCGCGAACACGCCCCAGCCGGCCCACTGCAAGCCTGTCGCGTTGTCCAGTTGGTCGCGGTCGAGCGCCACCCAGTAATCGTCGTCGTCGATCTTGAAGCTGATCCACACGCCGGGGATGTCGTTGACGCTCTGTGCAATGACCGTGTCGTCGCCGAGGCGGCCGCGAATGTCGTGTTCGATCAGCCGGTTCAGCGACTCGTCGGGCTGAAGTTTGTACTTGTCGGTGGTTTCGCGCGGGTACACGCGCACCCCTTCATTGCTCTCCAGATCCTGCAGCAGCGCGCGTCGCAGGTCGGGATCGGAATAGAGGAGTGCGGTGCGCGTGAGCTTGACGATAGCGACCAGTTGCAAAGCCACGCGCTGTGCGCGCGGCTCACGTTCGATCACCCGAAAGCTCTGAAACCACGCGGCGAGACTGACTGCGATCAACAAAGCGATCAACAGAAAGGTCCGCCAGAAAAGGCCGCCGAACGCGAGCGTCAGGAGGCGCCGGTCGATCCGCATGGGCCCTTCTTATTTGAAATCAAAAACGAGAGGTGAGAGCAAACTCAGGCTGCACCGTCAGGAATGAACACGTAGCCAAGACCCCAGACGGTTTGAATGAAGCGCGGGCTGCCCGGATCAGGTTCGATCAGCTTGCGCAGACGCGAAATCTGCACGTCGAGGCTGCGGTCGAACACTTCATATTCACGGCCGCGGGCAAGCTCCATCAGCTTTTCACGCGACAGCGGCTGACGCGGGTGGCGCGCAAATACCTTCAGCACCGAGAACTCACCCGTGGTCAGCGGAATTTCCTGGCCGGCCTTGGTGAGCGTGCGGGTGGCGAGATTCAGCGCGAACTCGCCGAACTCGAACACTTCCGTGGTTTCGGACGGCGCGCCCGGCAACTCCGACGGCGACTGGCGGCGCAGCACCGCGTGGATCCGCGCGACCAGTTCGCGCGGGTTAAACGGCTTGGGCAGATAGTCGTCTGCGCCCATTTCGAGGCCGACGATACGATCGACGTCTTCACCCTTGGCCGTCAGCATGATGATCGGCGTGCGGTCGTTGCTGCCGCGCAAGCGGCGGCAGATCGACAGGCCGTCCTCACCGGGCAGCATCAGATCGAGCACCAGCAAGTCGAAGCGCTCACGCACCCAGAGCTTGTTCATGGACGGCGCGTTCTCGGCAACGTAGACATTGAAGCCCTGTTCACCGAGGTAGCGGCGCAGCAGATCGCGCAGGCGCGGATCGTCGTCGACGACGAGGATTTTCGAAGGGTTTTTGGTTTCCATGGTCGGCATCTTAGCGCGATTAGAAAGTAGCGCGCGGTTGCATCATTTATCGGGTTACAGTCAGTTACAAAATTTACCCGCACTGTGGCACGACGTAAAGCATGCGCAGGTAGACTCCTTTACTGAATGCGGCTGTTCGGTGGATACTTCACTCGACTAAAACTCTCGCACCCGGCTCGCTACCGGGGTTTGTATACGCATTTGAGGTAGCCGGTTGCCGCGCCACGAAGGGAACAACATGAAGGGAGGGGTTTGGCCGAATGTGCGCCTAAGCGTAATTGCACTGGCGATAGCCGGGACGCTTGCAGGCACACTAGGACCAACGCTCGCCCACGCCCAGCCTTCGGCCGACAGAGCTGCGAGCGAACGCGCGCCGAGACCGCCTAACTCCAAAGCGAATCGCCGCAACCCCAACGTCAACAACGACCGCCCTGCATCAGACGTGATGTTGCGCACCGCAGTTCCCCCCGACCTTGATCAACGTCGTCGTGATGGTCACATGACGCCCGACGAACGGCGTCTGTTACGGCAGCACATCGAAGACGCTGTCCGCGAACTCTATAAACGCTAGCTATTTCCGTGCCCGCTCTGGGCACGCCGGTCGCGCCTTCCCCGTGCGCGAAAGATTTCGTTGCACTTTCCCCGTCAACTTTGCTGCTCCGTTTGCCGTTGAGTCGCCAGAGCACAGCGCGTTTTGCCTGCGCGAATGCCTTTCCGTGACGCCCCGCAACCGGACAATCGATGATGAAATTGCTGACAGGCGGTAATCGTGGGCGATGGCTTGCAGTCACAGCCACTGCGCTCGCGGCCGTGACGTGGTGTGCGGCGGCATCGGCCGAGCAGCAAGGCGCCTCCAACGCGCCTCCCCACACCAGGCATCGCGCGCCGGCTGCCGCGTCTGCAGTTTCCCCGGCCGAGCAGGACATCCTCGACGCCGATGACGCGCGCTTCTTCCTGACGCGCGTCGGCTTTGCGCCCGATAGCAGCGAGGTCACGCAATACGTTGGACTCACGCGCGAGCAGGCGGTCGACAAGGTGCTGGCAACCGCCCGAACCGAAGCCGTCACGCCGCTGCCGGAGTGGGTACTCGAACCGATCCCGACACGCGACATCCGCAAGACGTGGACGGACGATCAACGCCGCGATGAGCAGCGACTGCGCGGCCAGCGTTACGAACTATTACGTGCCTGGTGGGTGCGCGAGATGTTGAGCACGCCGTCGCCGCTGACCGAGCGCATGACGCTCTTCTGGCACAACCATTTCACGTCAGGCCAGGACAAGGTCCAGTATCCGCAGCAGATGGCGCAACAGAACATGCTGTTGCGGCGTGACGCGCTCGGCAACTTCGGCGAGCTGTTGCACGACGTCGCGAAAGACCCGGCGATGCTGCAATACCTCGACGGCGCGAGCAACCGCAAGGGCAAGCCCAATGAAAACTTCGCGCGTGAAGTGATGGAGCTGTTCACGCTCGGCGAAGGGCACTACACGCAGCGCGACGTATCGGAAGCAGCGCGTGCCTACACGGGGTGGAGCCTCGATCCCGACACGCAGGCGTACGTGTGGCGTGCCAACCAGCACGACGACGGCGACAAGACCGTGCTCGGTCAAACCGGCCCGTTCGACGGCGATCAGGTGCTCGACATCCTGCTGGCACGACCGGAAACCGCGACCTTCGTCACGACCAAGCTATGGCGCGAGTTCGTCTCCGACACCCCGGACCCCGCTCGCATCGCGCCGATCGCCGCGCAGTTCCGCACGAGTCACTACGATATCAAGGTCGCGCTGCGCGCCCTCTTCATGAGCGACGCGTTCTGGGACGACGGCGATCGCGGTGTCCTGGTGAAATCGCCGGCTGAATTCGTGGTCGGGACACTGCGCACGTTCGACATCGGCTACGACAACACGGCGCCGTTCGCCGCGCAGATCCGCACGCTCGGCGAGAACCTGTTCTACCCGCCGAACGTCAAAGGATGGCCGGGCGGCACAATCTGGATCAATAGTTCGACACTGCTTGCACGTAAGCAATTCGTCGAGCAACTGTTTCGCGCGACTGAAACCGCCGGTCCGCGGCGCATGAACAATCCGATGAGTACGAAGAGCGCGGCGAGCGGCGCACCCGGCAATATGCAGGCGATGCCGCCGATGCAGCGCGCGACCGCGCGTGTCGGCCAGACCGGCCAAGGTGGCGTACGCTTTGATATCGACACATGGCTTGCGCATTACAACACCGCGCCGACGGCAAAGCCGGGGCTCTCGGCGGAGCTTCAGTTGCAGCACGCGGTCCTGCCGCTCACCCCGGTCGACGCGATCGAAACCGATTCGACCGCCAGCGCTTATCTGGAGGCGTTGCTGATGGATCCGGCTTATCAGCTGAAGTGAGCAACTGGGACAGGCGGCGGAATTGAGCCGCTCAACCGTTTAACCCAGATCAGCAGCGCAAATAAATGGTCCGCCGACAGCGGCAAGCCGCAGGCCATGACAATCGAACGAGGTGCAGGATGAAACGACGCAGCTTTCTCTCGATGGGCGCCGCCGCCGGCGCGACGCTCTGGTTGCCACGCGCGTTCGGCGCGCAGGCGGCAGCCCAGGGCGGGCCAATGAGTCGCGGCTACGGCAACCTGCTGATTCTCGTCGAACTGAAGGGCGGTAACGACGGTTTGAACACCGTGATTCCGTTTGCCGATCCTGCTTACTATCAGCTGCGCAAAAACATCGGCATCAAACGCGAGCAGGCGATTCAACTCGACGAGCGTACCGCGCTGCATCCGTCGTTGCAGCCGCTGATGCCGCTTTGGCAAAGCCAGCAATTGGCGATCGTGCAGGGCGTCAGCTACGCGCAACCGAACCTGTCGCATTTCCGCTCGATCGAGATCTGGGACACCGCGTCGCGTTCGGATCAATATCTGCGCGAGGGCTGGCTCACGCGTGCATTCGCGCAGGCGCCGGTGCCCGCTGGTTTTGTCGCTGACGGCGTGGTGATCGGCAGCGCCGAAATGGGACCGCTCGCCAACGGCGCACGCGCGATCGCGTTGGTCAACCCGGTGCAGTTCGTCAAGGCTTCGCATCTTGCTGCGCCGGTGTCGCTGCACGAGCGTAATCCGGAGCTGGCGCACATTCTCGACGTCGAGAACGACATTGTGAAAGCCGCCGACCGCCTGCGTCCCACACAAGCTCAGGCGCAATTGAAGACCGCGTTCCCCGGCGGCGCGTTTGGCAGCTCGATCAAGACGGCGATGCAGGTGCTCGCCGCGGGGGATACGGCGCAAGGACAGCCAAAGAGCGGGCAGGGCGTCGCGGTGATCCGTTTGACGCTGAACGGTTTCGATACGCATCAGAACCAGCCTGGTCAGCAGGCGGCGCTGCTCAAGCAACTGGCCGAAGGGTTTGCGTCGATGAAGTCGGCGCTGGTGGAACTCGGCCGCTGGGACGAGGCGCTGGTGATGACCTATGCCGAGTTCGGCCGGCGTCCGCGTGAGAATCAGAGCAACGGCACCGACCACGGCACCGTCGCGCCGCATTTCGTGATGGGTGGGCGAGTGCGGGGTGGCTTGTACGGTGTGCCGCCGGTGCTCGCGCGGCTCGACGGCAATGGCAACTTGCCGGTTGGCGTCGATTTCCAACAACTCTACGCAACCGTGCTTGGGCCCTGGTGGGGGCTCGACGCATCCGCGATCCTGCAGCAGCGGTTCGAGCCGCTGCCGTTACTACGCGTCTGATAATGAGTGGAGCTTGCTCCTTGGCATGAGGTGGCGGCCGTGGCGTCGCGCGCTTATCTGGCGCGCCACGCGATCCAGAGTTTGCGGATCGGCGTCAACGCGATGCGCTGATGCAGCACGTGATAGCCGTCACGCTCGATTTCATCCAGCAGCGCCAAGGCCAGTGCCGCCTGCGCGATCAGCGTGCGCTGCGAGCGGCGCTCATGCGCGGGTAGGGCGGCAAGCGCTGCATGCAACGCATCGCGGGCCCGCTTGGTCTCGAAGCGCATCAGCTCGGTAAACGCATCGGAATATTTCCGATTGATCAGGTCCGAAGCGGTGACGTTAAAGCGCTGCATTTCGTCGATCGGAATATAGATGCGGCCGTGACGCGCATCATTGCCGGTTTCGACGACGAACTGCGCAAGCTGCAGCGCCTCACCGAGCGGCGCCGACCAGCTTGACGCCTGTGCGCCGTCTTTCGCCGTAGCACGCGCGATCAGCGACGCGAAGGTGCCGCCGACGCCTTGCACATAGCGCCGCAGATTCGGGTAGTCGAGGTAGCGCGCCTGGTCGAGGTCCATTTCGAAACCGGCGAGCAACGCTTGCAATTCCGGATACGCAGCCTGCACATCGGGCAGATAGGCCGCCAGCGCTTTTGAAACCGGATGCGACGGCGAGCCCGAAGCCAGCGCGGCGAGTTCGTTTTGCCACCACGCGAGTTTGGTGCGGCCGATGGCCGGATCGCTGGTTTCTTTAACGGTTTCCTCGAACTCGCGGCGCAGCGCGAAGAGCGCGGTCAGGACCGGTTGGCTTGCCGCGGGCGCCTGCCGAAGTGCATAGTAAGTGCTCGAGCCGGGCGGGGCCGCTTTCTGCTGGCAGTATTCGTCGAAATTCACAGGATTGGAATGTGGGAAAGGGCAGGCGAAGAGGAGCGCGGTGCGCGCGTTTAGCCAAAAATTGTAGCATCGACGCCCCTCGGGTCGATGCGTGAGCAAATGCAGACAAGCGCGAATCAATCGGTTAGAATCTCGCGCTTACGCTTTCGGACGCGGGTTTTTAACGCGATCGTGAGCAGGCAGGACATCGGGCAAGAGGCATTGAAGCTTGTCCGGCTGCGAGGGTGGCGAAATTGGTAGACGCACCAGGTTTAGGTCCTGACGCCCGCAAGGGTGTAGGGGTTCGAGTCCCCTCCCTCGCACCATTCGTATGTCGCAGAGAACCCCGTTAAGTCTTCGGACTGACGGGGTTTTTTGTTTTTCGCGTGACTTGCGCCGGGCCGTGCGTGCCCGGCAGCGCTCAGGCGTCCGGCGCGGGCGATTGCTGTTCGGCTTGTGTGCCTGGCAATTCGGCTTGTGCGGCGCCTTCGAGAAAGCGGCGGGTCGATTCGAACGCCTGAAGCATCGGATCGGGCCACGGCGTTTGCAACATGACCGCCTGGTGGTTTTCGAACGCCGACGACAACAGCTTTACCAGTTCAGGCGAGCGCAGATGACGCAGCAGCACACTGACGGCGATCGCCGTTGCCTGGCTCGCGCCGGCGGTTTGAAGTTCTGATGCGGTGAGGGCCGCTACCTGTTTGTTGATGTCCACTGAAACGTCCCTGGATGAAATGTGGGTGATCGAAGGCCTGTTGGCCGAGCCCGAATTTTGACATGGTTGGCGGGTTGCCGCGAACGCAGGGGTCTGGCCGGGCCTGCTATGCTCGAAGCGAGGCGATCGGCTTTAGCGCAGTTAATCTATTAAACGATATGCAGTTGGTGTAGCTGAGCGTCGCCGCTGGATTTGTCCAGCCAATCGGGTGTTCATCAAGCTGTGCCCGAAATTACGTGGTATCCGTTGCGATGCATGGTATGCGTGGATTGTTAATCCGGACGCTGGGCATATTGGAGGCGTGGAGTTAGAAATGGCTGCTTGGGTCCGCTTTGGCCGGGTTGTGGCGCGCACGTGTTCGAACCATACTGGTCGGTGCGTCCGCGCGAACGCGCTCGCGCTCATCGTCGGCAGCACACTGATTAATCCTGTGAAAATAAGCCGTGTAAAGTCAGAAAAAATCGATATGCATCGACGAATAAACATCACCATTCTGCTTCGCTCGCACAAGGGTTCAAAAGCGTGGTTCAAAACTCGACTTACATGGTATTCTGCGCGCCGATTTTTGCCGTATTGCTGATGCAATAGTCTCGGATTAACCCGTGCGGCAAACGGATCTCGCAGCTGAAGACAATAAAAGAGAGGCCCGATGAGCGTGATACTTGCCGTGATCGGCGCGGTGATCGGGATAGTGACCGCCATGTCGAACGATTTTCCGATCGCTTTCGGTGCCTTGATGGGTGGGGTGGCCGGCGTTGCGCTCGCCCGTCTGCTGCACAAGAAGTCCCCACGCGTCGCGAATGAACCCGCACCCAAACCGGCGGCGTTCGACAACTTGAACCAACCAGCCGGCAGCCCTTCAGGCGAACTGGCCGCGCGCGTCGAACGACTCGAGCGCGAAATCGTCGTGCTGCGCGGTGAGATTCGAGAATTGCGGGCCAGCGTCACCGGTGCATCGGCGAGCGGGAGCGTGGATGGCGAGCCGGCGACGTCCAAACTGCGTCCAGGCGATGTCGCGCCGCATCCGTACGCGATACCGCCCGCTGCGGAACAGATGCCGCACCGCGAGTCTGAGGCAACGTCGGCGCAGCCGGCAGCCGTGCGCTCGACGTTGAGCGCCAACGCGGTCACGCCGTCGGCGTCGGGCGAATCGCCTGCATCCGGTGGGCCGGCCGCACTGAATCCTCTGAATGTTTCGCCACACAACCCGGCGTCGTCGTCGCCGTCCGCTGATTCATCGCTGCCGCTATCGCTTTCCACTGAACCGCCGCTGCCCGCGCAACGGCCGTCCGCGCCACGGTCGCCGCCCGTACCGCCGCGTGGTCCCGGTCTCGCCGAACGCCTCATCAAAAGCGGTCGCGACTGGCTATTCGGTGGCAACACGGTCGTGCGGGTCGGCATCATCGTGCTGTTCTTCGGCATTGCGTTCCTGCTCAAATACGCGGCGGACAACAGCGTGCTGCCGATCGAATTCCGCCTCGCCGGCGTTGCGCTTGCCGCGACCGCCTTGCTCGGGCTCGGCTGGCGCATCGGTGGGCGCCGCGGCGCGTACGGGCTGATCTTGCAGGGCGGCGGCGTCGGTGCGCTCTATCTGACGGTGTTCGCCGCAACGAAGCTCTACCATTTGCTGCCGGCGGGCGCGGCCTTGCCGCTGATGATCGCGATCTGCGGCTTGAGCGCGTTTCTGGCGGTGCGGCAGAGCGCGTCGTCACTGGCCTTCATGGGCAGCGCGGGCGGCTTTCTCGCGCCGCTCCTCCTGTCGACGGGCGGCGGCAGTCACGTAATCCTGTTCAGCTACTACGCGTTGCTCAACGCAGGCATTTCCGCGATTGCCTGGTTCAAGGCGTGGCGGCCGCTGAATCTGCTTGGCTTTGTGTTCACGTTCTCGATCGGCGCAGTGTGGGGCGTGACGGCTTACCGGCCGGAGTTGCTTGCCAGCACCGAGCCGTTCCTGGTTCTGTTTTTCCTGATGTATGTCGGCATCGCGTTGCTCTACGCGGTGCGCCGCGAGGTCGCGCTTAAGCATTACGTCGACGGCACGCTGGTATTCGGCACGCCGCTTGTCGCGATCGGTCTGCAAGCTGCGCTGATGAGGGGCACCGAATTCGGTCTGGCGTGGAGCGCGGTGGCGCTGGCCGCGTTCTACCTCGCGATCGCGGGCTGGCTGGCGCGGCGGCGCGTGCGCCTCAATATGATGTTCGAGGCCATGCTCGCGTTGGCCGTGATCTTCGCCACGCTCGCCGTGCCGCTCGCTTTCACCGGACCGACCACGAGCGCGACCTGGGCAATCGAAGGCGCCGCGATCATGTGGCTTGCCGTGCGTCAGCGGCGCCTGACCGCATTCGCTTTTGGTTTGCTGATGCAACTGGCCGCAGCGGGCGCGTATGTCGTCGGCACGTTCGCACAGATCGACGGCGCGCATGCGTGGCCGGTCCTGAACGGCGCGTACATCGCGACCGTGCTGATCGCGGTTGGGGGTATCTTCACCGGATGGCGGTTGCATGGACGCAGCGAAGCGGGCGCGTGGCACGCGTGGATGCCGCAGATCGGCCTCGTGGCTGGCGTATGGGGACTGTTGTGGTGGGCCATCGGTGGCCTCCACGAAATCCATGCGTACGCTCTGGCTCATCTTGCGTACGATCGCGATCGTTTCGAGACTGCCGCTGACGCACTGTTCGCTGTTCTCACTGCGTGGCTCGCTCACGGCGCACACCGCAAGCTGCGTTGGCCGCTCGCCGAACTGCCGGCCCTGGCGCTCGTACCGGTGCTCGCTCTGCTGACGCTGAGTCTGTTCATGTTGAGCATGGCGCCGGTCAGCGGTTACGGTTGGCTGGTTTGCGCGGTCGTCGCGGTGTCGGCCTACTTGCTGCTGTGGCGTCAGCAGCGCGAAGTCGGCGATCGCGTGCTCGCGCCACTGCATACGCTGATGTTCTGGACGGCCGGCGCGCTCGTTGCGCTCGAAGGCTATTGGAGCTTGCGCGCCTACGTGCCGGAAGGCGCATGGAGTTGGAGCGCGTGGGCCTATGGCTTCGGCGTTCTGCTGCTGTTGGTGGCCGGCGTCGGGCATCGTTTGCGCTGGCCGGTCGCGCGCTTCGTCGTGGCCTATCAGGTGTGGGCCGCGGCGCCGCTCGCCGCCTTGCTGTGGCTGTGGGGCATCGCGAGTGTGACGAGCGACGGCAGTGCCGCGCCGCTCTTCTGGCTGCCGATCGCGAATCCGCTGGATGTGGCGCAGATCCTCGCGTTCATCGCCTGCGCCGTGTGGTTGCGGCGTCTTCGCGCACTGGGCGTGTACTGGCATCCGCGGGCTTTCGACTACGCGGTGCTCGCCACGTTGTTCCTGTGGTTCAACGCACTGTTGCTGCGTACGCTGCATCATTGGATTGGCGTACCGTATCAGCTTGATGAGATGTCACACTCGATGCTTGTGCAGGCTTCAGTATCGGTATTCTGGACGGTCTGCGCGCTGGCTATGATGATCTGGGCGACCCGGCGGGCCCGCCGGCTATTCTGGTTCATCGGCGGCGGACTGCTGGCGGCGACCGTCGTCAAACTGTTCCTGTTCGACCTGTCGCACGTGACGGGTATCGAGCGGATCGTGTCGTTCATCGGTATCGGGCTGATGCTGCTGCTGATCGGCTACTTCTCGCCGTTGCCGCCCAAGGTGGCGGTTCTGGAAACTGAGCCATGAAGCGTGTCTTGATAGTGACGGGGTGGTGTCTTGCGATCTCGTCGGTGTGGGTGTCGACGGTGGCGGTCGCGGCCGATCGGTTTGCGCAGCGCTTTGCGCTCGAACTCGAAAGCGGCGCCGCTTATTACAGCGTGACGCTTCCGGCTGCCGTCTACGCCGCCAGCGAGCGCAGCGATCTCGGCGACGTGCGCGTGTTCAATGGCGCCGGCGAACCCGTGCCGTATTCGCTCGACACGCCCCGTGAGCCTTCCCGCGCGCCGTCCACGTTGCGTCCGGTGCGCTGGTTCCCCATGCCGCCCCCTGCGCCCGGTGGCACCGGCGCGCCACTCGGCATAACGATTGCCGCCGATGGGTCGCTGCGCGCGACTGCGGCCCCGCCGGGCCGCGCGGAAGATGACGCCGACCTGATCGATGTCGCGCGCGAGGCGCGGGCGGGGGCTCGGGTAGAGGCATTGGTCGTCCACGTGCGTGACGACAACTACCAGGGGCGTGTCAACGTCGAATCGAGTGACGATTTGCGCAACTGGCAACCCGCCGGCGAGGCGCAACTGCTCAAGGTCAGCTATAACGGCAGCACGCTGAGCCAGGACCGCATCGATCTCAACGGCATGCGCGCGCGTTACCTGCGTTTGCGCTGGCTCGACGGCGCGCCGTACATCGAGTCGATCGACGCTCAGGTGCAGGCGGCCAGCGCCGATCATGCGCAACGTGCGGATAACCAGCGGCAATGGCGTGAAGGCATCGTTGCCCGTGCGGGGCCGAAACCCGGCGAGTATTTCTTCGAGACCGGCGGGCCTTATCCCGTCGATCGTTTGCGCCTGAATCTGCCGCAGCCGAATACCGTGGCGCCCGCTGTCGTCTACTCGCGTGCGGGACTCGAGGCGCCCTGGAGAGAAGTATCGAGCGCGACGCTGTTTCGGCTGCACAACGGCACGGTGGAGCAAAGCAATCCATCGCTTGAAATGGCGGCCGACACGGACCGTCAGTGGCGCGTGGTGGTCGACACGCGTAATGGTGGTTTGGGAAGCGGCACGTTGACCGTCGCCGCGGGTTGGCGTCCGGCGACACTCACTTTCGTCGCACGCGGGGCTGCGCCCTTTACGCTGGCGGTGGGGAGTGCGGCCGCGGTGTCGTCGGCGGTAAGCCGGGCGGATCTGCTGGTGGGCGCTTCGTCGGTCGCCGTCGCGGCGCGGCTGGGCGAGGCGCTATCCGTTGAGCAGGACGCCGATACGCGGTTGTCGGGCAACGACCCCGATGCGATGCGGCGCTATATGTTGTGGGCAGCCTTGTTGCTGGCCGTCGGCTCGCTCGGCGCAATTGCCTGGCGGCTTGCGCGTGGCGCTCAGGTCCAGGCTGGCAGCAGTGCGGCTGGAGGCGCGGCCGATGGCGGCGGTGGAGCGGATGGCGTGGGCGGCGTTGATGGATTGGCCGGTGATGTGCCGGGCGGGTCAGGCGCAGCGAGTGCTACGGTGAAAGATGCAGGTTCTGCCGACGCTGACAGTCAAAGCACCGGAAAGAACTGACTTCAGCACGAGGGATTGCGCGGCAGCGAAGCGAGGAATCGCGCAGTACGGAGAGTTGCATCGCTCGGAGAAATCGCAAAGCGCCATGAAATTGCGTAGCGCGTGCGACCCGCGGCTGCGCGCCGCTGCTTACCCCTCGCGCTCCGACATCGTGTTGATGATCTTGTCGAGCGCATGGCCGAACGCGAGCTTTTCCTCTTCGTCGAGGCAGTCGAACATATCCCCGTTCCACTTACGCGCGATTGACATCACCTTGCGATAGAGCGCGCGGCCCTCCGGGGTCAGCGACACCAGCACGACGCGGCCGTCTTCGGCGCTCGGCTCGCGCTTCACCAGTCCTTGCTTGATCAACGCCTCGGCCGCACGGCTCGCCTGACTCTTGTCAAGGTTGGCGTGCCGCGCCAGTTCCATGATCGAAAACGGTCCGAACGAGCCCACCGACGCAATCACCCGCGCTTCAGGCAACGTCACGCCCAGCTTGTCCTGATAGCGCTCGCTGATGCCACGCTCGGCGAGTTTGTTCAGCACATGCAGACGATACGTGAGGAACTGCTCGAGTCCGGCTTTGGCGGAATCCTTCATGGTTTTCCCGTGATGAGTGGAGCGGTCGCGGCGCTCTGATTGTTGCCGCAACCGTCCTGCCGGTCAACGCGCGCCGTATTTCAGGCGCGTCAATTGCTCGGCCTCGTCGGCCAGCAAGCGCGCCGCGTCGCGAATCGCCACCTCGAGGGTGATCGGGCCGGGGGCCGGCGAGAAGCAGCCACTGAAGTGTTCGGCGAGGCGCGGCAGCGCTGCGGAGTCGACCGCGCCGGAGAGTAGCGTGGCCGGCACACCCGCTGCCTGTGCATGACGGCAAGCGATGAACGGTGCCTTGCCGTGCAGTGTTTGCACGTCCGAGCGGCCTTCGCCCGTGATCAGCCAGTTCGCCCCTTCAAGCGCCGCGTCCAGTCCGATCTGCCGCGCGACGGTTTCCGCGCCCGGCTCGAATTGCGCGCCCAGCATGTGCAGCGCAAAGCCGAGGCCGCCGGCCGCGCCCGCGCCGGGTAGGTCGCGTGCCGTGCGCCCGAGCGCCGCCTCGAGCAGATCGGCGAAGCGGGCGAGGGCGGCGTCGATCGGGGCAACCTGTTCCGGCTTCACGCCCTTTTGCGGACCGAACACCGCGGTCGCGCCGTGATCGCCGGTCAGTGGGTTGTCCACGTCCGACATGCCGACGAACTGCGTGTCTGCCAGGCGGGCGTCCAGTTGCGACACGTCGAGGCGCGTCACGCGAGCGAGTTGTTCGGGCGTTGCGTTGAGTTCTTTGCCTTCTCCGTCGAAAAGTTTCAGACCGAGGCCGGCCAGCAAGCCGGCGCCGCCGTCGTTCGTGCTGCTGCCGCCGAGCGCGACGAAAAAGCGCCGCACACCCGCGTCGAGCAGGGCGCGAATCGCTTCGCCCATGCCGCGCGTGCTGCGCGCTTCGACCGGCACGCCCATGCCGACCGGATCGGTAATGCCGACGATTTCCGCCGTTTCGATGATCGCGCTGCCATCAGCAAGCAGACCGGTGAGTGCCTCGCGCACCGGACCGGCCGCGCCGCGGACGCTCAGCGTGCGGCGTTCGCCGCCGCTCGTGAGCATGGCGTCGAGCGTGCCTTCGCCGCCGTCCGCCATCGGGCAGATGCGCACGCTGGCGTCGGGCCGGGCGCGCTGGATGCCGGACGCAATCGCCTGCGCGACCTGTTCCGCGCTGAGCGAACCTTTGAAGGAATCGGGAGCAATGACGACGACAGGCGAGGACGGCAAATTCGGCATGGTGTCTCTGAATGGTTAGGATCGTTGCGAGGGCGGACGATATGAAGAATGCAGGCGCAGCCCCGAGCGCGTCCGTTAGCTTATCAGCATGGGCGCGCTGACTGAATATGTCGAACGGCATAGCCGGGATCGTCCGTGACAGCGCGTGCGGCGATCGTGCGTGGGAGCACGCGCGGCAAACGCGGCGCTGTCGGCCATGCGGGGCCTTCCGACAGAAGCGGCGTCGACGAAATGAATCGTCAGACTGCGGAAAGCAATCTGGAAACTGGCCGGGGACTGGGCGCAAAGCCAGCACCAAGCGGCCACAAAGCAAGCATGAAACAGGTGAAAAACAGCGCAGAAAGCGGCCCGAACTCCGATAAAAACGCGCGCAATCATCGAATCCCGGCTAAGCGCGCAAATAGTTTGCTAAAATATTCGGCTCTTTGGACCCAACCGTGCTGCCGGCGGCCTGCAAGCCCGCGGCGCAGGCGCGCAATCGATGCCAGACGACGCAAACGCGACATCGAAAAGCGGCACGGAGAAGATAACTGATTCGCTCGAATAATTTTAGGACGATTGAAGCCATGGCTAACGTTGTTGAGAACCTCGGCAAGCTCGAACGCCGCGTCACGATTTCCCTGCCGAAGGACGCCGTGCAGAAGGAAGTGGATTCGCGTATCCGTCAACTCGCGAAGAACGTGCGCATGCCGGGTTTCCGCCCGGGCAAGGTGCCGCTCAAGATGGTGACGCAACAGTATTCGGGCCAGGTGGAAGCCGAAGTGCTGAGCGACAAGGTCGGCAAGGAGTTTTTCGACATCAGCCGCGCCGAAAACCTGCGCGTTGCCGGTCAGCCGAGCTTCGCGCCGAAGGCCGACGCTGCTGAAGGCGACTACGCGTTCGACGCGACGTTCGAGGTGTATCCGGAAGTGAAGCTGGGCGACGTCGCCACGGCTGAAATCGAACGCACTACGACCACCATCAGCGAAGCGGAAATCGACCGCACGCTGGACATCCTGCGCAAGCAGCGCGTGCATTTCCACGCTCGCGGCGAAGCCGGCGAGCATGGCGACGGCGGCGCGGACACGGCGGCTAAAGACGGCGACCGCGTGACGGTCGACTTCGTCGGCAAGATCGACGGTGAAGTGTTCCAGGGCGGCAGCGCTGACGATTTCGCATTCGTGCTGGGTGAAGGTCGCATGCTGCCGGAATTCGAAAAGGCAGCGCTGGGCCTCGCGGTCGGCGCATCGAAAGAATTCGATCTGGCTTTCCCGGCTGACTATCACGGCAAGGACGTCGCTGGTAAGACCGCGCAATTCACGATCACGATGAAGAAGATCGAATGGCCGCACCTGCCGGAAATCGACGGTGAATTCGCGAAGTCGCTCGGTATCGAAGACGGCGATCTGGTCAAGATGCGCGCTGAGATCAAAGACAATCTCGAGCGCGAAGCGAAGCGTCGCACGCAAGCTATCGTCAAGAACCAGGTCATGGACGCGCTCCTGAAGATCTCGGAACTCGACGTGCCGACCGCATTGATCGCACAAGATCAGGAACGCCTGGTCGGCATGGCCCGTCAGGACCTCGAGCAACGTGGCGTGCCGAACGCCGCTGACGCACCGATCCCGGCTGAAATGTTCAAGGAACAGGCTGAGCGTCGCGTCAAGCTGGGCCTCGTGCTGGCTGAGCTGGTCAAGGCTAATGAGCTGCAAGCGAAGCCGGAGCAGATTCGTGCCGAAGTCGACGAATTCGCGAAAAGCTACGAAGACCCGAAGGAAGTCGTCCGCTGGTATTATTCCAATCAGCAGCGTCTTGCCGAAATGGAAGCGTACGTCGTTGAAGCCAACGTCGTCGATTTCGTCCTCAGCAAGGCCAAGGTGACGGACAAGGAAGTAAGCTTCGAAGAACTGGCAAGCGCAACGGCGCAAGCGTAAGCGTCGCTGTAACGGCGTGCCGGCTGTCGGAGCGACGGCCCGCACGCCGTTTTTTTGTGCTGTGAAAGTGCGTTGCGTTTTGCACGGCGTTGCACACCGCGTCCGCACTGATCGCGCACTTGAATACGGGCTTGTCGGCCGCACCTGTCTAGCATCTAATATTTAGAATATTTCCAGACAAGGATCCATTGCATGACCTTTCGCGCCCAAATGCTGGACACGTTGACCTCCCAGTCGTCCCGGGATCTCGAAGCGCAGGCGCTCGGACTGGTGCCGATCGTCGTGGAAACGAGTGGCCGGGGTGAGCGCTCGTATGACATCTATTCGCGTCTGCTGAAGGAACGCATCGTGTTCCTGGTCGGCGAAGTGAACGATCAGACGGCCAACCTCGTCGTCGCGCAGATGTTGTTCCTTGAAAGTGAAAATCCGGACAAGGACATCAGCTTCTACATCAACAGCCCGGGCGGTTCGGTTTCGGCCGGGATGGCGATCTACGATACGATGCAGTTCATCAAGCCGGACGTCTCGACGCTGTGCATGGGCCTCGCGGCCAGCATGGGCGCGTTCCTGCTGGCAGCCGGCGCGAAGGGTAAACGCTTTGCGCTGCCGAATTCGCGCGTGATGATTCACCAGCCGCTGGGCGGCGCGCGTGGCCAGGCGTCGGACATCGAAATTCAGGCGCGTGAAATTCTGTACCTGAAGGAACGGCTGAATCATCTGCTCGCGCACCACACCGGCCAGCCGGTCGAGCGTATCGCACGCGACACCGACCGGGACAATTTCATGTCCGGCGATGACGCGCAAGCTTACGGTCTGGTCGATCAGGTGGCGCACAAGCGTCCTTGAACCGGTGCGGCCTCGTCCCAAAACGGGGCGAGACCGTCATCGGATCGGTTGTGAAATAATCAAGACTCGTCCGAGCGCCTGCGGCAAACGCCGTTATCCTGGCTCAAGCCCCGCCGCGCGCAAATCGCGAGGCAGGGGCAAACGGCGTATCATGTAATCGAGTGTCCGGAGGCTCGCACATCTATGGCGGACAAGAAAGGTTCTAACAGCGAAAAGCTGTTGTATTGCTCGTTCTGCGGCAAGAGCCAGCATGAAGTCAAAAAACTGATTGCCGGCCCGTCGGTGTTCATCTGTGATGAATGTATCGACCTGTGCAACGAAATCATCCGCGATGAGGCTGCAGGGGCGGGCATCGAGGCGGGCTTGTCCAAGTCCGATCTGCCGAGTCCGCAGGAAATCCGTGAAATCCTCGACCAGTATGTGATCGGTCAGGAACGCGCTAAGAAGATTCTCGCGGTCGCGGTGTACAACCACTACAAGCGCCTCAAGCATCTCGATAAGAAAGACGAGATCGAGCTGTCCAAGAGCAACATCCTGCTGATCGGCCCGACCGGTTCTGGCAAGACCTTGCTCGCGCAGACGCTCGCACGCCTTCTGAACGTTCCGTTCGTTATTGCCGATGCAACGACGCTGACGGAAGCCGGCTACGTCGGCGAAGACGTCGAGAACATCATTCAGAAGCTGCTGCAGAACTGCAATTACGAAGTCGACAAGGCCCAGCGCGGCATTGTCTATATCGACGAAATCGACAAGATCAGCCGCAAGTCCGACAACCCGTCGATCACCCGTGACGTGTCGGGCGAAGGCGTGCAGCAGGCCTTGCTGAAGCTGGTTGAGGGCACGATGGCGTCGGTGCCGCCGCAGGGTGGCCGTAAGCATCCGAATCAGGACTTCATCCAGGTCGATACCACCAATATTCTGTTTATTTGCGGTGGCGCGTTTGATGGCCTGGAGAAGGTCATCGTCGACCGTACTGAGAAGACCGGGATTGGCTTCGGTGCGAGCGTGAAGAGCAAGCAGGACCGCGACGCCGGCGAAGTGCTGCGCGAAGTGGAGCCGGAAGATCTGATCAAGTTCGGCCTGATTCCTGAGCTGATCGGCCGTCTGCCGGTGGTGGCTACGCTCGGCAAGCTCGACGAAACGGCGTTGATGAAGATCCTCGTCGAACCGAAGAATGCCTTGGTGAAGCAGTACCACAAGCTGTTCAATATGGAACGCGTCGAGCTTGAGATTCGCCCGGCTGCGTTGCAGGCTGTCGCACGTAAGGCGATTCGTCGCAAGACGGGCGCTCGCGGTCTGCGCTCCATCCTGGAACAGGCGTTGCTTGACGTCATGTATGATTTGCCGCAGATGAAAGGCGTTAGCAAGGTCATCATCGACGACAACGTGATTGACGGTGACGGCAAGCCGCTACTGATCTACGAAGACGCGCCCAAAGTGGCGGGTTCGAACTGATCGGCTTTCGGGTTCTGCAAAAAAAGCCGTTCATGGCGACGTGAACGGCTTTTTTCGTTTATCGTGTGGTCAGGATTGTTGTTTTCACTATGGAGTCACTGAACCTTCGGAGTCACTGAACTTTTCCCACACGCGGAGGCTTGCAATCTTTTCTGCTGGCCTCACCTATCGAACGAACTGATTCCACTCATGGGGAAATGAAATGTCAGGAACCCAACTCCTTCCGCCGGAACGCATTACGCTCCCGCTGCTCCCGCTGCGTGACGTAGTCGTCTTCCCGCACATGGTGATTCCGCTCTTCGTAGGCCGCCCGAAGTCGATCAAGGCTCTCGAAGCAGCGATGGAAGGCGGCAAGCACATCATGCTCGTCGCCCAGAAAACGGCTGCGAAAGATGAGCCGACCGAAAAGGACATGTACGAAGTAGGGTGTGTTGCCAACATCCTGCAAATGCTGAAGCTGCCCGATGGCACCGTTAAGGTGCTCGTCGAGGGCTTGCAGCGCGCGAAAACGCTTTCCATCGAAGAGCAGGAAACGCAGTTTTCGTGCGAAGTCATGCCGCTCGAACCCGACCACGCCGACAGCGCTGAAACTGAAGCGCTGCGCCGCGCGATCGTGTCGCAGTTCGACCAGTATGTGAAGCTGAACAAGAAGATCCCGCCGGAAATCCTGACGTCACTGGCGGGCATCGACGAGGCTGGCCGTCTGGCCGATACGATCGCGGCGCATCTGCCGCTCAAGCTCGACCAGAAGCAGCACATCCTCGAAATGTTCCCGGTCATCGAGCGCCTCGAGCATCTGCTCGCGCAACTCGAAGCCGAGATCGATATCCTGCAGGTTGAAAAGCGCATCCGTGGGCGTGTGAAGCGCCAGATGGAAAAGAGCCAGCGCGAGTACTACCTGAACGAACAGGTCAAGGCGATCCAGAAGGAACTGGGCGAAGGCGAGGAAGGTGCGGATCTCGAGGAACTCGAGAAGCGCATCACGGCTGCCCGCATGCCGAAGGAGGCGAAGAAGAAGGCCGACTCCGAGCTGAAGAAGCTCAAGCTGATGTCGCCGATGTCGGCTGAAGCGACGGTCGTGCGTAACTACATCGATACGCTGATCGGCCTGCCGTGGCGCAAGAAGAGCAAGGTCAACAACGACCTCACGAATGCGGAGCGCGTGCTCGACGAAGACCACTTCGGTCTCGAGAAAGTGAAGGAACGCATTCTCGAGTATCTCGCGGTCCAGCAACGTGTCGACAAGGTCAAGGCGCCGATCCTGTGCCTCGTTGGGCCTCCGGGTGTCGGTAAGACGTCGCTGGGTCAGTCGATCGCTCGTGCAACGAACCGCAAGTTCGTGCGCATGGCGCTTGGCGGCGTGCGCGACGAAGCCGAGATTCGCGGTCACCGTCGTACGTACATTGGTTCGATGCCGGGCAAGATCCTGCAAAGCCTGACCAAGGTCGGTGTGCGCAATCCGCTCTTCCTGCTCGACGAAGTCGACAAGATGGGCCAGGATTTCCGTGGCGATCCGTCGTCGGCGCTGCTGGAAGTGCTCGATCCGGAACAGAACCATACGTTCGCCGATCACTACGTCGAAGTCGACTTCGATCTGTCGGACGTGATGTTCGTGGCGACCTCGAACTCGCTGAACATTCCGCCGCCGTTGCTTGACCGGATGGAAGTGATCCGTCTGTCGGGTTACACGGAAGACGAGAAGGTCAGCATCGCGCAGCGTTACCTGTTGCCGAAGCAGAAGAAGAACAACGGCCTGAAGGAAGGCGAGGTCGATGTGACGGAATCCGCGATCCGCGACATCATTCGTTACTACTCGCGTGAATCGGGCGTGCGTTCGCTCGAACGTGAAATTTCGAAGATCTGCCGCAAGGTCGTGAAGATGCTTCTGCTGAAGAAGGCGGAAGGCGCGGTGAAGGTCGACGCGAGCAATATCGACACGTTCCTTGGCGTACGCAAGTACGACTTCGGTCTGGCTGCCAAGGAAAATCAGGTTGGCCAGGTCACGGGTCTCGCGTGGACGGAAGTGGGCGGCGATTTGCTGACCATCGAAGCCGCGGTGATGCCGGGCAAGGGCAATGTGATCCGCACGGGTTCGCTCGGCGACGTGATGAAGGAATCCGTCGAAGCTGCGCGCTCGGTGGTCCGCTCGCGTTCGCGCCGTCTGGGTATCAAGGACGAAGCGTTCGAGAAGCAGGACATTCACATCCACGTGCCGGAAGGCGCGACGCCGAAAGACGGTCCTTCGGCCGGTATCGCGATGACAACCGCGCTGGTGTCGGTGCTGACCGGCATTCCGGTCCGCGCCAATGTCGCGATGACGGGCGAAATCACGTTGCGTGGAGAAGTTCTGCCGATCGGTGGCCTGAAGGAAAAACTGCTGGCAGCGCATCGCGGCGGTATCAAGCTGGTGCTGATTCCGGAAGAAAACGTCAAGGACTTGACGGAAATTCCGGACAACGTGAAGAACGCGATCGAAATCGTGCCGGTCCGGTGGATCGACAAAGTACTCGAGTTGGCGCTCGAACGTGTGCCTCAGGCATTGCCGGACGAAGAGCCGAAACCGGCTGCGCCTGTCGCAGCGGCTGAACCTGGCAAAGACGCCGGTGCAACGGAAGTCTTGAAGCACTAAGGTAGTCAGCGGCGAAAGCTGCTTGCTGGTCAAAAAACCCGCGGTCCAGGCCGCGGGTTTTTTATTGATGGCGAGATGCCGAAAGACGCCTCTGGAACGCACGCAATCCCACTTTCTGAGCAAAGGGCGTTCTCCGTCGCCGACTAGTTGCGCTCGCATCGATTGGCGGCAAGATTTGGTTATAGGATGCGCACTCCAGAACCCTCGAAATCAGGCTCAACCCCGCTTGACACAAGGGTTTCGGCCAATTCTAATGAGTCGGCTCGGCGTTGGCCGTCAGCCGCGTGATGTCAGGTGCTGCAGAGCGCCGTCACGATTGCCATAAACATTCGCCATAAACATTCTCGGGGGTTGGAATGAATAAAACGGAATTGATCGATCACATTGCGCAAGAGGCCGATATTTCGAAGGCTGCGGCAGGGCGTGCACTCGATGCGGTGATCGGTGGGGTCAAAGGTACGTTGGAGAAAGGCGGTTCGGTGACGCTGGTGGGTTTTGGCACGTTTGCTGTTGGCAAGCGCACCGCGCGCACGGGCCGCAATCCGCGCACGGGCGCCGCCATCAAGATCAAGGCAGCGAAGGTCCCTAAATTTAGGCCTGGCAAAGCTCTGAAGGATGCGCTAAACTAATGGGCTTGCTGCTTGAGGAATTGCAGATTCGTTAGAAAGAAGTGCAGCGAATCCTGCGTGACTTGGTGTCGCATCAATTGCAGCGCAAGTTGATCAATCAGGCAGTAAAAGCAGAAACACACTGAATCGCGAAACGGGTGCTTAGCTCAGTTGGTAGAGCGGCGCCCTTACAAGGCGTAGGTCGGGAGTTCGAGCCTCTCAGCACCCACCATTCCGTTTCACGATTAGTGTCCGGGTAAGTCCGAAGAGATCTGCTGCAGTACCCTAAAACCCGCGTGGCTATTGGCTCCGCGGGTTTTTTTGTTGCCTGTTGCCGATCAAAAGACTGCCAACAAAGGCCAGCGAAAGCTGGACTTTTATCGTTGTATTTTTGCCGCCTGTGACCCTCCACGGGTCAGGTATACAACGATGGTTCGCTCTCCACGCACGTTATAGGCGAGTCCGAACAGGATTCCGAATGAGCCGCAAGGAATGAAAATACGGTAAAAGCATAACAATGACGAGAACCACAACCACAACCAGAACGATGGGGATCGAGAAGCTGCCTCGTTGCATCTTTGCCGTATAGACGAACAACGCGAATGGAAGGGCATAATCGACGAGCATCGTGTTGATCGACGCAAGTGCCATTTTTCCCTTGCCGATCTTCCCTGCGAAATAGCCTGCTCCCATCGAGAAAAAGAAGGGGATCAAGGCGTAAGAAATTTCATGGAGCATAGAGACCGCGATGGGGCAACGCTCGGCGTATTTGACGAGCGGACCTGAGCAGGACGGAGGGGGCAGGGTCGGTGATCCAACCTGGTGAGATATCGTTCCGACTCAACCTTTCCAGGTTTCCAGAAAATCAAGCAATAGTGTATTGACCCGTTCCGGTTGCTCTTCCTGCGGTAGATGTCCGCACTGCGCAATGGGTTCCGCGCGCAGATGAGTGGCCATTCCCTCCCAAACCGCTTTCATGTCGAACATTCCACCTACCGCATAGAAGTCTTCGCCCCAGATGGCCATGGTCGGGCAGGCGATTTTGGTGTCCGCATCGACAAGATCCTGTTTCACATCCTCGTTATTCGCCCGGTAGTCGGACATCGCGCCGCGTAGGGCACCCGGCCGCTTATAGGCCCTGACGTAGGTGTCGAAGTCGGCCCCTTCGATTGCATACGGGTTGTAGCACCAGTCCGCGAAAAAATGATGAAGCCACTCCGCTTCCTTGCCGCTAATCAAAGTCTCCGGCAGATCCGGGACGAGATGAAACAGGAAGAACCAGTAAGCACGTGCAGTTTGAGCGGTCGTGTTCTGCGCCACGACGCGCGTCGGTACGTTGTCCATCACCACCAGCCGGTCGAGGCGCTGCGGGTGATCTTTAGCAAATCGTGTGGCTACGCGCGCCCCCCGGTCATGACCGACCAGAGCGATTCTGTCGATGCCGAGGTCGTCGAGCAGGGCCAGCAGATCCAGCGCCATATTGCGCTTGTCATAGCCACTTGCCGGCTTGTCGGTTTCACCGTAACCGCGAAGATCGGGCGCGATGACGCGAAACTTCCTCGCTAGAACTGGGATCTGAAAACGCCACGCGAAGCTGGTTTCGGGAAAGCCATGCAGCAAAACGACGATCGGGCCGCTGCCCGAATCAAGGTAGTGCTGGCGAATGCCGTTCGCCCGGCGTGTGTGATTGACGATGGGATTGGCGGTCGAAGTCATGTCGTCTCTCTTGCTGTGGAACTTGATGGTATGAAGCTGACAGCGCTTCGATACGGGGCCACACACGAGATCGCGCTATCGAAGAACGAGCCGGGAGAGTTAGGTGCTTCGGCCTTGGTGATGGGATTTAACCAATAGCCGGGACCCTGAGTGCGCACCTGAGGCGTGGCGGCCGTTGCAGAGGGAGGAGCGAGGGCAACGACCGGGAGAAGCGCAAACAGCAATCTGAAGGCGAGATTCCGGACATGGCGCATGGCGTGCATAGGTCATTCCCTTCTGTCACGCTGCATCGATTGACCGCGCCTGCCGCTGCGTGGCGCGACGGGTTACCGGACAAAAAGGCTTACCGCAGCAGGGTCACGCCGTCTCGTTGCAACATCCGTCACTAGCGATTCTTGAGCGTTGCTTGAGCTTAGTCGAGCGCACGTTTCGCCGCAGACTAAATCTTCTGAATCATTCTGAATGGGCATTTGAACGGCTAGTCGCCGTGCGCTCGTGCGCCACAGATAACATTGATATCGGTCCGGTCGGTCCGGTCGGTCCGGCGGCAGCGTGGATCGGCGTCGCCAACTGTTGCCTCCGCGCTGAACCCGCGAGCGTAGCAAACCGACGTATTATCCTTAGCAATCTTAAGAATATTTATCTGGTTGTTCTGACTTGCCCAAATTAAGGTTTGAACATTAGCAACGGCAATGCGCGCCGCGATGGGTGGTTCTGACCGATGTATCCACGGTTCCTGTCTCCTGGAAAGTATTTTATGCGCCTCGCTCCAATCGCTCCGCAGAATCTCACTGCGGAACAACGCCCGCTCTACGATGACATGAAGGCTGGCATCGAGGCGAAGTACAGCCTCTTCACGACCATTCGTGATGACGGCGCGATCACGGGGCCCTGGAATGCATGGCTTAATGAGCCGGAGGTCGGCGCTGCGTTCTGGAATACCACCAAGGCAATGACACGCTTCTCAGTGATCCCGGACCGGATTCGACAAATCGTCATCCTGGTGGTGGGGACGCGCTTTGGCGCTGCATACGAGTTGTATGCACATGGCGCAGTAGCGAGGAAGCACGGCTTGAGCGATCAATTCATTTCCACGCTCGTGTCTGGAAGCCGCCCAGAAGGCATGACAGACGAGGAAGGGCTGGCGTACGACGTGGCGCATGCGCTAAGCGCCGGCCACAAGCTTCCCGATGGTACTTATCGGCGCGCCATCGCGTTGTTTGGGCAGCGGGGTACGAATGAGCTGATTTATCTTGTCGGCCACTACTGTTTTGTCTCGGTCACGTTGAACGGCTTCGATATTCCCGTTCCGGTGGAGTAGGCGCGCAGTGACGGCCGAGGTCGGGGCACTAATCGGCAGTGCTGCCGTTTCTGCAATGGCGGGCGCTCGGCCACGCCGACGGTCTGATCGTGCTTCGGGAGCCCAGGAGGAGTGCTATGAAGATCATCGGCATCTCGCCTTCCCGGCGCGCATTTCTGCGCGGTGTGGCAAGCGCTGCGCCCGTTGCGGTTGCCGCCAGCGGCGGGGCGTTGGTCTCGGTAGCGTGTCGCAGGGAAATAAGCGAGACGTTCTACCGGCCAAAGTTATTTGGCCCCGATGACTGGCCGGCGCTCGTCGCGTTCTTGCGAAGCGGCCGCAACACGCGCACAGCATCGTTTGGCGCAGTGAACGATGTGGCGGTCCATTCGACGCAGTACATGACTGATGCAGATCTGACGAGTATTGCGGTCTATCTCAAGTCGTTACCGCCGCATAAGAAAGGCACCGAGCCGTTTGCGTACAGTGCGGCCGTCGCTACCGCGCTTTATAACGGGCGGGTGTCAACGCCAAGCGCGTAGCTCTACCTCGACCGCTGCGCAGGTTGTCACAGGTCTGACGGTAAAGGCAATGGGAAGGCTTTTCCGGCACTCGCTGGAAATCCTGTGTTGCAAACCCAGGACCCCACTTCCGCCATTCATATCGTGCTTTCAGGAGCCTCCATGCCCGCTACGCGAACTGCGCCATCCGCGATGACGATGGGTTCTTATGCCTCGGTGCTCAATGACCAGCAGGTCGCCGATATCGTGACCTTTGTGCAAACCGGCTGGGGGAATCAAGGGGCGTTTGCCACGGCAGAGCAGGTTGCCAAAGTGGGAAAATCGTCCAGACCCGTTGATCCGCACGGCTGGACTGCGAAAATCCCTTGAGCGCCCTGCGGCGGGTCTGTTTAGATTCTCAGAAGCTTCGCGGCATTTCCACCCAGCACGAGATTCCTCTGCTCAGGCGGAAGGGCGAGCCGGTCGAGAAAACGGACGGGTTGCTCGTAGCCCATGTCGAAACAATAATCGCTGCCGAGCACCAGCCGGTCGATCCCGATGTTTTGAATGAGAAAATCGAGCACGGGCCCGGAGTGAGAGACGGTGTCGTAGCTGAAGCGTCGCAAATAGCTGCTCGGCTTTTGTGCAAGCCATCGCGTCTCCGGCCGCGTAGTCCACCCCGCGTCGATTCGGCCCATGAGGATGGGAAGCGCGCCGCCCGCGTGCGGCAACGTGACTTGCAACTCCGGGTGCCGGTCCAACACGCCGCCCAGGATGAGATGCGAGCCGGCGATGGCGGTATCGAACGGGTTGCCGAGCAGATTGCTCAGGTAAAAGTCCGCCAGCCTCGAGCCGCCGACCGTTTGCTGCGGATGCAGAAAAACAGGCAGCTTGTGTTGTTCTATCCGTTTGAAAACGGGCTCGAACAGCGGGTCATCGAGATCCCGGTTGTTGATGTTCGTTCCCATATAGACGCCTCGGACACCGGGTAGCTCCGCAGCGCGATCCAGCTCATCGATAGCATCGCTCGCGTTCAACATAGGGAGCGTAGCGAGTACAACAAACCGGGCGGGATGCTGCAGGTAGACCTTGGATGCTGCGTCATTCCAGGTGCTCGCCAGCTTCGCGTTGAATGCGCGGTCGCCCCAGTACGCCATCGGTACACTTAAGGACAGTGCCTGAATATCGACGCCGGAGCCGTCCATGTCCTTTAAACGCTCGTCGACGTCGATGAATTTCATCGGCAACGGACCCAGGGCGCCTGCCGGGGTCTGAAAGGAGAATGAACTGGCGTCGCAAGTGAATCGCCCACCAAATTTCTTACCGTCGCCTCCCACGAGATCACAGTAGCTCTCGGGGTAGTAGTGGGCATGGATATCGATCGAGCGCGTGACGCCCGTGGTGATAGTCGATGCCGCCTGCGCAGCGGTGGCGGACACTCCTGCCATGACGCCGCCAGCAAGTGCTGTGATAGCACCGAGGAATTGACGACGTTTGGACGATACACAGCAAGCACAATCCATGAATCTGTCTCCGTTTGTATAGGTTGAAGTGCGATTAGCCCTGTTCCACCATGCCCAGCTCGCAGTTGACGAGCTGGTTGTCATACAGGCTGCGCTCCCGAGCCGCATGTGGCGACCTGTCGGTGATGGAGAAGACGAAAATACCGGCGAATGCAACGATCATCGAAAAGAGAGCGGGGTATTCATACGGGTAGATGGCATGGGCATGTCCAAGCACCTGAACCCAAACCGTAGGACTGAGAATGGTCAGCGCGACGGCCGTAAGCAATCCTAGCGAGCCGCCCCAGACTGCACCACGCGTGGTCAATCCTCGCCAGTAGATGGAGAGCAGGATCACGGGGAAATTGGAGCTGGCTGCGATCGAGAAGGTAAGGCTCACGATGAAGGCAATATTCTGCTTTTCGAATGCAATCCCGAGCAGGATGGCCAGTACGCCAAGCACGAGTGTTGTCATGCGTGAGACATGCATCTCCTCGCGGTCCGAAGCTGTGCCTTTACGAATCACATTTGCATACAGATCATGCGAGATTGCCGACGAGCCGGCAAGCGTCAGACCCGCGACGACAGCCAGAATGGTCGAGAACGCCACCGCGCAGATAAAGCCAAGAAAGATGTTGCCGCCGACCGCGTGGGCGAGATGGATCGCGACCATGTTTGCGCCACCGATCACGGCACCCGATGATGTGTGATACCGCAGGTCGGTCGCGACCAGGGCAATCGTGCCGAAGCCGATAATAATAATCAGGGCATAACCGATGCCGACAATGCCGGTCGCGTAAAGAATACTTTTGCGAGCAGCCTTGACGTTACCCACCGTGAAGAATCTCATCAGGATGTGGGGCAATCCAGCTGTTCCGAAGATCAACGCGAGACCCAGCGACACGGCGGAGACCGGATCCGACACGAGACCGCCCGGACTCATGATCGCCAGATGTTTAGGATGCGCGAGAATCGCTTGTGAGAAGAGTGCGTTGAGGCTGAACCCGAATCGATCCAGCACCATGAACGCCATGAATGCCGCACCGGCCAGCAGAAGAACCGCCTTGATAATCTGGATCCACGTGGTTGCTAACATACCGCCGAAGAACACATACACGACCATCAAAACCCCGACGATCACTACGGCAATTGTGTAATTGAACCCAAACAGCAACTCGACGAGCTTGCCTGCACCCACCATCTGCGAAACCAGATAGAGCAGAACGATCACGATCGAACTCGACGCCGCAAATGCGCGTATTGGACCTTGCTGCAGGCGGTACGATACGACGTCAGCCAGGGTATAGCGCCCGAGGTTGCGTAGCGGCTCGGCAATCAGAAAGAGGATGATCGGCCAGCTGGCGAGAAAGCCGATCGAGTAAATCAAACCGTCGTAACCGCTCGTAAAGACGAGGGCCGAAATGCCAAGCAATGACGCAGCGGACATATAGTCGCCGGCAATCGCCCAGCCATTCTGGAAAGCCGTGATCTTCCCGCCAGCGGCGTAGTGGTCGGAAACGCTGTGGTTCTTTCGGGCTGCCCACCGGGTAATCAGAAGCGTAGAGGCGACGAACACCAGAAACATGCCGATCGCAATGGGATTGTGTCCCTGTGCGACGCCCGATGGACCCGCGGCCAATGCGGGAAGGGTTGTGAGCAGCAAGCTCACTAAGACAGACAGGTGTTTCATGGTTAGGCTCCGTTCCTGATCTCGCTAATGGCGCGATCGTAAGACGAGTTTGCACGTACGACGTACACGGCTACGAGGACGAACGTGAAAACGAACATCCCAAAACCGATGGGGATACCCCACGTCATCGGGTAACCCTGGGTGACGGGATTGCCGAGCAGCGTTGGCGAAAAGGCGAGCGTCAGAATAAAGGCGAAGTAGACGATCAGCATGAGGATCGTCAGCGTCCATGAGAACGCCCGGCGTGTACGCACCAGCGCTATGAAGCGCGGATCGCTCAGCAAAGGATTGGCCGTAACGGGCCGGTCAGCGGCGCCATGCGGCTCGGCGGCCTGGTAGGTTGGGACAGTGTGCTCCATGACGTCTCCTTGCGAATCGCCCTTTATCTGCCTGAGCGAATGAGCCGGCTCGAGGGCCGGTCTGCCTTGTACAAAAAAATCAGAAGCGCGCGGGTACGGCCGTCTCGCGCATGACGGCCTCTGGGGTGCGATAGCGCTCGGCCATCAGACGATCCGTGTCGTTCTTGAGTTGTGCCTGCATATAGGCACCGAGGTGTCGAGCATGCTGGACGATGGCGGCGCCGACCTGCGTGCGCACGCGGCTGTACTCGGCGAGTGCGCCGGGAACGTCGGTGGTGGTGGTGAGGGCTGCAACCAGCGCCATGGCATCGCTTGCCGCTTTGGTTACGCCCATGCCGCAGTGCGGACGAGCGACGAATGCCGCGTCACCCAGCAATGCGACCCGGCCGAACGCCATCTGTGGCACTTCGAGGTCGAAGATGGGTTGGAAGAGCGGCTGCGTCGCGCGTGTCACAACCTCGGCAAACTGAGGGGCAAGCAGCGTCACAGCAGCTTCCTCCATGTCCGAAAGGACATCCGGGCGGATCAGCGTAGGGGGAATTCCTCCAGTCCAGCGCTTTCCGGTGGCGTCAGTCAGCAGGTTCGGTAGATCGACGTCCTCGCTGGTGGCCCGATACCAGACGAAGTTATAGCGGCGTTCGCCTGGCACCGTGCTATTTCCTTGACCGGCCACGGGGTAACCAAGAATCTGCTCATGGGGCGGCAGACAAAACGCGAACTTCTCGAACAGGGCGTCGCGGGTTTGCTGCGACAGGCTCATCTCGTCGACGAGTCCGCGCCATGCCACGTAGCCGGCGTACTCCAGCTTTACTTCGGGCAGAAACTGCTCCCGGATAGCGGATTTGAATCCATCGGCGGCGATGACGATGTCGGCCCGATGAACCGTTCCGTCGCCGAGCGTCACCGTTGTCTGATCGGGGCCGTCAACGACCGCCACGACAGTGCCCCCGGAGTGATAGTGAACGTCGGGGAAGGCTGAGCGTAGAACGTGGTACATCTTGCCCCACGCGGTGAGCGTCTGGGGCATTGCCTGTTCAGAGAGCACGGCGCCCTGCTGGTCGAACGTCACTCGCGCCTGCACCTTGACGCCGATGGAGTCGTCGATCTGGACGCCCGCTGCGCTCAGGGCTTCAAACAGTTCGGGGTGCGTAACGATCCCGGCGCCGCGACCGGCGAACTCCTCGGGAATCCGCTCGAATACGTCGACCTCCCAGCCGTTGCGGGCGAGAAGATTTGCGGCGAAGAGTCCGCCCAACGAGCCGCCTACAACGATTGCTTTGAGTTTGCGAGTCGCATTCATCATGTTCAATCTCCTGTTTTTGCTGCTTCTTGAGCGGCGGCCGGATGAGGGATCTCGAGATCCGCCACTTCTGCAGAAGGAAAGTTCAGCTCGATCGTGACGCCCGACGGGTCTTCGATGAAAATCTGATGCAGTCCGAGGCTGGGGACGGTGCGGTCGCGCCACTCGACGTTTTCCGCTTCCAGTGTTTTCCACATATCCTCGACACCGGTCGCGAGGAAGGCGATGTGATCGACCGTGCCCGTGCCGGTGGCCGGGGGTTCCTTGTTGCCCAGGTACGCTGTCAGGCCGTCCGGATTGTCTGGATCGATGCCGATGATATGGACCGTGCCGAAGTCGGTTTCGTCTCCGCCCTTATAGAGCCAGAGACCCGGAAAATCGAAGGGTGGCCGGTATCCCTGTTTGAAGCCGAGAACCCGCTCATAGAACCGGCACGATTTTTCGAGGTCGGTTGTACGGATTGAGTAATGGGCCAGCTTTGTGAGTGCCATGAACGCCTCCTACAATTTATCGATCGATTAGTGATCGATCGATAAATTGTAGATCATCACCGCTTTGAGAGAAAGCGGTGATGTGCCGGTGTTTACCCTGCAGTTTCGCAGGGTGACGGCAGTCACGACGTACTTGAAAGTTAAACGTAATGAAATTGGACTGCGTTCGGCGGACAAGCCGTTGCAGGTTTCATGCGGACCGCCATGACAGCGAGAATGGCCATCGGCGTAACGCCAGCAATCGTCGGCGTTACTCCGTCACCTGAGATTTAGCGCGAGCGACGCATCTTTGGACGATGGAGTCGCGCCGCTTCACGCCGCGCGAGAAGTGGCGACGAAAGCGACGACAAAGGCTACGAGGCCGAGCGTACGCGGCTGGTGCCTGTGGGCGTCAACTTCTTCAACACGGCCGGCGTACCGTTCAAAAAGACGTCAACCATGCGCTCGACGTGCGCGTCGAGATCCTTAGGTACGGGCAGGCCGTACACCCACTTGCGCATGCCGATATAAAAGATGCTCGCATGCAGGCTCCAGATCAGTTCGAGTTCTGCTTCCTGCGCGGCACGTGTGCGTGGCGATGGAATGTCATAGGCCGCGCGTAACTCTCGCATCACTGGCCCGAACACGCGCTCGCGCAGCTTGTCGAGATAGCGGGTGTTGATGCCCTCGCGAGTCAGGCCGGCGAAAATGAAGGTGCGGATCCATTGGCGCTGCAGGATCACGTGTGAATACGCTTTGTAGAGCGTGCACAAGCGCTCCTGAAGGGGAATGGAACGGTCCGCGATCAGGCATTCCCATTGCGGATCCCAGCGGTAGATCTCGTTGTAGACGCGGTCGATCAGCGCTTCCTTGCTAGGGAAATATCGATAGAGCAGGGGCTGTGTCACGCCGATCTGCTTGGCCAGTTCACGGGTGCTGCCGGAAAAGCCATGAGTAGCGAAATGCTCGATCGCTTTTTCGACGATCTGCATTTCGCGGTCTTCCGGCAACATACGGCGCGTGACGGTTACCGGCGTCGCCGCCAGATCTCGCGAAGCGTGGGCAACCCCTTCTTCGACGTGCCCTTTGGGGTTGATGATTGGGCGCTTCGGCTTTGGCATCCTCTTTCCTCATTCCCTTATCGGATGATCACTGGAACGGGAAATATAGCAGGTTCGAAGATATGATCTCAAACAGACCGGCGCGGCAGGCGGGCCGGTTAGACCCGCTAGTATCGGCCATGACAGTGAATCCGGGCCCAGTGATGGCGACACGCCGCGTCCCGTTAAGTGCTCGTCTGGGTGCGATGTCCGTCCACGGTTCGTTGACTGACTATTTACGCGCGCAAGGACAATTTAATTTTTCTTAATTTGGATGGCTGTATTTTAGTAAGTTATACGTATCAATATAAAAATTTATGATGCGCCGTATCTTTATCCGCCCGTCTCGCAGCACATAAATGGCCGCATTTTAAGAACAATTCAGTCATGCAAGAGGATTTCGGTGTTGCAAGGCGCTAGGATTGGGTAACGGTGACCCGCCCTGCATTGGGTGCTTTGGAGGTGTGGAGTGGGTATCCGGTAAAGGGCGAGGCGCGTTAGCACCGAGCGTGGCTCACCGGGCCCGCACATTTCCGTTATGGAGAAATGTATGTCGTCTGAACCGTTTTCACCCACCATGGTTGGAGCGATTGAATTACCCAACCGCATCGCCGTTTCCCCGATGTGTCAGTACAGCGCAGATGATGGCTGTGCGAACGACTGGCATCTGATGCATCTGATGCAACTTGGTATTTCCGGCGCCGGGTTAGTCGTGCTCGAGGCGACGGCAATAGAACGGCATGCTCGCATTACGCACGGATGTCTTGGGCTGTACAGCGACGCAAACGAAGCCGCATTGGCGCGAGTGATGGCCGCGGCGAGGCGTGTCAGTCCGAGACAGACGCGTTGGGGCATCCAGATCAATCACGCGGGCCGCAAGGCTTCGGCCCAGCGGCCGTGGGAGGGGCGTGGCGCGCTAGCCAGTTCTGAGGATCCGTGGCAGACGGAAGGGCCATCCGCGCTGGCAGCCGGCGACGGCTGGCACACGCCGACAGAGATGACGCCCGCCGCCATGGCGCGCGTTCGCGAGGGGTTTGTGGCGGCGGCTCGCCTTGGATTCGACGTTATCGAAATTCACGCGGCGCATGGTTATCTGATGCACCAGTTCCTCTCGCCTGTCGCCAATCGGCGCGAGGACGACTATGGCGGAAGCCTCGAAAACCGCATGCGATTTCCGCTGGAGGTCGCCAGGTCGATGCGTGAAGCGCTTCCGGGCTCCATATCGCTAGGCGCTCGGATTACGGGATAGGACTGGCTGGCTGAAGGCATCAGCGTCGCGGAAGCCATTACTTTCGCCTCTGCCTTGAAGGCGCTCGGCACGGACTATGTGTGCGTGAGTTCCGGCGGAATTGCCAATGTCCGGATTCCCGTGGGACCTGATTATCAGGTGCCGTTTGCCGCAGAGGTGAGAGCGCACGCAGGAATCCACACGCGCGCGGTTGGGATGATTGTCGAACCGCAGCAGGCAGAGTCAATTGTCAGCCAGGGAAAGGCAGACACCGTTGCGCTCGCGCGGGCGCTTCTGGACAACCCCCGCTGGGTCTGGCATGCGGCCGAAAAGCTGGGTGCCGAAGGCTCGATCACGTATCCGCCGCAGTATGAACGCAGCAAGCGGGCCCTGTGGCCGGGTGCGGTGCTTGCGCGTCCTGACGCCACGCCGGGTGCGTAGTCGGCACGGGTATGGGCAGGCGCTGCGCTTCGCAGTCTTTCTTCGCATGTTTATTAAACGACGCAATCCGCGGAGCAGGCCGCCTCGCTTTGGATTGCGTCACCTTGTCGAGGCGGCCAGGTGCGAAAGCTCCCGCTCAGTTCATAGCCGGGTAGTCGGTATAACCGGCCGTATCGCCGCCGAAGAAGCTGCTGCTGTCGGCGGCGTTCAGCGGGTGTCCGTCACGCAGACGCGCCGGCAGATCCGGGTTCGCGATAAAGGGGCGTCCAAACGCGACGATATCGGCCCGCCCGCTGGCGATCGCTTTTTCGGCGGTCTCACGGTCGTAGCCGCCGGCAATCATCAACACGCCCTCGTATTCGTCGCGCAGCAACTTGATGATGGCGTCCCAGCGCGGGTCGAAGTTCTCGTCCTTCACTGTCCCCACCATCGCGGGCTCGACCAGATGCAAATAGGCGAGGCCATAGTCATTGAGCTTTCGCACGATGTAGCCGAACGTTGCCTCAGGCGTTTCGTCGCCCATCCCCATGAACCGTCCCATTGGCGTCAGCCGAACGGCGACGTTTTGCGGACCCACTTCGTCGCTGACCGCAGCGACGACTTCAAGCAGCAGCCTCGCGCGATTTTCGATGCTGCCGCCGTAGCTGTCCTGGCGGTGGTTGCTGTTGCTGTTGATGAACTGGTCCAGCAAATAGCCGTTCCCAGCATGAATTTCGACGCCGTCCATGCCGGCCGAGATCGCATTGCCTGCGGCACGCCGGTAGTCGGCGACGATTTCACTGATGCCTTCGACAGTGAGTTCCTGCGGTACGGGTACGTCACTCCATACACCGTTGCCGGCTTCGTCAAGAATGAACGTCTTTCCAGGCACTGGCATGGCGGTAGGTGCAACAGGCAGCGCGCCATTGGGCTGGAACACGGGATGCGAGACCCGGCCGACGTGCCACAACTGGAGGAACATGTGGCCGCCTTCTTCATGAACGGCCTTGCTGACAGCACGCCAGCCTTCAATCTGCGCTTCCGTGTGGATGCCCGGCGTCCAGGCGTACCCCTGGCCTTGCTGCGAAATTTGTGTTGCTTCACTCACAATCAGCGCCGCGCTGGCGCGTTGCCGATAGTATTCGACGTTCAGGTCCGTCGGCACATTGCCCGACCGGCCTGCACGCGAGCGCGTAAGCGGCGCCATCGCGACGCGGTGGCCGAGGGAGAGCCGGCCGAGTTTGATCGGGTTAAAAAGGTGCTTCGTCATGGTGTTTCTCCGCCAAAGAAGTGAAGTGCGCCGGTGCTCTATGTCCGTGCGGTTGATCGATGGATGTAAGAGTAGGTGACACCGGGCTTGGGCGGAATCCCAACGGCACGCCACACACCGTTGCGTGGTGTGCAACGCTCGACGAAGGTGTTTCTGGTGTTGCGGCATTTGCCAGCCGTGGCCGAATGCCGGGTGCCAGATGTTATTGATTGACGCGAGCGGTCACTGAGGCCCACTTGCCAGTTCGGATACGAAATCAATAAATGCATTGACTCTTCGCGACCCGCGTTGATTGGGGAGATAGAGCGCGCTCACAACCGCCCGTGCATCGTTCGGGCCGGCGTCGAACTCGGCGAAGAGCCGGGTGAGGGCGCCTGACTGAACGTCCGATGCCACCAGCCAGTCGGGAAGCAACGCGATACCCATCCCATCCAACGCTGCTTCGCGAAGGACTTCGGAGCTGTTTGCCTTGAGTCGGCCGGTCACGGGCACGCGCTTTTCTTCGTTCTCACGCGAAAACGTCCAGACTTGAGGTTCAGTCGCGTAGGTGAATCGAAGGCATTCATGGTCTGCCAATGCGTCAGGAGACGCGGGATAACCTGCCCGATGAAGGTATTCGCTACTCGCGACAAGATAACGAGCGAAGATGCCCACGCGCTTGCTAACAACGTCAGCCATGGGCGCCACCTCACCCAGTCGAATAGCGACATCGATTCGCTCGCTGACCAGATCGACAAACGCATCGCTCAGCCTGACATCCAGTTCGAGCTTTGGGTATTTTTTCAGAAACGCCGTGAGGGCAGGTGCGATCCGTCGGGAGCCGAATGCGACCGGCACGGAAACGCGTAGTGGGCCTGATGGTTCACCGCTTCTGTCCGAGACTGACGCATCCGCGTCGGCCATATCCTCGAGCAGTTTTTTCGCCTTGGCGTAGTAGGAGGTTCCCGCATCGGAGAGGGTGACCTGGCGTGTGCTTCGATTGAGCAGGACCGCGCCGAGCTCCTTCTCAAGCGAATCGACAGAGCGCATGACCGAGGATGTCGCCAGATCGAGGCGGCGTGCCGCACTCGAAAAGCCGCCCGCCTCGGCGACTTCTACAAACGCCCGGAGCGCCAATAGCTTGTCCATAACCTTGGCCCATACAGTTTGCTGTTTTGCGGTGGACACGCCATACGGCGAGTGCGGCCCTCTTTCTCAATGTATCAGAATCGTTAATTATCTGTCGGACAATTAAAGTCTGGTCGACGCTCGACGCTCGACGCTCGACGCTCGCAGTCAGTTTTTGACTGAGGGACGACTCGGGTAGCGCAGGATGCAGGCGTGGCTGGAACCGTAATCATCTCCAGCGGCGTTGCCGCTGGGTTCCGTACCGAGGACCTTCACCATGCCGGTCATGCACTAGCGGTGAAGCTTCATGATGCGGTCACCCAGAGATATCCCAAGTTCCGACATGCTGATACCGAGCCGCTTTTGCTGTAGCTCCCAGCCGGATAGCGCAGACTCCAGGTGCTCGCCGCCTTTCGAAAGCGCGTGAGCTAGCGCCACGGCATTCGCGGCGGCCTTTGCTGTGCTGCCTGCGGTATGCGGACGTGGTACGTACGCGGAATCGCCAAGCAGAATCGTCCGTCCGAAAACCATTTTTTCAACTCGAAGGTCCTGGATTGCCTGAACGAACGGCTCGGCCGTAGCCTGAACGAGAACCTGCAGCGTAGGCGCGAGCAATCTGTTAGCGGCGGAACGCAGTTCGGCGATATCGTCGTCCTTTGTCGTTCCGGGGGGGAGCGACGTGCTGCGTTGCGTCCCGTTCCTGTCCAGCATCAATGCCTTGAGCCTGTCGCCGGACATCGGGCGGTACCAGACCCAGTTCCAGCGCCGCTTGCCTACCTCGGTTGCGCCGTCTTCCCCTGGTACGAGATAAACCAGAATCAGATGTGCTTCACCTTGCTGGAAAGTAAAGCGGTCACGTAGAACATTCGCCGCGTCGACCGGCAGATCATTTTCTTCGACGAGACCTCGCCACGCGATATAACCCGCATAGCTGGGTTGCGAATCAGGCAGCAACTGAGCCCGAACCGCGGAGCGCGCACCATCGGCGCCGATCAGAAGATCCGCTTCCTCGACCCGGCCATGCTCAAAATGAGCCTTGACTGTTTCCCCTGTTTGCTCGAGACGAGTGAAACGTTCGCCGGGGTGAATGATTTCAACCGGCAGGGCACGTCTCAAGGCGCTGTAAAGAAGGCTCCATGAGGTTTGGGTCTGAGGCATGGAGAACTGCTCGACGATGCGGTCGTTCTGGTCGAGATAGATGCGATCGCCGGAGTCCACGCCTGGATGAGCCGGCAGTTTTACGCCGCCGAAACGGAAAGCTTCCAGAACGTCCGGCTGCAGCACAATGCCTCCACCCCGGCTGTCGAGTTCATTGGGCGACTGCTCGAAAAGCTTGACGTCCCATCCGACTGCGCGCAGCGCAGTCGCCGTGAAGAGGCCACTGAGCGAACCGCCGATAACGATTGCAGAGGGTCGATTGACATTGGCCATGAGGCGCTCCTGATGATTCTGCGTCTGATCTTTCGGCAGAGCTATGGCGGTTACCGCGTTCTCCCGCTATTGCTCGATAGCGGAAGATTAGTCGTTACGGAAGTAGCAGAGAATCCAGACGCAACGCAATCTACCTTTGCGTGATCTGCAAAAGTGACCTGTCAGAAATATCGTGGCGCGCTGAGTGACAAAAAGCTGCTCGGTGCATGAGATGAGTGACTCCGGGCAGGCTTCGCCGTTCGACGCATCTCATTGCCCGCCACGCAGAGGTACATTGCCTCGCGTTGCCATTCCTATCGGCTGGTAGGCGCGCTATCGTTTGCTCTGCAAACAATCAATTTTGGAGAGGTTCGATGAATACGCTGAATATCGAGGTCACATACGATTTTATTTGTCCCTGGTGCTGGATTGGCGAGGAAAAACTCAAGAAGGCGATTCGTGAAGCAAATGCCGTCGAGCGCACGAAACTCGTGTTCGTTCCTTATGAATTGAATCCGGGTATGCCCGCAGAAGGTCTCGATCGAAAGGAATACCGGTCGGCCAAGTTTGGGAGCTGGGCGCGCTCGCAAGCAATGGATGCTCAAGTCACGGAGGCCGGACGTCAAGTCGGTCTGGAATTTAACTATGCGTTGGCGAAGCGTACACCGAACACGCTCGCCGCGCATCGGCTCGTATGGGCGTTGCAACAAGGGCATGACGTAACGGCGCTGGTGGAGGCGATCTTCCATGCATATTTTTCCGCTGGCCGGGATATTGGAGACGTCGCGGTGTTGACGGAGATCGCGGTCGCCGCAGGCTTCAAGAAAGACACGGTCGAAGCGCTTTTCGCGTCGGACAGTGGCGTAGACGAAGTGCGTGCGCTTGAAGCTCGGGCGATCGGGCGTGGCATCAGTTCGGTACCGTCAGTGAGGATTGGCGAGGAGATTGTCAGCGGTGCACAGTCTGTCGCTCTGTTTCGGGTAACACTTGAGGATGTGCTGAAACCCAGCGCGACCGCAGCGTAAGCAGAACCGCAATGGCTATGGGCTGCTCGCCTCGAAGACTGGGGCGGCAGCCCCGCTCGCGCCGCACATTCAGAAACTTTAACTCGACTGCGAGATTGCATTGGGTCAGCATGCTCAGTTAAGAAAGTGCAGCGGTGGCGCCCATAAGAGGCATTTTCGACGTGGCGGGTTTGTCGTGGAGGTGCGATGGACGGCGCAAGAGTGGTCAGGGTTCTTGGGGTGGCACACAGCAAGGAAGCGTACGAGATCCGGGACTTCCTCTCCCGAGGCGTGGTTGGGTATGAATGGTGCGAAATCGCGTCAGACGAAGCGTGTGTCCGGGAGCTAGGCGTTTCTGGTTTTGACGACATCAAATGGCCTGTCGTCGTGTTTCCAGATGGCTCAAGGTTAGACGCGCCGAGTTTAGCGGAGATTGCCGCCAAGCTTGGGTGGGTCTCGCGTCCGCGTTATCAGGAGTATGACCTGTCGATATACGGCGCGGGACCCGCAGGATTATCCGCTGCGGTCTACGCGGCGTCCGAGGGGTTACGGGCTGTCGTCATTGAACGGGGTGCGGTGGGCGGGCAAGAGGGAACCAGTTCGCTTATTGAAAACTATATGGGCTTCCCGCAGGGCATCGCCGGTGCTGAATTGGCGGAACGCGCTCGTCAGCAGGCAGTGAAGTTTGGCGTCGAACTGCTTATGATGCGCGAGGGCGTGCACGCCACATTTGTGAATGGAAAAATTGAAGTCAGTCTGGCAGACGGCACGCTGCTAAAGGCCCGCGCCAACATATGCGCGACGGGTATCGAGTACCGTAGCCTGGGCGTTCCCGATGAGCAAAGGCTTCTGAACGCTGGGTTGTATTACGGCGTGGGCGCGAGCGAAGCGCCAATGTGCACTGACAAAAAGATTTTCATCGTAGGTGGCGGAAACTCCGCAGGGCAAGCCGCGATGACTTCGCGCGAACCGCGCAGAGTGTCACATTGATCGTTCGCGGCGAGTCCCTTGCCGCCACCCTCTCGCATTATCTGTTAGATCGCATTGCCCACACGAGCAACGTCCGGGTTGTCTTTGAGTCGTCTGTCTCAGCAATCTACGGCGATTCCCAGCTTGAAGCACTGCAGATCACGAACAGGACGGGTCGAACTCAGGTCGTTCCGGCAGACCGCCTATTCGTGTGTATAGGTGGCGCGCCAAACACGGAGTGGGCAAAAGACACCACGATTGTCCGGGACAGGAATGGATACCTCGTGACAGGCGCAGACCTGAGCGACTTTCCCCAGTTTGAGACTTGCTGGCCGCTCGAGCGGCGTCCTTACTTTCTGGAAACGAGTGTCCCCGGTTCTTTCGCAGCCGGCGATGTCCGCCATGGTTCAGTCAAGCGGGTTGCGTCAGCGGTTGGGGAAGGGGCGATGGCGGTCACGTTCGTTCACCGGTATCTGGCGGAATCGAGTCAATGAATGATCGAGGCGAGTGACAATTGACGCAGCCGACATGCAGTTCCAGAAGCAGCATTGTCGCGCTCAGACCACGGAAAGGTGATTCTATGCCCTCGCTACTCAGCCGTTATGACATGCAGGGGGCGCTTTTGCCGATCCGTGTAGTGATGGGGCCGATGCCACGCGGTCGTGCGACTGTTCGTGGCTTACCGACGGCACTCATCGCGGAGTACTACATGCAAAGGGCGTCGGCGAGATCTTCGCATCCTCCTTCCTTGAGCGCGACAGGAGGCGAAAGCGGTACGCCGTACGTCATACCAGTGCGGTAAATCGAAAACGGAGGCGAAGATGACCATGAACTGTACTCACCTCGGTGAAGCGCGGGTCTTGCAGACGGATAAAGACTACTGCGAAGAGTGCGTACTGTCGGAGCAGCGTTGGGTGCATTTGCGCCTATGCCTAACTTGCGGGCATGTCGGCTGCTGCGACTCGTCCACAAATCGGCACGCAAGCAAGCACTATCAGGAAACTGGCCATCCGCTAGTTCGCTCGATCGAGCCTGGCGAACACTGGGTGTGGTGCTACGAGGATAAGATTGTTGCCGGTGAAATCGATCAGTGAGCAAATATAATCGCCCGGGCGTATCGCGACACCACATCGCCAATTTTTACGCCGCCCGCTTCTGCCGCGGAAAATCCCGTGCTCACGATGTCGGGGATCAGCAACACGTCCTCATCCGTCAGATTGTCCGGTATCAATGCCAGGTTCGCCTGGGCGTCGGGCACGACAAAGTACTCGGCCTGGCACCCATCGAGATAGTTACCGATCTTCCAGCCGCCGGCGACCTTCCAGCCAGTGGCTGATTTGCCACCGCACTGGGAATGAAATCCCATGAGGCATGACGAGCATTGTCCGCATGGGGTCACGGCGGCACAAAGTACCCGTTGGCCTTCCTCGTAGCCTTTGACCTGCGACCCCAGTTTTTCAATGATACCGATAGGTTCGTGGCCAACCGTGAGTCCTCTGGCCACCGGGTATTCGCCCTTCAGGATGTGAATGTCCGTGCCACAGATCGTGGTGGTGGTGATCCGGATCAGGGCATCCGTTGGCCCCACATCAGGAATCTGTTTGTCCTCGAGAGTGATTCGTCCCGGCTCGATAAACACGGCTGCTTTCATCATGGTCATACTCACCTCCCGTCAATTGAGCGAAATACCCTTAGTCACAACCTTGGGGGAACGGCTGTCTCGCGCATCACGGCCTCAGGCGTGCGGTAGCGTTCGGCCATCAGCCGGTCCGTGTCGTCTTTGAGCTGTGCCTGCATGTATGCGCCGAGGTGGCGCGCATGCTGGACGATGGCTGCACCTACCTGAGTGCGAACCTGACTGTATTGCGCCAGTGCGCGGCGGGCGTCAGCGTCGCTCGTTAGCGCAGCGACGAGCGCCATCGCGTCGCCTGCGGCTTTCGTGACCCCCATGCCGCAATGTGGACGGGCAACGAATGCCGCGTCGCCGAGCAGGGCAATTCTGCCGAACGCCATTTGCGGCACCTCAAGATCGAAGATCGGCTGGAAGAGCGGCTGCGTTGCTTTCGTGACGACTTCGGCGAATTGCGGTGCAAGAAGCGTTACGGCGGCTTCTTCCATGTCGGCGAGAACATCGGGGCGGATCAACGTAGGGGGAATACCGCCGCTCCAGCGCTTACCAGTTGAATCGGTTAGCAGATTCGGCAAGTCCACGTCCTCGCTAGTGGCCCGATACCAGACGAAGTTGTAGCGGCGTTCGCCGGGAGAGGTGCTGTTTCCGTGACCTGCCACGGGATAGCCGAGAATCTGTTCGCGCTGCGGCAGACAAAACGCAAACTTGTCGAAGAGTGCCTCACGCGTCTGCTGCGACAAGCTCATTTCGTCCACGAGTCCGCGCCATGCCACGTAACCGGCATATTCAAGCTTGACGTCGGGCAGAAAACGCTCCCGGATTGCGGATTTGAACCCGTCGGCGGCGATGACGATGTCGGCGTGATGCACACTGCCGTCGCTGAGGGTCACGGTGGCCTGATCGGGACCGTCTTCGACCGATATGACGGTGTCGCCCGAATGGTAGTGAGTGTCAGGGAGTGCCGCGCGTAGCACGTGGTACATCTTGCTCCAGGCGGTGAGCGTCTGCGGCAGGGTACGTTCAGAATGCACGTGGCCGTCCTGGTTGAACGTCACGCGTGTCTGCACCTTGACGCCGATAGAGTCGTCGATCCGGACGCCGGCAGCCTCGAGGGATTCGAACAATTCCGGATGCGTCACGATACCCGCGCCGCGGCCGGCCAGTTCCTCGGGCACGCGCTCGAACACCTCGACGTCCCAACCGTTACGCGTGAGCAGATTGGCAGCAAAGAGGCCGCCCAGCGAGCCGCCCGCGACGATTGCTTTAGGGCGGGAAGAAGGGATCGTCATGATCAATCTCCTGCCTTTGCCGATTCGGGCGTCGCCGTCTGGTGCGGGATCTTGAGATGAGCCACTTCCTCCGCTGGAAAGTTCAACTCGATGGTGACACCCGAAGGGTCTTCAATGAAGACCTGATGCAGGCCGAGGCTCGGGACGGTGCGGTCGCGCCACGCGATGCTTTCCGCTTTCAATGTTTTCCACATAGCCTCGACGCCGGTTGCAAGGAAGGCGATGTGGTCGACCGTTCCCGTGCCGGTGGCCGGGAGTGCTTTGTCACCCAGATATGCAATGAGGCCATCGGGATTGTTCGGGTCGACGCCGATGATGTGGACGGTGCCGAAATCGCGCTCGTCGTCGCCTTTGTAGAGCCATACACCCGGGAAATCGAACGGAGGCCGATACCCTTGTTTAAACCCGAGAATTCGCTCATAGAACCGGCAGGATTTTTCAAGGTCGGTGGTACGGATCGAGTAGTGAGCGAGCTTTGTAACGGGCATGGAAGCCTTCTTCAATTTATCAATCGATCAACGAAAGGTGGGTCGATTGTAGGTTAACGCTTGCCTTGAATAAAGTGATGAAGCGCAGGTGTTTATCCTGCTGTCAAAGCAACGCGTCTACGGTGAGACCCCGTGAGAACGGGGTTGAAAACATTTCGTCATCAAGCCAATCAGTTTGCCAATCCGCATGTGATGGTCAGGCATCGCCCAGTGTCTTCGAGCTTCGATGCGCCAGAATTCCGAGGGCAATCGTAAGTAGCCTGAGAACGATGCTTAGCAGGCCGATTGACGAGTCGAGACCAATCCTGTCAGCGAGGAGGCCAAGACCGACGATAGGAACGATGCCTCCCAGATAGGCAATGGAGAAGAACGACGAGATCATCCGGGCGCGATTGGCGGGCGGAGCAATCCGATTAATAACGGCCACCGCCGACATGAAGGCGAGACCTTGTCCGAAGCCACCGATCAGGTCGCTGGCAACAAACAGGATGCCGGAGTGAAGCGGGAGTGAGACAGCCATGAGGGCACCGCTGGCACCGATCGACAACGCGCCAAATGTCAGGCCATGGCGAGTGTCGACTTTGCGTAGGGTGAACTGGGCAACGGCGGAACCGACAAACAGGGTCGCCACCCCCGTACCGGCGACGGCCGGCCCATGCCACGGAAGGAGGTCACCCAGGAACGCGGGTGCCAGCGATGCAAACAGACTGAAAAGTGTGTAGCCAGTGAAGGTTGTGATCGATGCAATGGCAAACGGTCGCACGGATGCCAGCGCGGGTGCGTGGAACCGGAGTGCTGGACGGAAGTGCCGGATTGGGTGAACTTCCGCGTCAGCCGGGTGAATGGCCAGTGCAACCAGAGCAAGCAAAGCCGACACGCCGAAGACAGCATAAGGGGTCAACAGCGGGTGCGGCAAAATCTGAGCGACCACGCCGCCCGCGAACGGTCCAAGTCCCAGTCCTGCAATGTTCATGATCGAACCAACCAGCGCGGCGCGTTTGACCTCCCATGGCGGCTCTAGCGCGACCAATCCAGCGG
>NZ_JAQQDU010000069.1:0-45246 GCF_046027825.1 Paraburkholderia sediminicola
GTCGGCCAGTATTTGCAATAAAGCATAAGGCCGTTTTGACGATCAACTTACGCTTTGTTTGTCAGCTCCCTCACACACCTGAACCCCGCATACACATATTGATAATGCGGTTGAAACCAGTTGCGAAACGCCGGCCGCAACATGCATTGCGCGGTGCGCGCCGAACCGCCTTTGATCACGTAATGCTGTCCGTCGAAAAAGTTGGCGGAGTACCCCGGATAAAACGGAAACGCTTCGAACCCCGGCAGGGCGTCGAACTCTGTGGAGGTCCACTCCCAGCCATTGCCGAATTGACCCTCTACCCCGAACGCGCTGACGTTGTGCGGAGACGCATCGACCGGCTGCGGGTCCCAGCTACGAAAATCGAAATTGCCCGACATCGCATGCGGTGCGCCATGTGCCGCGCGTTGCCATTGAGCTTCACTAGGTAGACTCTTGCCGGCCCAACGCGCGTAGGCGCTGGCTTCGGCGTGGCTCACGTAGGCGGGCCAGTCGAGCGGCAGCGGCACGTCGTCGAACATGGTGCGCAGCATCCACGCGCTGCTCTGATCGCTTCCGGTTTGCTGCGACCAGCCAGCGGGATGCTCGATATGTTCGGCTTCTTTCCAGGCCCAATCCTTATCCGTCCACCACGTCGGTTCGCGATAGCCGCCTGCTTCGATGAACTCACGAAACGCGCCGTTCGTCACCATATGGCGGTCGATCTCGAACGCCGGCACGTCAACGCGCATTTCGCCGAACTCGTTGTCCCAACCAAAATGTCCACTCTCACGCGACATGCCGAGCACCGTTGCGCCAGCCGGCACGCTGACCATCGACGACAACGCGTCACGCGGTTCAGAACGGGTGACAACCGGCTCGTGCAACCCGGTGACCTTCTGTGCAAGCGGCAACTGATGGAGCATGTACGCAAGTGTCTCGGCATGCATCAGCCGATGCTCGATCGCGACGTTCAGCAACTGCTCGGACGCTTGAGCATGCGCACCCTCGCGGCCAACACGCGCCGAGTCGCTCAGTGCATCGAGTTCGAGGTCGATCTGCTCGCGGGCGCGTAGCGCGTAGCCGCGCACGGCGTCGAGCGACGGCCAGTCGCCAGGTTGATCGGTCGGAAAGCCACCGTCGACAGGGTCAATACCGAAAGCGAAGAGCTGGTCGAGGTGCGGATCGAACGCCGGCAAATCGCACAGACGTTGGTCGAAAAGATTACGGTCGAAAGCTTCCAGATGGCCGATATAAAACACAATCCGGTGGCGCTCGCGGATCGGCCGTTCATACAGAAACTCGGGTTTGACGATGGAAAACAGCGCGTCAGTCACTTGACGCGCGTCGATCAGACGCTGGATGAGCGGGTGATGCGGGGCGGGGTCGCGATTCATTTCGCCAAGTCTCCTTGCGGGGGACGGACTAAAGACTGTACCCGCTCGCAGGAGCCATGCCAAGGCGAAAGCGCGCTAAAAAACCGCTAGGCGAGGACGCGGCTGCGTGGGCCAGGTCCTGCGCGTAGGCTTACACCTTCTGCAAGCCTTCCAGATCGACGATCCGGATGTGTTTGCCTTGTGTGTCGATCAGGCCGCGCTTTTGAAATCTTGACAAGGTGCGGCTCACCGTTTCGAGCGTCATGCCGAGGTAGCTGCCCATGTCCTCGCGTGTCATGCGCAAGTTGAATTCCGCGGATGAATAGCCGCGTTGCGCGTTGCGCTCCGACACGTCGAGCAGAAATGCCGCCACACGTTCGTCCGCTGAAAGTGAGCCGAGCACCATCATCTGTCCCGCTTCGCGGACGATCTGCTCGCCCAGCAATTTGTGCAGGCGGTCCTGCATCGAACTGATTTCGCGGCACAGGGACTTGAGGGCGGGGTAGGGGACGATACAAACGGTGCTGTCTTCGAGGGCGATGGCGCTGCATGCATGCACGTCCTCGCTGATGCCGTCGAGGCCGAGTGCTTCGCCGGCGAGACGCAGGCCAGTGACCTGTTCGCGGCCGTCACGGTGCGCCATGACGGTTTTCAGGGACCCGGAACGCACGGCGTAAACACTGTCGAAGCGGTCGCCGCTGCGATACAGCGCTTCGCCGCGCTGCACCGAGCGCGCGGTGCAAATGAGCGCTTCGAGTTTCGTGAGTTCGTCAGGCGACAATCCTTGCGGCATGCAGAGCGCCCGCATCGAACAGCTCGAACAGCGCGCGGCTGTGCGCGCGGTGGCTCTCACCGGCGCGGCACGACGCCCGCCACGTGCCGGCGACGAAATCGTAGTGGACGCGGCGACGCCGGCGAAGCCAGTAACAGCGGTAGGAGTAAGCATGCTCTGCAGCCATTTGTAAGGGTGATGACTGATTGTCCCACCGCCCATGCCCCCCGTTTAGCGACAAAATGACGCGTCCACGCAGTTAGGCATCTTGAGCAATGTCACCCTTGAGTTGCTGCTTGTGGATATGGACTGCTACGCATCGTGGCAGAGCGTGCTCTGCTCTTATTTTGGAGATGAGGTTCTGCGTGTGCGGCCTCATACGGCAAGCACACGCAGTTGCAAGGTACGTCACCCCGCCTTCACGCGTCTTGACTTTCCTTGCCTGCAGCAGATGGGATCAGCAGGACCGGCAAGCTGGCCTGGCGCACGCAGCGCTCTGCGACGCTGCCGAGAATCAGGCGCTGAAAACCACGCCGGCCATGCGTGCCCATCACCAGCAGATCGGCATTGAAGTCGGCGGCCGCTTTTAGCACGACCACCGAAACGTCGTCCAGCGAGGAGGCTTCGCTCACGGCGAGCTCACCCTTGACGCCCTGCGCCGCCATGGCCTGAGCGAATTCCGCGCCGAGTTCCTTGCCTTCTTCGACCAGACGGTTACGCAGAATGGAAGGGTCGTAGCCGGGCGCCTCGAAATACATTGGCGTGTTTTCGACGACGTAGAACGGTTGCAAGACAGCGCCGGTGGATTTCGCGAGCGCTAGCGCTGCTTCGAATGCACGGCGCGAAGTGTGGCTACCGTCGACCGCTACAAGGATGCGTGTGTACATATCGACTCCGCGTCTGAGGGATTGGGATGCCGCGGCCGTTGCACCTGGCCGGGCTCATTGACAAATTATTACCGGTGCGAGCTTAAATGATCGCTGAAAAAGATGCATCGCATCTGGATGTAAATCAAACATTTGTCAAATTTTCTGATAGCGGCGCTTTACACGGCACGCACCGTGCAGCAGGCGGTTGCGGTGTTCCTGTTAAGTCATGGCGCAACTATCAAAGCAAGATAGGGACAGGTTTGCCTTACAATCAGAGCCTATTCAGACAAGCTGCTTCAGCACCGCTGATGAACGAGCGCAAAACGACGGGCTTGCCCGACAAGATCTACGGCGACATCCTCAACCGCATTCTTGAAGGCGAGTACAAGGAAGGCGAGCGGCTACCTACCGAGCATGCGCTGGCTGAGCGTTTTGCGACATCGCGGCCGACTGTGCGCGAAGCGCTCGCGCGCTTGCGGGCGGACGGGATCATCATGACGCGGCACGGCTCGGGCACCACGGTGGCGCGCCGGCCGGACCCGAATGTGCGGCGCTTCGCGCCGCTCGAAACGCTGTCCGACATCCGCCGCTGCTATGAATTTCGCATCGTGACCGAGGCGGGCGCGGCCGAGCAGGCGGCACTCAAGGCCGACGCCGACGACATCGCTGCGATCCAGCATGCGTGGGAGCAGTTGGAACGCATCATCGAAACCCGGGGCATCGGCGCCCAGGACGATTTCATATTCCATCTGGCAGTGGCGCGCGCTTCAAAGAACCCGTTTTTCATCACGGTGATGTCATTCATCGAAGAACAGATTCTGTTCAGCATGAATCTGTCTCGAAATTTGTCGCTCGTGAAGACGGTGGAGCGGCAGCGGCTCGTGCAGGACGAACATCTTGCCGTGCTGGACGCGATCCGCCGCAAGGACGGCCCCGCAGCAGGGAAGGCGATGCGCGCGCATCTTGAGAATGCGCTTGAGCGGATGTTCGGTTCCTGATAGCCCGCGCGTCTCGTCTCTCCAGCAGGCCGCAAATACCAGGCAACCACCGCCGCCAGTCCGGCCAGTCCGCCGCAACGAGGCAACTGCAAGAGGCAACCGCGATCAGGCAACCGCGATCAGGCAAACCGCGATCAGGCAAACCGCGACCGGTCCGCAGCAGCCGGTCGGCTGCTGCCACGCAACCGTAACCGCGGCGCCGCCCCCATCGCTTCCCGGTTTCAGGCGGCAGCGGCCATCGGACCGAACAGGGCGGTGTGGGTCTTCGGACTGATCGCGATATCCAGCGCCACGGCCCGTTCCACGCCGATCTGCAGGGGCGCCCCGAGCCGGCTGATATCCATCCCGGTCTTGCGCAGCATCCGTTCGATCGGCGTAGTGGTCACCGTAACGTAACGTGTGATGCCCGTCCGTTCGGCGAACGCTATGACCTCGCGAATCGCTTGCATTGTTAGATCGGCAAAGCCGAACGACTGCTCCTCGCCGCCGGTTTCGATTGCGAACCGGCTCAGCTCCCAGATATGCCTCCCGATTGGCGCATCTGCGCCATGCAGCAATTGCGGGAAGGTGTCTTTAAGCATGTTCGGCCCCTCCGTCGGCATCAGACGCCAACAGCCGCGCACCCGCCGATCATCGTCCTGAATCAGCATGTAGAGTGGCCCGAGAGCGTCGTAGCCGTCGATCTCCATGCCCGCGATGGTCGGGATGTCCCAGCCCAGCCGCCCGTGAAACACCCGGGCCCGCAGGCGGTACATCTCATTGATGTCCGCGTTGTCGAATTCCTGCCGCATTCCAATCCGGATCGATGTTTGCATGACGTTCTCCTGAACGTGTTGGGGTACCCAATACGCAAGGAAAGTTATGCATTTTGAATCGTTTTGCCACCTACCTACCTGGATAGGTGTGCATGCGGATCGGATAACGCAGAATTCGAGATAAGCCTCAGCACTCAACCGACGGGACACAAAAATGGAACTTCTCGAAAACCACTGGCAAGCGCAACCCTCGGTCCAAAGCCGCCCGGCAGAGCCGGTTTCGGCGGTGGATCGCGTCCTGATCATTGGCTATCGCAAGAAGAAGAAAGAGAGCCAGCGCCGCTTCTGGGCACGCTTTGGTGTGACGCAGTCGCGTGGCAGCCGGTTCGAGTCGGGCGCCGAGATTCCTGCGCCGGTGTCGATCCTGTTGGGCCTCTACTTCACCAAAACCGTTTCCGATGCCGATCTGGGCCGTGCCGAGCGGGTGCTGTACAGCCGCGACGCCGCTGCCTTGCTCAACCCGGGTCAATAAGCCCCAGCTGCGCGGCGATCACGGCCGCCGCGCGCCGCGAATTCACACCGAATTTTGTCCTGATGTTCTTCATGTGGAAGTTCACCACGGCTTCCGAACAGCTCAGGATATGGGAGATTTCCCAGGTGGATTTGCCGCGCGCGGTCCATTTCAGGCATTCGCGTTCGCGTGGCGTGAGCTTGGGCAATAAAGTCTGAGCGTGCGTATTCAAATGGCGCTGACTGGTGTCAATCACCAGATCGCGCAGCAGCACCAGATTCGGCAATGCAGCATTGACGTCGCGGCAGAACGTGCCGGCCGGATTGCTGTCATTGACGAAGCACATCATGCCGGCTTCCTGGTTCGGCCCATGAATGGGCAACGAGACACCGGCGCGCAGGCCATGCAGGCAGGCTTCTTCGTACAACGATTGTTGCGGTGCGGACGTAAAAATGTCGGGCGACCAGATCAGCGGTGCGGCGCGTGTCATGCAATGCGCAACAGTCGGGTCGATGTGCACGAGACCCTGTTCGTCGTAAGTGCGTCGCCACGTCGGCGCGTAGGTGCTTCGCACATAGGCGTCTTCAAGGCGAATGGTCGGGCGCGGCAGCATGGCGACCAGAATTCTGTCGAACCCCCACGTCTCGGCAAGGCCCGCGATCGCACTGAACCATTCCGCTTCATCTGCGGCGTTCAGTAGCGGCGCCATTTCCTCGATAAAATGTAGCGACAATTTGGATCTCTCAGACTCGCAACCGTCTCGTTGCGGTTAATTGCGGTACGGCAACCTGGCCGGCTGTTTTTATGGTCACAATCTATCACTAAAAATTATTTTACAGGCCGAGTGCGATTTCTAAAACATCGGCCCAGCAGCGGTTCTGCAAAGACGCCAACGAGTTACTCCTTATATCGGATTTTTTGACCGAATTAACATTCGTGAGTCGGTAAAGTGGGTAATTTTCTCGTAGTAGTGTTTTTGATGCTTTTGATCGGCAGCATTATTGTCAAACCAGTTTTAATGACGATGCATGGCGGAATTCAGGGGAAACGACGCTAATTGTCCAATTGGCAATTCCGCATTGCCCTCCATCATTCGCGAACGCCCGCGTGCCGCGCGCTTTTATCATACGAAAGCGAGGCGCTGCACGTTGCCAACTTTGCCCTCGCGTCCACTTTGGCTCATGGCGACGTAGTGACATCTGCGGCCAGGTTGTTTGACAACATTGCGAGCCCGATGCTACCTTGAACGTCCAGTCCTGGTGCGTTTGAGGCGTCATGAACGAGTCCCCGATCCTCGACAGTGAGCTCGCTGCTTCGGTCATGGCTGTGCCGCCGCTCGCGCGCCGGGCCGATTACACGCTGGATGCCGCTGAAAATCGCGCGCTGATCCGCCACATCGAGGCTGGCGGCGTGCGCACGCTGCTGTACGGCGGCAATGCGAACTTCTATCACGTGGCCGTCAGCGAGTACCGGGAACTGCTGGATCTGCTGGCCGACGCCGCGGGTGCGGGCACGCGCGTGATTCCGGCGATCGGCCCGGACTACGGAAAAATGCTAGATCAGGCCCACATCCTCGCGCAAACCCGTTATCGCACGGCGATGGTGTTGCCGCTGAGCGGTTTTACGACGTCCGAAGGTGTGGAGGCGGGACTCACACGCATCGTCGATGCGGCGGGCATCCCGCTCACGCTGTACATCAAGAGCGAAGACTACGTGGAGCTCGACGCGCTCGCGCGATTGATCGAGCGCGGCACGCTGCTGGCCGTCAAATACGCGATCGTCCGCGACAATCCTGCGGACGATCCTTATCTGCGCCGCCTGCTGCGATCCGTGCCGGCGGCCAAAGTGGTGTCGGGCATGGGCGAGCGGCCTGCCCTCGTCCATCTGCGCGAGTTTGGTCTTGCCGCATGGACGACGGGGTCGGGATGCATTGCGCCGCACATGGTTATGGCCCTGCTGCAAGCCGTCAGAACGGGTGATACGGACACGGCGCAGCGTCTCCATGACGCTCTCCTGCCGCTCGAAACCCTGCGCGACGAAATCTCGCTGATCCGCGTGCTGCACGATGCGCTCACGTTCTCGAAGATTGCCGACATGGGTCCGATCCTGCCGCTACTCAGTTCGACGCCGCCCGAACATCATGCGAAGATCGATCATGCCACGCAGGTCCTGCTCGCGCTGGAGCGTCAGTTCGCGCAGAAACCCTCGTTGCATTGACGTCGTCATGGCGTCGAAAGCGTGGGCGCTTGCGCCGCGCAGCGGCATGCAGGGCGCACCGGATTCAGCCTGCTTACCCATCCACTTCCATCACCCAAAAGCATACGCATGACCGACACCAGCCGACGCTATCCCGATCCCTCCATCCGCATTCTCGATCCGCGCTTCAAGTCGCTGATCCTGGCGTCCGCGTCCGTCGAGTGTCTGTATCAGGGCGCCCGCTGGTCGGAAGGGCCGGTCTGGTTCGGCGACGGCCGCTATCTGCTGTGGAGCGACATTCCCAACGACCGTATCCTGCGCTGGGACGAAACTAGCGGTGCGGTGACCACGTTTCGCCAGTCGTCGAACAATGCGAACGGCCATACGCGCGACCGCCAGGGCCGCCTTGTCACCTGCGAGCACCTGACGCGGCGCGTCACGCGCACCGAGTACGACGGCTCGATTACCGTGCTCGCCGACCGTTATCGTGGCAAGCGCTTCAATTCGCCCAATGACGTGGTCGTGAAGTCGGACGGTTCGACCTGGTTCAGCGATCCGACCTTCGGCATCGACAGCTTTTACGAGGGTGAGCAGCAGGAGTCGGAACTGCCCGCATGCGTCTACCGCATCGACGGCCAATCCGGCGAAGTGACGATGGTCGCCGATGACGTGCTGGGCCCGAACGGCCTCGCGTTTTCGCCGGACGAGTCGGTGCTGTACATCGTCGAATCGCGTGGTGTGCCGCGCAAGATTCGCGCGTTCGACGTCGACGCCGGTGGTATTGGCGCCGCGCTGTCGAACAATCGCGTGCTGATCGACGCCGGCCCGGGCACGCCGGACGGCTTTCGCGTCGACACCCACGGCAATCTCTGGTGCGGCTGGGGCATGGGCACCGACGAACTCGACGGTGTGCGCGTCTTCACGCCGCAAGGCGAGCCGATCGGCCATATTGCGTTGCCGGAGCGCTGCGCGAACGTGTGCTTCGGCGGACGCCATCGCAACCGGTTGTTCATGGCGGCAAGTCATGGGTTGTATTCGCTGTTTGTGAATACGCAGGGCGTCCAGGGCGGGTGAGTGCGCGAGGCGTGCGCGCAGCCTGAATGCACGGACCTGAATGCAGGTTGCCTGACAAACGGCTGCGCCATCGGCTTTCCGAGTCCGGGTTTGCCCTTGGATAAAACACGTAAACCATTGAGTCATAAAGATTCCACGCCAAAGTAGCCCGTTTCCCGAGCAAAGCGACGTGGCGAGCATTTGCTTGACATCGGCAGTTCCGCTTCGCTATGTTCCATTGGTAGAGTTAGAGAGACACCGCCAGCAGCGCATCGGACCGGCGGACTTCCATACCAAGAAGCGAGGAGACGCAATGACTGTTTCAGGCAGGTTGGCGCTCAGGCTGGTGTCCGTAAGTCTCGCGGCTAGTGCCGCATTGGCATCCGCCGCACACGCGGCCGATCCGGTAACGCTCAATATCGTCGACGTGGCGGGCGATCTTCAACTCACCCAGAAGGGTTTCGAGGCCTTCAAGGCGAAGTATCCGAATCTCGTCGCCAATCTCACGTTCACCAACGCGCCCGCCCCGCAGTTGCCCGGCAAGATCAAGGCAATGCAGGCCGCCGGCCGCTCCGATATCGATCTCGTCCTCACCGGCACCGACGCACTGGCCGCCGGCATCGAACAGAATCTCTGGATGAAACTGTTGCCGGACAATGCAGCGGCGTTCCCCGGCGTGCTCGACAAATACGCGCCCGGTCCGCGCAAGATGCAGGATCTCGCACAAGGCTTCGGTCTCGAAGTCGCGTATATGCCGGCGGGTCCGCTTCTCGAATACAACCCCGCAAAAGTCAGCGATCCACCCAAAACACCTGCGCAACTCCTGCAATGGTGCAAGGCGCATCCGGACAAACTGATCTACGCGCGGCCGGCGAACTCCGGTCCGGGCCGCACGTTTCTGATGGGCCTGCCATACGTGCTCGGGGACAAGGATCCCCAAGACCCGATTCACGGCTGGGACAAGACGTGGGCCTTCCTCAAGCAACTGAACGATTGCATTCCTTACTATCCAGGCGGCACGTCGGCGGTGATGAAGGAGCTCGGTGAAGGCTCGCGCGACATGACCGTGACCGTCACTGGCTGGGACATCAATCCGCGCGCGCTCGGCATTGTGCCGGCGGAGTTCCGCGTGCAGGCATTCGATAACATGACGTGGGTGAACGACGCGCACTACATGGTGATTCCGAAAGGCGTGCCGAAGGAAAAGCTCGACGTGCTCTACAAGTTGATGAACTTCATGCTCGAACCGGCGCAGCAGGCTATGACTTATGACGACGGTTATTTCTATCCCGGTCCGGCGATCAAGGGCGTGAGCATCGAGCAGGCGCCCGCGCACAGCCAGGATGTGCTGAAGAAATACGGCCGGCCGGAGTACGCGAAGCTGCTGGCCGAGCGTCCACATGTTTTGCCGTTGAATGCCGACGCGATGGTCGCGGCTTTCAAGAAGTGGGACAGCGACATCGGCGCGCAGAAGACCAAGTAGTCGCTGAATGAGACCGTGCGCTCGCCCGTTCGGTCCGCAGAGGTTCACGTGCCATGCACGCAGGAAACCGGCATGAAGCATCACGCGCATCTATTCGATTGAACCTTCGCGATTCAAGCGTCACGCGTACCAGGACACCGCCATGAAGCATTACTTTGAACAGTTGCGGCTCGATTCGGTGAGCCGCAGTTTCACGAATGCGGAAGGCCAGGCGGTCGCGGCGTTGCAAGGGCTCGATCTGAATATCCTGCGTGGCGAGTTCATTGCGTTGCTTGGACCGTCGGGTTGCGGCAAATCGACGGCGCTCAATTGCATCGCCGGTTTGCAACCGCTAAGTGGCGGCGGCATCTGGCTCGACGATAAACGCATCGACGTGCTGCCGCCGGAAAAGCGTGGCTTTGGCATGGTGTTCCAGAACTACGCGCTGTTTCCGCACATGAGCGTGCTCGATAACGTCGGCTTCGGATTGAAGATGCGTGGCGTCGGCAAAAGCGAAGCCATGCGGCGTGCGCGTGAAGCGTTGCAGCTCGTGCAACTGGTCGGACATGAACGCAAACTGCCCGGACAACTGTCGGGCGGTCAGCAGCAGCGCGTGGCGATTGCACGGGCGATCGTCATCGAACCCCCGCTGATCCTGATGGACGAACCGCTGTCGAATCTCGATACGAAGCTGCGCATCGAAATGCGCGCTGAGATTCGCCGCATCCATAGCCAGCTCGAACGCGCGACGCTCTATGTGACGCACGATCAGGACGAAGCGCTTTCCATGGCTGATCGCATCGTCGTGATGAAAGAAGGGGTGGTGCAGCAAGTCGGCACGCCGAAAGAGGTGTATACGCGGCCGCAGAATTTGCATGTCGCGCGGTTCATGGGCTACCGCAACGTGACTGAATTCGCGCTCGAAGGCACGCAAGGCGATGGGGTGGCGGTGAGCGCGAACGGCGTGCGGTTGATCGGCACGCCGATGGCGGGTTTCAACAGCAAGCGCGTGAGCGTCGCGTTGCGCCCGGAAGATATGGAGCGTGCAGCACCCGGCGCGGAAAACGCCTTCGACGCGCTGGTGACAACAGTGGAATACGGCGGCCACGATTCACTGCTGCGGGTGAAGACCGCGTTTGGCGACTTGTGGGCGCGTATCGCGGGCGAATTCGAAGAGGGCGAACGCATCAGCTTGCGCGTGCCGCCGTCACGCACCCTTGTCTATGACGGAGAGGCGGTATGAACACGCCCACGCTGTCGCCGCCACGCGTACCATTTGCGCCGCGCGACGCCAAAGCGTGGCTGGTTGCACCGGCATTGATCTTCATCGTCGCGTTGTTCATCTACCCGTTTGCGTATGGTTTGGTGCTGTCGTTCCGGCCGATGAACGGCGGTGGCCTGTGGGCCAACTATCTGACGTTCTTTACCGACACGTCGATGTGGCCGACCATTCTCGTCACGCTCAAGCTCGCGGTGCCCGCGACGCTGATCAATGTCGGCCTGTCGGTTCCCGTGGCGTTCGCGCTGCGCCGCAATTCGCCCTATCAGAAACTCGTCACGACGCTGCTGGTGATTCCCGTCACGCTCGGCACCGTGCTGATCGCCGACGGCATGCTCACGTACTTCGGCCCGAACGGCTGGTTTCCGCAGGCGTTGCAAGGCCTGCATCTTTACACCGATGAAGTGCGTTTGACGCATAACTTCTGGGGCGTGCTGATCTCGCTGATCGTGTCGGGTTTTCCGTTTGCGTTTCTGCTGACGCTCTCGTACGTGACCGGCATCGATCCGACGCTCGCGAGTGCTGCCGCCACGCTCGGCGCGAGCCCGTGGCAGCAGTTTCGTCGCATCTATCTGCCGCTGCTGATGCCCGGTTTAACGATGGCCGCGTGTTTGTCGTTCGTGCAGGCGTTCTCGGTGTTTCCATCCGCGGTGCTGCTGGGCGCGCCTGCCGGCCCGACGCGCGTCATGTCGATTGCCGCGGCCGAAGCGGCGTTCGAAAGCTACGACTATTCGCTTGCTTCCGCGATTGCGATGGTGATGGGCTTCGTCCAACTGCTAGTGGTTGCCGCCATGCTCGGCGCGCGCCGCTTCTTCTACAGCGGTCCGGTGACGGGAGGCAAAGGCTGATGGCTAGCGATCACCACGCGGCGCATTCTTCGTGGTCGGCGTCCGCGCCGAACGAAAACAACCACGGCGCCCGGCAACCCAGCAAGCGCGTGAAGCAGCGCGCCAGCGTGCCGGGCCGCATCTGGCATGTGCTGGTGTGGGGCGCAATGGTGTTCTTTCTCGTCAACGTGCTGTTGCTGATTGCGACCGTCGCGGTGAATTCGGTGGCGACCCGCTGGTTCGGCACCTTGTTGCCACAAGGCTTTACGCTGCATTGGTACGCGCAGGCGTGGAGTGATTTCCAGTTGGCCAGCGTGTTGTGGGTCACTGTCGAAGTGGTCGGCGCGGTCGTGGTGTTGTCGGTCGTGCTCGGCGTGCCAGCGGCATATTCGCTCGCCCGCGTGCAGTTTCCCGGCAAGCGCATGGCCATGCTGATTTTCCTGCTGCCCTTGATGGTGCCGCCCGTGACATACGGTATTCCGATGGCGACCGTGATGTACAAGGTCGGCCTTGCGGGCACGCTGGGCGGCGTGATTCTTGCGAATCTCGTGCCGGCGCTGCCGTTCGTGATCCTCGTGATGACGCCGTTCATCGAGCAGATCGATCCCAATCTCGAAGCGGCGGCGCGCATTTTCGGCGCGAACACGTTTCGCTATTTCCGCTACGTGCTGCTGCCCTTGCTGGTGCCCGGCATGCTGGCGGCCGGGCTGCTGGTGCTGGTGCGCACCATCGGCATGTTCGAACTCACCTTCTTCACGGCGGGTCCCGCGACGCAAACGCTGGTGGTCGCCTTGTACTACGCTGTATTTTCAACCGGCGTGCGCGCACCGCAATCGATCGACGCGATGGCGATGATCTACATGGCGATCACGCTGATCTGGGTGCTGATCGCGCTGCAATTCGTCAGCCCGACGCAGATCGTGTCGCGCGTGAAGGAGCAGAAGCGCTAGAGCGCTGAAGCACCGAGGCACTGAGACACTGAAGCACGCCCCGAAGGAAGTGCCCTTCTGGGACGGCAAGTGACATCGTGGAGCAGACGTTGACGACGAGAAAGAAACCTGAAGAACTGCGCAGCCACCGCTGGTACGGCGTGAACGATCTGCGCTCGTTCGGCCATCGCTCGCGCACCGCGCAAATGGGCTATAGCCGCGAGGAATACGCGGGTAAGCCAGTGATCGCGATCCTCAACACGTGGAGCGAGATCAACGCTTGCCACACGCATTTCAAGCAACGTGTCGAGGAAGTGAAGCGCGGCATCTGGCAGGCGGGCGGCTTTCCGGTTGAACTGCCCGTGCAGACCCTTTCTGAGCCGTTCCAGAAGCCCACCACGATGCTCTATCGCAACTTCCTCGCGATGGAAGCCGAGGAGACGCTACGCTCGTATCCGGCCGACGGCGTCGTGCTGATGGGCGGTTGCGACAAGACCACGCCCGCCTTGCTGATGGGCGCGATTTCGATGAATCTGCCGGCGATCTTTCTGCCGGCCGGTCCGATGCTGCGCGGCAACTGGAACGGCGTGACGCTCGGCTCCGGTTCGGATGTCTGGAAGTACTGGGCCGAGTTGCGCGCGGAGACCATCACGGAAGCGGACTGGCAAGGCATTGAAGGCGGTATCGCGCGCTCGCCGGGACACTGCATGACCATGGGCACCGCGTCGACCATGACGAGTGCTGCCGAAGCGCTCGGCTTTACGCTGCCCGGGTTTGCCTCCATTCCCGCAGCGGATTCGCGGCACGCGCAGATGGCCGCGAAAACCGGCATGCGGATCGTCGAGATGGTGTGGGAGGACCTGAAGCCATCCGACCTGATCACCGCCGGTTCAATCGACAACGCCGTGACCACCTGCCTCGCGCTGTCCGGTTCGACCAATGCGATCGTGCACATGATCGCGCTCGCGCGCCGCGCCGGCATCGAACTGACGCTCGATCGCTATGACGAGATCTCGCGCCGCACGCCGGTGCTGGCGAATGTTCGTCCGACCGGCGCGTACCTGATGGAGGATTTTTTCTACGCGGGCGGTTTGCCAGCCATGGTTGCTGAGTTGGGCGATCTGATCGACCGCTCGCAGAAAACCGTGAACGGCCGCACGCTCGGTGAGAACCTCGAAGGCGCGACGATTTTCAACGACGAGGTGATCCGCCGCCGCAGCGCGCCGCTCCTGCCCAATAACGGCCTTGCGGTGTTACGCGGCAATATCGCGCCCGACGGCGCCGTGATCAAACCCGGTGCCGCCGAGCCGCAACTGCTCGTGCACACCGGCCGCGCGGTGGTGTTCAAGGACTACAACGACATGGCTGCGCGCATCGACGACGAAGCGCTCGACATCGACGAAAACTGCGTCATCGTGCTTCAGCATGCGGGGCCGGTGGGCGCTCCGGGTATGCCCGAGTGGGGACAACTCCCGATTCCGCGGAAGTTGCTACAAAAGGGCGTGCGCGATATGGTGCGTATATCGGATGCACGGATGAGCGGGACGAGTTACGGCGCGTGCGTGTTGCACGTCGCGCCGGAATCGTTTATCGGCGGGCCGTTTGCGCTGGTGCAAAGCGGCGATCGGATCGAGCTGGACGTGCCGCGACGCGTGCTCAACCTGCTCGTATCCGACGAAGAACTGGTGCGCCGCAAGGCCGCCTGGGTCAAGCCCGAGCCGCGTTTTACGCGTGGCTATGGCGCCTTGCATCAGGTGCATGTGCTGCAGGCGAATAAAGGCTGTGACTTCGATTTCCTGCAGCGCGGCGGCGCGCAAGCGGATGCAACCGGCGAGCCGGAGATTCACTGAGTTTTCTGAGGGCCGTCGAGAGAGTCGTGAAGCTGCCATAGAGCGGCAACACGCAAGAGGGGGGGCGCGATGCGGGTGGACCGCATCGCGTGACCTTGCTTAATGCCCCACCTTAATACCCCACGCGATACACACGGCCCGTTTGCGCGCCTTCCACACTGCGCAGATAGGCCTGAGCCGCACGTTCGGCGCTCACCGGCTCAAAGCCGCGGAAGTAGGGCCCAAAAGCCTCGAGCGATTCGGTCAGTACCGTCGGGCTCACCACGTTGATGCGAATACCGCGCGGCAATTCGATCGCGGCGCCGCGTACGAAACCTTCCAGGGCCAGATTGACGGTGGTGGCATTCGCCCCTTCGCGAATCGGCTCGTCGCCGACAATGCCGCTCGTCAGCGTAAACGAGCCGCCATCGTTCACGTACCGCTGGGCGCCCAGTACCACGTTGATCTGACCCATCAGCTTGTCGCGCAGGCCGACCCAGAACTGCTCGGCGCTCATCTCCGGCAGCGGGCCGAAATGCAGCTTGCCGGTGGTGGTGACGACGCCGTCGACCTTGCCGATTTCGCCAAAGAGTCGCTCGATGCTGGCCGGGTCGGTGCTGTCGGCACGAAACTGGCCGCGCGTCGCGCCCACTTCGATGACTTCGTGGCGCGCTTTCAATGCCGCGCTCACTGCGTGGCCGACCGTACCGGTGGCGCCTATTACGACGATCTTTTTCATCTGCTGCTCCGCTCTGGTATTGGACATGCAGTCGATTGTGTCGGCATTCGGTGGGCGGAAAAAGCCTGTTCGGTTCGCAGGTCCTGCAACCCTGAGTTTCTAATCCGTGACGAAATGCGCACCGTCATTCAAACGGTGCGCATTTTGAAATTGCCTGATTAATCGGTGCAAGCGGCGCAATTCAAACGAATACGCGCAGCGCGAATAGTTATTTCGACCGATGTAATTCGATCACGCGAGTGGGCCGCAGGTGATTGAGGGCGTAATGAATGCGGCCACGTTCGCGACGGGCGCGGATCGAGAGCGGGTCGTCGAACAGATCCTCGTCTGACTCGGCGCCCTGTGGCTCAACCATGCCTTTGTCGATGACCGTGTAGCCCGGTTCTAGCGCCAGCAGCAGATGATTTCCGCCAACCCGGCTGTCGAAGCCGGCCATGCCGTCGTGAGCCTCGGGCACGCTGTTGATGAGGGTCGCGTTGGTCGTCGTGATTTCGTCGGGCGAGATCGCGCTGTAGCCGGCTATGCGGGCGGCCTCGAGATTTTTGCCGTCGGTGTCGACCGTGCTGTCGTGGGTGCGGTCGTTATGCAGTTCCGCCGTGCGCGGGTTGGTGGCGCCCGGATTTTTGCTGACGTCTGCTGGCTTGTTGATATCGCTGTTCATCATGCGTTCTCCATTGAAGAGGACATGGTTGAAGTGCAGCAAAACCCGTTCCGCCTCGCACAACTTCTTTGTGTGCGTGAGTTGTACCGCGCTTGCGCCGCAGTTGCTTCACGGTTATGCGTAGTGACGCATGCGGGCATTTTCACCTGGCGATTGCGTCCGGGATTCCTTTCGTTTTTTTTAATGGACGCCTATTTTCTACAGAGTATGATCTTACTCCGACGAGCGAAGCGCGGTTAAATTGACGACATGCGTCCGGCTGTTTTTACATGGCCTGACAGTGGACAAACGCCGAACAGACACGCGCCACTCAAAACATCTTACGGGGCCGTCAGGGCGGGTGACACATGCACTTTGATGCTGCATTCACACATCGCGGCTACTTGCTGAATTGCGCGCCGGCGCGCGCGCGCGATGGTACTTGGCAACCTTACGTGGTCATCTCCCGCTCGAGCGACGGCGAACTGGTCGCCAACCGTTTTTTTCCTGCAGACTTGCATTTTCCTGACGAAGCCACCGCCATCGCGCACGCACGCGACTGGGCGGTGCGCTGGATCGACGCGAGCAGCGTGACCATCTGAAGCGCATCCGGCGAGCGTGGCCTGGCATACCGGGCCGCCGTGCGGCGCTGCGCGGGCCGCGGCAAAACGCGGTAATCTCTTGAGACAATCACTCTGAACCGTGCCTCGCGCACGGCGCCGTCCTTTTATGCCTAACGTGCCTTCCCAGAACTGGGGTCTCGAACAGATCGTCGCGGACTTGCGTGCGTCGCGTGAAGAATTGCATCGCACGCGGCATCCGCTTGGCATTCGCGAGCTGCCGTCGCGCGATGCGGTGACCAGCATTGTCACCGGCTTGCGCGCGGCGCTGTTTCCGACACACTACGGCGCGCCCGATCTAACTGACGAAACGGTTGACTACTACGTCGGCCATACGCTCGAAAGCACATTGCGATTGCTTGCCGAACAGATTCGCCGCGCCTTGCGCTTTCTGCCCGAGTTTGGAGAAACGCCCGATGAGGATCTGAAGGCGCGCGCGTTCGACGTCGCGCGCGAATTCGGCACGCAGTTACCGGGTATTCGCGCGTTGCTGGTCAGCGATATTCAGGCCGCTTTCACCGGCGACCCGGCCGCGCAGCACATCACGGAGATTCTGCTGTGTTATCCGGGCGTGTGGGCGATGACGCACCATCGTCTGGCGCACGCGCTGCATCGCCTTGGCGTGCCCTTGCTCGCGCGCTTCATCAACGAAATCGCGCACTCGGCGACCGGCATCGACATTCACCCGGGCGCGACGATTGGCCCGAGTTTCTTTATCGACCACGGCACGGGCGTCGTAATCGGCGAGACCGCGATCATCGGCGAGCGGGTGCGCGTCTACCAGGCCGTGACGCTTGGCGCCAAGAGCTTTGCCGCCGACCTTGACGGCACCCTGGTCAAGGGCAACGCGCGCCATCCGATCGTCGAAGACGACGTCGTGATTTACGCCGGCGCGACGATACTCGGCCGCGTGACCATTGGACGCGGTTCGGTGATTGGCGGCAATGTGTGGCTGACGCACAGCGTGCCGCCGGGCAGCAGCGTATCGCAAGGCAAGATCCGCGAGGGCGAGCGCACGGACGAGGGGCGCGGTTGATGAACGGGCTGCCGCGCGGGTCGTTCCGTAGTGTGCTGCGCGGCTCGGCGTGCGCCTTGCTCTGGCGATCTATGCACGGTTCGCTGCGTAATCCGGCATGCAAACCCCGCTGCAGTTCGACGTGCGGTTCGCGGTACGTTTCGCTGCGTATGCCGCAAAGCGAATCGCCGCGCACGTTGCCGCGCAATATGTTGCGCGGATCCCTCCTTAACTTCTGAGAAGCGAACCATGTCACGCGGCCGCGTTCACATGCCTCGTTGCGCGATAGCTGGCGTCGAAGCGACGGTGGCCGAAACGGCGCATTCGTTTCCGCGCCATTCGCATGACCGGTTCGGGGTGGGTGTGATCGTGGCGGGCGGGCACCGGTCGTCGAGTGGACGCGGCGTGGTTGAAGCGCGGGCGAACGACGCGATCATGGTGAATCCGGGGGAGGTGCACGACGGCAGCCCACTCGACGAACGCGGCCGAGCGTGGCGCATGTTGTATTTCGAACCGCGGATGCTGGCCGACGTCGCCATCGAGTTGAATGGGGTGGCTGCGCGTGAGATCGAACTGACGCAACCGGCGGTACACGACCCATTGCTGAAGGTGCTCTTTGAGCGCCTGTTCGCGGTATCGGTGGACGCGCAAACCGTGCCGGACGATCTGATCCGGGAGGAGGCGATGCTCGAACTGCTTGGGTATCTGATTCGGACCCACGCGACCACGCAAACACGCTCGCGGTTGGCCCAGTCGGTGGGTCCGATTGCGCGAGCGAGAGCTCGCATCGACGACGATCCTTCGTCACCGCTGACGCTAACCGATCTCGCCGCTGACGCGGGCATGAGTCGGTTCCAATTGCTACGAGGCTTCGCGCACGAGACGGGGTTGCCGCCGCACGCATACAGGATGCAGCGCCGGGTGGTACTTGCGCGGCAACTGATCGCACGTGGCGCGACGCTAGCCGATGCGGCAGCCGCATCGGGTTTTGCCGACCAGAGTCACATGACACGCGCGTTCGCGCGATTGCTGGGAATTACACCCGCGAACTATGCGTCCGCCACTCGCGCATAGCGCAGCGAAGGGGTTTATGAATTGCGCGTCGGCGCGCGCAGCGCCGCCGGAAGAATGACTCCCTTGTCACTCCGGCTGAATGTGCGAGAGCACAGATTCCAGATGCACCACTACCGCAACTGCGCGGGAGACCCACTTATGAGCTAGCGGGGCGAGCCGCTTTCTTTGCTTATCTTTCTTTGCGGCGGCAAAGAAAGTAAGTGCCGCCCCGCACAGGGGCAACACTAATAGACCACTAAGAAAACAAGAAAAGGCCAACACCATCGGCACACAGACAACGCGCCGAGCAGGCACAAAAAAACCAGCCCCTCACCCCATCCTCAAAAACCTCAAAACCGAAACCCCATGCACGCCGTGCAACCAGACATGTTCCCCGATAAACCACGCCGCGACCCACGAAGCCCCAACAACGATCAAATCGCAGTGCCCGCTATTCCAAAGATTCAAAGAATGCCGCCCAGCAACCCATGGCACCCCAAGCGGATTAGGCCAATCGGCCAACAAATGCATCAACCCACCACAAGCAAACCCAAACGCCGGCGCAGCATAAACCGAACGCCCAAGCCAGTGATAAGAAAACGCGAGCAGCGCGAGCCACCCCAAACCCCAATGCGTCAACGTGCGATGCGTAATCCACAGCCTCCGCGCGCGTGACCACCACGCCACCTCCAGCCAGTCCGGCGCGGTACTTCCCGCCACCCCGGCGATGAAACTCAACACCACGCCGATATGAAACGAACCGCCGCCGCCGACGCGCGCGACAACAGCCGCCGCGATAACACCGGCTGCAAACCCAGTCGCGTGATGTGCTTTGTTGGATGCCATCGAACCTCACGACGCAGCGCGCCGGATAAAAGCTAAAGGGCGGCTATGTTCGCAGATGAGCAGATAAAAAAATAGCCGGCACACGATATAAAAAATCGCGCCTCGGCGTGGCCTTCAGTGTGGTCCTTAACAACGCAGCGGTGTGACCGGAAACTCAGGTCGCGCAGCGCGCAATATCGACGCGCATTTCCGGTTCCGGCGGGTCGTCCGGTGCATTCGCGGGATGCATCACCTTGACGACCGAGCCGGCGTTGAACGGCGTCAGCGTGACGAAATACGAGTTGTTCGAATCCGACCCGACAGCGAGCTCGGTCGCATCGCCCACGCGCGACATCCGCACGCGTGACAGCTTGTCTTCGAGGCAATCGGCGATATAGGCGGGGGCGCGCTGCGAAGACACGTAGATCATCGGCTGGGACGCATCGCGCGCGGGGCTGCTGGGAGAACCGCAGGCAGCAAGAAACGCGGTGACGGCAGCAGCAGGGGCAAGCAGGAGAAGTCTTTTCATGGTCCGATCGTCGGCGTCCCCGGTCGTGCACGGGAACTTGGGGCGCGGGCGAAGCGCGACGCGATTGAACGCGACGTCATGCTTCGCGACGAAGCCGCCGTTCAACCGCAACGACGTTGCGGCAAGGAAGGCAGCCGGCCTCAGTATACCCACGGCGCGTTTGCGCCGTCACTATTACTGTGTCGAAACGTGAGAACGTAAGCTCCATGAAAAAACCCGCGCGTGATCGTGCCACGCGCGGGTTCGACTGCAGAGCGGAGCGGTACACCGCTCTGCACATCCCATCAGAAAAACTTAGAAGCGATGACGCAGGCCGACAGCCGCAGCAACCTGGTTGCCAGTCGACGACGGCGCCAGCGTGTTGATCGCGGCCACGTTTGCACCGAAGTTGCCGAGTTCACCCGAGGCGTGCTGGTACACGCCTTCCACGTACACGTCGGTACGCTTGCTCAGCGAGTAGTCGCCTTGCAGCGACACCGTGTGCCACTTCGGATCGCCCGAGCCGTTCGAACCCGACATCTTGCCGTCGGTGAACGTGTACGAAGCCGCGAGGCTCAGTGCCGGCGTCAGTGCGTATTTGCCGTTCAACTCATAGTTGTCCAGATGCAGGTTCGTGCCCGCCACGCCCGGCAGCGTCACACCGCCGACGTCCACGCCGGTGATGCCGTCCAGTTGCGTATGCGTGTACACGAAGCCGGCCGTTGCCGGGCCGTACGTGTAGTTGATGCCCGCACCGAACGTGCGTTGCAGGTTCGCCGCGACGGCCGCGGTGCCGTCGCCTTGCGAGACTGCGCCGCTCAGGTTGGAGCTGCCCGAGTTGTTCAGTTGCAGGTAAGCCGCGGCAACGCTCAACGGCCCGTTGTCGTATGACGCACCGGCACTCCATGCGCGGTTGTTCGAGAACTGCCCGGCCGAGTTGCTGAAGCCGTACAAGCCGCCGAATTTAAGGCCGGCGTAGTTCGCGCTGGTGTACTTCACGGCGTTCTTGATCGAGAACGAGTTGTCCAGATTGTCGTTATCGAACGGGTGAGCGGCAAGGTTGTTGCCGAAGCCCGCGCCCGCTTCGGACAGCGGCGCGAGGTAATCGACCACGGAATCGTATTGACGGCCGAGTGTCAGCGCACCGTACTGATCGCTCTTCAGACCGACGAAAGCCTGACGATTGAACATCGTGCTGCTTTCCGTGTCCTGGCCGTTGTTCAGGTTAAAGCCGTTTTCCAACGTGAAGATGGCGTGCAGACCGCCACCGAGGTCTTCGCTGCCGCGCAGCCCGAAGTAGGTGTTCGATACGGAACCGCTGCCTTGTTGCCAGTTGCTGTGGCCGCCCTGGTTGTTCGTGTAGACGAGACCGGCGTCCAGCGTGCCGTACAACGTGACGCTGCTTTGTGCGTGCGCGGTGATGGCAAACGCGCCCATGAGACCTGCTGCGATGAGGGTTTTTTTCATGTTTAGATAACTCCAGGACAGTGCGTAGAGAATCGCATTCCAGTGCTCGCAGCCGATTCCACCGGCTGCCTGACGATCCGCAGCGCAGTGTATTTCTGCTATTAATATATTTAAGCGCGTATGGCACAACAATGATTTTTATAATTCGCAATGACTGACTTGTAATTGTGTAAGTGCGAGTAAATAAAGAAAAAACAGTTGTATGCCACGGCGCCGTAACTATTTGTCAAATTGTGAGTGTTGCTCGATCGCGACGTTCCCGCTGTGTCATATCCGGTAAGGATTTGAGGGTGTCGTCGCGTGAACTTCGATTCATTCCGTTTTCTGCAATGCACTCTTCCAATTCGTGTGCTCTATCCTGGCTAATTACGGTTCTACAATTCACCTCACCCCTTGACCAGGGGTGTCTTTTTCATCTTTTTATACGCGGCTTTCGGGCCGCGTTTTTTCTAATTTTTTATAATAGATTAATAAGTTCCCGCACATAACGAAATGCACTATTTCGACTGGCGAGGAGCGTGCCCCGGCTTATCCATTTGTCAGAGGGGCGGATTCGGCATGTGCGGGACGGGTAGAATCGCAGGCTTGAGATGTGTTTCCGCCCCGCGAACGTGAGTAAACCTGCAATGACCGATACCCCCCTTCCATCGTCCGACACCGCTGCTACCCCCACGACGGAAGGTGCGTCCGAAATCCACGAAGCCACGCCTGAGCACCTGGAAGAAGCGCAACCCGAAACCCTGCACGAACCGCGTCTGTGGCGCGACGACGGCTGGACCGCGCGCGTCATCAAGAACGAAGACGATGAAGGCTGGGCTGTCGAAATGATCAAGGACGGCGAAGCGGAACCGGCGCTCGTTGGCCCGTGGACCATGGGCCGCAACAAGAAAGATCCCAAGCCGCTCGACACGTCGGCGTTCAACACGCTGGTGAAAACCGCATCTGAAGTGCTGCGCCGTCATGAGCAGCAACTGCGCGCCCAGTTGCATAAAGAAGTACGCGTGGCCAGCGCGGATGGCAATGACGAACTCGACATCACCCTCGATATCGTCCCTGACGAAGACGAACCGTACGCGTTGCTGACCGCGCTCGACACCTTCGGCGAGCAGCTCGCGCAAGTGCAGGTCGCGCCGAACTTCAAGCTGAGCAAGGCGAGTGCGGCTGCATGGGTCGAAAACGAATTCCGCCGTCCGGGCTAGATCGGCGGCGGCGAGGTTCAGTCAATGAACGGCTGAACGCAATATTACAAAGTACTGTCAATATACTTTCACATCCACTTCATAGAATCCTCGCGTCATAGCGGCGCGAGCGTGAACCATGCGGTTTTGGGGCTGAGTGCGTGCCGGCTGTGCATTCACCCACGCCACCCAAACTCTGGATCACGACACTATGGCAGAGCCATTCGACCTTTCCCGCCGCAAGGCCCTGAAACTACTGGCCGGTGCACCGATGCTGCCGTTAGGCGGCCTCGCAACGGCGTCAATGCTGACCGCGTGCGGGGGCGGAGGCGACGAATTGGCGACGCCGGTCAAACCGGTGGCCAACTTCGTCTCGGCGGCATTCGGCGGCATGGCCGCGCCGACGCTGGCAGATCCCGCCGCGATGGCGAAAACCACGGTCGGCTCGACCCTCTCGGTGCAACTGAGCGACGGCAGCAGCCGCACCTTCAAGCTCGCTTACCAGCCGTTCTTCGTCACCGGCGACATGGTGCCGAACATCAAGGGCGGCACGATCCTGGCCGGTGGCTACTTCGACATCAACAACCAGCCGATCATCGATAAATCGGTTGCGGGTAAGGAGCGCCAGTTCTACTCGGACTGTCCGGACGGCAGCTCGCTGATCCGTCTCGACAAGCCTGCGGTCAAGGGACTCAAGGGCAATGCGGTGTTCGCCGTCGTGCAGTTCGAGTACACGACCCGCGATCAGAGTCTGAAATCAATGTATGGCCAGTTGCCTTCCCCGATCGCCGTACTCACGCTCGATCAGGACGCGACCACCGGCAAGCTCACGCTGGTGGGCTACTCCAACGTCGATACGTCGAAGGCGCATGGCTTGTGGATTACCTGCGGCGCGAGCCTGTCACCGTGGAACACGCATCTGTCGAGCGAAGAGTACGAGCCGGACGCCACGACGATTGCAACCAACAGTCAGTTCAAAGGCTTCAGCCGAAGCCTGTTCGGCGACGAAACCACCGCCAACCCCTACCACTATGGTCATCTGCCGGAAGTGACCGTCAATCCCGACGGCACCGGCACGATCAGGAAACACTATTGCCTCGGCCGCATTTCGCACGAACTGATTCAGGTGATGCCGGACAAGCGCACCGTGCTGATGGGCGACGACGCAACGAACGGCGGTTTGTTCATGTTCATCGCCGATCGCGAAGCCGATCTGTCGGCGGGCACCTTGTATGTCGCGAAGTGGACGCAGGTGTCGGCGAGCGGGGCGGGCGCGGCGACACTGGCATGGATCAACCTGGGACATGCAACGAGCGACGAAATCGAGGCGCTCGCCAACCAGTTGCGCGCGAGTGACATTCTGGACGTCGCGACCAAGGACCCGGCCGATCCGACCTACACGAAGATCAACTACAACGGCACCTTCAACTGGGTGCGCATCAAGCTGGGCATGACCAAGGCTGCGACCTTCCTGGAGACGCATCGCTACGCAGCTTTGGCGGGCGGCAGCATGGGTTTCACGAAGCTCGAAGGCACGACGGTCAATATCAAGGACAAGGTGCTGTATTCGGCGATGTCACGCATCGAGAAATCGATGGTGCGCGGCAATGCCGCGTCGACGGATATCGCCGTCGACAAGGCGATCAACGCCGGAGCGGTCTACGCGCTGAACATGAAGGGCGGCCAGCGAGACCGCAGCGGCGGCGCGATCAACAGCGACTGGGTGCCGGTGGGCATGGCCGCGCCCGCGGCACTGGTCGGCGAGGATCTGTCGCCCGCCGACGCGCTCGGCAACACGGCGAACCCGGAGCGCATCGCGAATCCGGACAACCTGAAGTTCTCGGAGAAGCTGCGCACGCTTTTCATCGGCGAAGACAGCGGCATGCACGTCAACAATTTCCTGTGGGCGTACAACGTCGATACGAAGACGCTCGCCCGTGTGTTGTCTTGCCCCGCGGGCGCCGAGTCGACAGGCTTGCACGCGGTCGACGAAATCAATGGCTGGACTTACGTGATGAGCAACTTCCAGCACGTCGGCGATTGGGAAAGTCCGTTGCACGACAAGGTCCAATCGACGCTCGATCCGCTCGTCCGGGCCAACTACAAGGATCGCTTCGGCGCAACGGTGGGCTATCTGACGGCAGACCCGGCGGGGATCAAGTTGTAGGGGAGGCGTGGGGCGGCGCAACCCGCCGTCTCAGCTCCGCTTGCAGAAAATCGCTGTCACGAGCGGCGCCACCCGGTGCACGATCGCCGCGCTGCCGGCCTCGGTGAGCGCGTTCTGAACCTTGGATTCGCCGCCGAACACCACCACGCCATAGGCCGAGCGGGCCACCGGTTCACCGTCACCGACGCGAAACATCGGATCGTCCTTTTCGTAGCCGACCACCGCGAAAACGTGAAAGCCAAATGCGGTCAGGTCGGCGCCGCGTGCCGGCGAAAATGCATTGATCGAATTGCTTTCGACGCGCGTCGGCGTGGGATCGATCATCTGCTGCTGGGTGAGATCGGCAATGAACTGATGGCCGCTCTCATTACAGAGCAGTGGCGCATCGAGGGCTGCGGCGTAGCTGGTGAGCGGCAGCGCGGCGGCGGCCAGCGCAAGGAGTACAGACGAAAAGAAGCGTTTCATATACGTGAATGGCGACCTGCTTTCGATGTAGTGAGTTCGCAACGGGCGGCGGCCAGGTGTCGCAACCCGAAAGACGTTGCGCATCGAAGTAATCGGCGTGACAGACGCGAACTGGGTTCGCACTTTAACGTGATTCGGCAAATCTTGCCCTGCACCTGACCGGCAGCGACACGGATTATCCTTAAGAAAACGTTAAGGAAGGAAGCAAGCTTTTACGATCCCGTATATATTTCCGGGTTATGAATTCGCGACCATCAATTCCAATTAACGTTCCGGCCCCCAGAACATGGGATGCGAGGCTTGCCCGCCGACTCGTCACGCCGCTCGTCAACACCTGGGTCACGCCGAACCATCTGACCACGCTGCGTCTGCTGATCGGGGTCGCCGGCGCGTTGTGTCTCGCCCACGGTGGCTTTGCCTGGACCAACGCGGGCGCCTTTCTGATCGTGCTGTCGAACTTTGTCGACCACACGGATGGCGAGCTTGCGCGTATCGGCGGAAAGTCGAGCCGGATCGGTCATTTTTACGATCTCGCGTGTGACGCGCTCGTGACTGTCATGTTGTTCATCGGCATGGGTGTCGGCACGACGCATGTCAGTTCATTGAAAGTTTCACCCGGCTGGCTGGGCGCCTTGGCAGGCGTGGCGGTCGCGCTGATTTTCTTCCTGCGCATGCGCATCGAGGAGATGGCGGGCAAGGCTGGCACGAAGCAGGCATCGGTCGGTGGTTTCGAAACCGAAGACGTGCTGTATCTGCTTCCCATCGTCACGCTGATGAGCGTAGTGATGCCGTTCGTCGTGGTGGCATCGATCGGCGCGCCGCTCTTTGCCGCCTGGGTCGTGGTCGATTACTGGCGCGTCGCGCGCCGCGCCGCGCACTCGGCGGTCGCTCCAACCGAGGCGTCTGAAACCAGTCAAATGTGGGCCAGTGAATGAGTATGCACGCCGAAGACGACGTGATCGCACCAATCTCAGTTGAACCTTCACCGGCCTCGCCGTCGGCGATGGCGGCCGCGCCTGCTCCGAATGCCGATCGCGCGGTGGCGAGCCGCACGCGTTCGTTCGACACACGGCGCCTGTCCAGGGATTTCGCCGATCAAGGCGCGTTCCTGTATCTGGAAGACTTCCTCGCGCCCGAAGTCACTGCGCAGCTCGTCCAGAGCGCGCGGGGCCTCCTCGATGAAGTGAACCGCAACTATCTGCCCGGTCACAAGCAGGGTGGCAGCGTCAGCCGCCATACGATCGACCGCCTCGCACCGTTCATCGCCGAGCTGTATCGCTCGAAGGAACTGATCGGCTGGCTCGAGCAACTAAGCGGCGACAAGCTGCAGATGTCGCCCGTGGACGACCCGCATGCCTATGCGCTGTACTACTACACGCGTGCCGGCGACCACATCGGCTGGCACTACGATACTTCGTACTATGACGGCCGCCGCTACACGCTGCTGCTGGGTGTGATTGACGAATCGTCGTGCCGGCTCGATTACGAATTGCATACGCGCAATCCGGACGTGCCGGACCAGCCGGGCTCGGTGCAGATTCCGCCGGGCGGTCTGGTGTTTTTCGACGGTGACAAGCTGCGTCATCGCATCACGCCGGCCGGCGCAAATGAAATGCGCGTGTCGCTGACTTTCGAATACGTCACCGATCCGAACATGCGGCCGTGGCGTCGCTTTATCTCGAACATGAAGGACGCGATCGCGTACTTTGGTTTCCGCCAGGTTTTCCGTCAGATGACGAAGCGCGGTAAGGACCAGGCATGACACGCGCGGCCTTGATTCTGCTGTCGATCGGGACGGCGCTGTTTGTCGGCCTGCTGGCATGGCAGGGGTTCGGCTCCGTTGCCTCGGCGCTCGCCGCGGCAGGCTGGGGGCTCGTGCTCGTCGCGGCATTCCACCTCGTGCCGCTGGTACTCGACTCCGGCGCGATTTCGGTGCTGTTCCAGCGCCGGCAGGACGGCGTGCATCACGACGTCACGCTGCGCGACGCGTTGTTCGCGCGCTGGATTGGCGAATCGGTGAATAGCCTGTTGCCGGCCGGCCAGATCGGCGGCCCCGTGGTGATGGTGCGGCAACTGTCCCAGCGCGGCATGCGCATGCGCGACGCAGCGGCTGCCATCACCGTCAGCACCACGGCACAGGCGCTCGCACAAATCGTCTTCGCGCTGCTCGGGCTGCTGCTGTTCGGCGCTTACGCCGCGCACGGCGCGTTTCACGATCTGCGAACCGCCACGTTCATTGCCACCGGCGTGCTGGCCGCGCTGATCGTGGGCTTCTATTACGCGCAGCGGCGCGGCCTGTTCGGCCGTCTGCTCGGTGTGGTCTCGAAGGTGTTCGGCCAGCGCGACTGGTCGTCGCTGATGACGCGCGCCGAAGCCGTCGACGCTGCCGTGCAGGCGATGTACCGCGAGCGTGGCCGCGTCGCGGCGAGCTTTGCCCTGAGTCTGGTGGGCTGGATCGTCGGCACGGTCGAAGTGTGGCTCGCGCTGCGTTTTCTCGGCCATCCGGTCGATTGGGTCGACGCACTCCTGCTCGAAAGTCTGGGGCAGGCGATTCGTGGTGCAGCGTTTATGATCCCGGGCTCGCTCGGCGTGCAGGAGGGCGGTTATCTGCTGCTCGCGCCGCTCGTGGGCTTGCCGCCGGATGCGGCGCTGGCGTTGTCGCTCGCCAAACGCGCACGTGAAATCCTGCTGGGCCTGCCGGGTCTGCTGGTTTTGCACTTCAGCGAACGAAGCTGGCAACGGCGGCGCGCCACGGGGCGCGTGCCGGTTGTCGATTAATCTCCGTATTTTTTCAAAGGACCGCGCATGCGTGCCATCATCCTCGCAGCGGGCCTCGGCCTGCGTCTCCAGCAACCGCCGCAGGCACAGTTCCCGAAGTGCCTGTTGCAGTTCGACGGCATGAGTCTGCTCGAACGGCATCTGCAAATGCTTGAAACCGCCGGCGTGACCGATGTCGTGCTGGCGCTCGGTTTTCAGCCGGAATCGGTGCAGGCGGAACTGGAGCGGATCAACTGGCCGCATAAGGTGGAAACCGTGCTGAACCCGCGTTATGACCTCGGCAGCGTGCTGACGGTGCACACGGTGGCCGAGCCGCTGACGCGTGGCGGCGACGTGCTGCTGATGGACGCCGACGTGCTTTATGACGAGCGCATTCTGAGCGCGCTGGTGGCGGGCGAGACGGTCAACCGTCTGTTGATCGACCGTGATTTCGAAGCCGGTGACGAGCCCGTCAAGCTGTGCCTGAAAGACGGCGTGCCGGTCGAATTGCGCAAGCAGCTCGCCGTCAATCTCGAGTACGACACGATTGGCGAATCGGTGGGCTTCTTCCGCTTCCGCCAGGAAACCGCGCAACGTTTCACGGAGATCGTCGCGGGCTACGTGGATAGCGGCCGGGCCAACATGCCGCACGAAGAAGCGGTGCGCGACCTGCTGCTGGAGCGCAGCCAGGTGTTCGACACGGCCGACGTGACCGGCTCGCCGTGGATCGAGATCGACTTCCCGAACGACGTCGCGCGTGCAAGCACCGAGATTCTGCCGCAACTGCAACCGCTGGTCAGTGCCTCGCGTTAAGTCTCGCTTCTGAATTACTGCTGTATTGCATGGTGAGCCGGCTAGTTGCCGGCTTACTATCGCGCCACTTTTTCTCTTCTTTTTCACCTCTGTTTCTCGTAGCCCGGACTGCCTCGTTGCGCGCACAACGATTGGGCACCGGATAGCCCGCGCGTCACGATCGCGAGTACGAAAAGGCATCGCTTAGCAACATCTGTTGTCGATGCGGTGCCATAATTAACGCTTTACACCGGCGGCCTTGCAACCCGTCGTCATGCCAATGCCTCTCGCTTTAGGCACTTTCATCGTTCCGCTGATCGTCGCGTGTGCGATGTTCATGGAAAACGTGGACGGCACGGTCATCGTGACGTCGCTGCCCGTTCTGGCGCGCGACCTTGGCCAGGACCCCATCACCCTCAAGCTCGCCGTGACGGCATACGTCATCGGCCTTGGCGTCTTCATTCCCATTTGCGGCTGGGTCGCCGACCGCTTCGGTTCACGCACGGTGTTTCGCACGGCAATCGGCATTTTCATGGCCGGCTCGCTGATGTGCGCCGCGTCCACGTCACTCGGCACCTTTGTGGTCGCGCGCTTCGTGCAAGGCATCGGCGGCGCGATGATGGTGCCGGTGGGACGCATCATCATCTTTCGCTCGGTGCCCAAGTCGGACTTCATCCGCGCGGTCAATTATCTGACGGTGCCCGCATTGCTCGGGCCGGTCGTGGGCCCACCGCTCGGTGGCTTCATCACGACGTATCTGCACTGGCGTCTGATTTTCTTCATCAACATTCCAATCGGCCTGCTGGGCATCTGGCTCGCGAACAAGCACATCGCCAACGTGCGCGAAGCGTATCCTGGCCGGCTCGACTGGACCGGCTTTGTTTTGTCGGCGAGCGGGGCGTCGCTGTTCATGCTGGGGCTCTCGCTGGTCGGCGGTGAACTGGTGTCGAACACCGTGTCGGTCAGCATGTGCGTGATCGGCGTGGTGCTGCTGGTGATTTACGTGCTGTACGCGAATCGTGTCGAATTGCCCGTGCTCGATCTGCGGTTGTTGCGCATTCCGAGTTTTCACGCGAGCGTGGTGGGCGGCTCGCTGTTTCGCATCGGCCTCGGCGCGGTGCCGTTTCTGTTGCCGCTCGCGTTGCAGGAAGGACTGGGCATGACGGCGTTCAAGTCGGGGTCGATCACCTGCGCGTCCGCGTTCGGCTCGATCTTCATGAAGGCGGCTGCGTCGCGTATTCTCGAGCGTTTCGGTTTCCGCACGGTGTTGATGTTTAATGCCGGCTGTGCGGGGCTGGCCATTGCGGTCTACGGTCTGTTCTTTCCCGGCACGCCGCATTGGCTGATCTGGTGTGTGGTGCTGTTCGGCGGCTTCTTCCCGTCGTTGCAATTCACTTCGTTGAATACCTTGGCGTATGCGGATATTCCGAGCCGGGACATTGGCCGCGCGACGAGTGTCGCGAGTGTGATCCAGCAGATTTCGTTGGGGCTCGGCGTGACGATCGCCGGTATCGTGCTGCAAATCTCGCATAACGTGCAGGGTCATTCGAGCATCGTGTTCTCCGACTTCTGGCCGGCGTTTCTGGCGGTCGGCCTGTTCTCGTTCCTGTCGATTCCGGTGACCGCACGCCTGCCGCAAGGCGCCGGCGATGAAATCGCGCGCGGCAGCAGGGGGAGTGCGTGAGCGTTCAACGCGGTGTGCTGCGCTGGACCTCGTGGTGCGGCGCACCGACTTCGGTCGATGCCGGTTCGAGCATGACTACTCGCGGCAATTGGCGTCATTAAATGGGGCATTTTTTGTGTGTTGCAGCATGCACCCTAGGCGTGCAACAGCTTCGCAATTGGCGGACCGGCATGTTATAAGCCCAAGACGGCTTTCATTTTTGTCAGATGAAAAAATCGTCTTGGAGGATATGCAATGAAGTTGTTTCAAAACGCCAAATGGTCCGCTAGTGGACTTGCGTTCGTCGCAGTCGTCTCTGTTTCAAGCGGTTTTCTCGAAGCCACGCCGGCTTTTGCCAAAGCGCCCGAAAAAGCGCAGCCGGCCATTCTCACGGCGTCGGCCATTGCGGTCGCCGACAAGTACAGCGCCGACGCTGCAGAACAGATCTTCAAGGAAGGCGGTAACGCCGTCGACGCGGCAGTTGCGATTGCCTTCACGCTTGCCGTGACGTATCCGGAAGCGGGCAACATCGGTGGCGGCGGTTTCATGACGCTATATGTCGACGGCAAGCCGTACTTCCTCGACTATCGGGAGCGCGCCCCGCTGGCCGCGACGAAGAACATGTATCTCGACGACAAGGGCGAGGTCATCAAGGATATGAGCGTGTTCGGCTATCGCGCGGTAGGCGTGCCGGGCACCGTCGACGGCATGTGGCAGGCGCAGCGTCGCTTTGGCAAGCTCAAATGGAAGCAGGTGCTCGCGCCCGCCATTCACTATGCGCGCGACGGCTTCGAGGTCAGCGAGCAACTGCAGCAGCGCCGTGACGACGCCGCGAAAGACTTTGCCGGCAAGACCAACTTCGACACCTACTTCGGCAACCTGAAGCAGGGCGTCAACTTCAAGCAACCGGATCTCGCCGCCGTGCTGCAGCGCATTTCGGATCAAGGCGCGAAAGACTTCTACTCGGGCAAGACGGCCGATCTGATCGCGGCGTCCATGCGCGGCCACGGGCTGATTACGAAGGCCGACCTGCAGCAGTACAAAGCAGTGTGGCGTCAGCCGATTCAGGCGGACTGGAATGGCTATCGCGTGATTACCGCGCCGCCTCCGAGTTCGGGTGGCATCGGTCTCGTGCAGTTGCTGAAGATGAAGGCCGACATCGCGCCCGACTTCAAGGACGTCACGCTTAATTCCGCGCAGTACGTGCACCTGATCGCTGAAATCGAGAAGCGCGTGTTCGCCGATCGTGCGCAGTATCTCGGCGATCCGGACTTCTACAAGGTGCCGGTCGCACAACTGACCGACGACGCGTATATCGCCAGGCGTGCCGCCGAAGTTAACCCAAATACGCCGTCGGACACGAAGAGCGTGCTCCCGGGGCTGGGCACGTCGATGCCGGAGAAAGCGGAAACTACGCACTTCTCGGTGATCGACAAGTGGGGTAACGCGGTGTCGAACACGTACACCATCAACGGCTACTTCGGTTCGGGCGTGGTGGCGGATCGCACGGGCATCGTGCTGAACGACGAGATGGACGACTTCTCCGCGAAGCCGGGCGTTGCGAACCAATTTGGCGTGGTAGGTGCCGACGCGAATTCGATCGAACCGAAGAAGCGCCCGTTGTCGTCGATGACCCCGACGATTCTGACCAAGGACGGCAAGGTATCGCTCGTGATTGGCACGCCGGGTGGCTCGCGCATCTTCACGTCGATCTTCCAGGTGATCAACAACATTTACGACTTCAACCTGCCGTTGCAGGCAGCCGTGGGCGCGATGCGCTTCCATCACCAACTGTTGCCGCCGAACACGATCTTCTGGGAGCCGTACAAGCCGATCGAGGGCGAGCTTGCCAAGCAGATCGAAGCCAAGGGTTACAAGCTGGAAGGGCAGGATTTCAGCGGCGACATCCAGGCGATCAAGGTCAATGGCGATACGCCGGAAGCCGCAGCCGATCCGCGCGGCCGTGGTGTGACGCGGGTGATTCAGTGAGCGTTTGACTGGAATCGTTCAGGTACCTCTGAGCGGCGCATCTTTGCAGATGCGCCGCAGGCAGAAGAAAGGCCTCGCACTCTATTGAGTGTGAGGCCTTTTGTATCTGCGAGATTAATGGCGCGTGAGGCATTGAGCGAAAGGCACGGAGCGCGAAACTTCTATGAGCCGCTGTGCAGCCACGCAGTCAGCTCGTCTGCTCCACCGGCGTCAAGGTCAACTCGAGCCGTTGCGCGCCACGCAACACGGTCACGCTCACCGCCTTGTCGATACGCGACGCATCGAGCGTGCGTTGCAGGCTGTCGACGTCTTGTACGGCAAGCGCGTCGATCGCGACGATCGTGTCATCGGTTCGCAGGCCGCCTAGCGCGGCTGGACTGCCTTTGACGATTTCCATGACGTGCACGCCGCTCTCCGAACTCAACGCGAAATAGCGCTGCACGCGGCGCGACAGCGGCCTCGTGGTGCCGGCCACGCCGATATACGCGCGCCGCACGCGGCCGTGCGCGAAGATCTGCATGATGACCCACTTGGCCGTATCGATCGCGGTGGCGAAGCAGATCGCCTGCGCGCCGGGAATGATCGCGGTGTTCACGCCGATCACCTGACCGGCAGAATTGATCAGCGGGCCGCCCGAGTTGCCGGGATTGAGCGCGGCATCGGTCTGGATCACGTCGTAGATCATGCGGCCCGAATTCGAACGCAGCGAGCGGCCGAGCGCCGAGACCACGCCGGTGGTCACGGTTTGGGCGAGGCCGAGCGGATTGCCGACGGCGATCGCGATCTGGCCGACCCGCAGCTTTGACGATTCGCCGAGTTCGACGTGCGGCAACGGCTCCGGCGAGCCGATGCGCAGGACGGCCAGATCGCTGCCGGGGTCGTCGCCGACCAGATCGGCGTCGAATTTCGCGCCGTCGGCGAGCGTTACCTTGATGTGCGTGGCGCCATGCACGACGTGGCTGTTGGTGAGCAAATAGCCGTCGGGGGTGAACAGAAAGCCCGAGCCGGTGCCGCCGCGCACGCCTCGGCTATCGCGCCCGGGAGGGCCGCCGGGCAACCTGCGTTCGACGGAAATAAAGGCGACCGCCTGCTGAACGCGTTCCAGCGCGCCGATCACGGTACGGGAATAGGCGTCGAGCAGGGCGTCGTCGGATAGGGGACTGAGGGTATTGGGCCCGGGGGCGTCGGATGCGGCGCGCGACAGGTCATCAATGAAGCGTGGACGGCTTCCCATGGCGATGCTCCGGATAAACGGAAATCCAGATGCGGGGCGGCAGGAGCGTTTTCAAGTGTGGCGGGCTGGGGCGCGCGGGGCTGACTGTGAGACACTTTCTTGTGTCAGGCCACGCCAATGCCGGCAACGCCCGGACTTACGCAATGTAAGCCCGCCAGGCGTCGCCCTACCAAGGAGACAGCCGCCATGAACTCGCCCGCCACGCCCGCCTCTGCCTCTGTCTCGTCGAGCGCGTCGACCGACCCGGCAGAACTGGCCGGGCCGTACATCGAATCCCTCAGCGCCATCACGCTCGCCACCCGCGATATGCCGCGCGCCGTGCTGTTTTACGAAGCGCTCGGATTTCCGATCAAATTCGGTGGTCCGCAGGAAGCGTTTACGTCGTTTTCATTCGGCGGTTCGTATCTGAACCTGATCGTCGATGCGCGCGCGCCAGTCAACTGGTGGGGGCGCGTGATCATTTATGTGTCGGATGTCGACGCGCTCTACCGGAAGGCGCTGGCGGCGGGTTTGAAGCCGTCGCTCCAGCCGTCCGATGCGCCGTGGGGCGAGCGTTATTTCCACATTACCGATCCTGACGGCCACGAACTCAGCTTCGCGAGGCCATTGCGTTAGCGCCGGGCGGCCGCGCTAAACTCGCTATCATGGATAGCCATAAGGCGCCGGCCGCTGGCCAGCACCCTTTGTCCCACGGCGCGGCTACTGCGCTAGTAACACGGCTGACACTTCGCGCTTCGATAATCGAACGCGTTCGCGACGCGCATGCGCCGCGTGCCTAATCATTCCCGTTGCCAGGAGAGTCGCAATGAAAGAGCTGGATCCGAGACCCGAGGCCGAAGTCATGGCAGAACGGCAACGCCGTTTCGAGGAAGACCTCATCGATGCGTACGACGAGGAACTCGAAATGGAGGTCGACGACCGAATCATCGACGGCGCGGACGGCTTCACACCCGAGCATCGCGAGGCGCGCAAGGTGTACTTCCGCGAGCTGTTCCGCTTGCAGGGCGAGCTGGTCAAACTGCAGGACTGGATCGTGCAGACAGGCCACCGGCTGGTGGTGATTTTCGAAGGACGCGACGCGGCCGGCAAGGGCGGCGCGATCAAACGCATCACGCAGCGGCTCAATCCGCGCGTGTGCCGCGTGGCGGCGTTGCCGGCGCCGAACAACCGTGAACGCACACAATGGTATTTCCAGCGTTACGTGTCGCATCTGCCGGCCGGCGGCGAAATGGTGCTGTTCGACCGCAGCTGGTACAACCGCGCGGGTGTCGAACGCGTGATGAATTTTTGCAGCGACGACGAGTACGAAGAGTTTTTCCGTTCGGTGCCGGAATTCGAAAAGATGCTGGCGCGAAGCGGCGTGCAGATTCTGAAATACTGGTTTTCGATCACTGACGAAGAACAGGAAATCCGCTTTCAGAACCGCATTCACGATCCGTTGAAGCAGTGGAAGCTGAGTCCGATGGATCTGGAGAGCCGGCGCCGCTGGGAAGCCTATACGCAGGCGAAAGAAGTCATGCTGCAGCGCTCGCACATTCCCGAGGCGCCGTGGTGGGTCGTGCAGGCGGTCGACAAGAAGCGCGCGCGTTTGAACTGCATTCACCATCTGCTGAGCCAGGTCCCGTATCACGAGATCGAGCATTCGCGTGTCGAGTTGCCGGCGCGGGTCTATCACGACGAATACAGCCGCCAGCCGGTGCCGTCGTCGATGATTGTGCCTGACGTGTATTGATCGGGTTTCGGCCTGGTGGAATGAAAAAGCGCGGCAGAAACCGCGCTTTTTTTACCTTCGCTGCGGCCGGACTGGCACCCGGCACACCCACAGATTCAGCCGTTTCAGAACAGCATCCGGAACACCCAGTACAAGCTCGCGGACAGCGCGATTGAAACCGGTAGCGTCAGCACCCAGGCGAGGATCAGGCTGCGCACGGTGCTCCATTGCAAGCCGGAACCGTTAGCCGCCATGGTGCCGGCGACGCCTGACGCCAGCACGTGCGTCGTCGAGACCGGCAAGCCGTACATGTCGGCCGCGCCGATGGTCAGCATCGCCACCACTTCAGCCGACGCACCTTGTCCATAGGTCAGATGCTGCTTGCCGATTTTCTCGCCGACCGTGACGACGATGCGCTTCCAGCCGACCATCGTGCCGAGACCCAGGGCGATGGCCACCGCGACCTTGACCCACGTCGGGATGAACTTGGTGGCGTGATCGGTTTGCGCCTTGAAGTTGTCGATGGCCTTGGCGTCTTCCGGCGAGAAGGCGGGCTGTTTGCTCTTCTCCATCAGGCGAATGGCTTCGGATGTCACGTACATATTGTTGCGCACGTTATCGACGATATTTTGCGGCACGGCTGCCATCGATCCCGACGCGCTGACCTGTTTGCCGATCTGATCGGCCAATTGCTGCAAGGCCGGCAAGGTGGCGGGCGTCAACTGGCGCGTGCGCACATACGCTTCGACATCGGCGCGCGGATTGGCGGACGGCGCCGCGCCCTGGGTGTACTTCGCGAACGTCGTCGAGGCTTGTTGCGCCACCGCGAGGAAGGTCTGCGTTTCCTCCGGTGTGACCGCCTTGTTCAGCGCGTACGCCGTCGGTACCGTACCGATCAGGATCAGCATGATGAGGCCCATGCCTTTCTGCCCGTCGTTCGAACCGTGCGCGAACGAAACGCCGGTGCAGGTCAGAATCAGCAGGCTGCGAATCCAGAACGGCGGCGGTTTTTTGCCCTTGGGCTCGGCATACAGCGCGGGAACCCGCACCACTGCCTTCAGGATCAGCAGCAGCAAACCGGAGAGGAGAAAGCCGACTATCGGCGAAAACAGTAACGACTTGCCCACGCCGAGCGCCTGATTCCAATCCACACCGCTCGTGCCGTTTGCGCCGTGCATCAGCTGATTCATCAGACCTACACCGATGATCGAACCAATCAGCGTATGCGAGCTCGACGACGGCAGTCCGAAATACCAGGTGCCCAGATTCCAGATGATCGCCGCGATCAGCAGGGCGAAGACCATCGCGAAGCCGGCGCTGCTGCCCACTTGCAGAATCAGTTCGACGGGTAGCAGTTGCAGAACGCCGAATGCCACTGCGCCAGTTGAAGTCAGCACACCGAGAAAATTCCATCCGCCTGACCAGAGCACCGCAATATTTGGCGCGAGCGAATGCGTGTAGATCACGGTGGCGACCGCGTTGGCGGTGTCATGAAAGCCGTTGACGAATTCGAAGCCGAGCGCGATCACGAGCGCAATGCCGAGCAGCAGGTAGGGTAAAAACGAAGGTTCGCGAACCGGTTGCAAATCGTTTGCCAGATGCATGGCGCAATAGGCAGCACCGATCGCAATCACAGCGAAGAAAATAATGAGGCCAATATTGCGCCCCTTTCCGCGTGCAGCGTCCGGTTGCGGGTACGAAAGTTCCGGCATGGCGTAAGCCTCAAAGAAAGTCGCGGAACTGCCGATCCTGCGTGGCCTATGTGTCGTAATGATGACAATGGCGTGACGGTTATGCGGGACGGATGTTCGCGGGGAGGCGCGCGGAGAGTGGCCGTGCGCCCGCTGCCAGTGTGTGCGTGGCGGATCCTGATGATAAGCGGTCCGAAATGAGCGCGATGTGCGTAACGCGGTTGCACCGCGCAAATGGGCGTTTGATAGGCCGCCCACGGGTGTGTTCAGGTTCGCGAGGCGGCGGTAGCCGTCAGCTCCTGGAAAGAATCCCGGCGCATGCAAGGCGCATGTCCGGCGCACCGTCTCATGCATTTTATGCACGGCGGCTACGGATAACCAGCGGATATCCACCCGGACCTTTTTTTGCTACTGTGTCTGAAGGCCCTTTTGTAGGACGTCCGATGAAGCGGGAGCGCCGGAAAATCGACAAACAGGCTGCGGATAGCCAACCGGCCGGTGCCGGGCTCTCGGCGGAGGCGGCCTTCGCGTCCTATGCGGCGCCGCTCGTCGATCACGCTGTCGAATGCGCCAATGTGGTGCGCGACGACGCGTCTCCCGAACCGCTGCACAGACTGCGCGTGTCGCTGCGGCGGTTGCGCTCGTTGTGGTGGGCGTTCGAACCCTTGCTGGACAAAGGCGAGAATACGCGCCAACGGGCGCTGTATAAATATCTGTCGACGGCGGCCGGCAAGACGCGCGATTGGGACATTCTGATCGAACTGATTGCGCAGGACGAGCGCGTTGCGCGCAAGATGACGCCCGAACTCGTGGAGGCGCGTGGCGGCGCGTTGGCGGCGAGCCGTGAAACGCTGTCGAACGCGGACGTCAAACAACTGCTGCAAGACGCCCTGACCAGCGCCAATCAGGAATTGAACACGGCCCATGAGCGCGTGCCGCTGCAAAAATTCGCGGATAAGCGCGTGGCCGCTTCCGAGCGTTCGCTGAAAAAACGCATCAAACGTGCGTCTCGCGCGAAGCGCTCCAACTACGCCGCATTTCATGACGTGAGGAAGGCGGGAAAAAAATTGCGCTACCTGCTCGAGTTTTTCGAACCAGTTCTGAGCGGCAGCCACAAACGTATCATGAAGCGCTTGATACAGATTCAGAAGCGTTTCGGCACGCTGAACGACATTGTCGCGAGCGAGATGCTGCTGCGCGACAATATGGGTTTGCTGGCCGGATCCGGCGACACCGATGCAGCGCTTCAGTGGCTCAGGAAGGAGCGCAAACGCCGGATGCGCGCGGCGGCGGGATTGCTGCGCAAATTGTGATGCGGCTCGAGTGGCGGCTGCACGTTTGAGCGAACCGGTCTGAATCCCCCCATGGGTTTTGTGTGTCCGTGTCCGATCAATCGGACGGACCCTTTGCGAAGGAGGTGATGCGCACGTGGCACGTCAAACGCTTTCGCTGCGTCGACGATTGCGATTCATGTTGCGTGCCGGCGGAACCGGCGCGGGGCGTTACGTGGGTAACCACCCGTTTTTTGCCGGCGTGGCCGGTACCCTGGTCGCCGTCGCGATGGCCGGCTTGACGCTGCTGACGCTGGGCAGCGGCCGGGCCGACGCGCTCGACCACGCGCGCGAAACGGCACAAAACCTCGTCTCGATCATTTCCTCCGATCTCGAACGAAACGTCGAGATCTACGATTTGTCCCTGGAGGCAATGGTGGACGGGGCACGGGACCCCGGCACCTGGGCCTTGACTGGGAACTTGCGCCAAGCCGTGCTATTCGATCGCGCAACCACGGCGGCCTACCTGGGCGGTGCCTATGTGATCGGTCCGGACGGTCGAGTGATCGCTTCGCAGAACGGTGAGGTCAATGCCGCGGTCAGCCTGGCCGACCGTGACTACTTTCTCGTGCATCAACGCAGTCCGGCCGTCGGCCTCTATTTCTCCCACCCGTACCGCTCGCGGCTGCGTGACGGGAAGTTCTCGATCGGTCTCACACGGCGCATCAACGAAGCCGATGGGACGTTTGGCGGCGTCGCGCTGCTCGCGATTCGTATCGAATACTTCCAGCGCCTGCTGGATCGGATCAATACGGGCGAACTGGGCTCCGTGTTCATCGTGATGGACGACGGCACCTTGCTCGCACGCAAGCCGTTTTCCTCGCGTGATATCGGCTCGAGCATAGCGAAGTCGCCGACCTTTCAGGTGATGGCCGCGCACAACTCGGGCTCGTATGTCGCGAAATCAGCGGTGGACGGCGTGCGCCGGATGTTCACCTATGCACGCGTGCCGGGCACGCCGCTGATTGCGGTAGTTGCACCGTCCGTGGATGACGTGCTCGCGCCGTGGCGGCGACGCAGCAGGATTGCCGGCGTGCTGACGCTCGCTTTCGGCGCGGTATTCGTGATCGTCTCGTGGCTGCTTGCTTTCGTCTTGCGCGACAAGATGCGCGCGCAAGCCGCGCTGGTGCGTCTGGCCGCGACGGACCCGCTTACCGGGCTCAGCAATCGCCGGGTGCTCGACGCCCGACTCGACGAAGAATGGCGGCGTGCGCGGCGCTCGGGGCAATCGTTATCGGCATTGTTCATCGATATCGACCATTTCAAGCAATTCAACGACGTCTACGGCCATGCGAGCGGCGACGAGGCGTTGACCGCCGTGGCCGAATGCATCTCGGCCACAGTGCTGCGCCCGCTCGATCTGGTGGCGCGATACGGCGGCGAGGAGTTCGCCGTTATCTTGCCGGACACAACGGCGGAGGGCGCGCTCCACCTCGCAGAGAAGATTCGCCGCAAGGTGCAGAACCTGCGTGTCGTGCATGGCGATGGCGACGCGATCGCGGTCACGGTGAGCATTGGATGCGCGACCTGCGTGCCGGCGGAAGGGGCGAACGCGCTCGACCTGCTGGCCGCTGCCGACCGGCAGTTGTATGCCGCCAAGGCAGCAGGGCGCAACCGGGTCAACTCGACGATGTGCGCCGGGCATTCGATGGCGCAGGACTCGTCGCCGTGAATGGTGGCGTGTGCCGGTAACGTCTTGCAGGTCGCGGCGTTGCGGTGCCGGGCCGGGCGATCGCTCAGGGGCAAGCCCCGGCGCTTTAGCTGCGCCGAGGGGCGAAACCGCGTAGGGTCACCGCACCGCCTGCTTCGCCGTAGGGCTTCGACGTGCGCTTGCCGGCGGTCAATTCCTCCGTCAGCGCGAGCGGTTCGACGGGAAATCCGCGCTTTTGCCAGGCGTCGAGGCCGCCCCTCAATGCGCGAATCCGCGTGTAGCCGTTCAGGCGCATGCGTTGCGTGATCTCGACGGCGGTCGCGCTGTCCGGGCAAATGCAGTAAATCACCATGTCATAGGCGAGCAGCGCACCGTCGATCTGTTCAGGCGAGTGCGGGTCGAGCGCCAGCACGCCAGGAATGGGGCGCAGCGCCTCATCTGCCGATGCGGCTGGGCGGGCATCCAGGACCAGCGGGGGCGTGACGCGGGGCCATCCGCCGGGTTTCGCTTGCGACGCAGTCGCGGCGGCGGCGTCCGCGAAACGGCGTCGTTCGCGGCGTCGCTGCAGCAGGCGGTACAGCAGATAGCCCAATGCCGCCGCCAGCAGGATGTCGACCACGGTGCCGCCGCGTGCTCTGACGAAGGCAAGCAGCATATGCAACTCCTTTTCCGCTGCGGCGCCGCCAAGCAGCCAGAAGGTGGCCCACGCCAGGGCGCCGGCGAGGTCCCACGCAGCGTAGATGCGGGCATCCACGGCCGTTGTGCCCATGAGCGGCGGGGTGATGAGCCCCAGTCCGGGGACGAACTTCGAGATCGACACGAGCGCCACGCCGAAGCGCTCGAATAGCAAGCGGGCCTTGTGGACCCTGGCATCGACCGCCGGGGAGATCCGTCCCAACACTGCGATCAGTTTGCGGCCATAGATGCGCCCGGCGGTGAACCATGCACCGTCGCCGATGAGCGCGCCGAGCACGGCGGCGAACAGGATCGGCCAGAAAGACAACGTGCCGGCGGCAATCGCCGAGCCCGCGAAGAGGAGCACGGGGACCGCGGGGATCGGCAGGCCGAGGCGGGTCAACAGCACGTTGAGGAATACGACGGTGCCGCCCCAGGTTGAAACCGCCGACGACGGAAACTCTACCAATTGCGGGACTCCTGTCATTGCGGTTGGGCCGCGTCGCGGGGCAAGCGGTTTTTGCTGAGATGCAAAGCGTGTTCCTGGGGCGCTTGTCTGTTCATTCGATGGATTCGTTTATTCGTCTTTCGTGCGGCGTGCTATGTCGATCAGGATACCCGATGGGCCAGCCTGCCGCGCCCGCTGGCCCCACCCGACAGTCCGCCGGATTCGCACCGGTATTGCGTGAAGCTGACGGTATGCCGCGATCCGTAGGCGGGCGTTTTCCCTGCAATTTCGTTCAAGACTGCCCGCGTATGCCGCGCCTAATCTGGCTGCTCGTTCAAAGTAACAGGACTGCAGCATGAATTCACGATATGTCGGATATGTGTTTTGCGCGCTGGCGATGATCGGGGTCGGCAGCACGGTTGTCGTCAGCAAGTCGATCGCAAGCGGATTACCGCCGTTCAGCGCGACCGCATTGCGCTTTGCCATCGCGTTTCCCCTCTTTGTGCTGGTGATGCGCTGGCGTGGCGTGCGCTGGCCCCGTCTCGATCGACACGATACGTGGCTCGTGATCGCCCAGGCGGGGGCGGGCAGCGTTGGTTATACGGTGTTGCTCATTAGCGGCATGAAGCTCGCATCGGCCGCCGATGCCGGTGTAATTGCCGGCACTCTGCCGGCTGTGTCGGCCGTCGTGGCGATGCTCGTGTTGGGTGAGCGCCCCGCGCCTGCGTTGATCGGTGCAATCGTCCTTGCCACCTTGGGCGTGCTGGTGTGCACCGTGCGGATCGACGAGTTCGCCGCGCCGCATGCGGCCAGTTCGCTGGCCGGTAACGCATTGGTGTTCGCGGCGATCGTCTGCGAGGCGCTTTTTATCTTGCTCAATCGCAAGTTGCGCAAGCCGGTCGCGCCGCTGCCACTGTCGGCGTTGATGTGCGGCATCGGTTTCGCGGTAGCGATCGTGCCGGCATGCTTCGAAAGCCCCTGGAATGTGCCGTTTGACGCAAGCGCCCTGACCGGTGTGCTGTATTACGCGCTCGTGCCGACCGTGGCGGGTTTCGTTCTCTGGTATGCGGGCGCTGCGCGTATCAGCGGCGCGGAGGCCGGACTCATGACTGCGCTCGTGCCGGTGAGCGCGGTGGCGTTGGCCGCTGTCGTGTTGCGGGAGCCGGTAAGCGCGGCGCAACTTGCGGGTGTTGCCTGTGTGCTTGGCGCGGTGTTGCTGGCCACCTTCGGCCAGATGCGTACGGCGCGCAGCACGGCCTGAGGCGGCGAAGCAGCCTCGGCCACAGACGGCAATGCTGTGCAAGTAGACGTGACGCAGCAACCAACGCCGCAGCTTCATCCGCGGCCTGACTGCATCGCTATTCAGGTATTGGCGACCGCCACCACACCGGGATTACCGACGATCGACAGAAACTCGCGCCGCGTCGACGGATCGGTGCGGAACGTGCCCAGCATGCGCGAGGTGACCATCGTGACACCGGCCTTGTGCACGCCCCGAGTGGACATGCATTGATGCGCGGCTTCGAGAATCACGCCGACGCCTGCCGGTTGCAGCACTTCGTTCAACGTATCGGCGATCTGCACCGTCATCTTTTCCTGGATCTGCAGACGCTTGCCGAACGCGTCGACGAGACGCGCCAGCTTTGAAATACCGACCACCCGATGCTCAGGCAGATAGGCAACGTGCGCCCGCCCGATGATCGGCACCATGTGGTGTTCGCAATAGCTTTCGAAGCGGATATCTTTCAGCACGATCATTTCGTCGTAGCCGTCCACTTCGGAAAAGGTGCGGGCGAGGATCTCGCGCGGATCGACCTGATAACCCGCGTAGAACTCCTCGTAGGAGCGCACCACGCGAGATGGCGTATCGAGCAGGCCTTCGCGTTCGGGGTTGTCGCCGGCCCAGCGCAGCAGCACGCGTACCGCTGCTTCAGCTTCTTCGCGGCTGGGGCGGTCAACTGCGGCCGCGGGTTTGGTTTTCTTTGCTTTGCTGCTGGCCATCCGTGGCTCCTCCGGGATCGCGCGTCGACGCCAAATGGAGCGCGCGGGTTCAATGAGTTCGGCCATTGTTCCATGTTTTGTGTCGCGTCGTGTCGATGCCCCTGTTGACGGGCGGGGCGCGTGCTTACTTTGGCCACTCGTCCTTATCGTCGTTGAAGAGTTCGGCGACGATACTGCGCAGCCAGCTCCCCCGCGGATCGTTATGAAACTTGCGATGCCAGTGCTGCCGCAGATCGAAACGCGGCAACGGCAGCGGCGGCTCGACCAGCGTGATCGACGCATGCTCCGACACGTACGCGAAGCCGATGGCGTGCGGCACTGTCGCGAGCAGATCGGTGCGCGCGAGGATGAACGGCAGACTCATGAAGTGCGGCGTTTCGAGTACCGCGCGGCGCTTGATGCGTTTCTTTTCCAGGAATTGTTCGAGGACTTCCTGGCTGCGTCCTTCGGCACGCACGACGGCGTGGCCTGACGCCACGTACTGAGGCAGGGTGAGCGGCGCCTTCGAAAGCGGGTGCCCTGTGCGCATCAGGCAGATGAACCGATGGGTGAAGAGCCGTTGCTGGAAGAAGTTATTGCCCGACAGATCGGGGAAATAGCCGACGGCGAGATCGACGTCGCCCGATTCGAGCCCACGTTCCACGTGTGAGGGTGGGAGCGACACGGAGCGCAGATTCGCGTATGGCGCTCGTTCGGCGAAGAGTTGCAGGAGGCGTGGGAGGAAGACGATTTCGCCGACGTCGGAGAGCGCGAGGGAGAAGGTATGGGTGCTGGTGGCCGGATCGAAGTCCTGCACGTCCAGCATGCCTTTCTCTATGCGCAGAAGCGCGTCGCGGGCGGCGGGGAGGATGGCGAGCGCGCGGGGTGTGGGCTCCATGCCCTTTGATGTTCTGACGAAGAGGGGGTCGTCGAAGTATTCCCGCAAGCGGCCTAGCGCGGTGCTGACGCGGGGTTGGCTGACGCCGAGTTGTTCCGCTGCGCGGCTGACGTTTCGCGTGTCTTCCATTGCTACCAGGTAGGGGATCAGGTTTAGATCCAGGGTTGTGTCGGGCATGCTGGTTCTTTTTGCCTGCGGCGCTTTGGTGGTTTGGGTATTCGGGATTTCGATAGAGGGTAGTTTAATAATTCTGGTTTGGGATAGTGGTTTTTTTGCCTGTTCGGCGCTTTCTTGTCTGTATGCCTACGGCGTTGGGTTTTGCTTTGGTTTGTTTGCCCGCGTGGTGCTTTTTGCTCTGTGCGCTTACGGTGTTGGCCTTTCCTTGTATTCTTATTGGTCTATTAGCGTCGCCCCTGTGCGGGGCAGGCACCTACTTTTCTTTGCCTGCCGCAAAGAAAAGCAACCGTATTGGAAGTCAAGGGCCGGCTGTTTCCTGTTGGCAGATTTGCAGCATAGTGAACCGGCTGGTCTACGCACTGTATGGACGAGCGCCAACCGCGCGAGTGTTCGCGCAAAAAACGGATGACGCAGTTCTGGCCTTGCCGGGGCGCCAGGTTGCGGTGGGACTCCAGGGTGTCGATTTGTGGACCATGGCGTTGAGCGTAACGATGAGCTTGCGAATGCACGCGGTCATGGCCACCTTGAACGGTTTGCCAGCCTTGCGCAGGCGGTCATAGAAGGCTCTGATCACCGGATTGAAGCGCAGTGCCGGTATGCAGGCCATGTAAAGGGCGCGACGCACAATGGCGCGACCGCCCTGCACGCGACGCTTGCCCTGATGCCTGCCGCTGTCGCAATTGAACGGTGCAACGCCGGTCAGTGCGGCGATCTCGCGGCGGTTCAGCGAGCCGAGC
>NZ_JAQQDU010000007.1:0-161410 GCF_046027825.1 Paraburkholderia sediminicola
CGCCGAATCAATGACCCGCAAGCACCCGCCAACCCGGCGCCGTCCATCGGCAAAAGCTGCGCATCGATACGCTTGGGGTTTAAGAAACGACGATGCGGAAATCGCCGCGGCGGGACCTTGCCTGATACGGCGCCCGTTCCTCTGGCGTTATTCCTTCCCGATCCGGATCGCGTTCGCGTAACCCGTCAGCTCCAGATAAGCCCGTCCGACGTCCGTGCCGCCACGGCTCACCCGCACGGCACCTTCCCAATACACTGCGCCGGTCGATTGACGGGAATCGAGCTCCTGGTCATCCATCAATGGATCGAGGCGCCACGTCAGCGTGCCGGTTTTGACCGTCATCGAGACGGGATACGACGTGTTCGTGCGCGGCGAGCGCCATGTACGAACTGGCGTGAAGTCGACCTGATCGCGGCCAAACGTCGTCACCTGACCGTCGCGATTTCTCAATGCTGCATGCGCCCATACCGCGTGTCCATCGCGGCTGCGGACCTTGAAAGCCATCAAGGCCGAACCATCCGTCAGGTTGGCGCCGAGCCAATCCCATCCCACGGCATCGGTATCGAGTAGCGTGCTCGACCATTCGTGATCGAGCCACGCCGCGCCGGTAACGGCTGTTTCGCCCGCCGATTTGCTGCCCGCCGCGACCGGTCGAACTACGCTGCCGGTCACGCGCAATTGCGGCTCGCTGTAGTAATAGCTTGCCTGTTCCTGGCGCGGGCCTTTGCGGGAGTAGCCGCGCTCGCCTTGGATCAAAGGCGCTTGCGTCGGTGTCAACGCGAGGTGCAGCGCGAATCCGTTCGCGTCCACTGTAACGTCGTAGTGGCCGTCGGCGGTGCGGATGATTTTCCATGCGTCGAGTTTGACGTCGGTGTTGTCCGGCTTCGCATACGCGAGCCCGAAGCCTTGGCGGGCAATGCGCTGATCGTGCGTAAGATGACCGAGCGCGGGATCGCTTAACGCGGCATGGGCAATGATCAATTGCGACGGCGCGAACGCACTCGGATCGGCCGCATCGTGGCCCGTTGCCGAGCGGAAGAAGGTGATCTGGAAACCGAGCGGTTGATTGTCCGGTGTCATGAGCCAGCCTGTCGCGTACCACCATTCGGTGCGAAAAGCCGGGTGTGCGCCGGTGTCTTGCGGAAGGCCGATCGGATGATCCTGCGTGACCGCTGCGAACTCGGGCGTCGCGGCTGCCGCAGACGCGGTCGCCATCAATCCCATGCAAAGCAGTACCGCATGAATCGCAGCGCTTAGTCGCCCCACACTCGGCAGGCTTGGCCGCGCAGCTGACGACTCGCTCGGAATGCTGTGCGCCAGCCAGATGCGATCAGTTCGATAAGGGCGCAGCGTCGCTTGATACGTCGATCCATGCGCCGCCTCATACACCGCCTCATACGTTGGCTCCTGCACGACCTCACGCGGCAATTCACCCATCACCAATCCTCCTTCACCGCGCGCACCGCATCCACGGACACCGCGCCTCGTCCCGCAATCACCGCGGTCGAACATGACGAAGCCAGCATCACTAATGCCACCGTGCCGAGCACCGTCCATGGAACGTGCAGCGACATGCTCCAATGAAACGACTGCGGGTTGACGACGTACACAAGGATCAGACTAATTGCGAATCCGAGAACGAAGCCCATTGCGATGCCACAAGCGGTGAGCATCCCGCCTTCGAGTGCGAGAATCGCGAGGACCTGCGAGCGGGTGACGCCCACATGCCGCAGCATGCCGAACTCACGGGCCCGGGCAAGTGTTTGTGCAGAAAACGTCGCCGCGACGCCGAACAGGCCGATGACGATCGCGACGCCCTCGAGTAGATACGTGACGGCAAAACTCCGATCGAAGATCACCAGCGTACGCGCACGAATTTCGCCCGGTTGTGACAGGGTCAGCGATGGACCGAAGGGCAGCGCACGCAGGCTGGCCATCACGCGCTCGACGCTCGTCCCAGGTTGAACGGTGACAGCTACATCTGTCGCGCCAGAATCGGCGGTTAAACGCCGGTAATCCGAAAGCCGTATCTGGATCGCGCCGGTCTGACGCACGTAATCACGCCATATGCCAGCCACAACGAACACGTGACTGCGTTCGCCGAGCGGCAACTGCACGCGCTGGCCGAGCTTATATCCATACAGATCAACCATTGCTTCGGATACCCAAACAGGCGTTTCGCCCTCATGCAACGCGGAAGGAGGCAGCACCGCCCCAGTCATCTGCAGGTTCGCACCTGGATCGGCGGCGTCGATTTCGCGCGCGAGCACGGTGACGTCAGGCCGTGCAGGGTCGAGCGTGAGATGCGAGGTGCGGGCAAACGCAGCGGTCTTGATGCCGGGTACGGCGCCCAGCATAGTCTGTTCGTCGGGGCGCAAGCCGCCGGTGTCACCGTTCGGCGCCACGCGAACGTACAGATCGGCCGAGAGCAGGTGGCCCAACCAGTCTTCGACGGAAACACGGAAGCTGGCCACCATGATCGCCATCGCGACGATCAGCGCGAAGCTCGACAACACGCCCCCCATCGCGATTGATGCATGGCCTGGCGCATTCGCGAGACGCGCCAGCGCGAGCGTGCTGGCCGCACCGGCGCGACGTCGCGCACCGAAGGCACGGCTCGCCGCGCCGAATATGAACGCGGTCACGCGCGGCATCAGCGCAATCCCGCCGACCAGCAACAGCGCAACGGCCAGATAGCCGCCGATGGGCGCATCGAACAACGGTGGTACCTGCGTGAGAACGGCGGCAACCAGCAGACATACCAGAGCGGGCCACGGCGTAGCGAGGCGCGCCAGCGCGCCTTCTTCGGCGCCGGCTTTGAGCGCCGCGGCGGGCCGCGCACGCGCCGCCTCCAGTGCGGGGGCAAGACTGCCTAGTGCCGACACGGCGATGCCGAGCGCCAGAAATAGCGCGGTCGCCAGCGGTTCGAAACCGACGTGCGGTTGTACGCCAGGAAAATAGCCACCGCCTAGGTCACTGCCGAAAAAGTGCAGGGCGCCGCTCGCCATCGCATAGCCGAGCGCGAGTCCGGACAGCGAACCGAGCAGGCCGAGCAGCGCGCCTTCCATCAGAATCTGACGCAACAACTGGCCGCGCGTCAGTCCAAGCACGCGCAGCATCGCGAACTGCGCACGGCGTCGCACGACCCCCAGCGCCTGCGTCGAAAACACGAGGAAGGCGCCGGTGAAAAGCGCGACCAGTGCGAGCACGTTCATGTTGATCCGATAGGCGCGCGACAGGCGATCGGTACGACTTTCGGCATCGCGTGTCTCGGAGATCACCCATCGGCTGCCGAGTTGCGCTTGCAGGGCACGTTTGAAGCGCTCGCGATCGACACCGCGTTCGAGTTGCACGTCGATGCGTGACAGCTTGCCCACCTTGCCGAACTTCCACTGAGCGGCAGCAATATCCATCACCGCAAGCCGCTGACCCGGCCGCGTTCTCACGAGACCGCCGGCCACGCGCAAGTGCACGATCGACGTGCCGCTTTGCAGCGCGATGTCATCGCCGATCTTCACGTTCAGCCATTGTTGTGCTGCCGACGAGAGAAACACCGTATCAGCCGCGAGCGTATCGAACGGCCGCTCCGGCGACGGTACGCCGATCAGGTCCGGCGCGATGCGGCTTGCCTTGAAGACGTCGATACCGAGCACGGGCAGCGCGGCGTTCTGATCCGGCACGGTGACGTCGAGGGCGAGTACGGGACTCGCCAGCGCCACACCGGATTCAGTCGACAAACGCGGATAGATGGACTCATCGAATAACGGCTGTGCACCACGCACCTGCAGATCGGCCTCGCCCGAGAGGCTGCGAGCCGCAGCCGAGAATTCATTGAAGGCCGCGCTGTTGATCAATTGAACGGCGTAGCCAAGCGCGACGCCGAGCGCGATCGTTGCGATCGCAACCAGTGCGCGTCCGCGATGACTGCGCCACTCGGCACCCAACAGCCAGCGCGCGAGCATGCGATGACCTCGCATTCGTTGCAGTGGTCCTGGGTCAGCGTGCATCGTCGGCGGAACGTGCAATAGATCGGGAGTCGGACTGCGAGTCGGAAGGAGACTTGCGTCCAGATGATGCGTGCAAACCGCCGTCGCTCAGAATCAGGATGCGGTCCGCGACTGCCGCGGCTGCTTCCGAGTGCGTGACCATGATCGTGGCCGCACCGGTTGCCTTGCTTTGCGCGCGGAACAGGCCGAGCACGTCGTGTGCGGTATCGGGATCGAGGTTGCCGGTGGGTTCATCCGCGAGAATCAGTTTGGGACGATGCACAAGCGCCCGTGCAATGGCGACGCGCTGCAACTCGCCGCCCGACAGTTGTCGCGGGAAATCGTCGCCACGGCCGCTCAAGCCGACGGCCGCGAGCAGATCGAGCGCGCCGGCCGTGGGTAGATCGTTAAGCAGCAGCGGCAAAGCGACGTTCTGCGCAAGTGTCAGATGAGGCAGCACGTGAAACGCCTGGAACACGAACCCCAGTTTTTGCCGGCGCAAACGTGTCGCCGCATTGTCATCCAGACGCGAGACCGCGCTGCCGTCGATGATCACCTCGCCGCTATCCGCGCTGTCGAGCCCTGCAATGAGATTCAGCAGCGTCGATTTGCCGACGCCGGAATCCCCCATGATCGCGACGAATTCACCCGGATCGAGTGTGAAATCGAGCCGTGCCAGCACGATGCGGCCGGTGCCGTAGGTCTTGCTAAGCCCGCGACATTCGAGCGCGGGAACGACACCTTCATCACGAAGCGCCATGCGGTATCCGATAAGTCTGGCCGGTGAGGGCGGCGTCAAACGTGCGAAGAAACAACCGTGTTGCGCACGAGCGTCGGCCCCTGAACCGCCGAAGTATATTCGGGTTCTGTAAGGCTCGCAGGCGTATGCCGCCGTCGTCTGATATCTATCTGAAAGCATGCGGGTAGGCTGATCACCTGGGTCTTACCAGGCGCTTGCCGACGTTTCTTTAGAGTGCCGGATCAAAAAAATTTTCTGCTCGCGGACGCGCTAAATTTTCGCCGACCTCCCGAAATCGACCTCAACGGCAGGTCATGCACCCGCATGAATCATTCCGGTGCAATCGTTGCGTGGAAGTGCTCGTGCAAGAGTCGCTAACCGCCTGTCAACTGCTTTCTTCTTCATGCAAAAGGCATGGTGAATTTTCTGCTTAAACGAGTTTGTGCATGTGCACATTTTTTGGCGTTTCGCAAGGGCAGGCGCGGCAACAATACATTGCCAAAGGCGTCGCAGCGTTGTTGCGGTGCAAAAGTATTCTTATCTTGGTAATCTCCCACCCTTGGTCATTCGACTGCGGGTAAACGTGAGGCGGGCAGCACCGCTTCGACGTCGATTTCAGCGAAATCCAGCCTACATATCCATTTCAATGCTTTCGTTTTTGAAGGCGTTGAAGCGGCGTTTTGTATTTCAAGTTTTCAACAGAACACATGCCATTGCCTCCGCTTCTTAGCCTACTCATCTGGATCCCTATTGTCGCCGGCCTGGTGGTTTTGCGTGCCGGATCTGACGCGGCACGTAGTCGCACGCGATGGCTTGCGCTGATCGGCGCGGTAGCGGGCTTCCTGCCGGTGATTCCGCTCGTGTCGAATTTCCGCAACGACGTGACGTCGATGCAGTTCGTCGAAAACGTCCGCTGGTCGCCCACGTTCGATATTGCGTGGCATGTGGGGGTAGATGGGATTTCGCTGTGGCTCGTCGCGTTGACCGCGTTGACCACGATCATCATCGTGGTCGCCTCGTGGGAGTCGATCACCGAACGCACCGCGCAGTACTTCGGCGCATTCCTGATGCTGTCGGGTTTCATGCAGGGCGTGTTCACGTCGATGGACGGCATGCTGTTCTTCATCTCGTTCGAAGCGACGCTGATTCCGCTGTATCTGCTGATCGGCACGTGGGGCAACGCGAACCGCACGTATGCCGCGGTGAAGTTCTTCTTCGTCTCGTTCCTCGGCTCGCTGATGATGCTGATGTCGATGCTGTACCTGTACAGCCAGACGCACAGCTTCGATCTCGCGCTGTGGCGTGAAACGCATCTCGGCACCTGGGCGCAGGTTCTGGTCTTCCTCGGCTTCCTTGCTGCGTTCGGTGTGAAGGTGCCGATGTGGCCGCTGCATACGTGGCTGCCCGACGTCCACCTCGATGGCCCGACCGGCGCCGCGGTGATGATCGGCATGCTCAAGCTGGGCGGCTACGGTCTGCTGCGTTTCGCGCTGCCGATCGCCCCGCAGGCCAGCCATTTCTTCGCGCCGATGATGATCACGCTGTCGCTGGTCGCTGTGATCTACTCGAGCCTGCTGGCACTCGTGCAGACGGACATGCGCCGCTTGCTCGCGTATTCGACTATCGCGCACATGGGCCTCGTGACCCTCGGCCTGTTCGTCTTCAACCGTATCGGTCAGGCGGGCGCAATCGTGCAGATGCTGTCGTACGGCGTGGTCTCCGGCGCGATGCTGCTGTGCACGGGCATGCTCTACGACCGCACGAAGACCGCTTCGATCGCTGATTACGGCGGCGTCGCTAACACCATGCCGCGCTTCGCCGCATTCGTCATGCTGTTCTCGATGGCCAATATCGGCCTGCCGGGTACTTCGGGTTTTGTCGGCGAGTTCATGGTGTTGATGGGCGCGATCCGCTTCAATTTCTGGATCGGCGCCATCGCGGCCTCCACGTTGGTCCTGAGCGCGGCCTACACCCTGTGGATGTACAAGCGCGTGATTTTCGGCGCGATTGCCAACGCACGCGTCGCGAAGCTGCAGGATCTCGGCAAACGCGAGTTCGTGTTGCTCGGCGCGATGGCTTTGCTGGTGCTGGCCATTGGCATCAATCCGAAGCCGTTCACCGATGCGATCGACCCGTCGGTCGGTACGCTGCTGGCTCAGTCGGAACGAAGCGCACACCCTTCGGACGACGCCGTACCGGCTGACGGTGGCGAGCACTTGCAGGCAGCGGCGCCTGCTACCGTCGCGGCACGCACGCCCGGCTGATCGAAGCAGAACACGGTGCAGGTGCAGCATCCGTCGCACGGATGCTGCCTTTGCCGACGCGTTATCTTTCGTATCGACACACGTCCATTTTCGCGACTAGGCGCAACGCGACCATTCAGGTCGCGTTGCGTTTTAGCGCTTATTCAAAGGGACTTTCGTGATCTGCGACTCCGCCGGTATCTTGCAATAGAGCTTTTCGAACCTTCGCATGCGCGCACGCGTGCGGCAACGTGTCGCACGGTGTTGCGACGCAATAGATCGTTGCTAAATCGAGTGTTTATATCCTCTTGACGACACCCTATTATGCGATCGCTTATAAAAAGGAGAGCGGTCGAATGACGTTCGTTGAAGTCGTAAGAGAAGGGCAAAGGATATGAAAGGAAAGACTCTGCGCGGGTCGATAAGTTTCCTGTTCACCGGCCTCATGGTGCTGCTCTCGGGTTGCAGCAAGCTTGATGTTTTGAATCCGAAGGGCAGTGTGGGTCTGGCGGAACGTGAGCTGATTGCCACGTCGACCTGGGCCATGCTGATCGTGGTCGTTCCGGTTATCGTGCTCACGCTGCTGTTCGCATGGCGCTACCGCGCGTCGAACAAGAATGCCGAATACCGTCCGGGCTGGGTGCATTCGACCGGTATCGAAATCGCTATCTGGACGATTCCGACGCTGATCATTCTGTTCCTCGCCGTGCTGACGTGGAAAAGCACGCACGAGCTCGATCCGTATAAGCCGCTCGAGTCGCAGGTGAAGCCGATCAACGTCGAAGTCGTCGCACTCGACTGGAAGTGGCTCTTCATCTATCCCGACCTCGGCATTGCATCAGTGAACCAGCTGGCGTTCCCGGTCGGCACGCCGGTGAACTTCCTCATCACGTCCGACACGGTGATGAACTCGTTCTTCATTCCGCAACTCGGCGGCCAGATCTACGCGATGGCCGGCATGCAAACGCGTCTGCATCTGATCGCTGACGAAGCCGGCAACTACGCCGGCACTGCGGCCAATTTCAGCGGCAAGGGTTTCTCGGACATGAAGTTCCGTGCACTCGCTACGTCGCCTGAAGAGTTCAATGCGTGGGTCGCCAAGGTACGCGCCTCGTCCGACCGCCTCGACATGGACCGCTACCACGCGGTGTCGGCGCCTACCGAGAAGGAACCGGTGCGCTACTTCTCGTCGGTCGATCCGAAGCTCTTTCACAACATCATTGCCCGATACAACAACGGTAACGTCCTCGACAACATGAAAGACGCTAACTGTGCGCCAAAGGGTAAGGGGTAACGCATGTTCGGAAAACTCTCACTAGACTCGATTCCGTACCACGAGCCGATCATCATGGTGACGGCTGCCGGGATCGCCCTCGGCGGTGCGCTCGTTCTGGGTCTGATCACCTATTTTGGCAAGTGGCGCTACCTGTGGACCGAATGGCTCACATCGGTCGACCACAAGAAGCTGGGCGTGATGTACATCGTGGTTGCGCTCATCATGCTGTTCCGCGGCTTTGCGGACGCGATCATGATGCGTACCCAGCTAGCGCTGTCGTATAACGCGCCAGGCTTCTTGCCGCCGCATCATTACGACCAGATCTTCACCGCGCACGGCGTCATCATGATTTTCTTCATGGCGATGGCGTTCATGGTCGGCCTGATGAACCTCATCGTGCCGTTGCAGATCGGTGCCCGCGATGTTGCGTTCCCGTTCCTCAACTCGTTGAGCTTCTGGATGACCGCGATCAGCGCGATCCTGATCAACATCTCGCTGGTGATCGGTGAATTCGCGCAAACCGGCTGGCTAGCTTATCCGCCGCTGTCCGAATTGCAGTTCAGTCCAGGTGTCGGGGTCGACTATTACCTGTGGAGTCTGCAACTCTCCGGTATCGGCACGTTGCTGACTGGCGTGAACTTCTTCGTGACCATCGTGAAGATGCGCGCCCCGGGCATGACCTGGATGAAGATGCCCGTGTTCACGTGGACCGCGCTGTGCACGAACGTGCTGATCATGGCCTCGTTCCCGATCCTGACCGTCACGCTCGCGCTGCTCGGTCTGGACCGCTACCTCGGCATGCACTTCTTCACGAACGACGGCGGCGGTAACGCCATGCTGTACCTGAACCTGATCTGGGCATGGGGTCACCCTGAGGTGTACATCCTGATCCTGCCGGCGTTCGGTATCTTCTCGGAAGTCGTGGCTACGTTCGCCAAGAAGCCGCTGTTCGGCTACAAGACGATGGTGTGGGCGACCTGCGCGATCATGGTGCTGTCGTTCCTCGTGTGGCTGCACCACTTCTTCACGATGGGTTCGGGCGCTGACGTCAACGCGTTCTTCGGTATCGCGACGATGGTCATTGCTATTCCGACCGGCGTGAAAGTGTTCAACTGGCTGTTCACGATCTACAAGGGCCGTCTGCAGTTCACGACGCCGATCCTGTGGACCCTCGGCTTCATGGTCACCTTCACGATCGGCGGTATGACCGGCGTGATGATGGCGATTCCGGGCGCGGACTTCGTGCTGCACAACAGCCTGTTCCTGATCGCTCACTTCCACAACGTGATTATTGGTGGCGTGCTGTTCGGCTACCTGGCTGGTTTCAACTACTGGTTCCCGAAGGCGTTCGGCTTCAAGCTGAATGAGAAGTGGGGCAAGGCGTCGTTCTGGTTCTGGCAGATCGGTTTCTGGGTTGCGTTCACGCCGCTGTACGTGCTGGGCTTCATGGGCATGACGCGTCGTCTGAATCACTATGACAATCCGGATTGGCATCCGTGGCTGATATTCGCGTGGGTCGGTGCTGTGCTGATCGCCATCGGTATCGCTTGCCAGGTGCTGCAACTGGTCGTCAGCATCCGCGACCGCAACCTGCCGCAAAACCGCGACGTCACGGGCGATCCGTGGGACGGTCACACGCTGGAATGGGCGACGAGTTCGCCGCCGGCGTCGTACAACTTCGCGATCATTCCGGACGTGCGTGAACTGGACGCATTCGCTGAAATGAAGTCGCGCAAGAATCGGCCGAAGCCGGTGTATCGCGACATTCACATGCCGTCGAACACGTCCGCGGGTCTGGTTGTGGCGATGTTCTCGCTGGTGCTGGGTTTTGCCGCTGTGTGGCACATCTGGTGGCTCGCGATTGTTGGTCTGGTCGGCTCGATCGGTACTGTGATCATTTACAGCTTCCAGAAGAACGAAGGCTTTTACATCCCGGCCGCCACGGTAGCGGCGATTGAACAAAAACGCTCCGGCGCCGGTGCGCAGGTCGCGATTGAAGAAAAACGCTCCCGTGCTGATGCGCAGGTCGCGTTGGAGGTGGATTGATGTCAAACAACACTCTTACGGCGGGCACGCATCATCACGATGCGCATCATGCCGATCACCCGCCGTCGCATTCGGTATTCGGCTTCTGGCTGTACCTGATGACAGACTGCATCATCTTCGCGTCGCTGTTTGCGGTGTTCGCGGTGATGCAGCACCAGTTCGCGGGTGGTCCGACCGGCAAGGATCTGTTCGAGATCCCGGGCGTCGCGCTTGAAACGGCGATGCTGCTGCTGAGCAGCATCACATACGGCTTCGCGATGCTGGGTGCGCACAAGAACCGGAAGGGCGTGCTGCTTTTCTGGCTCGGCGTGACGTTCCTGCTGGGTCTTGCGTTCCTCGTGCTGGAAATGCGCGAGTTCTCGCACCTGATCGCACAGGGTGCAGGCCCGAGCCGTAGCGCGTTCCTGTCGTCGTTCTTTACGCTGGTCGGCACGCACGGTTTGCACGTGACGTGCGGCCTGATCTGGATGGTGGTGCTCGCCGTGCAGGTGATGCGTCATCGCGATCTGACCGAACGCGACATGATTCGCCTGACGTGCCTGAGCCTTTTCTGGCACTTTCTGGACGTCGTGTGGATCGGCGTCTTCACCTTTGTCTATCTTGCGAGCGTGATCTAAATGGACCATAGCGAAACCGCCCACCTGGCGCACTCGGGCGCGAGTCACGGCAGCATCGGCAGCTATACGGCGGGTTTCATTCTCTCCGTCATCCTGACTGCCGCGGCGTTCGGTCTCGTCCTCAACGGGACGCTGACCGGCGAGAACGCATTGCTCGCGATCGCGGGCCTTGCGCTCGTGCAGATCGTCGTGCACCTGGTTTTCTTCCTGCACATGAATACGTCGTCGGCACAGCGTTGGAACGTCATGGCGTTCGGTTTTACGGTGCTTACGGCGGTGATTCTGATCATCGGGTCATTGTGGATCATGCATAACGTCAGCATGCATATGATGTCGCGATAAGCGGAACCTGGAATAGGTTGAGAACGAGCCCTGCACGATGAAAGTCTTGCAGGGCTTTTTCATGCATTCCGAAGACTCATGCTGCCGACGCAGAGCTGCCAATCGGGATTGACCCGCTTCGAAACACGCGTTAGCATCGTTTCCATGACCGCTTCTATCCATTCCCGTTTGCATTCTTTGCACGCATGCTGTTGCAGCCTGCCAAGGGGAGCTTGCGTCTAGCGAGTCGATCTGTACACGTCCGTATCCCTGAGGCCACCCGTCACAAGACCGGTGGCCTTTTTGTTCTGGTTTGTCCGTTTTCGTTTCTCACCGTTCGCCTTACGTTCCGCTCTTACGTCCACCAACGCGCTCACCAACCACAGGAATTCAAATGCCGCTCGCCCTGTACGACACCTGGTCGCGCACCTTACGCGCTTTCACACCCATTCAAGCGGACCACGTGGGCCTGTATTGCTGCGGCCCTACGGTGTACGACCACGCGCACATCGGCAATCTTCGAACCTACGTGTTCGAAGACGTGCTGCGCCGCGTCCTGGCGTTGAACGGCTACACCGTGCGGCACGTCGTCAATATCACCGACGTCGGTCACCTGGTCTCCGATGCCGACGAAGGCGAGGACAAAATGGAGAAAGGCAGCAGGCGCACCGGCGAGTCGGCGTGGACAATCGCGGAGCGCTATACCGCGGCTTTCATGCGTGACTGGCACGCGCTGAACCTGCTGGAGCCATCGGTGTGGTGCCGCGCGACTGATCACATTGCCGAACAGATCGACTTCATCGCCGAACTCGAGCGTAACGGCTACACCTATCGCACGACCGACGGCATCTACTTCGACACGAGCAAACAGGACGATTACGGCTTTCTCGCGCGTCTCGATGTAGCAGGACTGCAGGCCGGCAAACGTGTTGCACTGGGAGAGAAGCAGCACGTGACGGATTTCGCGCTGTGGAAATTCAGTCCACCGGACACGAAACGGCAGATGGAGTGGGATAGCCCATGGGGAAGAGGCTTTCCCGGTTGGCATATCGAATGCTCGGCGATGTCGGCGCAATACCTGGGCTCGTGGTTCGACATTCATTGCGGCGGAGAAGATCACATCGCCGTGCATCACAGCAATGAAATCGCGCAGACTCAGGCACGCCATGGAACCCGCCTCGCGAACTTCTGGATGCACGGCCATTTCCTGACGCTAGACGCCGGCAAGATGTCGAAGTCGGGCGGCGACTTCGTGCGCCTGCAGACGTTGATCGAGCGCGGCATCGATCCGCTCGCGTATCGCTACTTATGCCTGAGCGCGCACTATCGGAGCACGTTGCGCTTCAATCCGGAGGCACTCGATGCCGCGCAATCTGCATTGGACCGCTTGCGCAGAACTTATGCGCAGTGGCCGGAGGGCGGTACGCCAGATTTGAGTTTGGTGGCTCGTTTCAAGACCGAGGTCGATCAGGATCTGAACCTGCCGCGTGCGCTCGCTGTGCTATGGGACGTGGTCAGAAGCGATCTGCCGGCGGCGACACGGCGAGCGACAGTCGATCGCTTCGACTCCGTGCTCGGACTACGGCTTGCCGACTGGAAGGCGGACGCAGTGACGGTTCCCGCGGATATCGCGCTTCTCGGCGATGCCCGCGAGAAGGCTCGCGCCCTCAAGCAGTGGAGCGAGGCCGACCGTCTGCGTGACGTGTTGCATGCGGCCGGCTGGCAGGTGGAGGACAACGTGAGCGGGCAAGTACTGCGTCCGCTCGATACAGCGAAGTAGCAATATCCGGACGTGGCGGCACGTGCTATGCACGACGGTTTCCGCCGCAATCATCGCGCGACGCAAACCTGCTACGCCGTCACGCATTGTGTATCGGCAAAGGACGTATCCGTTGACAGCCCTTTAACGCGAAGGCAAACTCTATCGTCATGCAAAACGCCACGTCCATCGCGATTGCGATTCATCATCATGCGCACGCTCACTCGAGCGAGCCATGGGGGATGTGTACGCGCTAGAAGTTCGCTGCAACGCAAGTCACATAGCCCCGCCGGCAACGGTTGGGGCTTTTTTGTTTAGTGCGCCTCTTCCATCCGCCGGCTTACCGAAGGAGCAGGAAAATGACGGACACGATGGTGATCGACTGGGCGACGCTGCCTGTACCCGCTGACGATGGCGCGGCCAGTCATCTGGAAGGGACCCGCTTGCCGGATTTCGCGTTGACTTCGACGAGTGGTGAAGCGGTGCATCTCAGCAGCCTCGCGGGGCGAACGGTTATCTACGCCTATCCCTGGAAGAAAAAGCCGGACGACCCGCTTCTTGAAGGCTGGCTCACGATTCCGGGCGCCCCGGGATGCACGCCGCAATCCTGTGCTTTCCGTGACCATGCCGATGAACTTAGAGAGGCCGGGGCGGCTTATCTGTTCGGACTCTCTACCCAGGACCCAGCCCGTCAGCGCGAGGCCGTGGATCGCCTTCACCTGTCTTTTCCGTTGCTGTCTGACCTGAATTTGCGCTTCACCGAGGCACTGTCCTTGCCGACCTTTGAAACGGCCGGCATGACTTTGCTTAAGCGGCTCACGATGATCGTCAGTCACGGTGTCATCGAAAAGGTTTTCTATCCCGTGTTTCCGCCAGATCAAAATGCGGCTGACGTGCTCGCCTGGCTGAAGGCGCACCAACACGATTGAATGTCGCCTGCCTCGACCGATCCCGCGTTCGAATAACGGCGCGTGTCCTTAACCCTGCACGCCACGCCATCCGGCGAGCAGGGCTGGCAATTCTGCCATGTCCCTGAAGACATGAACCGCGCCCGCGCCATGCAAGGCAGTCGCACTGCTGTGGCTCAGTTCTTTCGGGCAATAGCCGAACACCGTGGCGCCGGCGGCTACGCCTGCCGTCACGCCTGTGACGGTATCGTCCACCACAGCGCAACGTTGCGGATCCATGCCCAGCCCTGCGGCCGCGGCGAGGTAGACATCGGGATACGGCTTGTTGCGCGGCGTTTCGTGGCCGCTGAAGATGCGCCCTTCGAAGCAATCGAGAATGCCGGCCTTCGTCAGTTGTAATTCCACTTTGATGCGATCGGCGCCCGACGCGACAGCGATGCGTCCGTTGAGTGTTGCGTGAAGCGCGCGCACTGCTGACGGCGCGCCGTCAATCGCCACCAGGTCCCGATCGAGCGCCTCATTGCGGCGTGCGCGAAACTGCATCAGCCAATCCGGCGTAATCGCGAAGCCGGTGCGCGCTTCGATGAGTGCGGCTTCATCCCTGACGGCCTTGCCCACGAAAATTTGCATCGTCTCTTCGAGGCTCAATTGCCAGCCCAACTCACCGAGCATCTCGGTCAGCACGCGGTTGGTGATGGGTTCGGAGTCGACGAGCACGCCGTCGCAGTCGAAGAGTACGGCGTTGAAAGGGAAATCGGCCATCGGGCAGGGTACGGATAGAGGTCGCGGAACCGGCAAGGATACCTCACCGGCTCGCGCGATGCTGCGCAAAGGCCATACGAGCAGCCCTTAGCCCTCAGGGCAGGTCAGGACCCTGCCGCCTTGTACCCGTCGCTCAGTGTCTTCATGAACGCAATGATGTCCTGAATATCCTGATCCGTCATAGCCGGTTGATCCCCGAACTTACGATCGAACGGCGCATCGGCAACGTCGATATTGGCGTGATACTGAGCCGGCAGATCGTTGTACTTCTGCACCTTGCCGGACGCATCCCGCGGATAGATCTTCTCAGGCGCCGTATTGCGCAGGTTGTAGAAGTCCATAACGTGCTTGAGGTCGTGATACACGCCGTTATGGAAGAACACCTTGCGCTCGGCAACATTGCGCAGGGTCGGCGTCAGGAACATCCCGCAGTATTGCGTCTCCTTCGTCATGTCATCGCGGAACGGCCCGCACACGCCCATATCGAAGAACTTTGGATCCTTATTGGCCGGAATGTCCGGATTGCGCGGCACCCCAAGCGCTTCGAACTGCGTATCGGTAAACACCGGCGGCAAACCATCCTTGCTGGGCTGACTCAAATGGCAACCCGCGCAGTTCGCCTTGTCCTTATCGTTGAACAACTGCAAACCGTGCAATTCAGCATGCGTCAGTCGCGCTTTGCCTTCCAGCCAGTAATCGTACTTGCTGGTAAAGGCATGAAACGACTGATCCTCGGTCTGATAGCGTCCCACGGCGAACATCGCTTCCGAGATCAACAGGCTCGGATTGTTGACGATGCCCGGGCCGAAGATCTGTTTGAACTGATCCACATACTTTGTTTGCAGCAGCTTGTGCGCGACATCGGCCTCCGTCGCATTGGCCATCTCCACCGGATTCATCAGCGGACCAATTGCCTGGATTTGCAGCGTATCGGCACGGCCGTCCCAGAACAGGCCGCCTTGCGGCACCATCGCCGGAGCGGCGGGCGCGGCGAGCGCCGTCTTCTGCGCGCGCTGCACGCCGGCCGCCTGTGACGCCAGTTGGGTCATATCCACCGGCACATCGGTATCGCCCTGATCGGGCCCGATGCTAAACGGCGCCTGGCGGTACAGATAAGCCAACGACGGCGGCGGCCGGTAGCCGGCCTGATTCATATGTGTGCCGCCGAACTGCACCGGGAACCCGTTATCTGGCGCATAGGCATGTTGCGGCGAGTGGCACGACGCGCACGATTGCGTACCCGACGCCGACAGCGTCGGGTCGAAGAAAATCTGTTTGCCGAGCAGCGCAACCGCGCTCAGCGGCGCGTCTATCGGACGCATCAAATGAACCGGGTTAGGATTCGCGCCGGTGATGTCTTCGACGATCGAGCCGACTGCGGGCGGCATCCGTTCCGGGTAGATGAGCGCGTACGCGCAAACCACGACGAGCGCGAACACGATGCCGGCGGCGCTCCACGCGAGCAGCCTAAGCCACGAGCGGCGGGTAATGACGGGACCCGGCTCCCCGCCGGCAGGCACATGCGACGGCAGGACGGCGTCTGAAGGATGGTTCATGGCGTTGATGACAAGTAAGTCGATCGGGTGCGATCAAAAAGCAAATCGAGCCAGCACGTTTGCACTGGCTCGACGCCCAACTACAGCTTGATGTGTTTCGTGCTCTTTCCAGCGCCGTGTTTCGTGTCGTCATGCACGAAAAGCGTTCGTGCATGACGTGACGGCAGGTGCACCAGAAGGGCAGTCCGCACGCGTGGCACTTAGCTGGCCGGCGCCGCCGACAGCTTCGTACCCAGGTTCTCGTCCAGATACACAGTCGGGTTGTTGCCCGAGCCCGAGAAATTGAACATGTTCATGATGCTGCCCGCGGCTGCATCGAACGAACCGTTGCCAAGGCGTTGACCGCCGAGCCAGTTGTCTTCGATGAACCTGACCACGGAGGCCTGGGTGATCGCCGTATCGTCAACGAAGTTGACCTTCGCCCACGGCGACACCACGATAAACGGCGTGCGCGTACCCGGGCCGCAACGGCCGTTCACTGCACCGCCATTCACACCCTGCGGTTGAACCGCGCCCGTTGCCGTGCACTGGCCCGTACCGCTCAGGTTGTCGGTGCCGGCCACCGTCACGCCGCCCGCGGATTGCGCCGTGGTCGAATCGAACGACGAGTTCTTCGGCGCCATGAAGCGGTGATCGTACCAACCGTCCGAATCGTCGTAGGCGATGATCACGGCGGTGTTCTTCCAGTCAGGCTGTTGCTGCAAGAAGTTGATCACCTTCGTGACGAAAGCCTGCTCGTCGATCGGGTCCGAGTTGCCCGGGTGACCGTCGCTGATCGCCGGTGCCTTCAGGAAGCTCACCGACGGATAGTTGCCCGCCGCTACCGCAGTGAAGAAGTCGTTCGTATCGTACTGGTGGTGAACCGGCGTTGCCGTGTTGTCGAGCGGATCGGTCATGCCGATCACCGCCGTCGACGTCGGACGCGTGTGCGCGAGGTTGGCCGTGGTCGGGTAGTACTGGAACCACGCGTGATGCTGCACGTAGTCGGCCTTGGTCGCGTTCAGCACCTGCGAGAAGGTCGAGCGCGCGCAACCGGTCGTGCCGTTGGCATTGGTGGTTGTCAGGTTGAAGCCGCCCATGAAGCCGCCCCACGTGAGGCCCTTCGCGTTGAGCAGGTCGCCGATGTTCTTGTTGCTTGACGACATCGCCGCCGTTACCGTGCTCTTTGCCGCGATCGTGCAGGTGTCGCCGGTCGGATCCAGGTCGCCGACCAGCGTGAAGCCGCCGGTCGAATCCGGAATCGCGTTGGCCGAGGTTCCGCCCGTTACCACGACACCGTTGTTCTGGCCCGATACCACTTCAATTGCCCCAGGCGTCGACGGACCGTACGTGTCCGTATAGGCGTTCTGGTTCATCGCGAAGTTTTGCGCGTAGTTCCACATCGCCGTGACGGTGTTGCCGTCGAAGTAACCGAGCACCTGGCCCTTCGTGGCGAACGCGCCGGTGCTGCCGGCAATCGTCGAACCCGACGCCGTGAACAGCGGGAACGAGTCCATCGCGCCGCCGTTATACGCGAGCTGTTCCGCGGCATACGCGTGGTTCTGGCTCGACGTATTGGCTTGCGAACGATCGAGACGGAACGGCAGCAGATCGGCTGCCGGCAGGCCGAGGCCCGCAACCGTCACGGTGCCGACCGTGCGGCCTGCCGTGTTCGGCGAGGTCGACAGCGAGTTCGGGTTTGCGGCAATCAGGTTGTTGTTGCTGAGGTTGTTGACCGTCGGCGTGCCGGAGGCTGCCGTGAATTGCGGTTCGCCGACCGGGTTGCTGGCCTGCGGGTAGGTCGCGAAGTAGTGGTCGAACGAGACGTTCTCGCCGAAGATCACCACTACGTGTTTGATCGGCGTCGCCGTCGTGACGGCATCCTGCGCCGACACTGCGACGGCCGGCGACGATGCCGGTGTCGAGGCAGCCGCCGGCGTTGAGGCCGGCGTATTCACGTTATTGCTACCGCAAGCTGCGAGCGCAAGCATCGCGGCAAACGGGATGGGTAAGAGGGTTCTACGGAACATGTGACTGGCTCCAGATTCGACTTCGCCGTTCAGCGTTTCCAGTGATGCACGTGTGGATGTTCGCTGGGGATATTGTTAGAAATACAGCTAAGGTGTCTTACCGCTAGAAACAGCGCGCATTGAAACATCTGCTGATTAAGATTTCGGGGCGCGAACATTACGTTGGCTATCTGTTTGCATTCATTTGCATAACATTTCCTGTCTTGTTGCTGACGGTCTCTGTGATTTGCTGGCAATTCCAACCGCTGCATCTCGCGTGTTTCAATGCATTACTTTCAGTGCGAATCAAAGCGACAGATTTTTTCCGCTGCTGCGTTGAAGAAGAAACGGAGTCGCTTCTCGCTCCGACCCTTACTGGAGAAAGCCAAATGACATCGTTCAAACCGGTCCGCCTTCTGAGTTCCGTGCTGGCTGTCGCGATCACGTGCGCTGCCGCGCTGACGGCTGCGCCGGCCTTCGCGCAGGCAGTGATCATCGCGCCCATGGCGCCCCCGCCGCCGCGCGTCGAAGTGGTGCCGGCGCCGCGTGCCGGCTACGTGTGGGATCAAGGCCGCTGGCGTTGGGACCATGGCCGTTATGTGTGGGTGCCTGGCCACTGGCAGCCGGTTCGCGTCGGCCATCGCTGGGTGCCGGGGCATTGGGTGCAGCGTGGCCCTAACTGGCGCTGGATCGAAGGTCACTGGGCTTGAAGTCGGCGCGAGCCGGGGAGCCGCACGTCTTGAGCGAACGCGATCCCGATGCGGAACTGCTGGAGGGGGTTGCCCGGCAGGACCCGGCTGCGGTCCGCTCGCTTGTCGCGCGCAAGTTGCCGCGTCTGCTCGCGCTCGCCACGCGCATGCTGGGCGATCGCATGGAAGCGGAAGACGTGGCGCAGGAGGTCTTCGTGCGAATCTGGAAACAGGCTTCACGCTGGCGGGAAGGCGAGGCGAAGGTCGATACGTGGGTGCATCGTGTTGCGCTCAATCTTTGCTATGACCGGTTGCGCGGCCGCCGCGAAGTCCCGCACGACGACATGCCCGATGAGATCGACCCCGCCGCATTGCCCGACGCCGCCCTCGAAGCGCGTGCCCAGGACGAGCGCGTTCGCGAGGCGCTCGCCGCATTACCGGCACGGCAGCGCGAGGCGTTGGTGCTCAATTACTACCAGGAGATGTCGAACATCGACGCTGCCGCCCTGATGGGGATCACGGTCGATGCGTTGGAAAGTCTGCTGGCACGTGCGCGCCGCAATCTGCGCGCCCAACTGGCCGGCAGCGGCCTTAGCAAGGACAAGTCATGACGCCCGAAAGATTCCTTCAGATCGTCGACGCCTACGGTGCGGATCCGCGCCGCTGGCCGCAACAGGAACGCGCAGCGGCACAGGCATGGGCGGCGTCGCATCGCGCTGAAGCCGATGCGGTGCTGGCGGACGCCGCCGGCATCGATGCGTGGCTGGCGGCCGATCAGGTCGACCCGCCGGGCGCGGCGTTGCAGCAGCGCATCATCGGCAGCGCGCCGGTGCGACGGCCGGCTGTGCCGCGCAAACGCTTGTGGTGGTCGGGCGCGGCGGTGGCCGGTGTCGGACTGCTGGGCGGCGTCGCCGGCGCTTTTGCGGTGTCGTTTTTCGTGTTGACCGGGACGGTGCAACCGGTCCATGAGTCTTCTTATTTAACTTCGAGCTTCGGCGGGACCTCCGCCGATTGGAGCGGCGAATGAACGGCCGGTCGTGGAAATTCGTGCTGGTGGCCTCGCTGGTGCTCAATGTGTTCTTGCTGGGTGCGATTGTCGGTGGTGCTTATCAATGGTTTGCGGCGCATGGCGCGACCGTGCCGGCGCTGGAGCAGCAGCGCACGGCGTTGCGTTTCGCCGCCGAGCCGCTGCCGGCCGATCGCCAGAAGGCCTTTCTCGACGGGTTGAAGAGTGCGCGCCGCGAGGGTAAGCAGTTTGCCATCGAGGGCCGCGAAGGGCGTCGTGAAGTGTTGCGCCTGCTCGCCGCGCCGCAGTTCGATCGCGCGGCACTGGACGCAGCGCTGGCCCGCACGCGCGAGGCCGACAGCAGCTTGCGCGCGCAAGTGGAGGGCAGTGTGGCGGATTTTGCGGCAACGCTGTCGCCTGAGGAGCGTGTCGAATTCGCCGACAGCCTGAAGCTGCGCGGACAGTGGCGTGAACCGCAGCAGGCCGCCAATGCAAACAAGCCGGCGAAACAGCCGGCCAAGCAGGCCGCGAGTGAATCTTCGAGTGAAGCTTCGGGGGAATAAAAGAATATTGAGCGGGCGCGACGGATTTCATCGTGGCGCTCGTTTAAAGAAATATCCAACGCCGAAGAGGACGGTATGGCTACCTCACCGAACATGAATGCCGCGGCGATTGCACTAAACCGCTTCGGCCTTGGCGCGCGTGCCGACGACTCGCCGCCCGCCGACCCGAAGGGGTGGCTGCTCGCGCAGCTCGAGCAGTATCAGTCGCGGCCTGCCGCGTGGGCGAGCCAGCCTGATTCGGTGGCGCTGTCCACCGAGCTGATACAGCAGCGCATGCAGCTGAACCAGTTGAACCGGCAAAATCAACAAAATCAGCAGAACGTCGGCGAAGGCGCGTCCGCCAGCCAGGCGAATGCGCAGGCCAACACGCCAACCAACGGGCAAGCTAACACGCAATCTGCCGGGCAAGGCACAACAGAAGCCGCCGCGCAAACTGCTAAGCAAGCCGAACGAAAAGCGTTGCGCGGCGAAATTGTCGACATGTACCGTTCCTCGGTGAACGCGCGGGTCGCAAGCGCGCTCACCACGCAGACGCCTTTCGTCGAGCGGCTGGTCCATTTCTGGGCGAATCACTTCGCGGTATCCACGGAAAAACCCGCCGTTGCGGCACTGGCCGGCTCATTCGAGGCGGAAGCGATCCGTCCGCACGTGCTCGGCCGTTTCGAAGACATGCTGGTCGCGGTCGAACGTCATCCGGCCATGCAGTTGTTTCTCGATCAGCCGCGTTCGGTCGGACCGGACAGCATGGCGATCATGCGTGCCGCGCAGCGCAATCCGGACATCAAGCGCGGTCTGAACGAGAACCTGGCGCGTGAAATCATGGAGCTGCACACGCTCGGTGTGCGCAGCGGCTATAGCCAGGACGACGTTACCGAATTTGCTCGCGCGCTGACCGGCTGGAGTCTGGCCGGCAATCCGGGTAACCCTGGCAACCCGCGTCGGCAGGACCTGCAGCCGAACGCCGCGCCGGGCACCTTCGTGTTTCGCGCCGCGCTGCACGAACCGGGTTCGCGAACCATCATGGGGCGCCGCTATGACCAGCCGGGCGAAGAGCAGGCGCTGGCGATCCTGCACGACCTCGCCAGCGCGCCCGCGACGGCGCAGCACATCGGCGGCAAGCTCGCCCGTCACTTCGTCGCAGACAATCCGCCGCCGGACGTGAGTGAGCGGCTGGCGAACGCGTTCGAGCGCAGTGGGGGCGATCTGCCGACCGTGTACCGAACTTTGCTCGACATGCCGCAGGCGTGGTCGCCGGTCGCCGTCAAGTTCAAGACGCCGTGGGAATGGACCATTTCTTCGATGCGCGGGCTTGGCTGGCAGGACATAGGCAACATGCAGGCCGCGCCTATCCTCACGCAACTCGGGCAGCCGGTATGGCGCCCGGGTTCACCCGCCGGCTACGACGACATTGCCGCGAGCTGGGCGGCGCCCGATGCGCTCGTGCGCCGGGTCGAAGTGGCGCAGCGCTTCGCGTCGCGGGTCGGCGACCGGCTCGATGCGCGTTCGCTCGGCCAGACCTTGCTGGCCGGTTCGCTCAGTGCGCCGACCGCCACCGCTGTGTCGCGCGCCGACAGTGCGTCGACGGCGATTGCGCTGCTGCTGGTCTCGCCGGATTTTCAACGGAGATGAATGCCATGTTTTCACGCCGCAAGTTTCTGAGCATCGCCGCTGCGGGCGCGGGCGCGATTCTCGTGTCGCCGCAGATCGCTTTTGCCAGCGTCGCAACCGACCGCCGCTTCGTGTTCGTGATCCAGCGCGGTGCGGCCGATGGCCTGAACATCGTCGTGCCGTACGCCGAACCCGCCTACGCGACCTTGCGCGGCGCGCTCGCGATCGACCCCGCGAAGGCGACCCGGCTCGACGGGACCTTCGCACTCCATCCCTCGCTCGTGCAGACCGCCGCCATGTATGCGGACCACCAGGCGCTGTTCGTGCACGCGGTGGCGTCGCCATATCGCGACCGTTCGCACTTCGACGGGCAGAACGTGCTGGAGACCGGTGGCACGTCGCCGTATCAGATGAAGGACGGCTGGCTGAACCGGCTCGCCGCATCGATGCCAGCTACGAAGGAGAACGCGATCGCCTTTGCGCCGACGGTGCCAATGGCGCTACGCGGCAAGGCGGCCGTCACGTCATACGCGCCCTCCGGGTTGCCGCAGGCGCCAGACGATCTGCTCATGCGAGTCTCGCAACTGTACGACCAGGACGCGCAATTGCGGCCGCTATGGGAATCGGCCATGACCGCCCGCGGGCTTGCCGGCGACGCCGGCACGCGTCAGGACCCGGCGAGCCTCGGCAAGCTTGCCGCTGGTTTTCTGTCACGCGACGACGGCCCGCGGATCGCGATGATCGAAACCGGTGGCTGGGACACGCACACTGCGCAGAACGCGCGCCTCGCCAATCAGTTGAAAGCGCTCGATACGATGCTGGCGGCGTTGCGCGACGGCATGGGGCCGTTGTGGAGCAAGACGACCGTGGTGGTGGCGACGGAATTCGGCAGAACCGCCGCCGCCAACGGCACGGGAGGCACCGATCACGGCACCGGTTCGGTGGCGATGGTGCTGGGCGGCTCAGTGGCAGGCGGGCGCGTGCTCGCCGACTGGCCCGGCCTGAAACCGGGCGACCTTTACCAGGCGCGCGACCTCAAACCAACCCTGTCGCTGGATGCGCTGATCGCCGGCGCCGCAAGCGAAAGCCTCGGACTCGATCCGCAACGCACGGCCAGCACGCTGTTCGGCGAGAGCGGCGGCACACGGCCGATGACAGGGCTCGTGCGCGCATAACCTCAAAAATCACCAGGGAGAGAAAATGAAAATCCAATCGACTATCCGCGCCGTATCGCTTGCGGGTCTGTGTGCAGCCTTGTTGTCAGCCTGCGTCGTCGAACCGGGACGGCCGCCGCAGCCGGAGCCGATCGTCGAGGTCGTGCCGGCCGCGCCGGCCCCAGGCTATCACTGGGTGAAGGGCCACTATCGCTGGGAAGGCAATCATTGGGCATGGGTGCCGGGACACTGGGTGGGCTGATCGCGGCACTGCGCGTGCTAATTCCTGAATACGAATTGGGCACGTAATTGGGCACGTAATACGTCGATTGGGCGCCATCGCGCCCGCGTGACGGTTCCAAATACCAGGACAAGGCCAGGACGACAGGCACCGCCGCAGATTCACGCTTGCGGCGCTACCCATCGCAACCTGTCATCAATGATCGATCGGTCGTGAGGCGCGATTAACCGCCACTGCCGCCTTGCGTGCCGATCGTCAGCTTGTTGTTCACCGATTTCACGCCCGCAACGCCCTTGGCCACTTCCTCCGCTTGCGGGATCTGCGCGCCGTCGGGCACCGATCCGGTCAATGTCACCGCGCCGCCGCGAGCCCGGACAAATACGTTCGACACATCAAAACCCTGCGCTTTCGCCAAAGCCTTGCGCACGTCCAGACCCAGCTTGCGGTCCACCTTCTTGACGACTTTAGGATTGGTACCCGGCGCCGCCATGGTGCCGGACGCCATCGCATCGCTCGACTGGGCATAGGCACTGGACGCCGTCGCCACACACAATGCGATGCCGAGCGCCTTCAATAGATTGACTGTTTTCACGTTTTCTCCATTCCTCGAAAAGTTGATTTCGAATCGTTGCATGCAAAAAACCACGCGCCTGCAAGCACTTTGCCGCCCGCATGGAGCACCCTGTCTTGTAGAAGAGTGACGCCGTGAAGCTCCCAGCGCGCTTAAACAATACTCCAGCAAACGCGCCCGTGTTGAAAAAACTGATCCGGCCGCCCGTCGCCGGATTCGCCTATCATGGCGACTTCGATCATCAAAAGCGCACCGAAGATGTCTGATGGCGTACAGCAACAACTACACGAACCACGCACGAATGCGGCTGCATCGTCGATCGATTACGGCTTGTGGGCACTGACCTTCAGCTACGTGCTCAGCCAGTTTTTCCGCAGCTATATCGCGGTGATCTCCACCCAGTTGATTGGGGATTTTCATTTCTCGCCGCAAATGTTCGGCTGGTTCGCGGGCTCGTTCTTTCTCGTGTTCGCGATCGCGCAACTGCCGGTCGGCATCATGTTCGACCGCTATGGCGTGCGCGGACCCACCGCGCTGCTGATGGGCATCGGCGCTGCGTGCGCCGGGATCCTGTCGATGACAGCGAGCGCAACCGTTGCGCTCGTCGCGCAAGCGGGCATCGGACTTGGTTGCGCGCCCATCTTCATGGGGCTCCTCAATTACGTATTGCGTACCGGCCACGGCACGCGCAATGTGCGCGCCGTCACGACGGCGAGTGCGATCGGCATGGCGGGCGCGTTGCTGGCCGCGTTTCCGCTGAGCCGGGCCACGGCCAGCTTCGGCTGGCGTCCGGTGATGGTCACGGCTGCGCTCTCCATGCTATGCGCGACGCTTGGGGTCGTATGCTTCGTGCGGCGGCGCGATGCCGCCGCACATGAGCAAAGCCTCGCCGCGTCGCGACACGCGGCAGGCGCGGCGAAACGGTACACCGGTTTCTGGACCTTGATGCCGGCCTGCCTCGCGCTCTCGGTCGGCAGCACGTTCCGTACGTCATGGGGCGGCCCGTATCTTGCTGACATCTACGGCTTCGACGTCATCGCGCGCGGCAATGCAATGACTGTCACCAGCGTGATCGGGATCGCCGCATCGTTCTGTATTCCTGTGGCCGTGCGGTTCTGCGCGCCCAAGCTCATTTCGCTGTTGTGGCTGATCGCCGGCGTGCTGGCGGCGCTCGTGCTCGCCGTCAGCCCGGACGGCAACTGGGTCGTCAGTGTCGCGTTGATATGCGTGTTGTTCTCGGTCGGCTCGATCCATCCACTCGTGATGTCGCAAGCGCGCGCCATCATTGCGCCGCACCGGATCGGGCTTGGCCTGGGTCTGCTCAACAGCCTCGTTTTTCTCGGCGTGGCGCTGACCAGCAGTTGTTTCGGCTGGATCGCGGGTGCCGCAAAACAGGCCCATCTATCGAACGCGGGGATTTACGCGGCGCTGTTTGCGGTGACCGTCGTGCCGCTCGTGATCGGCGCGGTCATTTATTTTTTCAGCCCGGTAGTGGTCGCGCCGAAAGAAGAAGCCTGAGCGACGCTTTGCGGTTGTCTATAATTCCGCAGCCCGGATCACCCTCGATCTGGGCCACGGTTTGTCCTTCAGATGGTGCCGTTTCGCAGGAGCGCGTTTCATTTTGAGCAAAACCAATCACAGCCCGATCGATAATCCGGCGGACGGTCCGAGCACCGGTGAAGCTGCGCCAACACCCGTTGCATCCGCCAGGGCAAATACAGACCTCGCGAGCCGGACCGCGCACGAGGCGCACAAGGACGACCGGCATTTCGTCACGGCACTCGCGCGCGGGCTCGAGGTGCTGGCGTGTTTTCGCTCAGGCGACAAATCGCTGAGCAATCAGGAACTCGCGTTGCGCTGCAATCTGCCGAAATCGACGGTATCGCGCCTGACGCATACGCTCACGCTGCTCGGCTATCTGATTCATCTGAAAGAGAGCGGCAAATACCGGCTTGGCACGGCTTCGCTTGCGTTGGGCAGCGCGATGCTGGCGCGGCTCGATGTGCGCAAGATCGCCCGGCCGGTGATGCAGGAATTGGCCGACATCGTCGGCGCGACCGTATCGTTAGGGACGCGCGACCGGCTCTCGATGATCTACGTGGAAAATTGCCGGGCCTCGGTTGCGCTCACGCTGACGCTGGAAGTCGGTTCACGTATTCCGGTCGCCACGTCGGCGATTGGCCGTGCGTGGCTCGCCGCGATCCCGGAACACGATCGTCTCAGCTTCATGGAACAGGTGCGTGAGCTCGATCACGTGGCGTGGCCGAAAACCCGCCGCGGCATTGAGAATGCGCTCGAAGATTACCGCACGCTCGGCGTGACGACGTCGTTCGGGGACTGGCAGAAAGAGGTGAACGGCATCGCGCGCGCTTTCCAGCCGGGCGGCGAGCTGCCGATCATGGCGATCAATGTCGGCGGCCCCTCATTCAAGCTCTCGAAAGAATTCCTGCTTGAAGAAGTGCGGCCGCGCCTGATCGACGTGGTGACGCAGCTGGAAATCGCGCTGTCGCATTGATGGGGATGAAGCGGCATCGAGAGGCGCATCGAGCCGCAGCACTCAGAACCACGTGGGCGCCATCGTGAGCGTCGTATCGTCCAGGCCTCGCAGTGTCCAAAGCATTAGCGAAACACGCGGCAATTCCCAACGGAAGAACCACTGGCACGCATGCAGCTTGCCGCGATAGAAGTCACCGTCGGCTTCGCTCGTGGCTCCCGGTAGCGCGGCGCTCGCAACGATCGCCTGCCGCAGCCACGTCCACGCAATCACGATATGGCCGAACGCTTCGAGAAAAGCATTCGCGTTGGCGAGCGCGCGTTCGCTTTCGCTTTCGCTGGCCAGCGTGGGCAATAAGGCTTCGACCGTACTGGTCAATTCGCTCCATGCCTTGCTGAGCGATTCGGCATGCACTTGCAGCGCCGGATGAGCGCGCGCCGATTCAACGCTACGGTGGATTTCGCGCCCCAACTGCTTGAGCGCGGCACCCTGTTTCATCACGACCTTGCGGCCGAGCAGATCGAGCGCCTGGATACCGTGCGTGCCTTCGTGAATCAGGTTCAGGCGGTTGTCGCGGTAGAACTGCTCGACCGGATATTCACGCGTATAGCCGTAACCGCCGTGAATCTGGATCGCCAGACTATTTGCTTCAAGGCACCACTGCGACGGCCACGATTTCACCACCGGTGTCAGCAGATCGAGCAGCAGGCTCGCTTCGGCGCGCGCGGTGTCGTTCTCGCCGGTGTTCTGTTCGTCGACGAGGCGCGCCGCGTACAGGCACAAAGCATAGGCGCCTTCGACATAGGCCTTTTGTGCGAGCAGCATGCGGCGCACGTCGGCATGTTCGATCAGCGGCACTTGCGGATCGAGCGGGTTCTTGTTGTCCGGCCGCCGCCCTTGTGGGCGTTCGCGCGCGTAATCGAGCGAGGCCAGATAGCCGCGATAGCCGAGCATGACCGCGCCGAGACCGACGCCGATCCGCGCCTCGTTCATCATGTGGAACATGTAAGCGAGACCGTTGTGCGGTTCGCCCACCAGTTCGCCGATGCATTCGCCGCGTTCGCCGAACGACAGCATCGTCGACGTGGTGCCACGCCAGCCCATCTTGTGAATCAGCCCGGCGAGCGCGACGTCGTTGCGCGCGCCGCGGCTGCCGTCGTCATTCACGTGGAACTTCGGCACCGTGAAGAGCGAGATGCCCTTGACGCCCGGCGGCCCGCCGGGAATGCGCGCCAGCACCAGGTGGACGATGTTCTCGCTGAGTTCGTGATCGCCGCCGGAGATGAAAATCTTGTTGCCGCGGATCGAGTAGGTGCCGTCTTCATTGGGCGTCGCACTGGTGACGAGATCCGAGAGGCTCGATCCCGCTTGCGGCTCGGTTAGCGCCATGGTGCCGAATGCCCGGCCTTCGAATAACGCCTGCAGATACTTGCGCTTTTGCGCGGCGCTGCCGAAGCGTTCGATTACGTTCGCGTTCGCCGTGGTCAGCATCGCGTAAGACGAGGTAGCGATGTTGGCGCTCTTGAAGAGCGACAGGCACGCGAAGGAAATCACCGAGGGCAACTGCATGCCACCCCATTCGTAGTCCTTTCCTGCGGCGAGGAAGCCTGCGGAGCGGAACGCGTCGAGTGCGTCCTTCACCTCGGCAGGCATCGTGACGCGTTGACCGTCGAATTGCGGTTCGTGCTCGTCCGAGAGGCGGTTGTGTGTCGCGAACTTTTCGGCGGCGACCGCATGGGCGGTTTCGAGTGCCGCGTTGAAGGTCTCGCGGCTATGGTCGGCGTGGCGCGCGCGCTGCGTGAGCGTCTCGGCCTCGAGCACTTCGAATAACTGGAATTCCAGATCACGCGAGTTGATGATCAGCGCATCTTGCATGGGAGAAGACCCGTCCAAAGGTGAGCCGCTATGCAGCACAACTACGCGAAGCGCGCGGAAACCCACGAAATCGCATAGACGCGGCTCGATTGAAAAGTGCGGTATTCGGGTAAGTCCCGATGACCCGCCCATCGACGATGCGTGTCAGTTTAAATCAAAAGTGAATGAGCGTGCTTTTATTTACAGGCTGAATTTCGGCACGTATGATGGTCAGCAAATCTGGAATAGAAGTCTGCATTGCAGAACAACCTGGAGGAGCGGCGTAATGTCTGTGAAAGACCTGTTTCAACTGGACGGCAAGGTTGCACTGATCACCGGAGGCTCGCGCGGGCTCGGCCTGCAAATGGCCGAAGCGCTGGGAGAAATGGGCTGCCGCGTGGCGATCACCGCACGCAAGGCCGAAGAACTGGCCGAAGCGAAAACACATCTGCAAAGCCGGGGTATCGAGGTGCAGACCGTGGTTAACGATCTGCAGCGCTTCGAGGGGATTCCCGGCCTCGTGGATGAAGTGCTTGGCGTGCACGGCTGCGTCGACATTCTCGTGAACAACGCGGGCGCGACATGGGGCGCACCGGCTGAAGATTATCCCGACGAAGCGTGGCACAAGGTGATGAACCTGAACGTTCATGCGCCGTTTTTTGTCGCTCGGGAAGTCGGCAAGCGCAGCATGATTCCGCGCCGGGCCGGCAAGATCATCAACATTGCGTCGGTGGCGGGTCTGAAGGGTTCGCCGCCCGGCATGAACACGATTGCGTACAACACGTCCAAAGCCGCGGCGATCAACTTCACGCGGGCGCTCGCGGCGGAATGGGGCAAGTACAACATCAACGTCAACGCAATCTGCCCGGGTTTTTTCCCGTCGAAGATGTCGGCAGGGTTGCTCGACAAACTCGAAGACACCATCGTGTCGCGCACGCCTTTACAGCGCCTCGGCGGCGACGAGGATCTGAAGGGCCCGGTCGTGTTCCTCGCGAGTGAAGCGTCGCGTCATATCACGGGTCAGTATTTCGCGGTGGATGGCGGCTCGATCATCGTCTGACGCATCGGCTGACTGAGCGGTTCCGAGGCGCAGCGCGAGAACCCAGGCGCGCTGCGTTCACGCACAAGAAGAAGGAGACACCGCATGGATTTTCAGCACTCGGACAAGGTCAAGAGTTTGCAGCAGCGCCTGAACGCTTTCATGGACGAGTACGTGTATCCGGCCGAGGCGATCTTCGAAGCACAGATGGACGCCGCGCGTGAGTCCGGTAACCGATGGCAGCCCGCGCCGATCATCGAGGACTTGAAACAGAAGGCGAAGGCCGCAGGATTGTGGAACCTGTTTCTGCCCGAGTCGAAATACGGTGCGGGGCTCACCAACCTCGAATATGCGCCGCTGTGCGAAATCATGGGGCGCTCGCATATCGGTGCGGAGCCGTTCAACTGCTCGGCGCCGGACACCGGCAACATGGAAACGCTTGTGCGTTACGCCACGTCCGAGCAGCAACAGCAATGGCTGTTGCCGTTGCTGGACGGCACGATCCGCTCGGCCTTTGCAATGACGGAGCCGGACGTGGCCTCGTCGGATGCGACCAATATCGAAGCGCGCATTGAACGCGACGGCGACGAATACATTCTGAACGGCCGCAAATGGTGGACCTCGGGCGCGAACGATCCGCGCTGCAAGGTCCTCATCTTCATGGGCAAGTCCAATCCGGATCACACCAACCGGCATCAGCAGCAGTCGATGATTCTGGTGCCGATGGGCACACCAGGCGTGAAGGTACTACGTCACCTTCCGGTATTCGGTTATGACGACGCCCCGCACGGTCACGCGGAAATCTCCTTTGAAAACGTGCGTGTGCCGGCCAGCAACATGTTGCTCGGTGAGGGCCGTGGCTTCGAGATCGCACAAGGGCGGCTCGGACCGGGGCGTATCCATCACTGCATGCGTTTGATCGGACGCGCTGAGCGCGCGCTCGAATCGATGTGCCGCCGCTCGCTGGACCGTGTAGCGTTTGGCCGGCCGATCGCCGACCAGGGTGTCACCCGCGAACGGATCGCGAATTCACGCATCATGATCGACCAGACGCGTTTTCTGGTGCTGAACGCGGCGCACAAGATGGATACGGTCGGCAACAAGGACGCGCGTCAGGAGATCGCCATGATCAAGGTGGCCGCGCCGAACATGGCGTGCCAGGTGATCGACTGGGCCATGCAGGTGCACGGCGGCGGGGCGGTCAGCGACGACTTCGGCCTCGCGCGCGCGTACGCAAGCTCGCGCACGCTGCGTTTTGCGGACGGGCCCGACGAAGTGCACCGTAACGCCATCGCAAAGATGGAGCTTGGACGCCACCTCGGGCGTTTGTGAAACCCCTGACTTTCCGGATTCCTTTGGTTCACTAATCCGCTGCGTTCGTCGCGCGGCGGATGTCAACGAAGCGCGCACCCTCCGTGTGAAACGCGCACAGACAGTAAGGCAGGAGACGCCTATGAACGAACGCCATCACCCGAATTGGCCGCCGCAAGTGCCAAAGCATCTGACGCTGCCCGAAACCAACATTTTCTATAACGCCGAGGTGTCGGCGGCGCGCTATCCGCATAAGCCGTTCATCGTCTTCTACGACACGCCGGTTACGTTCAGCGAGTTCAAGGACGAAGCCGAGCGCATTGCCGGATTTCTTCAGCAGGAGTGCCACGTGAAGGCGGGCGATCGCGTGCTGCTCTACATGCAGAACAGCCCGCAATGGATCATCGCTTACTACGGGATCCTGCGGGCGAACGCCGTCGTGGTGCCGGTCAATCCGATGAACATGAGCGGCGAGCTGGCTCATTACGTCGAGGACAGCGGGGCGACCACGATCATCGCGCCGCAATGCCTGTTCGCGAACGTCGAGCCGCTGATCGGCACCGGCCCCGGTCAAGGCATCGAGCATGCAATCGTCGCGACGTATAGCGATTACGTGAAGCGGCCATCGCCGTTTACCGTGCCGGAATTCGTGGCGGCACCGCGCAAGACCTTCAATATTCCTGGCGTCACGCCGTGGTATGAGGTGCTCGAACGTCATATCGCACCCGGTCCGCTTACCACCGGCCCCGAAGATCTGTGCGTGATGCCGTACACGTCCGGCACCACCGGCAAGCCGAAAGGCTGCATGCATACGCACCGCAGCGTGATGAGCACGCTGCTCGGCGGCTGCGTCTGGTTCTCGGCGCCGTCCGACGGCGTTTATCTATCGATCTTGCCGTTCTTCCACGTGACCGGTATGCAGGGCGGCATGAACAGCGCGGTGTTCTCGGCCGCCACGATCGTCGTGTTGCCGCGTTGGGATCGGGAAGCCGCGGCGCTATGCATGCAGAAATATCGCGTCACCGCGTGGCAGTCGATCACAGCGATGATGGTCGACTTTCTGTCGAATCCGAAGCTCGGTGAATACGATCTGTCGAGCCTGACGGGCGCGCGTGGCGGCGGCGCGGCGATGCCGGATGCGATCGCCAGAAAGCTTAAGTCGATGACAGGGCTCGATTACGTCGAAGGCTATGGCATGTCCGAGACGATTGCGGGCACGCACATCAATCCGCCGCATCGGCCGAAACCGCAGTGCCTGGGCATTCCGGTGTTCGACGTGGACTCGCGCGTGATCGATCCGGTCACGTTGCAGGAACTGCCGCAAGGCGAGACCGGTGAGATCGTCGTGAACGCGCCGCAGGTGATGCAGGGCTACTGGCGCAATCCGAAGGCGAATGAGGAAGCGTTTATCCAGCTCGACGGCAAGCGCTTTCTGCGTACCGGCGACCTCGGTCATATTGACGAGGACGGGTATTTTTTCATGACCGATCGCCTCAAGCGCATGATCAACGCATCGGGCTACAAGGTCTGGCCCGCTGAAGTCGAGGCGCTGATGTACCGGCATCCCGCGATTCAGGAGGTGTGCGTAATCGGTGTGAAGGACGTGAAGCGCGGCGAGACGGTCAAGGCGCTGGTGGTGCCCGCTGCGGCGCATGCCGGCACGATCAGCGAGCAGGAGATCGTCGACTGGTCCCATGAGCAGATGGCGTCTTACAAGGCGCCGCGTATTGTCGAGTTTGTGACGTCGTTGCCCAAGTCGGGAAGTGGCAAGATCCTGTGGCGCAAGTTGCAGGAAGAGGATGCGGCACGCACAGCCGCAGCCAATGAGCGCAACGGCAGTACCGGAGGCACTTCGTCATGACATGGCTCGACGCATTGCTGGACGAACCGTTCGTCTGCATCACCGACATGCTCCGCCGCTTCGCTAAAGAGCGCGGCGACCACGCTGCGTTGATCTGCGACGGCGAGATCGTGACTTACACCGTGCTGGACGCGCGAGTCGATCGCTTTGCCGCCGCATTGCAGCGCGACGGCTTCAATCCTTGCGATGCGATTGCGTTATGCGCAGGCGCCTCGGTGGAATACGCCGTGGCGTTTCTCGGCGGCCTGCGTGCAGGGGCGGTGGTGGCGCCGCTCGCGCCGTCATCGAGCGCGGCGAGTCTCGTCAGCATGATCGGCAACTCGGGCGCGCGGCTGTTGTTCCTCGATGCCGACGTCAAGCGTCTGCTCGAACCCGTTGCCGCTGAGATCAAGGCAATCCCCGTCGCGCTCGATGTGCACGCAGGCAGCACCGCGCTTGAAGCCTGGCTCGCGCCCGGGAAAGGCACGCCTGAACCCGTGACGATCGATCCGACTTGGCCGTTCAACATCATCTATTCGTCAGGCACCACGGGCACGCCGAAAGGCATTGTGCAGTCGCACGGCATGCGCTGGGCCTACGCGGCACGCAGTATTCAGCGCGGCTATGGCCCTGACGCCACGACGCTGATCTCCACACCGTTGTATTCGAACACGACGCTCGTGAGTTTCATGCCGACGCTGACCTTCGGCGGTACGGTGGTGTTGATGCCGAAGTTCAACGCCACACGTTATCTGGAACTGGCGGAGCAGTACCGCGTCACGCATACGATGCTGGTGCCGGTCCAGTATCAGCGCCTGATGGCGCATCCGGACTTCGACCGTTACGACCTCTCCAGCTTTCAGGCCAAATTCTGCACCAGCGCGCCTTTCGCGGCGAGCGTGAAGGCGGACGTGGTGCGCCGCTGGCCGGGCAAGCTCACTGAGTACTACGGCATGACCGAAGGTGGCGGCTCATGCCAGCTGGAGGCCGACGAATATCCCACCAAGCTGCATACGGTCGGCAAACCCGTGGAAGGTCACGATATCCGTCTGATCGACGAACTCGGCAACGAGGTGGCGGCAGGCGAGGTGGGCGAGATCGTCGGCCATTCTCCCGCGATGATGACCGGCTACTACCGTCAACCGGACAAGACGGCCGAGGCGGAATGGTACGACCCGAGCGGCAAGCGCTTCATCCGCACGGGGGATATGGGCCGCTTCGATACAGACGGTTTTTTGACGCTGCTCGATCGCAGGAAGGACATGATCATTTCGGGTGGCTTCAACATCTATCCGAGCGATCTTGAGGGCGAACTGCGCTCACATCCCGACGTCTCGGATGTGGCCGTGGTGGGCGCGCAATCGAAGGAGTGGGGTGAGACACCGGTTGCGTTCGTGGTGCGCAGGCCAGAAGCACTGACCGACGCCGACACGCTGCTTGCGTGGGTCAACGCGCGGCTGGGGAAAATGCAGCGGCTCTCTGCGCTGACTTTCATCGACACCTTGCCGCGCAGTCCGATCGGCAAGGTGCTGAAACGGGACTTGCGCGAGCAGTACTATCCCACTGCACGTTAGCTCGATGTAGATACGCACCAGGCACCTGACTGAATACACCAACCGTCAATGGGACAAATGGGAGAGGGCATGGACAATTTTGAAGGCAAGGTTGCGGTGATCACCGGTGCCGGCTCCGGATTCGGCCGCGAGTTCGCACGGCTCGGCACGAAGCTGGGCATGCGCCTCGTACTCGCCGACGTGCAACAGGACGCACTCGACGAAACGTTCGCCGAGGTGAGCGCAGCCGGCGCGCAAGCCATCGCGCGTCGTGTCGACGTCGCGAAGGGCGAGGAAATCGACGCCCTGGCGCGCGCGACGATCGACACCTACGGCAGTGTGCATCTGGTCTTCAACAATGCGGGTGTGGGCGGCAGCGGCGGCCTCGTATGGGAGAACACCGAACGCGACTGGCAATGGTTGCTGGGCGTCAACCTGTGGGGCGTGATTCACGGCGTGCGGGCGTTCACGCCGCTGATGCTTGAAGCGGCCAAACGCGATGCGGGATATCGCGGGCACATCGTCAATACCGCGTCTATGGCCGGCATGCTCAATCCGCCGATGATGGGTCCGTACAACGTGTCGAAACATGCGGTGGTGTCGTTGACCGAATCGCTGTATCAGGATCTTTCGCTGGTGACACAGCAGGTGGCGTGCTCGGTGCTGTGTCCGTATTTCGTGCCGACTGGTATCGCGACGGGGCATCGCAACCGCCCGTCCGAACTGGCCAACGACACGCCGCCGACCTTATCGCAACGCGTGTCGCGCGTAATGAGCGAGAAGGCGGTGAGTTCGGGCAAGGTGAGTGCGCAAGAGGTCGCGGTGATGGTGTTCGATGCGATCCGCGAAGAGCAGTTCTATATCTTTTCGCATCCCCATGCGCTAGGCGCCGTGAAAACCCGCGCGGAGGATATCGTCACGCCGCGTAATCCGACCGACCCGTTTGCCGAGCGGCCCGAAGTGCGTGGTCAGATTATCGAGGCGTTGAAGGGGTAATCGGGAGCCGGCGGAAGCGCCGGATCCAAAAACAAGAGGCTTCACGTACGCAAGACTTCAAATACGTCAGGCCTCAAAAGCACAAGGCGCCGTGAAAATCACGGCGCCTTTTTTAAGTCTTTCTCTACAGATTCGTCACTTCGCCGCGGCCAGCGAACTCAAGTCTGCCGACTTCAACTGTCCACCCTGAACCACCGCCGCAAGCGGATTGCCGATCACGAAGCCGCCGCGATCGTCGACGCCCGTCACGCTTTGCGGATTGGCCTGCGGCGGCAGCGCCTTCACGGCTTTATCGAACTGGTTGCGGATCGCGGTCGCGTCGCTGACACTGCCGGCCAGCTTCATCGCGAGTGCCGTTGCGTAGACCGCGGTGTAGTTTAGTGAAACTTCCTGGCTCGGGTCCCGCCCGTCGTGGCTCTTGCGATAGCGCTCCACAAACATTTTAGCGTTCGGTGTGTTGTCGTTGGCCAACGGCAGTACCCCGATCGCACCATTCAACGCCGCATAGCCGCCTGTGACTTTAGCCACTTCGTCGAGCTTGGCCTGGTCCATGACGATAAAGCCGCCCTTGAAACCCAATTCGCGTGCCTGCTGCGCAATCAGACCGGTCGGCTCGGACGGGCCGCCGATAAACATCACGTCGGGTTTGGCCGCCAGCACACGGCTCACGCCGCTGTAGAAATCGGTGGCGCGGTTATACGACATGGCATTGTCCGCGACGATCGTGCCGCCGGCCGCTTCCCATGCGGGTTTGAATGCGGCGACCCAGGCCTTGCCGTAGTCGGTATCCGTCGCGGCGAGCGCAACCTTCTTGCCGTAGGTCGCCATTTCGTACTTGACGAATGAGTTCAGGTACGACGTGAATGAGGGCGGAATGCGCACTGTGAGCTTGTTGCCGCGCTCGGTAATCTGCGGCACGCTGGTGTACGAGAGCAGCAGAAGTTTCTGTTGTTCGTTGCTGGTCTGCACCGCGAAGCCGCCGCCCGAATGCGGCACGAGCACCACGGCAGCCTGTTGTTCCTGCGCGAGGCGCCGCGCGTTGATCGCGGTTTCGGCGGGGTTGTACTTGTCGTCGAGCGGCACGATCTCGAACTTGATCTTCTTGCCGGCCACTTCGATGCCGGCCTGATTGACGTCGGCGGCCGCCATCTGCATACCTTCGAGCACTTCCTGACCGTACTTCGCCGCACCGCCGCTTAACGGGCCGGAGTAGCCGATATGCACCACCTGCTGCGCCATCGCGGCGCCAGAGCCCAGCAGCGCCGTCGTGGCGACAGCCGCAACCACTCCAGCGCGTCCGCACAAGCGTTTGATCGTCATACGTGTCTCCTTTGGGATTGTTCGAATGGGCCCGCGCACATGCTCATGTTCATAGCCATGTTCGTGGTCATGCGTCAGGCCATGCAGCAGATTCGTTCAGCCACCGACGTAAGCGCGCCGGATCGCTTCATTGTTCATCAGGCTCGCGTGATCGCCTTCGAGCACGATGCGGCCGTTTTCGATGACATAGGCGCGGTGCGCGATTTTTAGTGCTGCGAACGCGTTCTGTTCGGCGAGCAGCACGGTCGTGCCCGCGCGATTGATCTGCTGGATCACCTCGAATACCTGCTTGACCACCAACGGCGCGAGGCCAAGCGATGGTTCGTCGAGCAGCAGCACCTTGGGACGCGCCATCATCGCGCGGCCGATCGCCACCATCTGCTGCTGGCCGCCGGACAACGAACCCGCCAGATGGTCCTTGCGTTCGGCGAGCAGCGGGAAGAGCGCGAACACCTGGTCGAGATTGCGCTGATTGCCGGCCTTGTCGCCGCGATGCACGTAGGCGCCGAGCGTGAGGTTCTTTAGCACCGACATGCCCGGGAACAGCTTGCGGCCCTCAGGACACTGAATCACGCCGCTGCGCACGATCTGCGCGGGCGACATGCCGAGCAACTCGCGTGTTCCCAGGCGCAGGCTGCCGCTCGAGGCGCGGCGCAGGCCGCTTGTCGCGAGGAAGATCGAACTCTTGCCCGCGCCGTTGGCGCCGAGCAGCACCACCAGTTCGCCGTCGTTCGCGTGCAGCGTGATGCCGTCCAGCGCGCGGAAACTGCCGTAGTCGAGCGCGACGTTTTCAAACTTCAGCATGTTCGCTCCCGAGATAGGCGTCGATCACGGCCGGGTTCGCGCGAATCTCGGCAGGCGTGCCCTCGGCGATTTTCTTGCCGTAGTTCAGCACCATGATGCGGTCGGCGAGCTTCATGATCATGTTCATCTTGTGTTCGACAAGGCACACCGTCACGCCGTGCCTGACCAGCTTGCGGATCAATTCGGCGAGGCCTTCGGTCTCTTCGGGATTGACGCCGCCCGCTGGTTCGTCGAGCAGCATCAGGCTCGGCTCGGTGGCGAGCGCGAGCGCCACGGCGGCGCGTTTGCGCTCTTCCTGCGAGATGTCCCCGGCCATCCGCTCCGCCATCGCCGACAAGCCGACGAAGTCCAGAGCCTCCCGCGCCTTCTCGCGGCAGATGCGTTCTTCCTGCTTGAGCCGCGTTGAATGCGTCAGCACGTCCCACAGCCCCGAGCGCGTGCGCAACCTGTGGCCGACGATCAGGTTGTCGAGCACGCTGGCCCGGTCGAACAGCGCGGTGGATTGAAAGGTGCGCGCGACACCCAGGCGCGCCATCTGATCGGCACCCAGCTTTGTCACGTCCTGGTCTTTAAAGCGGATGCGGCCAGAGCTTGGCAGATGCGTGCCGCTGATCAGATTGAAGAAAGTGGTTTTGCCCGCGCCGTTCGGTCCGATGATCGCGTTGATCTTGCCGGCTTCGATATGCGTGCTGACGTCGTCCACCGCAACGAGGCCGCCAAAGTGTTTGCTGAGCGAGTCGATTTCAAGCATGACGGTCTCCGCGTGCGGGCTGCGACTGACGCGCGACGATGCCGTTTTTCGGCATTGCGCGTTGCGCGCGCCGGTTCTTTCTCGCCATGTACAGACCGACGATACCGTTGGGCAGAAAGATCACCAGCAGAATCAGGATCGGGCCGAACACGACGAAGCGGTACGCCTGCAGAAACTGCAGATACTGGGTGAGCCATGGAATGGCGAGTGCGCCGAGCAGCGGGCCGGCGAGGGTGCCGATGCCGCCCACCAGCATGTACATCGTCATATCGAAGGTATGCTCGACGCCAGCCAGATCCGGTCCGAGAAAGCGCACGGAACCCGCATAGAGGCCGCCCGCGAGTCCCGCATAGACGACCGACAGCACGAAGGCCAGCACCTTGTTGCGCATCAGGTTGATGCCGAGCGATTGCGCGAGGCCGTCGCTATTGCGAATCGCCATGAAGGTCCGGCCGAGCAGCGAGTTGACGATGCGATGCATCAGCCACACGCCGAGCACGAGGAACGCGAACACCAGGTAATAGAGTGGCCGCGGATTCTCAAACGAGACGATGCCGAATCCCGAGGGTGCCGGGATGCCAACGATGTCCGAGACACCGTGCGTAAGGCTGTCCCATTTCTCGATCACGAGAAACATGATGTAGCCGACGCACAGCGTGAAGATCGAAAAGTAGTGGCCGCGCAGGCGCAGCGACACGAGGCCGACCAGCGCGCCCAGTATCGCGACGACGACACCGGAGGCCACGAACGCGAGCCAGAACGGCACCTGATGATCGACCGTGAGAATGCCCACCGTGTACGCGCCCACCGCCATGAAGCTACCGTGCGCGAGGTTGAACTGCCCTGTATAGCCGGTGATCAGATTCAGCCCGACGGTAGCCAGCGCGAAGACGTACGCCGTGGACATCACGGTGAGCATGTAGTCGTTGGTGGCCAGCAACGGAAACACGAGACCGAGCACGAACAGCAGCGCCCACCCCAGCTTGCCCTCGAATAATTTCATGACTGATTTCACGATGCGCGCAGTTCCCTGGTGAACAGCCCCTGAGGACGAACCGACAGAATCACCACCAGCAGCACGAAGGCGATAATGTCCTTGTAGTCGGTCGAAATGTAGAAGGCGCCGAAGCTCTCCGCCATGCCGATGATCAGCCCGCCTACGATCGCGCCCGGCACGCTGCCCATGCCGCCGAGAATGATGATCACGAAGGCCTTCAGGATCACCAGTTGTCCCATCGCCGGATAGACGAGGTTGATCGGCGCGTACAGCGTGGCCGCGACGGCGGCGAGGAGGCCGGAGATGCCGAAAGTCAGCATCGTTACCTTGTTGGCGTCGATACCCATCAGCGAGGCGCCTTCACGGTCCTGCGCCATTGCGATGATGCTCGAGCCAATCACCGTGTATTTGAGGAAGAGTTGCAGCAACACCACCAACGCGAACGCGGCGCCGATGATCAGCAGGCGCTGCAACGGCGCGGTGACGCCGCCCAGATCGACGATGCCGGCATAGGGCGTGGCCATGCGATGAAAGTCCGCGCCCCAGATCGCTTGCGCACCGGCCTCGAGAAACAGCAGAAGGCCGATCGCGGCGATCATCGGGTGCAATTCGGAAGATTTGCGCAGCGGATTGAACACCAACCGCTCAGCGAGGATGGCGAGCACCGCGACCGCGACGCCGGAGCCGATCATGGCGAGCCAGTAGTTCCAGCCGAGCCGGCTCATGAGGTAGAACGAGACGAAGGCGCCGACCATGTAGAACGCGCCGTGGGCGAAATTCGGCACTGCGAGAATGCCGTAGACCAGTGTGAGTCCGAGTGCGACGAGGCTGTAGATGCCACCCAGCGTCAACCCGTTGAGAAACTGCTGCAAAAACATATCCACGCTTTTACACCCTCCAACAGGGCGTGGGGCGCAAACGTCACCTTTTGTTTCTGGGGACGCATCGCCGCACGCCTGACTACGGACGGGACAACAGCCGCTGCCTGAATCCGGCGACCGCTATCGACGGTTGTCGACGGTTTGAAACGCGCACGCATCGGCGCAATGACGAAAAGTGATGTGCGATGGTGTGAGAGAAATTTGGCACGATCGTTCAGTTTGCGTCAATAGGGTTTTCCATTTGATTGTTTTGCATTGCAGATTATTAAGGAAGTCACTTAGAATGCGCGCGCTCCGGGCAGGCATGTTGGACACACCCTGCGCAAATCGCACAAGCGTTGCACCGTCACGTGCATTCAGCATGAATCGAATGCTTGTCAATCACGCCCGCGAATGATCCGACGCGCCGCCCATGCGGCACGTCGGCATCTCGCATTCCACTGCGGCTAGAACATGTGCCGGATGCCGAGGTTCACGCCGGCGCTTGTGCCGGTGGCTTCGTTCAATGCGTTGTTGACGGACAGGCCGGTGTGCATCGCGCCGTGGTTGGTCACGAAGCCGGCTTGCCCATACACCACGGTGGCCTTCGACAGCGAATACTCGACCCCGGTGGACGCCAGTATGGAATTGTTCGACGAGTTGTTCCCGTCGCGCGTGACCCACACGCCCGCGTCGACGTTCAGCGCCGGTGTGATGCGATAACTGGCGCCGCCTGAATAGACGCGATCGTTGAACGAACCGGCCACCTTGTACTGTACGTAGGAAGCCTTCACGGTCAGGTTGTTGAACACGTAACTGGCGCCGATTGCGCGGCCGTCGAATTCAACCACGCTTGGGATCGCGATCGACGCCGCGCTGCCGCCGGCGTTGCCGCTGTAGAGCGCGGCATCCACGGTCAGCGTGCCAAGGTGGTAACGCAGGCTCGCAGAGTACTGGCGGCCTGCCTGAAAATCGCCCGCCTGGCCCCCCAATGCCATCATCGCGCTCGCTTGCAAGCCGGCGATTTCCGGTGACGTGTACGAAATGCCGTTCGGGTTGAACAGGCCGGTCACATAGACGTTATTGAGGTAGGTGATGAGGCCGCTGCCGAAGTACGACATGTCGCGCGGATCGAAGTCGTACACGGCGAGGAAGAAAGGCGAGAACTGCAAACCGGCCTTGACCGTACCGTAGTGGCTGTCCACCCCGACCCACGCTTGCCGCCCGAACTCGTTGCCGTTCGAATTGCTGAGCGCGCCGTTGGCAATGCTGATACCGCTTTCGAGTTCGAAGATCGCGCGCATGCCGCCGCCGAGATCTTCTGCGCCGCGCATGCCGAAGCGCGAGCCGGAGAGGCCGCTGTCAGTGAACGAGTATTGATGGCCGGCGCTCTGGCCGGTCGTCGGGTCAAGTGTTTTGCTGGTATAGAGGAGGGAGGCGTCGACGATACCGTACAACGTGACGCTGCTTTGCGCATGGGCGCACTGAGTCGCGCCCAGTGCGCACGCGCCGACTAATCCGAGAATGGCTCCAAAACGATTGCGATGACTTGCCGGCATGCTTCGTGTCTCCTTGTTTTTTGGAATCGACTGAACTGGCGAAGTAATGCTTGTGGTGCAAGATTCTGGCGATCTGTTGCGCGATGCGATTTCAATAGGCGATAACGGGCCTTTGCAATCTGATCAGGAATACGAAATAGTGGGTCTGATGGTGTGCGCCTGAAGTCCGGTTGCCTGCTGGGTTGTCTCCTGATCGCTGGGGCGGCTCGGCGCTGCTATGAACTCATTGATCGCATGCTTGCGCACAGGATGCAGGTGCAATTTGGCACGACCGTTCGTTCTGTGTCAACGGGGGAAATCGCTCGTTTGGCCTGCAATGCAGGCCAAAATAGGGAAAACACCTAAACCGGAATGGGTGCTTGATTTGCGACGTAAGGCTATGTAATACAAGGAAGTTGGGGGAATTATCCGGTTTGAATTCCCGATCGGTTGGCTATCGCCACAGTTCTGCATTGCAGAACTTTGCCAAGATTGACTCACCGCGACCCAAGCGTCTCTATCAGCATGTCGACGAATGCCTTGACCCGCGCCGTCATCTGCAACTGTTGCGGGTACACCGCGTAAATATCGGCACCCGGCGTGCGGTATTCCGGCAGGACATGGATCAGGCGGCCGTCGGCGAGATACTCCGCGATATCCCATTCGGCTCGCATCAGAATGCCGTGGCCATCCAGCGCCCACTTCACCGCGATCTCGCCGTCGTTGGTGGTGAGGTTGCCGCGCACGCGTACCGTATCGGTCTTTTCGGCTGCACCGCGTCCGCTGGTCAGACGCCATAGCCCATAGCCGTCGCCGCCCTGACGAATGCCGATGCAGTTGTGCTGCGATAGCTCTGCCGGATTGCGTGGCGCGAGCCGGTTGGCGAAATACGCAGGCGCTGCGCAAAGCAGCCGCCGATTGGACGCGACCCGGCGGGCAATCACGCGAGCATCCGGCGGTTCGCCAAAGCGCACGCACACGTCGAAGGCGTCGTCGCTGAGCGGCGGTGGGTCGACGGAGAGTTGCAATTGCACGTCCACCTCGGGAAAGCGCCGCACAAACCGGGAGATGAACGGCGCCACATGACTGCGGCCGAAGCCGAGGGTCGCGTTGACGCGCAGCAGGCCTTTCGGCGCCGCTTGCGAGCCGCCGAGCAACTGCGCCAGATCGTCCATTTCGCTCAGGATGCGCCTCGCGCGAGTCAGATAGAGCTCGCCCTCCGGCGTGAGGCTCATACGCCGTGTCGTGCGATTGACGAGCGCCACGCCCGCCCGCAATTCCATTTGCGACAGGTGCTTGCTCACGGCCGCCGTACTCAAACCAAGTTCGCGTGCCGTCGCAGTGAGGCTGCCGCTTGCGGCGAGTGTGGAGAAGAACGCGAGGTCGTCCGGTTGTATCGACGAGGTCATTTTGAGTGGGCCCATAAGCGGGCTCGTCGGTAGGGTCAATGGCCAGGCCGACAAGCGGGCCAGTGAGCCGCTGATTGTTAACTTCAGGTTAAGGATGCTTTGAGTCTAGCAGCGTTTTCGCGAGCGGTCCCCGTTCTAGGATGCAGCCATACGTTCAACATCAAGGAGACGCCAGTGAAGACCTACCGCATCGCAACCATTCCCGGCGACGGCATCGGCAAGGAAGTCGTGCCCGCGGGTCAACGGGTTCTCGAAGCCATCGCCGCGCGAAACGACGCTTTCGGATTCGAGTTCGAAAATTTCGATTGGGGCGGTGACTTTTACCGCCAGCACGGTGCGATGATGCCGGCCGATGGGCTGGATGCGATCCGCAACAAGGACGCGATTCTGTTCGGCTCGGCGGGTGACCCGCATATTCCCGATCACGTGACGCTGTGGGGTTTGCGCCTGAAGATCTGCCAGGGCTTCGATCAGTATGCGAATGTGCGTCCCACCCGCATTCTTCCCGGCATCGACGGGCCGTTAAAGCGCTGTGGGCCGAAGGATCTCGACTGGGTGATCGTGCGCGAGAACTCGGAGGGCGAGTACGCCGGCGTAGGCGGGCGCGTGCATCAGGGCCATCCGATCGAAGTGGCAACCGATGTCTCGATGATGACCCGTGCAGGCGTCGAGCGCATTCTTCGGTTCGCGTTCCGTCTCGCCCAGTCGCGGCCACGCAAGCTGCTGACGGTGATCACCAAAAGCAATGCCCAGCGGCACGCGATGGTCATGTGGGACGAGATCGCCCTTGAGGTATCGAGGGAATTTCCCGACGTCCAATGGGACAAGGAACTCGTCGATGCCGCCACCGCGCGCATGGTCAACCGTCCCGCGACGCTCGATACGATCGTCGCGACGAACCTTCACGCGGACATTCTCAGCGATCTGGCCGCGGCACTGGCCGGCAGCCTCGGCATCGCGCCGACCGCGAATCTCGACCCCGAGCGCCGCTATCCCTCGATGTTCGAACCGATTCACGGCTCCGCTTTTGACATCATGGGCCAGGGGCTCGCCAATCCGGTCGGCACGTTCTGGTCGGTCGTGATGATGCTCGAGCATCTCGGCGAGACGGGCGCTGCCCAGCAACTGATGAACGCGATCGAACGCATCACGGCTGACCCGGCGCTGCACACCCGCGACCTTGGCGGCACGGCCACGACCGTACAGGTGACCGATGCCATCTGCGCGATCCTCGCAGCGGAACCGGCGGCGCAGTTCAAGGCGGCCTGAACCCGCAATACGCGACACGCAACGCGCAACACGTGCATCAGACAAAAACATAACGCCCGGACGAACACGTCACGGGCGATTTAAAGACTGGAGACTGGCATGGCCAATGAATTGCAAGCCCGTGTGGTGCGCAAGCTGACGTGGCGCATTTTGCCCTTCGTCATGCTGCTTTACTTTGTCAGCTTTCTCGACCGCGTGAACGTCGGCTTCGCCGCGCTCACGATGAACAAGGACCTCGGCCTCTCGCCGACCATGTTCGGGCTCGGCGGCGGTATCTTCTTTCTTGGCTACTTTCTGTTCGAAGTGCCCTCGAACCTCATTCTGAACAAGGTCGGCGCGCGCATCTGGATTGCACGCGTGATGGTGACATGGGGGCTGGTGTCGGCGGCTTCCGCGTTTGTCGTCGGGCCGAACTCGTTCTATACGCTGCGCTTTTTGCTCGGTGTGGCCGAAGCCGGATTCTTTCCCGGCATCATTCTTTATCTCAGCCAGTGGTTTCCGGCGCGGCAGCGTGCAGTCGCAGCCGCCGCGTTCATGGCGGCCGCGCCGCTGTCGACGGCAATCGGGTCGCCCATTTCAGGCGCCATCATGCAGATGCCGGCCCTGTTCGGACTGAAAGACTGGCAATGGCTGTTCATCGTCGAAGCAATTCCTGCTGTCGTACTCGGATTCGTGGTTCTGAAAGCGCTCACCGATTCACCAGAAAAGGCGACGTGGCTTGCCGCGGATGAGAAATCGTGGCTTATCGCGACGTTGCGCGAAGAGCGGGCAGGACGTGAATCGCAGGCAGGCCATGCGGCCGGTGCGCTCGCGGCGCTGCGCGACCCGCGCGTGTGGATCATGTCGATGATTTACTTCGGCACTTCCGCAGGCCTTTATACGCTCGGGCTATGGGCGCCGCTGATCATTCGTCAATTCGGCTTTAGCGCGTTGGGCACGGGTGCGTTGAATGCAATTCCCAGCGTGCTGGCGGTGGTCGGCATGGTGCTGTGGGCGCGCCATTCGGATCGCACGGGCGAGCGCACCTGGCATGTAGTGATTCCGTGCGTCGCGGCAGGCGTCGGACTCGCATGGGCAGGCTTTGCGGATACCATCGTCGCGGTGGTGCTGGCGTTGATCGTCGTGAACGTGGGCATTAGCGCGGCCAAGGCGCCGCTGTGGGCCATGCCGAGCACCTTTCTCTCGGGCGCCGGTGCAGCGGCCGGTATCGCCATGATCAATTCGATCGGTAATCTTGGCGGTTTTGTCGGCCCGTTCGCAATCGGCTGGCTGAAGAGTGTGACGGGTGGATATGCTGCCGGACTTTACGTGGTGGCCGCGAGTCTCGCGGTATCCGCCATGCTCGCTTTGGCTGTCGGCCGGCGAGGCTATCGGGCGGCGCCCGCGGCGCAGTGATCTCGCGGGTTTCTGGCCGTCTGCACGTCTGCTCGGTTTGCTGATTGTTCTGCGAATCGTTCAGAACCGAATGGGGATGAGAACCGTTGGCGTGATCGCTAAAGATGCGCTTTGGGGCCTTTCTGATTTTCCTGTCTGAATCGATTACGCTTCGTTGTTAGCGACCCGATATGCAGGCACGTCACGATGGCAAGCAAACATGAAGTCAAGCGGTACAGAGCCAATCTTTCCGATGAGCTCCATAGCGCCGCGCTCTATGAAACGCTCGCGAAAGTCGAGAAGGACGACACCCGCAAGCAGGTCTACCGTGATCTAGCGAAGTCGGAGCACGATCATGCGCAACTGTGGGCCGATAAGCTGAGAGCGAATGGCATCCAGCCGAAGGGCACCGGCCAGGCCGTGAAAACGCGCCTGATGAAAGCACTGGTACGCATGTTCGGCGCGAGTTTCGTGCTCCCCACGCTCGCCGCGGCCGAATACACCGACCGTAACAAATACCACGGGCAGCCGGACGCAGGCCGCCTGTCGGCCGACGAGCATCACCACGCGGCGGTAGTCCAGACCCTGGCTCACGGCGGCAACGCGGACCTGTCGCAAGGGGCACGCATCGCCGCAGCGGAGTCGTGGCACAAGGGCGTCTCGTCGGGTAACGATCTGCGCGCGGCCGTGCTCGGGGCGAACGACGGCCTCGTTTCGAACTTCTGCCTGATCATGGGCGTGGCCGGTGCGGGAACCGGCAACAAGGCAATCCTGTTGACGGGGCTCGCCGGCCTGATTGCCGGCGCGTGTTCGATGGCGTTGGGTGAGTGGCTTTCGGTGACCAATGCGCGCGAGTTGGCCAATACCCAGATTGCCAAGGAAGCGGAAGAGCTGGAGATGTCGCCGGAAGCCGAAGAGCACGAACTGACGCTGATCTATCGCGCCAAGGGCCTGGACGTTGCCGAGGCCAAACGGGTGGCATCGCAAATGATGCGTGACAAGGACAAGGCGCTCGATACCTTGACGCGCGAGGAACTTGGTCTCGATCCCGCGGAGTTGGGCGGCAATCCGTGGTCGGCTGCGGGCGTCTCCTTTTGCCTGTTCTCGGTCGGCGCGATTTTTCCCGTGATGCCGTTCCTGTGGACACACGGGCTTAACGCGATCATGCAATGTGTCGTGCTTAGCATGCTTGCGCTCGCCTCTATCGGCGTCTTCACTTCGCTATTCAATGGCCGCAGCGCGGCGTTCTCCGCGCTGCGGCAGATCGTGATCGGTCTCGTTGCCGCGGCGTTTACGTTTGGGGTCGGCAAGCTACTGGGTGTGTCGATCTCGTGACAGGGGGCGTCGCGCCGACCGATACTGGAGAGGCAAGAAAACTGACCTGGGAATGCCGATGCTGATGCCCGCGTCAACGTGGGCGGAAGCGATTATGGAAGCCACTTATATCGCGCCGCCGGGAATCACTGATAATAGGTCCGCGCGTATGGTTTTGTTGTCTCCAGATGAGGCCCGAACCGGCACCTAATAGCCTGGTCGCGCCGTTTCAAATTGGCATCCACGATTGACCGGGGAAGGTAATGGGCTTTTCTGCTGAGGTTGGGGCGCTCGCGCGCCTGTGCTGTATGTACCCGGTGCTGGCCGGCCTCGCGATCTGGTATTTTTCGCGGGCGGACCGTCTGCTGCAGGTGGTCCGCGCCCGTTATTGAGCGTCGATTTCAGACCACCGTCTTATTGGCCATGATCTCGAGCGCGCGGACCATGGCGGAGTGATCCCACGCCTTGCCGCCGTTCGCCGCGCAGACGCTGAACAGTTGCTGCGCGCTTGCCGTGTGCGGCAGGGCGATGCCGAGCTTGCGTGCGCCGTCGAGCGCAAGGTTCAGGTCCTTCTGGTGCAGTTCGATACGGAAACCCGGATCGAACGTACGCTTCGTCATACGCTCACCATGTACTTCGAGAATCCGCGACGAAGCGAAACCGCCCATCAACGCTTTGCGCACGCGCTCCGGATCGGCGCCTGAACTCGACGCGAACAGGAGCGCTTCGGCCACGGCTTCGATGTTCAGTGCGACGATGATCTGGTTCGCAACCTTGCAGGTCTGTCCCGCGCCGTTGTCACCGATGAGCGAAATGTTCTTGCCCATCAGTTCGAACAGCGGCTTGGCCGATTCGAAGGCCTTTTCCGGGCCGCCCACCATGATCGTGAGTGTCGCTTCGCGTGCACCTACTTCACAGCCTGACACCGGCGCGTCGAGATAGTCGCAGCCGAGTGCATTGATTTTCTTCGCGAAGGCTTGCGTCTCGAGCGGTGAGATCGAGCTCATGTCGATCACCAGCTTGCCGTGCGTGAGGCCGGCGGCGACGCCGTCGTCGGCGAACAGCACGTTGGCGACGTCAGGCGTGTCCGGCACCATGATGACGACGATGTCGGCCGCTTGTGCCACGGCTGTCGAGTTGGCGACCACCGTGGCTGTCTTGCCCAGATCTTCCGGCACCGAGTACGCGCCGTTCACGAACAACGAGTGACCGCCCTTGATGAGGTTGCGCGCCATGTGCGCGCCCATGATGCCGAGGCCGATGAAGCCAATCTTCGCCATATTGTTTACTCCTGAATGGGTAATACGATGTGTACTTGTGATGGCTACGTGTCAATAGCGCGGCTTCTTGCGGGTCCAGTCGGGGCGGAATTTACGCATCTGGGCAACGTCGTCGCGCTGCGTGATGCCGCAACGCAGATATTGCTCATGCAGTGCGGCTAGCGCATCGTGATCCAGTTCGACGCCAAGCCCCGGTGCGTCGGTCAGCGTGACGCAGCCGTTCTCGATGGCGATCTTGCCGCCCTTGATGACCTCGTCGTCCTGCCATGGATAGTGTGTGTCACAAGCATAGGTCAGGTTGGGCACGGCCGCAGCCAGATGCGACATGGCCATCAGGCTGATGCCCAGGTGCGAATTGGAGTGCATCGACAGGCCAAGGCCGAACGTCTCGCACATGACCGCAAGCGATTGCGTTGCCCGCAGGCCGCCCCAGTAGTGATGATCCGACAGCAGGATCTGCACGCCATTAAGCGTGACGTTGCGGCGGAATTCCTCCATGTTTGTTACGACCATGTTGGTGGCAAGCGGCAAGCCTGTCGCCTTGTGCAGTTCGGCCATGCCTTCGAGACCGGGTGTGGGATCTTCGTAGTACTCGAGATCGCCTTGCAGTTGCTCCGCCATGCGGATAGCGGTGTCGAGCGACCAGTTCGCATTCGGGTCGATCCGCAGGGGGTGATGGGGGAAAGCCCGCTTGAGGGCCTTCAGGCATTCGACCTCGTGTTCGGGGTCGAGCGCCCCCGCTTTGAGCTTGATGCTGCCGAAGCCGTAGCGGTCGATCATCGTGCGCGCCTGCGCGACGATCTGATCGGTGCTGAGCGCTTCCCCCCAGGTGTCGGGCCGGTACGACGGATCGACGTCGCTCGCGAACTTGAAGAAGAGGTAGGCCGAGAACGGCACCTGCCGGCGCACAGCGCCACCGAGGAGTTCGTGCACGGGAATGCCGAGCGAGCGTGCCTGCAGGTCGAGCAGGGCGACCTCGAAGGCGCCGAAGGTCTTGTGACCGGCCTTGTTCTCCTGTGAGCCGGGCGCCAGGTCCAGTTCGATGGCGGGCGTGCCTGTCTCGCCGTGAGGCACGCTCGACGCCACCTGGCGCCACAGTCCATTCAGGTCGAACGGACTGAGTCCGATGAGGCGGTCTTTGACGCGCAGCAGCGCATCGAGCACGGGCTTGTCACCATAGGTTTCGCTCAGACCGATCAGGCCGTTGTCGGTCTCCACCTCGATGATCGAGCGCAGCGCATACGGCTCGTGAACGCCGCTCGCGTTGAGTAGCGGCGGATCGGAAATGGCTATGGGCGTGACGCGGACGGCGACGATCTTCATCTGCTGCTCCCTTTCAGGTGGTGTGGCGCGGCCTCGGGACGCGCTGTCGGATTGGTGCGGTTTGCGCCGGCGGCGCGGTGCCGACGGAAAGACTGGTTGCCGCGGCGGCGACGCACCGCGTGCCAGGTACTTTGTTCAGAGGGGAAAACGTTATCGTTTATCTTGTTAGATAACGTTTTCCTGAATTTTACACAAACGACGTTGGCAAGCAAGTCATGGATTTTGGCGTGCCGCTCGATCAGGGTGCGAGTCGATCTTCTGAGCGTCTAAAACTCATTTTTACGCAATATTGTCAAATATTCCGATTTAATTTATGAAAAATGCACAATATTAGGCTCGAAAATCTGCGGTTGCCTCGGCGTCTAGGTCAACTTGTTGGGTGCTGTCAATCGTGGTTTGTTCTGGCGCGTTGTGGAGGGAAAACGTTTGACTGAATATCGACATTTGGGGATATTAGTAAAACGTTTTGATCTCCTCGCCCTCCCGTAGCGTGTGACCTCTCTCTTCCCGAATTTCAATGAATACAGCTATGCAAGCGCAATTTGATTTCAGCGACAAGGTGGCGGTAGTGACTGGCGCGAGCGGCGCCATCGGCATGGCCATCGCCCGGTGCTTTCATCAGGCGGGTGCGCATGTTGTCGCGACGGGTCGGCGTGAGGATGCGCTGGCGGCCCTGTCGGCCGAACTGGGCGAGCGCTGCGAGCTGGTTATCGGCGATCTGGCCGGTGCCGCGCACCGGCACGACATCCTTGCCTGCGCCGCGCGCCTCGGCGGGGCGGACCTGCTGATCAACAACGCGGGCATGACGCAGACGAAAATGCCCACGCTCGAAGCGAGCCTTGAGGACTTCGATAGCATCGTAGGCGTCAATCTTCGGGCGACGTGGGCGTTGAGTCTCGATGTGATTCGCGGCTGGATTGCCCGCGGACATAAGGGCGCGATCGTCAATGTGTCGTCGCCGGGTGCGCAGCGCGCGCATCGCAACAACGCGATTTACGATATGACGAAAGGGGGGATGGATGCGCTGACGCGTTGTCTTGCGGTGGATTTTGGTGGTCACGGTATCCGCGTCAATGCAATCGCGCCCGCGCAGATTCCCCATTCGCATGTGCGTGAGGTGAACCCGGCCGCGGCGCGTGGTTTGCCGCTGCCGCGCCATGGCGATCCGGACGAAGCCGCGCTGCCCGTGTTGTTCCTCGCATCCAACGCCGCGTCGTTTATTACCGGGCATGTACTGCCGGTGGACGGCGGCCTGCTCGCCCAGCTTCGCACGCCGGCATGACGCGACGGTGTGACAGGCGAGATGAACCGGCCACCGGAAATCCGTCAATGCCAAACAATTAAAAACTGGAGACGACATGAATCCGGTCGTTACTTCGGTCAGTTCACGGATACCGGGAGCCTCGCCGGTCAGCGCGGGCTTCGGAATTCATCAAGACTGCTAAAAATATCAGGAGAATTTCATGCAGCGCAACCGGTTCAAGGCGCAATTGCTGGCCCGTAAGCAGCAACTCGGCATCTGGAGCATGCTCGCGTCGAGCAATGTCGTAGAAGTGCTGACACAGTCCGAATACGACTGGATTCTCCTTGACACCGAGCACGCGGCCAATGAGGTGCCGATGGTGCAGGAGCAGTTGCGCAGCGTCGCGCAATCGGATGTATCCGCGGTCGTGCGTCCCAGCACGAACGACACCGTCCAGATCAAGCGTCTGCTCGACATCGGCGCGCAGACGTTGCTCGTGCCGATGGTCGACACGCCGGAGGACGCGTTTCGCGCGGCGGCGGCCGTGCGCTATCCGCCGGTGGGTATTCGAGGGGTGTCGTCAGCGACCCGTGCGAACCGCTATGGCCGCGACAGTGACTACCTGCAGCAGGCCAACGACGAGGTGTGCCTGCTCGTGCAACTGGAAACCGTCAAGGCGCTTGCGAATCTGGAGCGGATCGCCGAGGTGGACGGCGTCGACGCGCTCTTCATCGGGCCGTCCGATCTTGCTGCGGCGCTCGGTCATCTCGGTGATTTTCGGCATCCCGAAGTGCAGGCCGCGATCCACGATGCGTCCGCTCGTGCGCACCGGTGCGGCAAACCGATCGGCATCCTGATGCCGGATCCGGTGCTGTCTGCCGAGTATCTGCGCAGCGGCTTCGACTATGTTGCGCTGGCAACCGATATCGGCTTGCTGCGCAATGGCGCGCAAACGATGCTGAAGCAGGCAGCCCGACAGAACTAAGCGCCGCGCCGCGAATGAAAATGGAGAGAGACATTATGACAATCAAGGTAAAGGGCTTGCGCTGGTGGATGATCGGCCTGCTGACGCTGGGCACGATCACCAACTACCTCGCGCGCAGCTCGCTGAGCGTTGCCGCGCCCACCGTCATGGCGCACCTGCATATCGGCACCCAGCAATACGGGTGGATTACGGGCGCGTTCCTGGTCATGTACCCGATCGGGGCGCCGCTCACAGGCTATCTGATGGATCGCGTCGGACTGCGAATGGGCTTTCTGATATGCGGTGTTGCGTGGTCGTTCATCTGCATGGCGCATGGTTTCGCGAGCGGGTGGGTGGGACTGTTTGTGCTGCGCGGCATGCTCGGTCTTGTAGAAGCATCGTTCATCCCTGGCGGCATGCGCGCGGCAGCCTACTGGTTTCCGTCGCACGAGCGCGGCACAGCGGCGGGTGTATTCAATCTCGGCACGTCGACCGGCGCGATCCTTGCCCCGCCGTTGATCGCCTGGTCGATCCTGCACTATAGCTGGCAGGCCGCGTTCATGATCGTTGGCGCGCTCGGTCTTGCCTGGTCGATGCTGTGGCTGGCGCTCTACCGGCATCCGAGCCGGCACCCGGCGTTGACGAAAGAGGAGTCGGTGTATATCGGAGGAGGGGAGGAGTTGGCATTGCGCTCGAGCGACGATCCCAAGCCGTCGCTGCTCGATATCCTGAAGGACCGGAATTTCTGGGGTATTGCCATGCCCCGCTTTTTCGCGGACCCGGTGTGGGGCACGCTGGTGTACTGGATGCCGCTGTATCTCTATCAGGCGCGTGGCTTCAATCTGAAGGCGATCGCCCTGACTGCATGGCTGCCGTTCGTGGCCGCCGATCTTGGTTGCATGGTGGGCGGCCCGTTGTCGGCCTGGCTCAAAAGGCGCTTCGATACACCGATCGTCAATGGCAAGCGAATCGTGTTCACGATGGCCGCCGTGCTGATGATTGGGATGGCCGGTGTTGGCGTGGTAAGCAGCCCTGCGATGGCGATCTTCCTGCTGTGCCTGGGCGGTTTTGCACACCAGACGCTGTCGATTACGGTGATCTCGATGTCGGCGGACCTGTTTCCGCGCCGGGAGGTCGGCACGGTCACGGGGTTGGCGGCGCTCGTCGCAGGGCTTGGCAATTTCACTTTCACGATGACGATGGGCTGGTTCGTGAGCCGGGTGGGGTACACGCCGTTCTTCGTTGCACTTGGCATTGGCGATCTGATCGGCGCCACGTTGCTGTGGACACTGGTAAGGCCGGCACCCGCAGTCCAGCACACGAACGCCGCGCCAGCGGTGAGCCACTGATACGGCCACCCGGCTATGGAGTGCCGCCAGTTGATGGGCGCTGGCAGCACACTCGGCCGGCACTGCAGTACTTAAAGAAGGACTTGGAGACGCCCTTGTCCGTTCTGCCAGTTTGATCGAGCGTCAGATCGAAATCTGACCTGGTCCTCCCCTTTCCTTCCGGGCGCTCATGACGCGGTGCGCATCCCGGTTTGAAGCGTTGTTGAAATATAAAAAATTGACTAATGGTTTGGAGACTAGATGGAACAAACATTCAGATCGATTGCGCTGCCCCGTGGCATGCCGTCAGTCGCATGACCCGTCATTGAATCTTTTAGAATCTAATAAGGAAGAAGTTATGAAGCTAAAGGCTATTGGGAGCCTTGGGTTATGTGCCGCCGGTATGATTTCGTCGGGCGTAATGGCTCAGTCAAGTGTCACCATGTATGGATTGATTGATACTGGTATTGGCTACGTCAGTAATCAAGGGGGGCACTCCAATCTGGAGCTGGTGCAAGGCGTTAAAAATGGCGACCGGCTTGGATTTACGGGAACTGAAGACCTGGGTGGTGGAACCCGCACGATCTTTACATTGGAAGGCGGCTTTAATAGCCTGACTGGCGCGCAAGGGGCAACCGGGTACATGTTCAATCGTCAGGCATTTGTGGGCGTGACGAATGATACTTACGGTAGCCTCACCGTTGGCCGTCAATACACGCCTTACTTTTTTACGGTTGGTGCATTATCGGGACTGGGAGGGGGTAGCACGCTCACGGGTTGGGCGGGCGCGCATCCTGGCGATATCGACGGCGAGGATACGGGACTTAGAATCAATAATTCTGTTCTGTATAAAACGCCCCTTGTAAAAGGTCTTCAGGCCAGCGCAATGTATGCGTTTGGTGGTGTCGCGGGAGACATATCGTCGGATAGCGTCTACGGTGCCGCCTTGCAGTACAGCAATGGCCCGTTTGAAGGCGCGGTGGGTTTCAATAAATTGAATAACGGCGGAAAAAATCTGGTGACAAGCCCGACGTTGGGCAATTTCGCCACCAGCGCGATTAACGGTGGGTATCTCACCGCAGAAAGTGTGCGGATCATCGGTGCTTCAGCCCGCTACACAGTCGGCAAGCTGATGGTTGGCGTGAGCGGATCCAATGTGGCTTATGCTCCAGGTCAATATTCATTGTTTGCAGACAAGGCCATATTCAATACCGCGGCTGTGTTCACCGCTTATAGAGCGAGCACTGCTCTGACTCTGGGCGCGGGGTATGCCTATACGCATGCCAGCGAGTCAAATGGCGTGACAGACTCCGCCAGCTACAAGCAGATTACGTTCGGGGAAATCTACTCACTCTCCGTGCGTACGAGAGTTTATTTTCTCCAGGCTTATCAGCGGGCTAGCGGGCAAACCTTGTATGCGCCGCCGACTTCCGGGGTGCCTTCTGCGCCTGTCATTGAAAATGCGGTGGCGAGTGTTGGTGATGGACAAAATAGCACGCCGTCATCGGGACGTAATCAGTTTACTTTTGTGGCTGCCATCCAGCATACGTTTTGATGTGTCGACATTGACGTAGCTTTGTAAAGCTTCGGAACAAGGGTCAATCAGACTTTATTGTTTGGTGAATTGATTTTTCCTTTCGAAGCTTTTGTTCAATAAGGTTTTCATCGCGGCGCATCATCCTTGTACCTTGTGCTTATTGAGAACCCTGCAGATCGAGAGAACCTGGATTTGTCATATCTTGCGCGTTCGGATGAGTTTAATTTCAAGCGGGCATTCTCGTCGCTTGGCTGCGGGGAGAATGAGTTGCACGAGGTCATGGCGATCGCGCAACGCCATGACATACCCTGCGTGGAGTTGCGTACGCTGGGCGGCATGGTGGATTTGCCGGGCTACTTCGCTGCGCGCTATGCCGTGCCGGAAAAACTCGCGGATCTGATGGAATCGACGTCCGTTCGAATTGTGAGCCTGAGCACCTCATTGCGTCTGATCGGCAATACGGCTGAAAGCCGTGAGGCATTTCTCCGGCATGTCCCTTGGGCGGAAGCCTGCGGCGCGTCGACGTTGCGAGTGTTCGACGGTGGGGCCAGTGGCAGTGCCGACGAAATCGAATCTGCTCGGTCCACGCTGCGCTGGTGGCAGGAACTGCGTGCCGACAACGGCTGGAACGTCGATATCGCAATCGAGACCCACGACGCCTTTGCGATCGAAGAGAGCCTCCTGCGGTTTCTGGACGGTGACGTGCAATGCCAGGTGCTGTGGGATGCCCACCACACCTGGCGCAAGGGCGGCGCAGATCCCGTCCGCACTTGGGCGATAGTGCGCGATAACGTGCGGCATATCCACGTCAAGGATAGCGTCGCCAGCGCACAAAAGCCCGCTGGGTACGCGTATGTCCTTCCGGGGGATGGCGATTTCCCAATGTCCGCTCTGCTTTCCGCGCTACGCGCCGACGGGTACGACGGACTATTGAGCCTGGAATGGGAGCGGCATTGGCATCCCGAGTTGCCGCAGCTTGACGCTGCACTCTCCGCTGCGCGGGAGCGATCGTGGTGGTGAGGCTACCGTAGCGGCGCAGGACTGCACGCTAGGCAAGCTGCAATCGCATCGACAGCGAGACCGATTGCCCGGGGAGTGCCACATGGGTCAGCGGGTCGAGTCCTCCCGCCTGATGTGTGCACGGTTCAATGCACAAAAATCGCTCACCCGCCCGGTAGTGAACGACCAGATACTGTGCCTCGCTGCACGACAAGCTGATTCGTCGACCAGCGTTCGGGTAACCGATCACGGCTTCAGCGCGCGGCGTCTCGCAGAACCAGGTCAGGGTGTCCTCAGGCAACGTACCGTTCTGCAGGCTCAGTCGCAATGGCATGTCGAGTGCCTCGCGAACGGCAGGCAGCCCCGCGCTTGTCGCATCCGCGTGCCAGCGCGCGCTCGCGTTCACGCTGGCCTCGATACCGCTGTCGATTGAAAAATATGGATGAAAGCCCATGCCGACTGGCATGGGCCGGGCTGACTCGTTGAATACGGTTAGCGCGAGATCCATGCCGTCAGCATCCACGCGCACGCGCAGTTCCGATCGGTATGCCCAGGGCCACGCATCGGTTGCCGCGGCACAAAGCGCCATCGTGCAATGCGTGCTGGACGCTTCCACGGCCGACCACGCTTGCCGCAGTCCCCAGCCATGCAGAAAGGCGGGTGCGCAGGGATTGGCTACGCGTATGACCTCGTTGCCCCATTTCAGCGTGTTGCCGTGAAACTTGTTGGTGTACGGCAGCATCGTGAAGCAGCCGGCCCTCGGCCAGCTTGAGAGATTGAAGCTGGCGACTTCAAGCGGTGCGAGATAGTCGAACGGTTTCGCGCCGCCAAGGTGGCGCAGGCGCCCGATACGGGCTCCGAGCGCCGGATACAACTCGGCTTCAATGGGGCCGCTTGCCAGCCTGACCGCCGCGTTTGCCGGCCGGCATGGCGTCCGCGATCCGGCTTCATCATGCGAAGACATTGACATGGGATTTCTCGCGCGACGGAGTGGTTCGACGCGATGTCGCGCTTTCAGGTTGGTTCGCGGCGCGGCGTGGATTCGCGCACGACGAGGCGTGGTTCGAGTAAGGAGTATTCGCTGTCGCTTTTGCCGGCGAGTGCGTCGATCAGTTTGAGCATCGCCAGTTCGCCCATCCTTTCGCTTTGCAGATCGACCGTGGTGAGCGCGGGGGAGGTGTACTCGCCGTAGGGCACGTTGTCGAAACCGGCTATCGACACGTTCTGCGGCAGCTTGAACCCAAGTGCGCGCGCTTCCTTGATGAAGCCGAGCGCGATCAGATCGTTGTAGCAGACCACGGCATCAGGGCGGTTCGGTCCGAGCATGATGGCTGAGCAGGCGCGCTCGCCGGCTTGTGGCGAGGGCGCCGCTGCGTCGTACACGGTTGCACTCAAGCCCTGTTCGTCGAGGCACGCCTGCATCCCGCGAATCCGCTCGCTATTCCAGCGCGCCGGCTCAAAGCCGAGATAGGCGAAGCGCCGGTGGCCCTGATTCAGCAGATGGCGCGTCAGCATGTAGGCCGCAAGATAGCCGTCGGAACCGACGCTCGGGATCGGGAAATTCGGACTGCGGCCGAACAGCACCACGGGCTTGTGCAACTCGAGCATCCACTGCACCGAATCATCGGGCATTCGGGAACTCACGATCATGCCGTCAACCCGTTGTGCGAGCGCTTCAATCAGTGTCCTTTCGCGTTCCTGACTTTCCTCCGTATCGACGAGCAGCAGCGTGTAATCGTTCTGCAGCGCGATCCGGTTCGCCCCCTTCACGATGTTCGTGAAGTGGGGGTTGCGGATATCGAGGATCGCGAGGCCGATGGTGCGCGTCTCGCCCGTAATCATCGAGCGCGCCAGCGGATTCGAGCGATAGCCCAGTGTTTCGATGGCGCTCTTGAGTTTTGCCTCGACCGGGGCGGAAAAGCGTTGCGAGCCATTCGTGTACTTCGACACGGTGGCCACGGAAACACCGGCGGCGGCCGCGACATCGCGGATCGTAGGAGAGGTCTTTTTCATCTGCTTAAGGATAACGTTTTCCAATGCTAGTTGAAAGTCGAGTTGCAGTAAACCGTCGCGATCATCAGGCGTTCAACGGTCGATCGGCGACCATCGGTTCGCTATCGGGTTTTCACTGATAAGCGAGAAAAAGGAAAACGATTGACTGGGGAATTTCCAGTCATTATATTTGGAAAACGTTTTCTGGTCTGGTGCCGTGAACGAACCCTTCTTTGCGATTCGCCCCGGAATGGGCGGACTTCAGAAACCCGAATACACAGGCGAACTGTGAAACGATTTTTAGTTGGGCAAGACCTCGCGCCGTCGGCTCGCCGTCGACAGCTTCTTGGCGGGGTGGCCGCGATCCCGGCCATGTTGATGATGGCGGCGTTGCCTGGCGCAGCGCGCGCACAGGGGGGCAGCGTGAAGGGCGGCTTTGTGCTTTCGTCGGCGATGCGCGCGATACAGATACGCCAACGTGTTTCGTCGGACCTGGCACACACGCTACGGTCGGCAGCGGACGCGGGTTTGGCGCGCGAGTTGCATCCCCGTGCGGTCGTCCACACGCAGGGGTTGCTGCCGCACGAGCAGGACCGCGATGCGAGCGTCCTGTCGCAGGAAGACTGGCGGCAGACGCTCCTCCAGGCATTGGCCTGGTGCATCACGGGTAACCCGGCGTACGAAGCGAAGGCCGTTGCGTATATCGATGTCTGGGTAGCAGGCTATTCGCCCTCGTTCAATCCAATCGATGAAGCCGATCTCGTCGATCTGCTGCTTGGCTTCGACTTCGTGCAGGAACGGTTATCCCCATCGACCCTCGACAGGACGAGGCAGCTTGGTCGCCAGATGGCGATGGGCTATCTGGGCACGAGACGTGTCGGCGATCCAAGCACCGGCCTCAACAACTGGCAAAGCCACCGCATCAAACTGGCGACCGCCGGCGCGTATCTGTCGGGCGACCCCGCTCTGATTGCGGCCGCACGCGAAGGCTTCCTGGCTCATGTGAGCCGCAACATCGGCACGGATGGCCGAACCTACGATTTCAACCAGCGCGACGCGATGCACTATGTCGTCTACGATCTTGAACCGCTGATGATGGCTGCATCGATAGCAGCCGCGCATGGGGACGACTGGTACGGCATGGCGTCGTCGCAGGGTGGGCTCGCCGCCGCGCTGCGTTGGCTCAAGCCGTATGCGGCCGGCGACACCCAGCACGAGGAATTCGTCCACAGTACCGTGCGCTTCGATGCGCGGCGCGCTGCGGCACACGTCGAGGGCTACTCGGGGCAGTGGCAACGCGAGGAGGCGTCGAATCTGTACTGGATCGCCTCGCGCCTCGATCCTCAGTTCACACCCATGGCAAGCGTCATTGCGCAGCCGATGGTCCGCGCGCTGTTTGCCTGACTATCCCGACAGGGAGACGCCACCGAACTGGCTCCCCCGCGCAGTCTTTTTTCCTCCAAACCCCTCCTCACTTGCTCTGGCGCGACACGCCCGGCTGATCGACCCAGTACGCGCAAACCCTTATCCAGAAAGGCTTTGCCCGCCGCCCACCGATGCCCGGGCGGCGGCGGTGTCGCATTTCCACAGGTGGTTGTCGCAAATAGTCGGCTAGGCATACTTTTTTCTGGCAACTATGTATGCACAGCGCGGACGGACGTCCGCCACCGCAGCAACTGTCTTGCATGGGACCGGAGTAAGCGCTAAAGCGCTTACTCCGGTCGACAAAGGAGAGCATTCAATGAATTCCCCCAAGGTCGTGGTCGAAGGGCTGTGCAAGGTGTTCGGCACCAACCCGAAACAGGCGATTGGCATGCTGGCAGGAGGCGCGACGAAAGAGGAAGTGTTCGCGCGCACCGGTCAGATAGTCGGCGTCCACAACGTATCGTTCGAAGTCAAGGAAGGCGAGATCTTCGTGCTGATGGGCCTGTCCGGCTCCGGCAAGTCGACGTTGATTCGCCTGATCAATCGTCTCGTCGAGCCGACGGCCGGCAAAGTACTGATCGATGGCCGCGATGTGGCCAGCGTACCGCGCTCTGAACTTACGGCGCTGCGCCGCAAGGACATGAGCATGGTGTTCCAGTCCTTCGCGCTGATGCCGCAGCGCACGGTGCTGTCCAACGCGGCGTTCGGGCTCGAAGTGGCGGGCATCGGCAAGAAGGAACGCGAGAAGCGCGCCATGACCGTGCTCGAGCAGGTGGGTCTTGCGCCGTTCGCGGATAAGCTGCCGGCCCAGTTGTCCGGCGGCATGCAGCAGCGCGTGGGTCTGGCGCGGGCGCTGGCGGTCAACCCGTCGCTGATGATCATGGACGAGGCGTTTTCCGCGCTCGATCCGCTCAAGCGCAAGGAAATGCAGAACGTGCTGCTCGATCTGCAACGCGAGCAGCAGCGCACCATCCTGTTCGTCTCGCACGATCTCGAAGAGGCCATGCGCATCGGCACGCGGATCGCCATCATGGAGGGCGGCAAGGTCGTGCAGATCGGCACGCCGCAGCAAATCATCACCAATCCCGCCGACGATTACGTGCGTGCGTTCTTCGAAGGCATCGACACCAGCCGTTATCTGACGGCCGGCGACCTGATGCAGACGGACGCTGTGCCGCTCATGCAGCATTCGTCGCAGATCGACGCCTCGAGCGTGGCCGCGACGCTCAACGGCAGCGCCGAATACGCGTTCGTGCTCGACGCCGAGCGCAAGTTTCGCGGCTTCGTGTGCCGCGACGCATTGGGCAGCGCGTCGCCGCAGCTCAATCACATCGAGTGCATCCGCCGTACGACCCCTCTGGACGACGTCGTCGAACGCGTGGTGGCGAGCCGCGCGCCGCTGCCGGTCGTCGAGGCGGACGGCTCCTACTGCGGTTCGGTCAACAAGACGAACGTGCTGAACGTTCTCACACGCCATCGAGGTTCCCATGTCTGAAGTCATTCCACTTGGCGCCTGGGTTGATCACGGCGTTCACTACCTGCTCGACCACGACGCAGCAACGTTCGATTCCATCGGCAAGGTCATCGAGAGCTTTGCCGCGCTGATTGAGCACGGCCTGCAAGCGGTGCCGATGTGGGCGCTGATGGCATTTTTCGTGGGCGTCGGTTTATGGCGGGTGGGCTGGCGTTTCGCGCTGTTCACCTTGCTGGCGATGCTGCTGATCTACGGCACCGGCTTCTGGGACCAGATGGTGATCACGCTCGGCCTCACGCTCTCGTCGACCTTGATCAGCCTGCTGCTCGGTGTGCCGCTCGGCATCTGGACGGCGAAGAGCCGTACCGTCGAAATGATGGTGCGCCCTGTGCTCGACCTGATGCAGACCATGCCCGCATTCGTCTATCTGATTCCGGCGGCCATGCTGTTCGGCCTCGGCCGTGTGCCGGGGATTCTCTCCACGGTGATCTTCGCGATGCCGCCTGCTGTGCGCCTTACGTCGCTCGGCATCAAGCATGTGAATCGCGAAATCGTCGAAGCAGGGCAGGCGTTTGGCTGCACGCCCTTGCAATTGCTCTATAAGGTGCAGTTTCCGAACGCGCTGCCGTCGATCATGACCGGTGTGAACCAGACCATCATGATGGCGCTCTCGATGGTGATCATCGCCTCGATGGTCGGCGCGGGCGGTCTCGGCAACGATGTGCTGGCGAGTATTCAACGGCTCGATATCGGCCTCGGCTTCGAAAGCGGGCTGTCGGTGGTGATGCTGGCGATCATTCTCGACCGCATCACGGAAAGCTTTGGCCGCACGCCGGGCATGGCGCGGGCACCGCTGCTGTCGGGCTTGCGCAGCGTCATGAAGGTGCGCAAGGTGCGCAAGGTGCGCCAGGCGCCGACGGCGCAGCACAGCTGAGTTGCGTATGAAGCGCGACGCGTTTCCCCCTGTCGAGGCGCCTGCCGATTCGCCGCTGTCCGGGCTCGCGCACTTCGGCTTTCTGACGCTGCCGAACTTTTCGATGATCGCGTTCACGAGCGCGGTCGAGGTGCTGCGTATGGCCAACTACGTGGGCCGCGCGCAGCACTACACGTGGTCGGTCATTACACCGGACGGCGAGCCGGCGCGAGCGAGCAACGGTATCACCGTGAAGCCGACTACCACGCTGGCTGCTGCGGGCATGCCGGATGTGCTGATCGTCTGTGCCGGCTGGCACGTGAGCGATTACGTGGACGACACGATCATCGCATTGCTGCAAAACGTTGCGTCGAAAGGCATCCCGCTTGGCGGCATTTGCACCGGACCGTACGCGCTGCTGGCGGCGAACCTGCTTGACGGTTATCGCTGTACCGTGCATTGGGAGGACATGTCGCCGCTGCACAAGCGCTACCCGCACGTGCGTTTCGCCGATGAACTGTTTGTGATCGACCGTGACCGGCTGACTTGCACGGGCGGTACCGCGCCGCTCGATCTGATGCTGAACCTGGTCGGCATGCGCCTTGGTCCTGCAGTCTCGGCGCAAGTGTCCGAGCAATTTATTGTCGAGCGGATTCGCGGTTCGACCGATTACCAGCATATTCCCGTCGACGCGCGGGTCGGTTTCTCGCGTGCGGAGCTGATCGAAGTGGTGCGCCTGATGGAAGCGAATATCGAGGAGCCGTTGTCGCTCGATGAGCTCGCGCGGCTCGTGCATCTGTCGCAACGTCATTTGCAGCGCATGTTCAAGATGTTTCTGAGCGTGTCGCCGACGCACTATTACCTGACACTGCGTTTGCGCCGGGCGCGCGAGCTGTTGCGCAATACGGATGCGTCGATTGCAAGAGTGACGGCCGTGTGTGGTTTTCATTCGCCGTGTCATTTCAGCAAGGCCTATCGCGCGCAGTTCGGACACGCACCGAGCGTCGAGCGGCGTTTATCTGCGTAAAAAAGTCGGCGTGAATGAAGTTGGCGTAAAAAATCGCGCCTCAATAATCCGCTTAATGAAACCAGTCAAGCATCAATCACCCTGAGGGAACGCCATGAAACGTTTGTGGGCTGCGTCGTTGTGCGCGCTGTCGGTCTCGTCTGTCTTTGCCGCGGAACCTGCCACCTGCCGGGACGTCCGGTTTGCCGACGTCGGCTGGACCGATATCGCGGCGACGACCGGTCTCGCCTCGACGGTACTCGAAGGCCTCGGCTATAAGCCGACCAAAACCATCGCCTCGGTGCCGATCACCTTCGCGGGTGTTAAGAGCAAGCAGATCGACGTGTTCCTCGGCTACTGGTCGCCGACCATGGACCCGATGATCGATCCGTTCAGGAAGGCCGGTCAGCTCACCGTGCTGCCCACGCCGAACCTGACCGGAGCGAAATACACGCTGGCCGTGCCGGACTACGCGTACCAGGCGGGCATCAAGAATTTCGCCGACATCGCGAAGAACTACGACAAGCTCGACGGCAAGATTTACGGCATCGAACCGGGTAACGACGGCAATGCGCTGATCAAGAAGATGATCGACAGCAACCAGTACGGCCTTGGCAAGTTCAAGCTGGTGGAGTCGAGTGAGGCGGGCATGCTGGTCGAAGTGAATCGGGCGATTCGCGAGAAGAAGGCGATCGTGTTTCTCGGCTGGGAACCGCATCCGATGAACGTGCAGATGAAGATCGATTATCTGTCCGGCGGCGATGACGTGTTCGGTCCGAACTACGGTGAAGCCAAAGTGATGACGGTCGTGCCGACCGATTACGCGACGCGTTGCCCGAACGTCGCGAAGCTGGTGTCGAATCTGCACTTCACGACCGATATCGAGAATCACGTGATGCTGCCGATCATGGACAAGACCGATCCGAACAAGGCGGCAAAGGATTGGCTGAAGGCGAATCCGGGCGTGCTCGACAAGTGGCTTGCTGGCGTCAAGACCTTTGACGGGAAGGATGGATTGCCGGCGGTGAAGGCTTATGTCGCGGGGCAGTGAGGCTTGAGGGTTTGGGTTTAGCTTTCGCGCCGTTCCGGCGGCGCGAAAGCGAGGTTGAAATCTTTGACCTGTAGTTTCTGCGGGCAAGCTCGGGCAGTAAAACCCGGACAACAACCGTCGGGTTCAGATTGCCTGAGCCCGCCCGGGGAACGTTTCGTCATACCCCGAGCCGTCATCCACTTCCGCCGCCGTACCACGTTGGTCACGGTACATCATCGGCGGCAAGCCGAACTGTTTGCGGAACTCGCGGCTGAGATGCGACGCATCCGAAAAACCGCAGCTTGACGCGATGTCCGCCACTGTTTTATCCGAACTCGTCAGCAGCCACGCAGCGGTGCGCAACCGCACCTGCTTCGCGTAGGCCTGCGGCGCCTTGCCGGTTTCCGCCTTGAAGAGCCGCTCGAGCTGGCGCGGTGACAGATCGAGCTTGCCCGCCAGTTCATCGAGCGACAGTGAACGCCCCACATGCTGTTCCATCAGCAGAATCGCGCGCTTGACCTTCGGATGCGCCGCGGGCGCCAACCCGGGTGGATGCGGCTGCGGCGCATTTCCCTTCTGCATATCGTCGACCAGCAGAATTCGCAGCGCTTTTTGCACCGTGGCCGTTTCAAAGTGGCGCAGCAGAATCGCGGCCGCCACGTCGATCGATGCTCGCCCACCGGAACACGTAATGCGCCGGCGGTCGATCACGAACAGCCGGTCCGCCACCAGCGTCTCCTCATTGACCGACGGAAAGCGCTCGATGAAATCCCAGTAGTGAAACCAGCTCACGCAGATGCGGTGGCCTTCCAGCACGCCCGCGCGCATCAGCGAAAACACGCCGGTGCACATGCCGACCAGCGTTGCATCGGTGGCGGCAGCGCGGCGGATAAAGGCCAGCGTCGCTTCGTTCGCGGCCGGCCCGGAATGCAGCAGGCCGCCCACCACGACGACGTAATCGAACGGTTCGGCCTTCTCGAAGGTTTCCCACGGTGTGATCTGGATGCCGCAACTCGCGCGCACCGGAGCGAGGGTTTCCCCTATCACGCTCCACGAACAGCGCACAGGCTTGCTGAAATCGCCTTCATCCGCGGACAGGCGCAGCAGGTCGACGAATCCCGAGAACGCCGTCAGCGTGAAGTTCGGCAGCAGGATGATGCCGAAGCGGATGCGCTGCTTCGAAGGGCCGTCGATCGATTGAAGGGAACGCGGTTCAGCGGAATTCATGCATGCAGCCAGCAAGGAAAAGGGTTAATTCAAGCATAGCATCGGGGATAGGCGACGCTGCATCGGGTCAATGAGCGGGCCAATGAGCGGGCCATTCATTGGGGCCGTTTCAGCACAGCCCCAGCATCGCCAGCCGCAACCTCCGCGCCTGTCGAAAATGCGTCAGAAGTCATCGCAAATCCGTCGCAGCGCTTGGCGCGCGGCCCTCTTGACGCCACCATCCCACTGTCATGCCGTTTTTATTCTATCGGTCGAAATTGACGTGCGGTGCAATAGGGGCTAGTTCAAGCCAACCCCGGCAACCCAAGTATCGCAACGTATAAGGCACGCCATGAACGTCAGCGTCTTCGATCTGTTCAAGATCGGCATCGGTCCCTCCAGTTCGCACACGGTCGGGCCGATGATCGCTGCATGCCGATTCGCTTCGCATATCGAAGACGCCAATCTGCTGGGCTTCGTGCGCCGCGTCAAGGTCGAACTGTTTGGCTCGCTCGGCGCGACCGGCAAAGGGCATGGCACGGACAAGGCGGTGCTGCTCGGCCTTGAAGGCAATCTGCCCGATCTGATCGACCCGGACGTGATCGAACCGCGCCTGCAGGCGATCCGCGAAACGAAACAACTGGTGCTGCTCGGCAAACACCCGGTCAAATTCGACGAGCGCGAACACCTCGGCTTCTTCCGCAAGCTGATGCCGGGCGCACCGGGCTCGAGCATTGTGCATCCGAACGGTATGCGTTTTCAGGCTTTCGACGAAAACGGCCAACTGCTGGTGGAGAAAGAGTATTACTCGGTCGGCGGCGGCTTCGTGATCAATCGCGAAGGCGACCGCGTCAATGGCCTGCGCGCCAGCGCGGAAGTGCCGTATCCGTTTCGCACCGGTGACGATCTGATGCGTGTCTGCCGCGAAACGGGGTTGTCGATCGCAGAGGTGACGTTGCGCAACGAATGCGCGTCGCGCCCCGAACAGGACGTGCGTGAAGGGCTGCTGGCGATCTGGCGCGTCATGTCCGCCTGCGTGGAACGTGGCTGCAAGGTACGTGGCGAGTTGCCCGGCCCGATGCACGTGAAGCGCCGCGCAGCCGACCTGTGCGCGCAATTGCGTTCGCACTCGGAGGAGTCGCTGCGCGATCCGCTGTCGATGCTCGACTGGGTCAATCTCTACGCCATGGCTGTGAACGAAGAAAACGCAGCGGGTGGGCGCGTCGTCACGGCGCCGACCAACGGCGCGGCCGGCGTGATTCCCGCAGTGCTGCATTACTACGTGAAGTTCATGCATGCGTCGAACGACGAGGGCATCGTCACCTTCCTGCTGACGGCTGCCGCGATCGGCATCATCTACAAGGAAACCGCCTCGATCTCAGGCGCCGAAGTGGGCTGCCAGGGTGAGGTGGGCGTGGCGTGCTCGATGGCCGCGGCGGCGCTCGCCGCCGTGATGGGCGGCACGCCGACGCAAGTGGAAAACGCCGCCGAAATCGGCATGGAACACAACCTTGGCATGACCTGCGACCCGGTTGGCGGCCTCGTGCAGATTCCCTGCATCGAACGTAACGCGATGGGGGCGATCAAGGCGCTGAACGCCGCGCGCATGGCGATGAAGGGCGACGGCCAGCACTACGTGTCGCTCGACAATGTGATCAAGACGATGCGCGAGACCGGCGCGGACATGAAGACCAAATACAAGGAGACGTCGCGCGGTGGACTTGCCGTGAACGTCATCGAGTGTTGAATTGAACGAGTCAGGAATCAAAGAGTAACAACAGGACCCAAAGGACCAACGATGAGCCGCTATTCGATATTCAGCCTGTTGCGCAACGGGATGTCGTATCACGAGAACTGGGAGCGTCAGTGGAAGAGCCCGGAGCCCAAGCGTGAATACGACGTCGTGATCGTCGGCGGCGGCGGGCATGGTCTCGCCACTGCCTATTACCTCGCGAAAGAGCATGGCGTGCGCAATATCGCCGTGCTGGAGAAAGGCTGGATTGGTGGCGGCAATACCGCGCGCAATACGACCATCGTGCGCTCGAACTATCTGTGGGACGAGTCGGCCGCGCTGTATGAAAAGGCGATGAAGTTGTGGGAAGGTCTGTCGCAAGACCTCAACTACAACGTGATGTTCAGCCAGCGTGGCGTGATGAACCTCGCGCACACGCTGCAGGATGTGCGCGACACCGAGCGTCGCGTGAATGCCAACCGGCTGAATGGCGTGGATGCCGAATTCCTCACGCCTGAGCAGATCAAGGAAATCGAGCCGACCATCAATCTGAATAGCCGCTATCCGGTGCTTGGTGCGTCGATCCAGCGGCGCGGCGGCGTGGCGCGCCACGATGCAGTGGCGTGGGGCTTCGCACGCGGGGCGGATCAACATGGTGTCGATATCATCCAGAACTGCCAGGTCACGGGGATTCGCCGCGACGGCAGCCAGGTCGTCGGCGTGGATACTACCAAGGGTTTCATCAAGGCGAAGAAGGTTGCGGTGGTGGCGGCGGGGAATACGTCGACACTTGCCGATATGGCCGGCATCCGCCTGCCTTTGGAGAGCCATCCTTTGCAGGCTTTGGTCTCGGAGCCGATCAAACCGGTCGTCAACACGGTGGTGATGTCGAACGCGGTGCATGCGTACATCAGCCAGTCCGACAAGGGCGATCTGGTGATCGGCGCGGGGGTCGATCAGTACACGGGCTTCGGTCAGCGCGGCAGTTTTCAGATCATCGAAGGCACGCTTGAAGCGATCGTCGAGATGTTCCCGGTGTTCTCGCGTGTGCGGATGAACCGCCAGTGGGGTGGCATCGTGGATGTGTCGCCGGATGCGTGCCCGATCATCAGCAAGACCGACGTCAAGGGGCTTTACTTCAACTGCGGCTGGGGCACGGGCGGCTTCAAGGCGACGCCAGGTTCGGGGTGGGCCTACGCGCACACGATCGCGAAAGACGAGCCGCATCCGTTGAACGCGCCGTTTTCGCTGGACCGTTTCTACACCGGTCACCTGATCGACGAACACGGCGCCGCCGCTGTTGCCCACTAACACTGACGGATTGGAGTAGAACCAGATGCTGCTGATCGAATGCCCATGGTGCGGGCCACGCGCCGAAACCGAATTTTCTTGCGGCGGCGAAGCGGACATTGCCCGTCCGCTCGATACAGACAAGCTCACCGACAAGGAATGGGGCGACTACCTGTTCATGCGCAAGAATCCGCGCGGCGTGCATCGTGAGCAATGGATGCACACCCAAGGATGCCGCCGCTGGTTCAAGGCGCAGCGCGACACGGTGAGCTACGAGATTCAGGGCTACGAGACCTTCGAACGCCCGCTGCTCACGATGGACAGCAATGAAGTTAAGGCACAAGACAAGGCACAAGAGGGCAAGGCACCATGAGCCAGAAAGACCGACTCCCCAGCGGCGGGCGCATCAACCGCGCGATCGTACTGAACTTCACGTTCAACGGCCGCAAGTATCAGGGCTATCAGGGCGACACGCTCGCATCCGCGCTGCTCGCGAACGGTGAGCACTTCGTGGCGCGTAGCTGGAAGTACCACCGGCCGCGCGGCATCGTGACGGCGGGGGTGGAAGAGCCGAATGCGATCGTGCAACTTGAAACCGGTGCGTACACGGTGCCGAACGCGCGTGCGACTGAAGTGGAGTTGTATCAGGGACTCGTCGCGACCAGCGTGAACGCGCAGCCGAGCATCGAGAAAGACCGCATGGCGATCAACCAGAAGTTCGCGCGCTTCATTCCGGCTGGCTTCTACTACAAGACCTTCATGTGGCCGCGCAAGTTCTGGCCGAAGTATGAAGAGGTGATCCGCGATGCGGCCGGCCTCGGCAAGGCCCCCGAGCAAACCGACGCGGATCGCTACGACAAGTGCTTTGCGCATTGCGACGTGCTGGTGGTCGGCGGTGGGCCCACGGGTCTGGCGGCCGCGCATGCGGCGGCGTTGTCCGGCGCCCGCGTGACGCTGATCGACGATCAGCCGGAACTCGGCGGCTCGTTGCTGTCGTGCCGCGCGGAGATCGACGGCAAACCGGCGCTGCAATGGGTCCACAAGATCGAAGACGAGCTGCGGCAGATGCCCGATGTGAAGATCCTGTGCCGCAGCACGGCGTTCGGTTACCAGGACCATAACCTCATCACCGTCACGCAGCGGCTCACCGAGCATCTGCCGGTGTCGCAGAGAAAGGGCACGCGCGAGCTGATGTGGAAGATCCGCGCCAAACGCGTGATTCTCGCAACGGGCGCGCATGAGCGGCCGATCGTGTTCGGTAACAACGATCTGCCGGGCGTGATGCTGGCCTCGGCGGTGTCGACGTACCTGCATCGCTATGCCGTGCTGCCGGGACGCAATGCTGTGGTGTTCACGAACAACGACGACGGTTATCAATGCGCGCTCGATCTGAAAGCGGCCGGTGCCCAGGTGACGGTCGTCGATCCGCGTGCGAGTGAATCGAAGGGCACGCTGCCCGCGCTCGCACGGCGCTACGGCGTCAAAGTGAAGAACGGCGTGGCGGTGACAGCGGCGCACGGCAAGTTGCGGGTGGCATCCGTCGATGTGGCGTCGTATTCGAACGGACAGGTCGGTGCGAAGCAGAGCGCGCTGCCCTGCGATCTGCTCGCGATGTCCGGCGGCTGGAGCCCGGTGCTGCACCTGTTCGCGCAGTCGGGCGGCAAGGCGCATTGGCACGACGACAAGGCCTGTTTCGTGCCGGGCAAGGCGATGCAGGCGGAGACGAGCATCGGCGCGTGTGCCGGCGACTTCACGCTGGGACAGGGCATTCGCTTCGCCGTCGACGCAGGTGTCGAGGCGGCGCGTGCCGCTGGCCATATCGTTGCGCGGCCGAATCAGGTGCAGGTGGCTGAGATCACTGAAGCGAAGATGCAACCGCTGTGGCTCGTCGGCGGGCGCGAACTCGCGACGCGCGGGCCGAAGCAGTTCGTCGACTTCCAGAACGACGTGTCGGCGGCGGATATTTTCCTGGCGGCGCGCGAAGGCTTCGAATCCGTCGAGCACGTGAAGCGCTATACGGCGATGGGTTTCGGCACCGATCAGGGCAAGCTCGGCAACATCAACGGCATGGCGATTCTCGCGCAGGCGCTTGGCAAGACGATTCCCGAAACCGGCACGACGACCTTCCGTCCGAACTACACGCCCGTTACGTTCGGCACGTTTGCAGGCCGCGAGCTGGGCGAGTTTCTCGATCCGGTGCGCAAGACAGCGGTGCACGAATGGCACGTAGAAAACGGTGCGGCGTTCGAGGACGTCGGCAACTGGAAGCGCCCTTGGTACTTCGCGAAAGCGGGCGAGGACATGCATGCCGCGGTGGCGCGTGAGTCGCTGGCGGTGCGCACGAGCGTCGGTATTCTCGACGCCTCGACGCTCGGCAAGATCGATATCCAGGGCCCCGATTCGGCGAAGCTGCTGAATTGGGTGTACACCAATCCGTGGAGCAAGCTGGAAGTCGGCAAATGCCGTTATGGCCTGATGCTCGACGAAAACGGCATGATCTTCGACGACGGCGTGACCGTGCGTCTCGCCGACCAGCACTACATGATGACGACTACCACCGGCGGCGCGGCACGCGTGCTCACGTGGCTCGAACGCTGGCTGCAAACCGAGTGGCCGGACATGCGCGTGCGGCTTGCTTCCGTGACGGACCATTGGGCGACCTTCGCGGTGGTCGGTCCGAACAGCCGCAAGGTCTTGCAGAAGATCTGCCAGGACATCGACTTTGCGAATGCGGCGTTCCCGTTCATGAGCTATCGTGAAGGCACGGTGGCGGGCGCGGCGTCGCGTGTGATGCGGATCAGCTTCTCGGGCGAACTGGCTTATGAAGTGAACGTGCCCGCGAACGTCGGACGCGCGGTGTGGGAAGCGCTGATGGCCGCCGGCGCGGAGTTCGACATCACGCCGTACGGCACGGAAACCATGCACGTGCTGCGTGCGGAGAAGGGCTACATCATCGTCGGGCAGGATACGGACGGCTCGATGACGCCGTATGACCTCGGCATGGGCGGACTGGTCGCGAAGTCAAAAGACTTTCTCGGCAAGCGTTCATTGACGCGAACGGACACGGCGAAGGCGGGGCGTAAGCAACTGGTCGGGCTGCTCCCGGACGATCCCTCGTTCGTGATCCCCGAAGGCTCGCAGATCGTCGCCGGTCCTTTCCAGGGCGATACCGCACCGATGCTGGGCCACGTCACGTCGAGCTACTACAGCCCGATCCTGAAACGGTCGATCGCCATGGCGGTGGTGAAGGGCGGTCTCGACAAGATCGGCGAAACGGTCACGATTCCGCTCGCGAGCGGCAAGCAGATTGCAGCCAAAGTCACCAGTTCGGTGTTCTACGACAGCGAAGGAGCACGTCAACATGTGGAATGAAGCAAGAGGGACGGTGTCGGCGGTGGATCGCGCTGTCGGCAAGCAAACGGGCGTGTGGCAGGAGTCGCCGCTGGTGGGGACCGACGCGCTGCTGAAGAAGCATCAGGCGACGGCGTCGGCGGCGTTCCGGTTGAGCGAGCGGCCGTTTCTGGAACTGGTGAACGTGCGTGGTGACACGCGCGACGCAGCGTTCATGCAAGCGGTGGAGGGCGTGATCGGCTGCCGGCTGCCGGAGAAAGCGAACACCGTCGCCCGCGGCAATGGCTACGACATGCTGTGGCTCGGTCCCGATGAGTGGCTGGTTCGCTCGGCCATGGCGCACGACGCGGCCCGCACCGCACCGCTGCAGGCGAAGTTCGGTGCGGCATTTGCGGGTGTGTTCGCGTCGGCGGTGGATATCGGCAGCGGTTATACGGTGCTGGAAATCAGCGGGACACGTACGCGTGAAGTGCTGGCGCGCGGTTGCCCGCTCGATCTGCACCCGAAGTTGTTCGGTGAAGGGCAGTGCGCGCAGACTCACTATTTCAAGGCGTCGATGACGCTGTTGCCCACCGGCGCGGACAGTTTCGATATCGTCGTGCGCCGCAGCTTTGCGGACTACTTCGTCAAAATCATGCTCGATGCGGCCGAGCCGCTGATGTCGTGAAGCGCGGCGAGCGGTGTCTGGCTCAGGCGCCGCTCGTGGCTTTCCCGTTGGCAGACTGACATGACGTCGACACGTCTCGCCACTTCGCGTCTTACCGAGCGCGCGTGCCAACACGGCGATGCCCATGCCGCGCTCGCGCTGCTCGATCAGAGCATCGTGTTGCGGCATCGGCGCATCGCGCTGATCCGCTATCTCCTCGCGCAGCAGTTAGGCGCACCGCTGCAGCCGCGGCATCACGAATACGTTGAGAAAATCGCCGCCAGGTTGAGTGCGGATGCGCTCGCGCGTATCGCCGGCGCCGCGCGGGCGCGGCTTCGCCCATAAGGGTCGATTTCGTGCATGCACCGCTTCGGCCACGAAGCGCTGTTTCGCCTGCTGTTTCGCCCGCTGTTTCTCCATTACACGGCTTCGACACGAAAGTGCGCCTTTCGCGCGTATGCATGCGCGCGAAAGACAGGAACGACGCCCCCGTTCCATCCGGATGACGTATTTCTTCTATGTGGCCGATTTATGTCGGCGTCTACTGAAATGCACAGATCGGAACGTCCACGCGGCAGCCGCCGCATCAACGAGGGGATGACATGTCTACCGCTTTTCAGCCTCGCGCGAGCGCAGCCGCCAGACTCGAGCGACTGCCGTTCTCCGGATATCACCGGACCATCTTCATCATCATCGCCATCGCATTCTTCTTCGACTCGGTCGATCTCGGCACGATGACCTTCGTGCTCGGCTCGATCAAAAGCGAATTTCATTTGTCGACCGCAACTGCGGGGCTCGTTGCGAGTGCAAGCTTTTTCGGCATGGTGATCGGCGCGGCTGCTGCCGGATTGCTGGCCGATCGCTTCGGACGGCGCCCCGTGTTTCAGTGGAGCATGGTGCTGTGGGGGCTCGCATCGTATCTGTGCTCGACCGCGCAGAGCGTCGAAGCGCTGATTTTCTATCGCGTGCTGCTTGGTTTCGGCATGGGCATGGAGTTTCCCATTGCGCAGACGCTCTTGTCGGAATTCGTGCCGGCGGCGTCGCGCGGACGCCTGATCGCGCTGATGGACGGTTTCTGGCCGCTCGGTTTCATCACGGCGGGCGTGGTGTCGTATTTCGTGTTGCCAACCTTCGGTTGGCGCACCGAGTTCGCGTTGCTGGCGATTCCCGCCGTGTTCGTACTGATCGTGCGCCGCGTCGTGCCGGAATCGCCGCGCTGGCTGGAGCATCGCGGACGTCTCGCCGAAGCGGACAAGATCCTCGGCGAAGTCGAAGGGAAGGTGATGAAAGCGGCCGGCTTGAGCCGGTTACCCGCGCCGGTGATGTTGCAGGAACCGCAGGCCGCGAAGGGCACAAGCGCGTTTCGCGAGATCTGGAGCATGGCTTACCGGCGTCGCACGATAATGGTGTGGACGTTGTGGTTCTTCGCGTTGCTCGGATTTTATGGGTTGACGTCGTGGCTCGGCGCGTTGATGCAGCAAGCTGGCTTTGCGGTGACGAAGTCGGTGCTGTATACGGTGCTGATTTCACTCGGTGGGATTCCGGGCTTCATCTGCGCAGCGTGGCTGGTCGAACGCTGGGGACGTAAGCCGACCTGTATCGCGTCGCTCGCCGGCAGCGCGGTGATGGCCTATGTCTATGGACAAACCGCGCTGCACGCGCAAACGCCGACGTTGCTGATCTGCGCCGGACTCGCGATGCAGTTTTTCATGTTTGCGATGTGGGCGGTGCTTTACACCTATACGCCTGAGCTTTATGGCACCGGCGCACGGGCAACAGGATCAGGCTTTGCATCGGCAATTGGGCGCGTGGGGTCACTGATTGGCCCGTACGTGGTCGGTGTCGTCCTGCCGATGTTCGGGCAAGGCGGCGTGTTTTCGCTTGGCGCGATGTGTTTTGTGATCGCCGCTGCGGCAGTGTGGATCATGGGCATCGAGACGCGTGGGCTGGCGCTGGAGACCCTGGTATCTGAAGCGGTTGAACCGGATGCGCAGGGAGTGTTGAGTCCTGCGCGGGAGTGAGTGCGTCTGGGGGCGCTGGATCTCGCGTCTCCTGCCGGAGCCACGAGTTCCAGGACGTTAAGGAAACGGCATCCAAGGAAGTGAAATTATGTCTGTGAATCGCACGCGTTAAATCCCGCGCGAATTGCGGCACTTACCAGGGGACCAAGGTGTTAAAAAGCCGCGAATCTATCGCGGCTTTGTCGTTGGCACGAGGTTCGACCCGGCGAGAACTAAACCGCTGCCGCTTCCCGCTTCCTCGACGCCACGCCGCGGGCCACGAAGTAGGGCGTTTCCACCCGCGCCAGCGCATCCCGTCCGCGAATCCGATCGGCGATCTTCTCCGCGAGCATGATCGTCGGCGCATTCAGATTGCCGGTTGTGATCTGCGGCATGATCGACGCATCGACGACGCGCAGCGCATCGAGCCCATGCACGCGGCCCTCGTTATCCACCACAGCCATATCGTCATAACCCATCTTGCACGAGCACGACGGATGAAACGCCGTCTCCGCACGGTTGCGCACGAAGGTGTCGAGCTGTTCGTCGGTCGTGAGTTCAGCGCCCGGATTCAGTTCCCGCCCGCGATATCGATCGAGCGCCGGCTGACGCATGATTTCGCGCGTAATGCGGATTCCGTCGCGGAATTCACGCCAGTCGAGCGGATCGGCCATGTAATTGAACAGGATGCTCGGATGCGCGGCAGGATCGCGTGACGTGAGCTTCACACGGCCACGGCTCGGCGAACGCATCGAACCGACGTGCGCCTGAAAACCGTGCATCTTGATCGCGTTCGAACCGTTGTAGTTGATCGCAACGGGCAGGAAGTGATACTGGATGTTCGGCCATAGATCATCATCGCGGGTCCGGATGAAGCCACCCGCTTCGAACTGGTTGCTCGCGCCAATGCCCGTGCCGTTAAGCATCCATTCGAGTCCGATTGCAGGCTGATTCCACCATTGCAACGCGGGGTACAGCGAAATCGGCTCCTTGCATTCGTACTGGATATACATCTCCAGATGGTCCTGGAGGTTTTCGCCGACGCCCGGCAGATCGTGCACGAGCGGCACACCGAGTTCGCGCAGCCACGTCGAGCGGCCCACACCCGAGCGTTGCAGCAATTGCGGCGAGGCAATCGCGCCGCTGCACACCAGCACTTCGCGGCGTGCATGCGCGGTTACAGCATTGCCATGCTGCAGATACGCGACGCCGATCGCACGCTTGCCCAGGAACAGCACGCGATCGGACATGGCATGCGTCACGATGGTCAGATTTGGACGCGTCTTCGCACGATCCAGATAGCCCCGCGCGGTGCTGGCGCGTCTGCCGTTCGCCGTGACCGTACGATCCATCGGACCGAAGCCTTCCTGCTGATAGCCGTTCAGATCGTCCGTACGCGGAAAACCCGCCTGCACGCCGGCCTCGACCATCGCCGCGAACAGGGGATTGTTGCCGGGCTTGCTCGTCGTTACATGGACCGGGCCGTCGCCGCCGTGATACGCGTTCGCACCCACGTCGCGTGTTTCGGCTTTGCGGAAGTACGGCAGGCAATCCAGATAGGTCCAGTTCTCCAGCCCGGCACGCGCGGCCCAGCCATCGTAATCGAGCGCGTTGCCGCGGATGTAACACATGCCGTTGATCAGCGACGAACCGCCGAGCCCCTTGCCACGTCCGCACTCCATGCGACGGTTGTTCATATGCGGTTCGGGGTCGGTTTCGTACGCCCAGTTATAGCGTCGCCCTTGCAACGGAAAGGCGAGGGCCGCGGGCATCTGCGTGCGAAAATCGAAACGGTAGTCGGGGCCGCCTGCTTCGAGGAGCAGCACGGTCACGTCCTCGCCTTCGGTCAGGCGCGAGGCGAGCACGTTGCCCGCCGAACCCGCGCCGACGATGATGTAGTCGTATTCGTTGGAAGCCATCGCCACCCCTCCTTAGAACACCGGTTGATACGGGCCGAGTTCGACCTGCACGGACTTGATGCGCGTGTAGTGTTCGAGCGTGGTGATACCGTTTTCGCGGCCGACGCCCGACTGCTTGTAGCCGCCCACCGGCATTTCGGCGGGCGATTCGCCCCAGGTGTTGATCCAGCAGATACCCGCTTCGAGTCGATGAATCACGCGATGCGCACGCGCCAGATTCTCAGTCACAACGCCCGCAGCGAGGCCGTAGGCGGTGTGATTTGCACGGGAGATCGCTTCGTCTTCGTCGTCGAAAACGAGAATACTCATCACCGGGCCGAAAATTTCTTCGCGCACGATACGCATGTCGTCATGGCAGCCGGTGAACACCGTCGGCTCGACATACTGGCCGTTGCGGAAATGACCTTCCGTCAGCCGCTTGCCGCCGGCAATGAGCCGCGCGCCTTCCTGGACGCCACTTTCGATGTAGCCCAGCACTTTCTGCAATTGCGCCGCGCTGACCAGTGGGCCGAAGTTGGTATCGGCGTCAGTGGGCGCGCCGACGCGAATCCGCTTGACACGTTCCAGTACCAGCGCTTCGAACCGTTCCAGCACGCTACGCTGAACGAAGACACGTGTGCCGTTTGTACAAACCTGACCGGAGCTGAAGAAGTTGGCGCTCATCGCGATGTCGGCGGCGCGTTCGAGGTTGGCATCGTCGAAGACCAGCAGGGGGGATTTGCCGCCCAGCTCCATCGTCACTTCCTTCAGTGACGATGCGCCCGCCAGTGACATCACCTTCTTGCCCGTTTCGACGCCGCCGGTGAACGAAATCTTCTCGATGTCCGGATGCGCGGCGAGCATCGCACCCACGCGTCCGTCGCCTTGCACGACGTTGAACACGCCGGCCGGTACACCGGCTTCGGTATAGATCTCCGCGAGTTTCAGTGCTGACAGTGGCGTGATTTCGCTCGGTTTGAAGATCATCGCGTTGCCGGCCGCCAACGCGGGCGCCGATTTCCAGCATGCGATCTGGATCGGGTAATTCCACGCGCCGATACCCGCGCACACGCCTAGCGGTTCTCGCCGCGTATAAACGAACGACGAGGGCCGCAGCGGAATCTGTTGCCCTTCAATGGCGGTAGCAAGCCCCGCGTAATACTCGATCACGTCGGCGCCCGTGACGATATCGACAGCCCGGGTCTCCGCGATCGCCTTACCGGTGTCGCGTGTTTCGAGCGCGGCGAGTTCGTCGTTGCGTTCGCGCAGGATCTCGACCGCGCGGCGCAGGATGCGCGAGCGCTGCATCGCCGTGAGCGCGGCCCACTCGCGTTGGCCGTCACGTGCGGATTGCACGGCGCGCTCGACGTCGGCCGCCGAGGCTTGTTGTACCGTCGCGAGCGTTTCGCCGGTGGCGGGGTCGAGCGTGTCGAAGGTCTCGCCACTGATCGCGTCGACGTAGGCGCCGCCTATATAGAGACGTTGCGTTGCGAATACCGCCATGACTTGCTCCTTTTTTGAAAATGTCACCGGTCTAGCTGCGTGTTTCCAGCAGCAGATCGATGTAGTCGTTTGCCACGCGCAGTGCCGCCTTCGTATCGAAGGGCTCACCGGACAAAGCACCGCGCAGCCACAGTCCGTCGATCAGCGCCGCGAGGCCGCTCGCCGCACGGCGCGCCGCCGCACGCGGCAGCGCTTTAGAAAAATCCGCGCACAGGTTCGAGTTCAGCCGGCGCGTGTTCACGTATTGAAGCCGCCGCAATTGCGGCTTGTGCATGCTCTCGGACCAGAACGCGAGCCATGTTTTCATGACCGGACTGCTGGTTTGCTCGGCGTCGAAATTCGCCGCGACGACCGCACGCAGCTTCGAGCGCGGATCCGTTTTCGCCGCGCGGCGCCTGCGCGACGTGGCTTGCCACAGATCACGCAGCACGTGGCGCATGGTGGCTTCGAGCAACCCGTCCTTGTCGCCGAAATAGTGGCTGACGATGCCAGTGGAAATGCTCGCGCGCTGGGCAACCGAAGCGAGCGTCGCACCGGCCAGGCCGGTCTGGTCGATGGTCAGCAGCGTTGCGTCGATCAGCTGGGCGCGGCGGATTTCGCGCATTCCAAGTTTGGGCATGGTGCTAGGGGTGGCGGGCGCAGACCGGCCGCCCAAGTGTTCGATGGGGCATGTTAGTTTTTTTATATTGAACGGTCAATCAATAAAAACCGGGTTGCATCAGCGTGTACACGGGTTGCGCCCGGCGTGTCGGTTCCTGCCAAACCAGTGTCGCGTTCGGTACAGGTCCTTTGTTTCAGTGGGCGCTACGCTCGTTGAACGGCGCGCTACATCAAGTCAGGCGCCGCTCACAAGACATGGAGACAGGCAAATGAGCAGCAATCGCGGCGTCGTGTATCTCGGGCAGGGCAAGGTGGAAGTGCAGTCGATCGACTTTCCGAAGATGGTCGATCCGCGTGGCCGGTCAATCGGCCACGGTGTGATCCTGAAGGTGGTCAGCACGAATATTTGCGGTTCCGATCAGCACATGGTGCGTGGTCGCACGACCGCCGAGGTCGGCCTCGTACTCGGCCATGAGATCACGGGCGAGGTGATCGAGGTGGGCCGCGATGTTGAAACGTTGAAGATCGGCGACCTGGTGTCGGTGCCGTTCAACGTCGCTTGTGGACGCTGCCCGACCTGCAAGGCGCAGCACACGGGCGTGTGCCTGAACGTCAATCCGTCGCGGGCGGGTGGGGCTTATGGCTACGTCGACATGGGCGGCTGGATCGGCGGCCAGGCCGAGTACGTGCTGGTGCCGTACGCGGACTTTAATCTGCTGAAATTCCCCGACTACGCCCAGGCGATGTCGAAAATCCGTGACCTGACGTGTCTGTCCGACATTCTGCCGACCGGCTATCACGGCGCGGTGATGGCGGGCGTGAAGCCCGGCGCTACCGTCTACATTGCGGGCGCGGGGCCAGTGGGGATGGCGGCCGCCGCTTCCGCGCGACTGCTGGGCGCGGCCTGCACGATCATTGGCGATATGAATGAGGCGCGTCTCGCGCATGCGCGCAAGATGGGCTTCCAGACCATCGATCTATCGAAGGACGCTACGCTCGGTGAGCAGATCGAACAGATTCTCGGCAAGCCCGAAGTGGACTGCGCCGTGGACTGCGTCGGCTTCGAGGCGCACGGCCACGGCAGCAGCGGCTCGCATGAGGAAGCGCCGGCCACCGTGCTCAATTCGCTGATGGAAATCACCCGGGCTGCCGGCGCGATCGGCATTCCGGGCCTGTATGTGACGGATGATCCGGGTGCCACCGATGCCGCCGCCCGCAAAGGCAGCTTGAGCATCCGTTTCGGCCTCGGCTGGGCCAAGTCGCACTCGTTCCATACCGGACAGACGCCGGTAATGAAGTACAACCACAATCTGATGCAGGCGATCTTGTGGGACCGCTTGCCGATTGCCGACATTGTCAACGTGACCGTGGTATCGCTCGACGAAGCACCGGACGGTTACCGGCAATTCGATGGCGGCGCGCCGCGGAAGTTTGTGATCGACCCGCACGGGCTGTTGAAAGCGGCCTGAAGTCAGCACCGCTGTACATGCGTTGATGTACTTCATGGGGGCGCTTCAGAAAACGGGCAATAGCAGGTTAAGCGAGTAGCGCGCGTCAGTCATCTGGCGCGCCCGTTTAACCTGGAGTGTCCTCAAGATCTGGACTTTGTCGTACGCCAGGCGTCCCGGTGGGCGTTTCGAACGATTGCTGATCGACCTGGATCGGCCACACGAGCACCTGATCCGAACGACCGGACATCACGAAGGGGGCGTCTGCGTTTGTGAACGCGTCCCCTCGCGCTCGAGCCATGAGCGGAACAGCACGACCAGGTCATTTGCAGATATCCCATCCGGAACGTAAGTGCAATAGCTCCGCGACGGTAGACGAGGGCCGGTGAAGGGCGCGACAAGCCGGCCAGCAGCAAGGTCGTCTGATACAAGCGCAGTCGGTCCCATCGCGATGCCTATGCCGTCGATGGCAGCCTGCAACGTCAGATAGAAGTGATCGAAGGTCAGGGTGGCAGCCGGCCGGAGTGCGGAAATCTGCGCCCTCGCCAGCCAGTCCGGCCAGAGTCGCGGCAGACTCGACGTGTGCAGCAACGTATGCTGCCGCAGATCGTCTGGCGTCCGAAGCGGCAGTCGCTGCAAGAGTGCCGGACTGCAGACCGGGAGTCTCTCCTCGGACAGGAAAGGTCGCATCGAATAGCCATAGAACGTGTCCGGACCGCCCCGGATGACGACGTCATAGATCTCTTTCAGGCTCTCCACCGGCTCGTTCGACGTCTCCACCTTGACGTCCACGTCGGCATGCTCGACACGGAATTTCGCCAGTCTCGGCACCAACCAACGCAATGTGAACGTTGCGGGAGCATTCACGGACAGTGTCCGGGAGACCGTTGCGGGGACACCATATCTCGCGGTTGCCTGCGAGAGTTGCTCGAATACGGGACCGATTTCATCCAGGTAGGCCTTCGCCGCTGCAGTGAGCGCCACACGCCGGTTGTGCCGTTCAAACAACGGTGCGCCCAGCCACTCCTCAAGCAGGCGCACGTGCTGGCTCACCGCACCGTGAGTCACGTGCAATTCCGCGGCGGCTTCCTTGAAGCTGCCTAGCCGGCCAGCGGCCTCGAAGGCACGCAATGCATTGAGGGGAGGCAATATCCGTTTCATTCGGAAGAGTTTATCTAACGCGAACCAGCAATTTATCTGGTTTGTTAGCCCGTCACAAGATAGATATCCTTCTTGCTTCACCCTTTCTCCGGCACTCGCATGCTCAGTTATACCGGCGGTTTCGTCCTCCTTGCCGCACTGCTTCACGCGAGCTGGAACGCGATGCTGCACGGCAATGGCGACCGCTTGCTGTCCATGACGTGGATGAGCATCGCCATCGCGATGGTCTCTACCGTCGTGATTCTGTTCACACCGTGGCCGACCCGCGCGGCGTGGCCGTACATCGCCACATCGGGGCTCGTACATATCGTCTACAACGTGACCCTCGTACGGTCGTATCGCCGCAACGGTCTGGCGCAGGCGTATCCGATCGCGCGCGGCTCGTCACCGCTACTCGTCACGCTCGGCGCGGCGCTCTTCGCGCATGAGGCAATCGGCCCCTTGCATGTGCTCGGGATCGTGATGATATCGGGCGGCATCATCGCAATCGCCCTGGAGGGAAGCCACGTGTCGCGTGCGGGTTTGCTGGCTGCGCTGACGACCGGCGCAACGATCGCCGTTTATACCGTGATAGACGGCATCGGCGTGCGCTTATCCGGCGGCGAGGCGATCGCCTACACCGCGTGGATGTTTCTGTTCTATTGGCTGATGCCGGTGCTGTTCGTCGCGACGCGTGGGCTCGCGGCGTTGTGCGCGCCGGTACGGACCTCGCCAATGGCAATCGGCTCGTCGCTCGTCGGCGGCCTGGTGTCGATCGCGGCGTATGGCATCGTGATATGGGCATTGCAGTCCGGCGCGATGGGCGCGGTATCGGCGTTGCGCGAGACCAGTGTGGTGTTTGCGGTGCTGATCGGACGAATGTGTCTGCGGGAAACGGTCAGTGGCAAACGCTGGCTCGCGTGCGTGATTGTCGCGGGTGGGGCCGTTTGTTTGGGGCTTTGAGATCGGTCGGCCCGTCGTTCTGCTACACGGTTTTCCCTACGATATCCACGACGCTCTGTCGATTCTTATTATCTAAATCTCCCTGAGGAATACCGACATGCCAAAGACTCCAGACCACGTCCCGCAGGCGCCGCTCATTCTGATAACGGGTGGAGGTCGTGGCGTAGGCGCGGCGACTGCTCGGCTTGCTGCCGCACAAGGTTACGATGTCGCGATCAGCTTCGTCTCCAACGAGTCAGCCGCCCTCGCGGTGGCGGCTGATGTAGAAGCCGTTGGGCGCCGGGCTTTACCCGTGCACGCAGATAGCGCGGATCCTGAGCAGGTCGCTCAGCTATTCGCCGCGATCGACCGGACCTTCGGCCGGATCGACGTGCTGGTGAACAACGCCGCGGTACTTGCGCCGCAGTCCCGCCTGGAGGATCTCGAATTCGAGCGGATGCAGCGTATCTTCGCGGTCAACTCGATCGGCCCAATCCTCTGTGCACAGCAGGCAGCGAAACGCATGTCGTATCGTCATAACGGACGAGGGGGCTCCGTGATCAACATCTCATCGGCAGCGGCCCGGCTCGGCAGTCCAAACGAATATGTCGACTACGCTGCGTCGAAGGGTGCCGTTGAGACATTCACTACCGGCTTCGCCAAGGAAGTCGCGCGGGATGGGATACGCGTCAACTGCATTCGCCCTGGGCACATCTACACCGACATGCATGCTAGCGGTGGAGAGCCAGGACGGGTGGATCGCGTCAAAGACTCGATCCCCATGGGAAGAGGCGGTCAACCTGAAGAGGTCGCGCGGGCGATCCTATGGCTGGCAAGCGCCGAGGCTTCCTTCATCACCGGCACGTTCCTCGATGTCACTGGCGGCAAGTGAGCTACAGGGTGCGGCACCGGGCTGGGTGTGCGCGAAGAATTGAAACGCTGGCCCGGAATCACGCCGCCATGACCGGCGCAGAGGCCAGCGACGGCGCCTGTCTGCGCCGTTCACGCGTTGGCGCGGTACCAAACGCGTCGCGATAGCTCTTCGAGAAGTGGCAAGCCGACTGGAAGCCGCAAGCCATCGTGATATGCATGATCGACATGTCGGTCTGCAGCAGCAACTCGCGGGCACGTCGCAAGCGCAGCGTCAGATAGTAATGGGTCGGCGTCATCCCCAGATGTTCGCGGAACAGACGCTGCAATTGCCGCTGCGACATATCGGCGAGCCGCGCGAGCTCTTCGCGTGAAAGCGGTTCTTCGATGTTGTTCTCCATCAGCGAGATCACTTCGAAGAGCGACTTGTTGGCCGAACCGAGCCGCGCCACCAGCGGCATTTTCTGTTGTGCGCTCGTATCGCGCACATGTTCGACGATGAACTGCTCCGCGATCTGCGTGACCCGTGCCGTGCCGACCCGCGGCGCGATCAGGTTGAGCATCATGTCGAGCGGCGCGACGCCGCCCGTACAGGTGACGCGATCACGATCGACCACGAACAGTTCCTTCAGAAAACGTGTGTCGGGAAACTCTTCTTTGAGCGCCGACATGTTCTCCCAGTGAATTGCACACGCATAACCACCCAGCAGACCGGCACGCGCCAGCGCATAGGTGCCGGTGCACAGGCTGCCGAGCACGCTGCCCGTGCGGGCAAAGCGGCGCAGGGCGGAAAGATGGGCGGGGGTCGTGGCGCGCTGCACGTCGATACCGCCGACCACAAACACGATATCCGGTTGACCGACGCATTCAACTGGCCCGGTGTCGACCGCCAGACCATTGCTTGCGGTCACCGGGCCGCCTTCGGGGCTCACGATCGACCAGCGGTAAAGCGTTTGTCCTGTCAGGTAGTTCGCCATGCGGAGAACTTCGATCGCGTTCGTGAACGCGATCATCGTGAAGTTCGGAAGCGGCATGAATGCGAAATGCGACAGCGACGCCGTGCGATCGGTGGACATGGGGGAAATGATTCCTTCGAATCTGTAATGTCGCGTCGCCGTGGGGAGCGGCGACTGTTGCAATTTTGAGGACGAGCGCAACTAGCGTGCCATCAGGCTAAACCCTCAGTTGCCCATTAATAAAGAGGGATCGCTAAACAAACGGCACCAGAAGGGAGCCGCCAGCGCTCATCCACGCACCCGAACTGCGCACAACGATCAGCTGCAGTGCAGCATGAGCGCAAAACGCTAACGATCGTTCGAAACCTGTCGTCGCGACTTGTCGAAATTGGACGCGTATGGCGGAAAAGGCAAAGAACACGTCTGAATTCGTAAATTGGCGCGCGGGGCAAGCGTCAAGAATAGACGCAATGCAGACCGGTAGCAGCAGGGCTTTACAGCCGCCCCCGGCCTTCGGCCAACCACCCCACGGACCTTCCATGTCGAACCCGAATCCTTTCTTCGAAGAATCGCTCGCCACGCGTGACGCGGCGGTGCGCGGCGCCATTTTGAAAGAGCTGGAGCGCCAGCAGTCGCAAGTCGAACTGATCGCGTCGGAGAACATCGTGTCGCGCGCGGTGCTCGAAGCACAGGGCTCGGTGCTGACCAACAAGTACGCGGAAGGGTATCCGGGGAAACGCTATTACGGCGGTTGTGAGTATGCCGACGTGATCGAAACGCTGGCCCTCGATCGCATCAAGCAGCTCTTCAACGCGAAATTCGCCAACGTGCAACCGCACTCCGGCGCGCAGGCGAACGGCGCGGTGATGCTCGCACTCGTCAAGCCGGGCGACACGGTGCTGGGCATGTCGCTCGACGCGGGCGGCCACCTGACCCATGGCGCGAAGCCGGCAATGTCGGGTAAGTGGTTCAACGCAGTGCAATACGGCGTGAATCGCGACACGATGCTGATCGATTACGAGCAGATCGAGGAACTCGCGCAGCAGCACAAACCGGCGTTGCTGATCGCCGGCTTCTCGGCTTATCCCCGTGCACTGGACTTTGCACGGCTGCGCGCGATCGCCGATGGCGTGGGCGCGAAGCTGATGGTGGATATGGCGCACATCGCCGGGGTGATCGCGGCGGGGCGTCACCAGAATCCGGTGGAGCACGCACACGTCGTGACGTCGACTACGCACAAGACCTTGCGCGGTCCGCGTGGCGGCTTTGTCCTGACGAACGACGAAGACATCGCCAAGAAGATCAATTCGGCGGTGTTCCCGGGCTTGCAGGGCGGTCCGCTGATGCATGTGATCGCCGGCAAGGCGGTGGCGTTCGGCGAGGCGCTGCAACCGGGCTTCAAGACCTACGTCGACAACGTGCTGGCCAATGCGCAGGCACTGGGCGAAGTGCTGAAGGCGGGCGGTGTCGATCTGGTGACGGGCGGCACGGACAACCATCTGCTGCTGGTCGATCTTCGCCCGAAGGGCCTCAAAGGTAATCAGGTCGAGCAGGCGCTGGAACGTGCGGGCATCACCTGCAATAAGAACGGCATTCCTTTCGATACCGAGAAGCCGACGGTCACGTCCGGCGTTCGCCTCGGCACGCCGGCGGGCACCACGCGCGGCTTCGGCGTGAGCGAGTTCCGCGAAGTCGGGCGGCTGATCGTCGAAGTGCTCGACGCGCTGCGCGATCATCCGGAAGGCCATGCCGCAACCGAACAACGCGTGCGCCGCGAGATTTTTGCGCTGTGCGAACGCTTTCCCATCTACTAAGCACGCCTGGAGCAAACGATGAGCACTTTGCACGACAACAGCATCATCATCGACGGTCTGAACATTTCGAAGTTCGAGCGCTCGGTGTTCGAAGACATGCGTAAGGGCGGTGTGACCGCGGTGAACTGCACGGTGTCGGTCTGGGAAAGCTTCCAGAAGACCGTCGACAACATCGCCGAGATGAAGCAGCAGATCCGCGAGTACGGCGAGATCCTGACGCTCGTGCGTACCACCGACGACATCTTGCGCGCGAAGAAAGAGAACAAGACCGGCATCATTTTCGGCTTCCAGAACGCGCATGCGTTCGAAGACAACCTCGGCTATATCGAGGCCTTCAAGGACCTCGGCGTGAACGTGGTCCAGCTTTGCTACAACACGCAGAATCTGGTCGGCACGGGCTGCTATGAGCGTGACGGTGGTCTGTCCGGCTATGGCCGTGAAGTGATTCAGGAGATGAACCGCGTCGGCATCATGGTCGATCTCTCGCATGTGGGCGGTAAAACTTCTTCCGAAGCGATTGCTGCCTCGAACAAGCCGGTGTGCTACTCGCATTGCTGTCCGTCAGGGTTGAAAGAGCATCCGCGCAACAAGAGCGACGAGCAACTGAAAGAAATCGCGGACGCAGGCGGTTTCGTCGGCGTAACGATGTTCGCGCCGTTCCTCAAGCGCGGCCCGGACGCGACGGTCGAAGACTATATCGAAGCAATCGACTACGTGGTGAACCTGATCGGCGAGGACCAGGTCGGCATTGGCACTGACTTCACGCAGGGCTATAGCACGGAGTTCTTCGACTGGATCACGCACGACAAGGGCCGTTATCGCCAACTGACGAACTTTGGCAAGGTGGTGAATCCGGAAGGCATCCGCACGATCGGCGAGTTTCCGAACCTGACGGCCGCGATGGAACGCGCCGGCTGGAGCGAAACCCGCATCAAGAAGATCATGGGTGAAAACTGGGTACGGGTGTTTGGTGAAGTCTGGAAGGTTTGATTCGCCATTCACTGAACCTGAACCTATAAAAACGGAGCCCCAACATGCAACCCCAACTGCCTATCGACGTCGATCCGAACACCGGCGTCTGGACCACCGACGCGCTGCCGATGCTCTACGTGCCGCGTCACTTCTTCACGAACAATCACACGGCTGTCGAGGAAGCGCTCGGCATCGACACGTATGCCGAGATTCTCTACAAAGCCGGCTACAAGTCCGCGTATTTCTGGTGCGACAAGGAAGCGAAACAGCACGGTATTGCCGGTATGGCGGTGTTCGAGCATTACCTGAACCGCCTGTCGCAACGTGGCTGGGGCCTCTTCACGATCACGGAAGCCGATCCGTCGAGCTCGCATGCTCGCATCGAATTGCACCACTCGTCGTTCGTGCTCGCGCAGCCAGGCAAGGAAGGCAAGCTTTGCTACATGTTTGCCGGCTGGTTCGCGGGCGCGATGGACTGGGTCAACGACACCGCGCCGGATGAACAGCGCAAAGGTCCACCGTCCCATTCGAAGGAAGCGCGCTGCGCGGCAGAAGGCCACGATTACTGCGTGTTCGAAGTGTCGCCGCTCGCGTCGTAACAACAACGCACATAGCCTATCCATTCCGAGGTCGATCGCGATGCGTTACCCGAACCTTTTCAAGCCTCTTACGCTGAACAAACTGACTTTGCGTAACCGCATTGTCAGCACTGCGCACGCGGAGGTGTATGCGGAACCGGGCGGTTTGCCCGGCGATCGCTATATACGTTACTACGAAGAGAAGGCCAAGGGCGGTGTCGGCCTCGCCGTGTGCGGCGGCTCGAGCCCGGTGTCGATCGATAGCCCGCAAGGCTGGTGGAAGTCGGTAAATCTGTCGACCGACAAGATTATCGATCCACTCGCGCGGCTCGCCGAAGCAATGCACCAGCACGGCGCGAAGATCATGATCCAGGCCACGCACATGGGCCGCCGTTCGGCGTTTCATGGTGAGCACTGGCCGCATCTGATGTCGCCATCCGGTGTGCGTGAGCCGGTGCACCGCGGCAATGCGAAGATCATCGAGGTGGAAGAGATTCGCCGCATCATTTCTGACTTTGCAGCGGCCGCAAAGCGCGTGAAGGATGCCGGAATGGACGGTGTCGAAATCTCGGCGGCCCACCAGCATCTGATCGATCAGTTCTGGAGCCCGCGCACGAATTTCCGTACCGACGAATGGGGCGGCTCGCTCGAAAACCGCCTGCGGTTTGGCACGGAAGTGTTGAAGGCCGTGCGCGAAGCGGTCGGCGCGGATTTTTGCGTCGGTCTGCGTATGTGTGGCGACGAGTTCCATGAAGACGGTCTCGATCACGAGCAGCTGAAAGAAATCGCCCAGGCGATGAGCGAAACCGGGCTGATCGACTACCTCGGCGTGATCGGTTCCGGCGCGGATACGCATAACACGTTGGCGAACTGCATGCCGCCGATGGCGCTGCCGCCCGAACCGTTCGTGCATCTCGCGGCGGGGATCAAGTCGGTCGTGAAGCTGCCGGTGATGCATGCCCAAAGTATTCGCGATGCGGGCCAGGCGGAACGGCTGCTGGCGAGCGGCATGGTCGATCTGGTCGGCATGACGCGTGCACAGATCGCCGATCCGCATATGGTCATCAAGATCCGCGACGGCCGCGAGGACGAGATCAAGCAATGCGTCGGCGCGAACTATTGCATTGACCGCCAGTACAACGGGCTGGACGTGCTGTGCGTGCAGAACGCCGCGACCTCACGTGAAGAAACCATGCCGCACGTGATCGCGAAGACACGTGGGCCGAAGCGCAAGGTCGTCGTCGTCGGGGCAGGTCCCGCTGGACTGGAAGCGGTGCGCGTGGCGAAGTCGCGCGGCCATGACGTGGTGCTGTTCGAGAAAAATGACTACGTCGGCGGTCAGATCATGCTGGCCGCGAAAGCACCGCAGCGCGAGCAGATGGCGGGCATCGTGCGCTGGTTCGATATGGAAACGAAGCGCTTGGGTGTCGACCGCCGTCTCGGTGTCGCCGCCGACGAAAAAACCATCATGGCCGAGAAGCCGGACATCGTCGTGCTGGCCACGGGCGGTTCGTCGTTCACGTCGCAAGTGGCCGCATGGGGTGTTGAGGAAGGGCTCGCGGTCAGTTCATGGGATGTGCTGTCAGGCAAGGTCGAACCGGGCAAGAACGTGCTGGTGTATGACGGCGTCAGCACGCACGCCGGCGCGGGTGTCGCGGATTTCATGTCGAGCCGCGGCTCGAACGTCGAGATCGTGACGCCGGACGTGAAGGTTGCCGACGATGTCGGCGGCACCACGTTCCCGATCTTCTATCGGCGTCTCTATGCGCAAGGCGTGATTCACACGCCGAACTACTGGCTCGACAAGGTGTATGAGGAGGACGGCAAGAAGATCGCCGTGATCCGCAATGAGTACACGGAAGAGCAGGAAGAACGCGCCGTCGATCAGGTGGTCATCGAAAACGGCAGCACGCCGAACGACGAACTCTACTGGAAGCTCAAGCCCGAGTCGGTGAACCGCGGCCAGCTGGACGTGCACAAGCTCTTCGCGTCGGAGCCGCAACCGTCGCTCAGCGAGGAACTCGGTAACGGTCGCTTCCTGCTGTTCCGCGTCGGCGACTGCATTTCCATGCACAACATTCACGGCGCGATCTATGACGCGCTGCGCCTTTGCAAGGATTTCTGACGATGAGCCCCGTGTTTGTCATCACCGTCCTGCTGTGGTTGTCGGTGGCGGGCCTCGCGTTCGCGCTCGCCAAACGGGCTGCGTACTGGCGCGAAGGCCGTGCCACGGCCGCGGGCGCGTACGGCTGGACCAATCTGCTGGCGATCCCGAAGCGCTATTTCGTCGACTTGCACCATGTGGTTGCGCGTGACCCGTACATCGCGAAGACGCACGTGGCGACGGCGGGCGGCGCGATCCTCGCAATGGCGCTGGTGTTCGTCAACTACGGTCTCGCCATCTACTCGCCGTGGCTCGACAAGCTGATCTTTCTGGCAGCGCTCGTGATGCTGGTGGGCGCGGTGTTCGTCTGGCGCCGGCGGCATGGTGCGAAGGCCGTCCCTGCACGGCTCTCGCGTGGGCCGTGGGATCATCTGCCGCTCCTGCTTGGGTCGTTCGCGCTCGGTCTGGCGCTGTTCATCGCGCTGCCGGCTGCGGCGATGTCGGGTGCGCTGGCGATTATTGTCTCGCTGCTGATCGCGGTGGGCGCGTTCACGATGACGTTCGGCGCGGCACGTGGCGGTCCAATGAAGCATGCGCTCGCCGGTCTGCTGCACCTCGCGTTTCACCCGCGTCAGGAGCGTTTTGCCGAGCGTAACGACAACGATGTCGTGCCGCCGACCGCGCTGAAGGCGCCGCTGCTCGACGCGAAGGAATACGGCGTCGGCAAGCCGGTGGAATTTCGTTGGAACCAGTTGCTGAGCTTCGACGCCTGCGTGCAATGTGGCAAGTGCGAGGCAGCGTGTCCTGCGTTTGCCGCCGGACAGCCGCTCAATCCGAAGAAGCTGATTCAGGATCTTGTCACGGGCATGGTCGGTGGCACGGATGAGGCTTATGCCGGCAGCCCGACGCCTGGCATTCCGGTCGGCAAACACGGCGGAGCGCCGGGCAAGCCACTCGTGTCGAGCCTGATCGAGGCGGATACGCTGTGGTCCTGCACGACCTGCCGCGCCTGCGTGCAGGAATGCCCGATGCTGATCGAGCACGTCGACGCGATCGTGGATATGCGCCGCAACCAGACGTTGGTCGAAGGCAGCGTACCCGGAAAAGGCCCGATCACGCTCGCCAATCTGCGCGAGACGGGCAGTTCGAACGGTTATGACATCGGTGCCCGCTACGACTGGGCGGTCGATCTGCAGGTGCAGATCGCTCAACCGGGACGTCCGGTGGATGTGCTGTTGATCGCCGGCGAAGGCGCATTCGACATGCGCTATCAGCGCACGCTGCGCGCGCTGATCAAGGTGCTGAATCGGGCGGGGATCGACTATGCGGTGCTCGGTGGCGTTGAAACCGATACCGGCGATACGGCTCGACGTCTCGGCGACGAAGCGACGTTCCAGCAACTCGCGCAACGGCTGATCGGCACACTCTCGCAGTACACGTTCCGCAAGATCGTGACCGCCGATCCGCACGTGATGCACAGCCTGCGCAACGAATATCGCGCACTCGGCGGCTTATATGAGGTGCAGCATCATACGGCGCTGATCGAAGAACTGGTCTCGAGCGGCAAGCTGGCGCCGAAGGCAGTCGCCGCGTTCGCCGACCGCAAGATCACGTATCACGACCCGTGCTATCTGGGCCGCTATAACGGAGAAACGGAAGCGCCGCGCCGTTTGCTGAAGACTATCGGCATCAAGGTGGTCGAGATGGAACGCAACGGGATGCGCGGGCGTTGCTGCGGAGGTGGCGGCGGTGCACCGTTGACTGATATTCCCGGCAAGCGGCGCATTCCCGATATCCGTATCGACGACGCGCGCTCGATTGGTGCTGAGATCGTCGCGGTCGGCTGTCCGAATTGCACGGCGATGCTCGAAGGCGTGGTCGGCCCGCGTCCGGAAGTGCTGGACGTTGCCGAACTGGTTGCAGCGGCGCTGGAGTGACGCGATGAACAATCTCAAACGAATCGATCCGCGCCGGCCGTTCACGATCACGGCGGACGGGCTTAAGCGTATCACGCTCGGCATGACTGGCTTGGCCGGCTCGATGGAATTCGAGGCGCACGGCTCGGCGTCGTCGGCGCATCGTGAACAAACGAAACCGCGCCGCACGACGGCCGCGCCGCAGCGTGTGCTGCTGGTGGCCGCACACGCGGACCGCGGCGCGCTGGATGATCACGCACGTCAGACCCTGGCTGCCGCTGCGTTGATCGCGAACGCGACAACCGGAGTCGTCCTGCTTGTATTCGGCGAGTTCACCGGCGACGCCGCCGCGCTCGGCGCCGACAAGCTGATCGAGTTGCCGATGTTCGACCGCCGTGCTTTCGCGCCTCTGGATGAGTTGAACGCACTGGCCGCGTGCGTCGCGGCCTATGCGCCGGCACACATTTTCCTGCCTGACAACGCCACCGGCGACGGCGACCTCGGCCGCCGCTATGCAGCAGCCGCTAACGCGAGCGTCGCGACGCATGTCGTCGAGATCGACGCAGCACATGTCGCGGTATATATCCAGACGACTACGGCATTCGCTACGCGCTCACTGCCTGAGGTCGTTTTGCTTGCGCCGAATGCGGTCGATCCAAAGTTGCCGTTCGTGGGGGCGGGTGAGCGGGTCGTGTGGCGCTTCGATGGCGAGCCGGCTTCGTCTGAAGGTATCGTGCGCGATCTTGGCATTGAGGAAATCGACGCCGCCCAGCTTGCGCTCGAAGAGGCGGATTTCATTGTCTCGGCGGGCAACGGCGTCAGCGATGTCCCTTCGTTCGAGCGTCTTGCGGTCACGTTAGGCGCGGCGATCGGCGCAAGCCGCGTCGCCGTGGACGACGGCAAATTCACCCGCGACAAGCAGATTGGCGCCACCGGCAAGACCGTCGAAGCGAGCGTGTATATCGCGTTCGGTATCTCAGGCGCGGTTCAGCATCTGCAAGGCATCAAGGATTGCCGGCACGTGATCGCCGTGAATCTCGACGCCAGTGCGCCAATCGCCAAACGCGCCAATCTGACCGTTATCGCGGATGCGCAGGAAACCATTGCGGCGCTGAACGAAGCCGCGGCGGCTGCGCGCACGGCACGCGGCACCGGTGCTGCGCTATTGAATTCGCCGGCTGTTGCGGAAGGAGCGCTTGCATGAAGATCGCCGTACTGGTTTCCGTGGGGCGGCACCCGGTCAGCGGTACCGCGCGTTACAGCCGCAATGACGCCGCCGCGCTGACGATCGCGCTCTCGCTCGCCAAAACGCACGGGGCGACGCTCGACGTGCTGCATGCGGGCGATCCGTCGAACCCGGCGCTCAAGGAGTATCTCGCGCTCGGTGCGCGCACTGTCGAGGTGCTGGACGTGCCAGCAACGCCTGAATTGCAAGGCGATGCCGTGGCGCCGCTCGCCACCCGTCTGCGCGGTTATGACCTTGTATTGACCGGCACGCGTGCTGAAGGCGCATTCGATAGCGGCATGCTGCCGTATCGCGTCGCCAGTGCGTTGAACATGCCGCTGGTCGGCGCTGCAGTCGATCTGACGCTCCGCGAGGGCTGCGCCGAAGTCCGGCAATTTATGCCCAAGGGCTTGCGCCGCCGGGTTGAAGTGCGGTTGCCGGCATTGATCGCGGTGCATCCAATGGCCAACACGACGCCGAGCTACGCCTATGCCAGGCTGCGCGAAGGCACGATCCGTCCGGTCGCGACAGAAGCGCCCGGGGGCCCGGACGCCCGAAGCCCGGATGCCGGCAGCCCGGACGCCGCCAACCCCGACAACCTCGCCTGGACGACCCGCCCCGCGAGCGCCAAACCGGTGCGCCTCGCCGCCGCCGAGAAGCGCTCCGGCCATGCCCGCATGCTCTCGGCGACGACGACCGAAAGCCGCGGTGGCAGCGTCGTAATTGAAGGGAGTTCCGTCGAAAAAGCACAAGTGATCCTTGCGTATCTGCGCGAGCATCAACTCGTAGATTACTGATTTCCGGTTCGGGCCAGCATGCGACCAGGAGGGCCTGGCGCAGCGCCAGACGTGACATGCAACGGAGCACACAATGAAAGTTTCGGCAGACGTTCGCGCAATGATCGAACGCCGTAAAAAGAATCACACGCTGGAAGCGCCGTTCTATACGGGCGAGGCTATTTTCGCGCTCGACATGGAGGCGATTTTCCGCAAGCACTGGATTCAGGTCGCGGTGGAACCGGATGTGCCGGAGCCGGGCGATTACATCACAGTGGAAATCGGTAACGATTCGATCCTGATCGTGCGCGACGACGACATGCAGGTGCGGGCGTTCCATAACGTGTGCCGCCATCGTGGCGCGCGTTTGTGCAATACGGACAAGGGTTCGCTCGGCAATATCGTCTGCCCGTATCACAGCTGGACCTACAACCTGAACGGCGATCTGATGTTCGCCGAACATATGGGCGACCAGTTCGACCGCTGTAAGCACAGCCTGAAATCGGTGCACCTCGAGAATCTTGCCGGCCTGATTTTCATCTGTCTCGCGGACGAGCCGCCTGCCGACTTCGCCGTGATGCGCGCCGCAATGGAACCCTATCTGTTGCCGCATGAGCTCGCCGGTTGCAAGATCGCGGCGACGATCGACATCATCGAAGAGGGCAACTGGAAACTCACGATGGAGAACAATCGCGAGTGCTACCACTGCGTCGCGAACCATCCTGAGCTGACGATTTCGCTTTATGAATACGGTTTTGGCTATCAACGCACGCCCGCCAACGAAGAAGGCATGGCCGCGTTCGAAGAGACCGTGGCGCGCCGTACCGCGCAATGGGAGGCGATGAACCTGCCGTCGGCGGAAATCGACCGTCTGGCGGATCTGGTCACGGGTTTCCGCACGCAACGCCTGCCGCTCGATCGCGACGGCGAATCGCAGACCATGGACGCGAAGGTGGCGTCGAAGAAGCTGCTCGGCTGTTTCGAGCAGGCCGATCTCGGTGGCCTGTCGTTCTGGACGCAGCCAAATTCATGGCATCACTTCATGAGCGACCATATCGTCAGCTTTTCGGTGATTCCGTTGTCGGCGGGCAAAACGCTGGTGCGTACCAAGTGGCTTGTCCACAAGGACGCACGCGAAGGCATCGATTACGACGTGAACAATCTTACGGCCGTGTGGCGTGCGACCAATGATCAGGACCGCGCGCTCGTCGAGTACTCGCAGCGTGGCGCGACCAGCAGTGCCTACGAACCGGGTCCGTACTCGCCGTTCACCGAAGGCCTCGTCGAGAAGTTCTGCGAGTGGTATATCGGCCGCATTGCGGATTACAGCAATGCGCCCCAATCCCATGATGCCGGCGATGCGCCGGTTTCGCACGGCGAAAAAGTCGTGTCTTTCATGCGCTGAGCGCGATACCACAACCAGGAGCGGGAGAAAATAATGATGCGCGATCAGGCGACGTTTCAGCTTAGTCCCGAGCCGATTCCAAACTACGAGACTTTAACCCGCGAGACGCCAAGCCGTGCGACTTCAAGCCGGGTCACGCAGCCGCGGTTCTGGGAGACGTTGCCGGCGCGCTGGAACAGCGACACCGACGACACGCTGGTGTGCTGCCAGGTTCGCCAGGAAACCCACGACGTAAAAAGCTTCTTCTTTCGCGCGCCCTCCGAACGGGCGTTCGTGTTCGAGCCGGGGCAGTTCATTACGCTGGAGTTGGAGATTGACGGCGAAGCGGTGAACCGCTGCTACACGATCTCGTCACCGCCCACGCGTCCGCACACCATCTCCATCACGGTGAAGCGCGTGCCGGGTGGCAAGGTGTCGAACTGGCTGCACGACAATCTGCATGCCGGTACGCAGGTTCGTGTGCTGGGGCCGTCCGGTGAGTTCACCTGTGCGCGGCATCCGGCGCGTAAGTTTCTGTTTCTGTCGGCAGGTTCGGGCGTGACACCGCTGATGTCGATGAGCCGTGCGCATCATGAACTCGGCGAGGATAGCGACATCGTGTTCGTACACAGCGCTCGCACGCCTGACGACATCATCTTCGCTCGCGAGCTCGATCTGATTGCATCGAATCAGACCAATTTCCGCACAGCGTTCGTCTGTGAACGGCTAGGTGCGCGGACCAATTGGCCCAGCGTCACCGGGTTTCTGACTTTGCCCTTGCTCAAACTCATCGCGCCGGATTTTCTGGATCGCGAGATTTTCACCTGCGGTCCCGCGCCCTACATGCAGGCAGTGCGCCATCTGCTGGATGAAGGCGGCTTCGATCGCAGCCACTATCACGAGGAAAGCTTCTCGTTCGAGACGATCAGCGAGGTGGCCGCGCAATTGACCACCGCGCATGTCGCCGATGCGTTGCAGGCACCCACAGCCAATGCGGAGAGTTTTGCCGAAGCGCGCGACCAGGCGGCTGGGTTCATCCCGGCACAGGTGCCGGTCGAAACGGAAACGACGTTCAAGGTGAGCTTCGCGAAAAGCAATCGTGAGATCGAATGCGGCAGCGGCCAGCATGTACTCGACGCGGCGAAGAAGGCCGGCGTGCGGCTCGCTGCCTCGTGCACGCAAGGCATGTGCGGTACTTGCAAGGTGAAGCTGGTGTCTGGCGAAGTGGCCATGAAGCACGCCGGCGGAATCCGTCAGCGGGAAATCGATCAAGGCATGGTGCTGCTGTGTTGCAGCAAGCCGTTGAGTGATCTCGTGGTCGATAAGTAAGACCAGAACGGCACGGCCCGAGGTCGAGGTCGCCCGCGGACAACTGGATGTCGTAAAAGAACGCTACCCGGCAATTCTGGCTGGCGATTCTAAATGCTCAATGGGTAGTTAGACGGCGAACGGGAGAACGGCGATGAGACTGATCAGCAAGATATTCGTGTTGAGCGCGTTGAGTGCGGCGCTGGCGGCAAGCAGCGTGACTGTGTCGGCCGATACCAAGCCGACCATCAAGATTGGCTACGTGGAAGGTTGGGACGACAGCGTCGCGACCTCCAACGTTGCTGCACGCGTGATCGAAAAGCGCTTGGGCTATCAGGTGCAACTGGTGCCGGTCGCAGCCGGGGTGATGTGGCAAGGCGTGGCGCGCGGCGATCTCGACGCGACGCTCTCCGCATGGCTGCCGGTCACGCATGGTGCGTACTGGAACAACTTCAAGGATAAAGTCGTCGACCTGGGGCCCAACTTCAACGATGCGAAGATCGGCCTGATCGTGCCGGAGAACGCTGACGTGACGAGCGTCGGCGATCTGGAAGCGAAGAAGACGGAATTCGGCTCACGTATCGTCGGCATCGATGCCGGCGCGGGCGTGATGGAGAAAACCAGCCAGGCGATCAAGGCCTACGGGCTCGACTATCAACTGATGCCGAGCTCCGGCAGTGCGATGACCGCGGAACTGGCGCGTTCGGAAGCGGCGAGCAAGCCGATTATCGTGACCGGCTGGAAGCCGCACTGGATGTTCGCGAAGTACAAGCTCAAATTCCTCGACGATCCGAAGAAGGTGTTCGGCGACGCGGAGCACGTGGATAGCGTTGTGAATCCTGAACTGGAGACCAAGGCGCCGCCGGTGGTCGCGTTCCTCAAGAAGTTTCAATGGAAGCCGGGCGAAATCGACAGCGTGATGCTGGCGACGCAAAGCGGCGAGAAGCCGACAGCGGCTGCCGATGCGTGGATCGCTGCACATGGGGATCGCGTGGATAGCTGGGTGAAGTGACTTCGTGCTTCGTTTGAATGAGTTGCCGCTTCTTCTGAGCGGCAACTCCCGTAAAAAACGCCGCTTGAGAGCGGCGTCTTTTTATTGCAGCACGACAGTCCGATCGCCGTTGATGAACACGCGCCGCTCGATAAATGCCTTCACTGCCCGCGCTAGCGTGATGCATTCGACGTCGCGTCCCGTCGCCAGCAGCCGCTCCGGGCTGTATGAGTGATCGACGCGTTCCACGACCTGCTCGATGATCGGACCTTCGTCGAGATCGTCGGTGACGAAGTGCGCGGTTGCACCGATCAGTTTCACGCCGCGCGTATGGGCCTGGTGATAAGGCTTCGCCCCTTTGAAGCCGGGTAGAAACGAATGGTGAATGTTGATCGCGCGGGCTGCGAGTGCACGGCTCGTTTCGCCGGAGAGAATCTGCATGTAGCGTGCAAGAATCATCAATTCAGCGCCTGATGTCTCGAACAGGTCGAGCAAACGCGCCTCCTGTTGTGGCTTGGTATCGGCGGTGATGGGTAGATGATGGAACGGCAAGCCGTGCTGTTGCGCGAGCGGTTCGAGATCGCGATGGTTCGAGGCGATGCCGACAATATCCATCTTCAGTTCACCCATGCGCCAGCGGAACAGCAGATCGGCGAGACAGTGTTCGAGTTTCGACACCATGATCAGCACTTTCGGCCGTGTGCCGACGTCGTGCATCGCCCAGGTCATCTGAAACCGCTCGGCGATCGATTCGAATTCGCGCTTGAGTACTGCGATGTGCGGGGTCTCGTTGATGTCGACGCTATGAAACACGCAGCGAACGAAGAAGCGCTCGCTGAGGTCGTCGTCGAAAACGGTCAATTCGTCGATATAGCAATGATGGCGGTCGAGAAAGCCGACGACGGCGGCAACCTGGCCCGCCGCGCTTGGACACGCGACGGTGAGAACCCGTTGATCGGGACGGGAATCGGCGGACATGCGCTCTCCACTTAGGCGATGGGGCAATGCCGCGGGGCGCGGCATGCATCATCGCAGTAGAGCAAATCAGCGGTACATGGGGATAGAAGGTAACCGCCGTTGCGGTGGAATGGGAGCGTCAGGGTTGAGGCGACTTGTCTCCATCACACAGCAGGATTACCAGCGCTGGGCCGCGTTGCGCTTGCGGCGTTGGGCTTTCCTTGATTTTTTGTTGGTTTGTTAGTGTTGCGTCTGTGTCTGTTTGCATACGGCGTTGGCCTTTCCTTGCTTTCTTAATGGTCTATTAGTGTTGCCCCTGTGCGGGGCGGCACTTACTTTCTTTGCCGCCGCAAAGAAAGATAAGCAAAGAAAGCGGCTCACACCGCCAGCTCATAAGCGGGTCTCCTGGCTTGGAGGGGGCAGTGGTGCATCTGGAATCCGTGCCCCCGCACATTCGGCGTCAGTGACAAAGCCGTCATACATCCGGCGGCGCTGCGCGCGCCGATGCGGTAATTCGGCGAACCACACGCTTGTGGGGCGACCCCCTCACTCCGCGTCGAGCCCGCATTCGCCGATTAGCCATTGGCGGAATGCGTTGACCGCCGGTGTCGCCGCGCGCTGCGTGACGAGCAGATAGCCGCGTTCGGTGACCACGGGCGTCTCAAACGGTTGGACAAGCTGCCCCGTGGCAACGAGCTCGTCGACCAGAGGCGCCCAGCCGAGCGCGATGCCCTGGCCCATGATCGCTGCGTGGGCGACGAGCGTAAAACTGTTGAACGTGATGCCGCGATGCGCGGCGGGCATCGCCAGGCCGTGCGCCGCGAACCAGTCGGCCCACGACAACCAGCGTGCCGGTTGGGTGGGCTCGAGATGCAGGAGCGGTAACGTCATCAAGTCTGACGGTGTGCGTAGTTGCGGATGCGCCGCGAGAAAATCTGGACTGCAGACCGGCATGACCCGCTCGGGAAATAGTTTGAGCGCGCCGCGCGCGGTCCAGTCCGCATCCGCATCGCCGAAGGCAATCGCAATGTCCGCTTGATCGTGCGAGGGATCGAATACGTTCTGCGACGTGATGATCTTTACGTCGACGTCCGGCATGAGTGCCTTGAATTGCGACAGACGCGGCATCAGCCAGTAGGTTGCGAAACCGAAATCGGTGGAGAGCGTGAGGGTTTGCGGCGTACGCCGCGCGCGGATTTCGGTGGTGGCAGCACGGATCGTGTCGAGGGCGTTGCGCACCGCTTCGAAGAGGAGTACGCCGTCTTCCGTGAGCGTGACGCCACGATGGCCACGCTCGAAAAGCGGTGCGCCGAGTGCTTCTTCGAGTTGCACCACGCGCTGACTGACCGCCGGCTGTGTCGAGCCCAGTTCGCGCGCGGCCGCCGTGAAGCTCGCGAGACGCGCTGCGGATTCGAACATCGTCAACGCCTGCATCGGCGGCAAACGATCCTGCCTCGACATAAGGCCCCCTTATAGGCACATAACGATTTGCCGTCTTCACAGCGGCGAATTGAACGGCAATAGTGGTGTTCACGCGGGGCCGGCACACCCGTTATTCCGCTTGCAACGACACCTTCATCCCTATCTGCGATTCTATTCGAGGCGCGCTCCAATGCTTGACACGAAACAGAATATTCTCATTCTGATGGCCGACCAGATGACGCCGTTTGCGCTTGCCGCATACGGGCATCGTCTAACGAAGACGCCCAATCTCGATCGCCTTGCGAAGCAGGGCGTGGTATTCGACTCGGCCTATTGCGCCAGTCCGCTGTGCGCACCGTCACGCTTTTCTTTTTTGTCGGGCAAGTTGCCGTCCGCGATCGGCGCCTACGACAACGCAGCAGAATTTCCGTCGCAAACACTGACGTTCGCGCATTATCTTCGTGCCGAAGGGTATCGCACGATCCTGTCCGGCAAAATGCACTTCTGTGGCGCCGATCAACTGCACGGATTCGAAGAGCGGCTCACAACAGACATCTATCCCGCGGATTTCGGCTGGACGCCCAACTGGGACGATGTCGAAACACGCCCCACGTGGTACCACAACATGAGTTCGGTGATTGACGCGGGGCCGTGCGTGCGCACAAACCAACTGGACTTCGACGATGAAGTCACGTTCACCACGCGTCAGAAGCTCTTCGATATCGCGCGTGAGCGACATGCCGGCAAAGATGCGCGGCCGTTCTGCATGGTTGCTTCGTTGACGCATCCGCACGACCCGTACGCGATTCCACGGAAGTATTGGGACATGTATGCGGACGAAGACATCGCGCTGCCCGCGCATCGCGATTCGTTCGACGAAGCCGATCCCCATTCGAAGCGCTTGCGGCACGTGTGCGAAGCCGACCGCACGCCGCCAACCGACCAGCAGATTCGCAATGCACGGCGCGCTTATTACGGCGCGATCTCTTACGTCGATGACCAGTTCGGCGCGATCATCGAGGCGCTCGAACAGTCAGGGCTTGCGAAAGATACCGTCATCGTCGTGACGTCCGATCATGGTGAGATGCTCGGCGAGCGGGGGCTCTGGTACAAGATGACGTTCTTCGAAGGTGGCTGCCGGGTGCCGCTGATCGTTCATGCGCCGCAGCAGTTCGACGCGCATCGTGTGCACGAGTCGGTTTCGCATCTCGATCTGCTGCCCACGCTGGTGGAAATGGCACGCGGCGAACAGCCTGCGGTCTGGCCGGATTCGCTCGATGGTCAAAGTCTCGTACCCCATCTGCTTGGCAAGCAAAGGACGCAAGGCACCCACGGCGGCCACGACGAAGCGATCGGCGAATACCTCGCGGAAGGCGCTATTGCGCCGATCGTGATGCTGCGGCGCGGGCGCTTCAAGTTCATTCACACGCCGGCCGATCCCGACCAACTCTATGACGTGGCAGCGGACCCGCTGGAACGCGAGAACCTTGCGGCTCGCCCCGACCATGCATCACAGGTCACGGCGCTGCGTGAGGAGATTGCGCGACGCTGGAACCTCGCCGCACTGCACAACGAAGTACTGAGAAGCCAGCGCCGCCGCCGTTTTCATTTCGAGGCCACGACGCAAGGCACGGTCGCGTCATGGGACTGGCAACCGCATGTCGATGCAAGCCAGCGCTACATGCGTAATCACATCGATCTCGACACGCTCGAGGCGATGGCGCGTTTTCCCGCGGTGACGCGTTGATGTCTCCGCTTACGATCCATCCCACCTGCAGGAAGCCGACATGATGAAAAAGCTCTTAAAACAGGCTGTATCCGGCGTTGCGCTGCTGTGCGCGGCGACCACCTTTGCCGCGGCCGCCGAGCCGCAGTCCTGCACGCAGGTCAACATGGCGGGCCCCGGCTGGACCGACATCGACGCCACCAATGCGATGACCGGCGTGCTGTTGAAGGCGCTCGGCTACCATCAGAACGTGGCGAATCTGTCGGTGCCGATCACCTATCAAGGTCTGAAAAAAGGGCAGATCGACGTGTTTCTCGGCAACTGGATGCCGGCGCAGGCGCCGGTCGTCAAGTCGTTCGAAGACGAAAAATCGATCGAGGTCGTGCATCCGAATCTGAGCAACGCGAAGTTCACGCTCGCGGTGCCCGATTACGTCGCGGCCGCAGGCGTGCATTCGTTCGCGGACCTCGCGAAGAACGCTGACAAGTTCGACAGCAAGATCTATGGCATCGAACCGGGGGCGCCGGCCAATCAGAACATCAAGAAGATGGTCGACGACAAGGCGTACGGGCTCGGTAGCTGGAAGCTCGTCGAATCGAGCGAGACCGGCATGCTCACGCAGGTCGAGCGCGCGGTGCGTGAGAAGAAATGGATTGTGTTCCTGGCATGGGAGCCGCATCTGATGAACACGAAGTTCAAGCTGACCTACCTCGACGGCGGTGACAAGTACTTCGGGCCGAACTACGGCGGCGCTACGGTCAATACCGTTGCGCGCAGCGGCTACGCCGAGCAGTGCCCGAACGTCGGCCGCCTGTTCCGGCAGCTCACATTCAATGTCGATCTGGAGAACGGCGTGATCACCGAGGTGCTGGAGAAGAAAACCGGCGTCGATGCCGCAGCCGCTGAAGCACTCAAGCGCCACCCCGAATTGCTGAAATCATGGCTCGACGGCGTGAACACCGCGAGCGGCGCCAACGGCTTGCAGGCGGTACAAACCGCACTCGGTGTGAAATAACCCCGGCATTCCTAACTACGAAGTCGCTACTCGACAGATTTATGTCGCATCCGGTCGAATCCTCATAAATCTGGACCCGTATTCTTGATCCGTCGATGCAGACATGACAAATGGTTACATGCATTGCCGATAGCTTCAATCAGTCTGATTAGCTTGATCGCTTGAGTCGATTCGGTTGGCTTTAGCGAGTTTCAATCCGTTTCAACCAGTCTCAGCCGATTTCGAACTGCCCGTCATGCGAGAAGCGCCGCGCGTTGCCAGACAACGCGCGGCGGGGATCGCTTTATCTAACGAAATACGCAGGCAAAGAGCAGGGGATAATTAGATGAAGAAGAGAAATGCCGTTAGCCTTTCGGGACTTGCTCTCGCGGCAAGCGCGGTATGCGCACCGACGGTGGCGCACGCGCAAAGCAGCGTCACCCTGTACGGGATTCTGGACGCAGGTATCACCTACGTAAACAATGCCGGCGGCGCACACCAGTTCAAGTTCGACGACGGCGTTTCGTATGGCAACCGGATCGGCTTCAAAGGCGTGGAAGATCTCGGCGGCGGCCTGCAAGCGGTATTCGTGCTCGAATCGGGTTTTCACCTGGGCAATGGGCAATATGGATTCGGTGGGGCTGAATTCGGACGCCAGGCGTATGTCGGCCTGAAGAATGGGTGGGGGACGTTCTCGTTTGGCAATCAGCTCGATATGACCGAAGAGTTTGTTTTCATGTACAACATCTCGGCATGGGCGAGCGGCTATGCGATTCACCAGGGTGACTTCGACCGGATGAACGGCGACCGTCTGCCGAACTCGGTGAAGTTCCTGTCGAACGATTTCGCCGGCTTCACCTTCGGCGGCATGTACTCGTTCGGCAACACCGCCGGCGACTTCCATCAGAAGAGCGCATGGAGCGTGGGCGCACATTACGACCACGGTCCGTTCAACATGGGCGTGGCGTACACGCAGTTGAACGATCCGTTCGGCATCTATGCTTTCGACCCGTACGCGATGATCGGCACGCGCACCTTCCTCGGCCAGCCGACCGTTTCCGTCGATCCGGCCACGGGCGCGGTGACCGATTTGTATAGCTCGTCGGCATTCCCGGTGGATAAGCAAGGCGCGTTTGCAGTTGGTGCCGCCTATACGATCGGCAACGTGATGCTCTCCGGCGATTTCACCTACACGACGATCAAGGGCTTCGGCCAGACCGCGCACATGCAGGTTTATGAAGCGGGCGCGTCGTATAACTTCACGCCTGCGTTGTCGCTGTACGGCGGCTATCAGCACACGGACTTCGAAGGCAGTCACTGGAACCAGGGTTCGCTCGGACTGCACTACCTGTTGTCCAAACGTACTGATGTCTATATTTCCGGCGACTATCTGCGTGCGTCGGATGGCGTGAATGCGGTGATCGGCTACAGCTTCGCGCCGTCGACGTCGAATACCCAATCCGATGTGCGGATCGGGATGCGGCATTCGTTCTGACGCATCTGCTGCGGGTCAGGCACTCTGTGCCAGTCAGGCGCTGTGGATACCGGTGCAATACCCCACATCTGGGCGGGCGTCATTCTGTGGCGACAGCGCTACCGCCCAGATAAGCTGCGCGAACCCGGTTGTCCTGGGCCAATTCGTGGGCCGGACCGGCGAGGGCGATGCGGCCGCTTTCCAGCACATAGGCCCGCTGCGCGATGCGCAGCGCCTGGCGCGCGTTCTGTTCGACAAGGAGGATCGAGGTGCCTTCCTTGCAGATATCGGCGATCATGCCGAAAATCGCTCGAACCAGTTTCGGCGCCAGGCCCATGGAGGGTTCGTCGAGCACGATGATGCGTGGCCGCAGCATCAGTGCGCGGGCGATCGCCAGCATCTGCTGCTCGCCACCGCTCAGCGTCCCGGCCAACTGGCTGCGTCGCTCGCCAAGCCGCGGGAAGGTCTGATAGACGCCCGCCATTCGCTGCTCGAGTACCGCGCTGTCGCGCCGGATCAGATAGCCGCCGAGCCGCAGATTTTCCTCGACAGTCAACGCGCCGAACATGCGACGGCCTTCCGGCACATGACCGAGACCCAGCGCCACAATCTGGTGTGCGCGCAGTCCGGCGAGCGGGTGCCCGGCCATCACGATCTGGCCCGCACGGGGGCGAATCAGGCCGGAGATGGCGCGGAGTGTCGTGGTCTTACCCGCGCCGTTGCTGCCGAGCAATGCCACGATCTCGCCCTCGCCGACGTCCAGCGAGATGCCATGCAGAACCTCTACGTTCCCATAGCTCACGTGCAGATCGCGGATTTCTAGGAGTCCCACAGCGATTTCTCCCCGGCTGCATCGTCGGCCGCTTCGTCGGCCTCGGCCGTGCCGAGATAGGCGTCGATCACGCGCGGATCGGCCTGAATCTCGGCGGGCGTTCCCTCGGCGATGATGACGCCGTGGTCCATGACGATGATCCGGTCTGACACGCTCATCACCAGCATCATGTCGTGTTCGATCAGTAGCACGGTCACGCCGAGATCCCGGATACGCCGGATCAACTCCATCAGCGCGTGCTTCTCAGTCGGGTTCATCCCTGCTGCAGGTTCGTCCAGCAACAAAAGGTGCGGGTTGCTGGCGAGGGCGCGGGCGATCTCCAGCCGGCGTTGATCGCCATAGGGGAGGTCGGCCGCGCGTTCGCCAGCACGTGCCCCGAGCCCGACGAACGCGAGCCAGCGCAGGCCTTCTGCTGCGTGATCAGCTTCCTCGGCGCGCGCGGAGGGCAACGCCAGCAGTTCGGCGACGAGCGGCGTATGAAGGCGATGGTCCATGCCGATCAGCACGTTCTCGAAGGCCGTCATGTTGGCAAACAGGCGGATACCCTGGAAGGTGCGTGCCATCCCGGCGTGGACGATGCGATGCGGCGCGCCGCCGGTGAGCGAGGTTCCGCGCCAAAGCACCTGACCCCCGGTCGAGCGGATCACGCCGGTGAGGCAGTTGAACACCGTCGTCTTGCCCGCACCGTTAGGGCCGATCAGGCTAAGGATTTCCCCGTTGCGTACGGAGAAACTGATACCCCCGACCGCCTGCACGCCGCCGAAGCGGCGCTGCAGGTTGCGCACCTCGAGCAGGACTTCATCGGTGACCGTGTCGCGAGGCGGGCGTGCTTCAGCTTCGGCTGCGCCCTGGCGCGGTGGCGCCACCCGGCGCAGCGGCGCCGGCCACAGCCCTTGCGGTCTGAGCAGCATCAGGATCACAAGCCCGATCGCGAAAGCGAAGATGCGCCAAAGGTTGAGAAAACGCAGCATCTCGGGTAGGCCGGCGACGATGACTGCGCCGAGTATCACGCCCGGTATGCTTCCCCGTCCGCCCAGCACGACGACGATCAGGATCGTCACGGACTGCAGATAAGTGAAACCGGTCGGGTCGATGGTTCCGAAGCGCGCCGCGAACAGGCTGCCGGCGAGACCGCCGATCAGTGCGCCCAGGATGTACGCCAGCATTTTGACGCGCAGTGTTGGCACGCCGACGGCCTCGGCCGCCGCCTCATCTTCGCGGATACTGGTCCAGGCGCGTCCGAGCCGCGACTGGCCGAGCCGGATCGCAAACACCAGCACCAACACGAGGAACGCGATGCCCAGCTCGTAGACTGCACCCGGCGAGCTGATTTCATAACCGAACAGGCTCGGGCTGGCGATGCCGTAGATCCCGTTGGGGCCACCCGTGATGTTGAGATTGGTGGCGACAATACGCGTGATCTCGCCGAACCCGAGCGTGACGATGGCCAGATAGTCGCTGCGCAGGCGCAGGGTAGGGTAGCCGATGACGATACCCGAAGCGCCGGCAAATGCCAGGCTGAACGGTAGCGTTTCCCAGAATGAGAAATGCAGCAGCGTTTCCAGCAGCGCCGTCGTGTAAGCGCCGATGGCGAAGAAGGCCGCATAGCCCAGATCCAGCAGGCCTGCATACCCCACCACGATGTTCAGCCCGAGGCCCAGGATCGAATAGGTGGCGATGGTCAGGCCGACATCGACGATATAGTTGCTGGCGACAGCAGGTAGTGCCGCGGCGGCGACAAGCAGCGCGACGCCGGCCGGACGAGATCGACGCAAGGCCCCCTGCAAGGCGCTCATAGCGCTACATTCTCTCGACGACGCGCTCACCGAACAAGCCGGTCGGCTTGATCACGAGCACGGCGATCAGGACACCGAACACGAGCACATCGGTCCACCGCGATGAGACATAGCCGGCGCCGAAGGACTCCAGCAGGCCAATCAGGATGCCGCCCGCCATGGCGCCCGGAATATTGCCGATGCCGCCAAGAACGGCAGCAGTGAAAGCGCGCAGGCCCAGCACGAAGCCCATGAAAAAGTTGATCTGCGTGTAGTAGAGCCCTTCCATGACGCCGGCTACGGCGGCCAGCGCTGAGCCCAGGAAGAAGGTAAGTTGAATCAGCCGCTCGACATCGATACCCATCAGACGCGCCGCGTCCTGATCGATCGCCAGTGCGCGCATCGCGGTGCCTATGAAGGTGCGGTGAACGAAGAAATACAACGCGAGCATCAACGCAAAGCTGGCGACGATGATACTGACCTGGGCGAACGTGATCTGCACGCCCTGGAATTCGAGTCCGGCCTGGCTAAGCACATGGGGATACGTGTTGAACCCGGCGCCGTAAAGCAGCAGCACGCCGTTCTCTAGCGCCAGCGAGACGCCGAGCGCCGTGATCAGAATGGACAGCCGCGGCGCGCGCAACAAAGGCTGGTAGGCCACGCGTTCGATTGCGAGGCCAAGTGCGCCCGTGACGACCATCGCGGCCACAAGGGCAATCAGCAGCGCGAACGCGAGCGGCACGTGCGCCGCGGCAAGTACCGTCAAACCGGTCCAGCCGATGAACGCCCCCACCATGAACAGATCGCCGTGAGCGAAGTTGATCAGCCGGATAATCCCATAGACCATCGTGTAGCCGAGGGCGACGAGGGCATAGAACGAGCCGATCGTCAGCCCTTCGATGACGAACTGGAAGAAGTTGCTCATGGCGGGGCGCGCGGCGCGACGGGGCCTATTTCATCGCCATCCAGTGTCCCGCGGCATCCTGTTTCTGGTAGGGCGCAAAACTGTCGCCGTGCACGATGATGGTGATGTACACCGCCAGACTGCGGTCACCCTTCGGGTTAAAGCCGATCGTTCCGGTTGCGCCCGGGTAGTTCGAGATCTTGTGCAGGGCGGCCGTGATCGCGGCGGGCGTCGCCGACTTGGCGTCAGCGATTGCCTTCGCCGTGACGCCGACGGCATCGTATTCGTAGACCGAATACGGTCCGGGCCCTTGCCCGTAGGCCTTCGTATAGTCGTCGACGAAGCTGTGCGCACCGCTCAGGAACTGCGCCAACGGCGCCGTGGTGATGATCATGTCATTGGCTGCCGGGCCGGCTGTCTTCATCAGTGTCGGGTCGTTGGTGCCGTCGCCGCCCATGAAGGTCATCTTCAGGCCGAGTTGTCGTGCCTCCTTCACCAGCAGGCCTGCTTCGGAGAAATAGCCGGTGTAGTAGATCACGTCTGGCTTCAGTGAGGCGACATGGGTCAGCGTTGGCGAGTAGTCCATCTGCCCCGGCGTGATCGCGTCGTCGTAGACCACATCGACACCGTCCTTTTTCAGGGCTTCCACGGTGTTATCGGCGAGGCCCTTGGCATAGGTCGTGTTGTCGTTGATCACGGCCGCACGCTTCACGTGTAGCGAATTCTTCATGAAACTGGCTGCAAACGGCCCTTGCTCGTCGTCACGGCCAATCGTACGGAACACGTTGTCGTAGCCCATCTCGGTTAGCTTGGGATTGGTCGACGCGTCCAGCACGTAGGGAATTCCGGCGCGATGAAAGGTCGTCAGTTCCGGTAGCGCCGCACTGGAGCAGTACCCGCCCGCCACGGCAACGACGCCCGCGTCGACCAGCTTCTGGGCGGCCTGTACAGCCGTCTGCGCGTCGCAGGCGTCGTCCTCCGGCACCAGTTCGATCTGTTTGCCGAGCACGCCACCCGCCGCATTGACCTTGGCGGCGGCAAGCTTGGCGCCATTGAGAATGTCCGTGCCGGCATTGGCGGAACTGCCCGACAGTGGCACCGGCACGCCGATCTTTATGGTCTGGCTTTGTGCCGGACTGGAGGCCATGCCGGCGAGCATGGCCAGAGCGGCCGATGCCGCGATTGTCGTTTGCCGCAGGACGCGACCTGCGCCCGGCGTACCATTCTTCTGAGCAATCATGTTGGAGACTCCTTATTGTGAAAGGGATCGGAGCGATCCGCCAGACGGCTATCCCGGTGGCATCAGAAAACGGATGGAAACGTACATCGCATACAAGTTGTAATCTGCCAGATCAACAGCCTGACTCCCGGTCTCATCGCAGCGCTACCTTGAAAGCGTCTGATTCATGATAGGACTCACCGGACACTTAAGCGGTATAGGGTATCCGCGTATAGGACACCATACAAAAAGGTTCGACAACGGTATATTGATTAACGGCAGAAATGCTCTGCATGGGGCTGGAGTAAGTGCTAAAGCACTAACTCCGGTCGACACAGGAGTCATCCATGAGAACGGTTGTGCTGGGAGGCGGAATTGCGGGCGTCACGGCCGCCTATTACCTCGCGAAGGAGGGCCGCGAGGTGACGGTGATCGACCGCCAGCCCGGCGTCGCGCTCGAGACCAGTTTTGCTAACGCCGGTCTGGTCGCGCCGGGACATTCGTACACATGGGCGTCTCCGCGTGCGCCGAAAATTCTGCTGAAATCCCTCTTCGTCGAAGGGCAGGCGCTGCGCCTCAAGCTGAACGCGGATCCTCACTTGTGGGCCTGGTGCTTCCAGTTCCTGCGCAATTGCACGGCGGAGCGTTCACGTCAGAACACAACGCGTAAGGTGCGGCTTTGCCTTTACGCGCAGAGTCAATTGCATCACCTGACCTCGGCCGAACACCTGGCCTACGATCGCGTCAGCCGCGGCCTGTTGTACCTGTATCGCGACGAAGCGTCTTTCGCGCGGGGCACGCAAAACATGGCGATCCTCGCGAACAACGGGCTGCCGCTTAAAACGCTCGATGCGTCGCAGGTGGCCGCGCGCGAACCGGCGCTCGCGCATGCGCGTGACAGGATCGCCGGTGCGATTTATTGTCCAACCGATGAAAGCGGCGATGCGCATCTGTTCACCCGCGCGCTGAAGGTGGTGTGTGAGCGCCTCGGCGTGCGTTTCGAATTCGATACGCCCATTAGCGCGATCGAAGCGTCCGGCGATCGGGTCGTTGGCGTGCGCACACCGGAGGGACTCGTACAAGGCGAAGAGTTCGTCCTGGCACTCGGATCATGGTCGCCGATCATGGCGCGCCGCCTGGGCTACCGGTTGCCGGTGTACCCGGTAAAAGGCTATTCCGCGACTTTTCCCATTGGGCCCGAGCATCGTCCGCCGGAGCTAGGGGGCGTCGACGAAAACAACCTCGTGGCATGGGCGCGGTTTGGCCAACGGCTACGCTTTACCGCGACCGCCGAGTTCGCCGGCTATGACACCCGCCACACGCCCGCTGATTTCAGGCAGATGCTGCAGGCCGCCCGCGAGTTGTTCCCTGACGGCGCCGACTACAGCCTCGGGTCCTACTGGGCCGGTCTGCGGCCGATGACGCCCGAGGGGACACCGCTAATCGGCCGCACGCGTCACCGGAACCTGTACCTGAACACGGGCCACGGGCACATGGGATGGACGATGTCGTGCGGCACTGCAAAACTGCTGGCCGACATCATGGCCGGCCGCCAGCCCGAACTCGACATGACAGGGATGACACTGAAATGAGCACGATTCCACTGCAGGACGATGCCTACGTCAGGCTCGAATTCGCGCTGGACGACGGCATCTGCCGGCGCGCTGCCATTGGACTGGTAGTACTCGCCACCGATCATACGATCGAACACGAGTGGCGCAAGCTGCTGACTCAGGACGGCGTGGCTTTCTATGAAAGCCGCGTGCTCAACTCGCCGGATATCACGCCCGAACGCCTCGCGGAAATGGAGGCGCGTATCGCTTCGGCTGTCGCGCTGATTCGTCCGGCCGAGCGGATCGATGTCGTGGCGTTTGGCTGCACGTCGGCATCGATGGTGATCGGCGAGGAGAACGTATTCGCGCGCATTCGTGAGGCGCGTCCGGGCGTCGCGTGCACCACGCCGATTACCGCTGCGCTTGCTGCGCTGCGCGCACTGGGCGTTCAGCGCGCCGCACTGTTGACGCCCTACGTGCGGTCGATCAACGACTATATGCGCGACTACATCGAGGCGCGCGGTGTCGGCATTACGCGCATGGCGTCGTTCGAACATGCCAACGATAACGAAGTGGCACGGATCGACACTGTGTCTCTGCGGTGCGCGGTCGAGCGCCTTGCACTGCAGCCGGATGTGGATGCCGTTTTCGTGTCATGTACGAGTTTGCGGATTGCCGAACTCGTTCCTGAACTTGAATCGAAGATCGGCAAGCCGGTGATATCGAGCAACTTCGCAATGGCCTGGCACGCGTTGCGACTCGCGGGCGTGGAAGACCGCGAACCGCAGCGTGGGAGATTGTTTGCGCTGTGACCGGCGGATTGCGTTTTGATGCCACGAGTTTCGTCGCAGCTTACCCGGCGCGCCCGAAGCTCATTTCTTCCAATCCGGCTGCTGCAGCGTCATACCGTGCTGCCCCTTGTATGCAGCGACGTCCGGCGACGTCCAGCCGTCCAGCATCTGCGGCGCGAGCCGGTAGACCTCGACGCCAAGCGGCCGGCACACCTCCAGCGGATCGCGCGCATCCGGTCCCCACATCGGCAACGAAAGATCGCCACCCGGACAGGTCGACAGCGCGCAAAGCAGCTCGATTTCCGCGAAAAATTCGAGGTAGTCCCCCTTCTTGGCGGGACATGCCTTCATGAAGTATTTGTCGTCGAGATTCAGGCCGGTGCACTGGAAAACGTTGAGCACGTCATGCACATCGTATTCGGTCAATCCGTACGGCGCGATCGCACGCGTGAGATTGGAGTGGCAGTGGAAATGAAAATCCTCACCGGTCAGCATGCGGTTGACGTAAGGATCGCAGCGCGTGCCCAGGAGATCATGAACGCGACCACCGTGTTCATCGATTCCGTAGTCCGCGAGGCTGTCGTCGGTGATCGTTACCATGGGACGCAGGAAGGGCAGCGTTGACCACAGACGGTCGAACGTGCTCACGTGTGCCTGCTGCAACTGACGCGTGCGCGAGGCCCACATGCGCTCGCGCGGATTGTGCTGGTTCCACATGTTCAGGTCGGCCACCTGCGGACCTTCGATCGTGACGATCCGGAACACATGACCGGCCGGCACGGTCCAGGCTTGACCGGACCTGATTGGCACGACGATCGATTCGACCAGCGTGCGGGTGTCGTGCTGCGAGGCGATGCGTTGATAGAACGTCTTGTCGACGTCGAGTGCGGAACCCTGGGTGGACTGGTAGGCGGCGGGGTAATTCAGCATGACGGCGGCTCCTTCATAGGGCTGGCGGACAGCTTGCGCAGAAGCACAGGGTAGGGCACGCACGGGCGGTCATTGCGCCGCGCCGTCGCCCTGCTTTTTGTGCTGCGACGCCATCCGCTCCTGCTGGGCGGGCGGTACCGGATCGTAGTGGCTAAGCTGAATGCTGTAGTTGCCGTGCCCGCCTGCGATGGCGTTCAGCCGCGACTGATAGTCGTTGAGTTCGGACAAGGGCACCTGTCCCGCGACGACCACGGCGTTGCCGGCGGCCGTGCGTGTGCCATGGACTTGCCCCCGCCTCGCCGACAGGTCGCCGATAATGTCGCCCATCGCGCCTTCCGGCGTCATGACCTCGATGTCCACGATAGGCTCGAGCAGGATGGGCTGAGCTTTCAGCACCGCATCGATGAAGGCCTTGCGCCCGGCGGAAACGAATGCCACTTCCTTGGAGTCGACTGAATGGCTCTTGCCGTCGAAGACGGTGACGCGCACATCCTGCATCGGAAAGCCGGCAAGCGGCCCGCCTTCGATGACCTGCTGGATGCCTTTTTCCACGGCGGGCATGAACTGGCCGGGAATGGCGCCACCCTTGACCGCGTCGACGAACTCGAAACCCGTGCCTCGCGGCAGCGGCTCTACGCGCAGCATCACTTCGCCGAATTGCCCGGCGCCGCCGGTTTGCTTCTTGTGGCGACAGTGCCCCTCGGCTTTGCCGCCGATGGTTTCCCGATAGGCGATTTTCGGCGGCCGTGTTACGACCTCGAGCTTGTACTGCTCGGATAGTCGCTCCAGCATGAGGCGCAGGTGCAACTCACCCAGACCGCGCACCACGGTCTCGTTGGTGCCGACCGGGTGCTCGATGCGCAGACACGGGTCTTCAGCGCTCAGTTTTTGCAGAATCTCCCAGAGGCGTTGCTCGTTGCCCCGGCGCGCAGGCTCGATCGCCAATCCATAGATTGGCGTGGGGAAGTCGAGCGGGGTCAGGTGGATGTTGCCGTCCTCGGGGGCGTCGTGCAGCACGGCATCAAAGCCGATTTCGTCGATCTTGGCCGTGGCGCAGATATCGCCTGGGCCGGCTTGCGGAACATCCACGTGTTCCTTGCCCTGCAGCATCATCAGATGGGCGACTCTGAACGGCTGGCGCCCGTCACCGATATAGAGCTGGCTATCGCGCCTGATCGTGCCCTGATGGATGCGAAACACCGCCATCTTGCCGATATAAGGGTCCATGACGATCTTGAAGGCGTGGGCCAATACATGCTTGTCGGCCACCGGTTCGGCGCGCACAACTTGTTGGCGGCCGCCGGCATCGCGGTAGAAGAGCGGCGGGTTGCCTTCCATGGGATTGGGCAGGAGACGGACGAATACGTCGAGCAATTCCGCGATGCCCGCGCCGTTGGCCGCTGACGTAAAGCAGATCGGGACCAGATGCGCTTCGCGCAGCGCCCGCTCGAAGGGCTCGTGCAACTGCTCCGGGCTGATCGCCTCGCCTTGCTCCAGATAAAGCTCCATCAAGGCGGGGTCGATCTCGACCACCTGGTCGACCAGCGCATTGTGCGCCGCCGCAACGGACAGGAAGTCGGCCTCGCCGGCAGGATTGAAAAAGCAATCCACTACCTGGCTGCCGTTTTGCGCTGGCAGGTTGATGGGCAGGCATTCCTTGCCGAAGGCCTCCTGGATTTGAGTCAGAAGCGCCGGCAGGTCGACCTTTTCGCCATCGATACCGTTCACGATGATCATTCTGCAGAGCTTGCGTTTCTCCGCCCACGCCATCATGCGCCGGGTGGTCATTTCGATGCCGGTCTGTGCGTTGATGACAATGGCGACGGTTTCGACCGCGGGCAGGGTACTGATCGACAGCCCGGAAAAGTCCGGATAGCCGGGCGTATCGAGTAGATAGATGCGTGTATCCCGGTAGTGCAGGTGGGCAATGGCGGAATTCAGAGAGTGGTGATATTTGCGCTCGAGCGGGTCGAAATCGCAGACCGTGGTGCCGCGCTCCACGCTGCCGGCCGCGCGTAACTCACCACCCTGGTAAAGCAGAGCTTCGACCAGCGATGTCTTGCCACAGCCTGCATGCCCGACCAGAGCAATGGTACGGATGGCTTCGGGGCTGTAATGCATGGTCGCCCTCGTCCAGTAGTGGATGTGGGGCCATTATTCGCGAAAACGGACCCGTGTGCCACACGACGTCATCATTCCATTCGGCCTTCCGTGTTCGCCAATATCGAACTAGGCGCAAAACCGGCTGTCTTTCTGACGCAACTGAGAAGCCGTGGATCGTGCGGCAAACCGCTTTTGCGTTACCTGTGCCGCCTGGGAGGAGCCGCGCGCCAGGTCAGTAGCACCAGCAGTGCGAATACCACGTAGGAGAGCGTAAACACCCAGGTTGGAAAATCGTAATAAAGCAGGCGGCTCACCCAACGCTGGATGAAACCTTGCGTTCCAACCGAGTCATTGCGCAGCCAGTCTTCGAGCGTAGTCAAGGGGCAGGGTGCGCCCAGCAGTGCTAAGCTCGATACGATGCCGATCGCGAGTAGATGAGCGAGCCGGAATAACCGGTGGTGGACCCATTCCCAACCGAGGCACGCGCCAACCCAGATCGCGGCGAGTCCGCCCACGATAAAAAGCGCGATCAGCGCGTGTGTCACGAGCACCGCATCGGCGAGCCAGATCATGAGTCAAGCCTGCGGGGCCGTCAGAGGGAGGCCACAATGATCGATTTCAGGGAAGCCCGGGAGTGGATGGTTGCACGGCAAATCGCAGGGCGCGGCATCCGCGATTCCAACGTGCTATCCGCGATGCGCCGTGTGCCGCGCGAGGAATTCGTCCCTGCGCAACTCCGTGAATATGCGTACGACGATAGTGCGTTGCCCATCCCGAGTCAGCAAGCGATTTCGCAACCTGCTGTTGTCGCGCAGATGATAGAGGCGGCCGAACTGGGTCCGCACGACCGGGTTCTCGACGTTGGTACGGGGTCAGGGTATGCCGCCGCCATTGTGGCGCTAATCGTGGCGCAGGTGCATTCCGTTGAGCGCGATCCGGTGCTCGCGGACACCGCTCGCGAGACGCTGGCGCGGTTGGGTTTTTCAAACGTGACCGTTCATCTTGGCGACGGCACGGTTGGCCTGGAGGCCTATGCACCGTATGACGCGATTATTGCGGGTGCTGGCGGTCCGCGTGTTCCGCGGGCTTGGTGTATGCAACTTTCGATCGGTGGACGCATCGTTATGCCGGTCGGGCGCGAGCATCATCATCAGCGATTGATTCAACTGGTACGCCACGGCGAACACGATTATCACGAACGCTGGCTAGGCGACGTGAGCTTCGTGCCGCTAATTGGTGAAGACGGCTGGGCGGATTATTAATTGTGCTGGCACCCTGGTTCAATCTGGTACCGAACCGGGTTGCTCTGATGCTCTCTTGGGCGGCGTAACCATGCTGCGGCGTGCTCAAAGTAACTTTGGCGTCTTCCGCGATGGACGACGATTACTGGATGGTGCGATCATCGGATGCAAGCCTTGTGACCACCATTGCCCACGACGAGGAGCGCATCCATGTGCGGTCGTTACGCTCGAGCTCGCTACGGCATCGACTATCTGATCCCGCTCGCCAGCGACCGCGATAATCGCTGGCCGCTCCTGAATGACGCGACGCCCACCGATACTCCAAGCTGGAATGCGGCGCCGGGGAGTCGGCAACCCGTGGTCTATCCGGATGGTGTGGTACGGCTGGTGCACTGGGGTTATCGGCCAGCGTGGGCCGTCGCGAAAGGCCTTCCGCAGATGATTAACGCGAAAGTCGAAAAGGCGGCCAGTTCAGCATGGGCCGCGATGTGGGAACGCGGGCGCATCATTGTGCCTGCCGACTACTGGTACGAGTGGAAAGCAGAGAGCAACGGCAAGCAGCCTTATGCCATCCATGCAAAAAGCGGTCAGCCGCTTTACGTCGCGGGCCTCACCAACGTCCGTCCGGACAGGGAACCACACGAAGGCGACGGTTTCGTGATCGTGACGGCTGAGGCAGGTGCTGGGCTGGTAGACGTCCATGACCGGCGGCCCGTGGTGTTCTCGGCGGACGTTGCTTGGGAGTATCTGGACTCGGCTACATCTGCTGAGCGTGCTGTTTTCCTCGCGCGAACCGCTGCCGAGACGCCCGAGGCGTTCGCCTGGTTTGCCGTGCCCCGCAAGGTCAACCGGTCCGGGCCTGATGGGCCGGATCTCGTCGAGCCGATGCAAGGGGATGCATCTTAGGCGGCTGGCGGGCAGCGGCTAAAGTTAAGCTGGCAAAAACTTAAATTACTCTTGTGCCAGATTGTCAGAGCACGAAAGATCTGACCGATCACGAATACTGCTACCGGGCAAAAATGACAGAAAACCTGGTCGGTTGCATTCCGCGAAATGCTGTAAGCTGAAAAATCGAAATGATTATGCTGGCGCGAAAACGATATGAAAACTCGCTCGCCACTTATTCTCTGCTTGCCGGTTGCGTTGTTCTTTGCTGCCTGCTTGCTGTCCCTTCCCACTTTCGTGGTTGCTGTTGCCTGGATGACAATCGGCGTGATGACGCTCGGACACCGCCCCTTTGAGAGCTTTCCGTCAACAGGTATTCGTCAGGAGTGGCTCCGGGGGTATCGCTCAGCGTTCGTGTGGTTCTATCACCTGGCGTGGTGGCCCTGGTACATGCGCTCGTCTATCCGAGACACAGCCGGTCAGATTGGAGAGGCGCTACGTCGAACGAAGAAATCGCAGGGTAAGAGGCCCGATAGCCCGTCGGACCACCAGTCAAATGGGGATCGTGAGTGAACGCGGAGCGAAAAAAGACCGGCGTGGGGCCGGCTTGAACGGTCTAGCGTCTGAGTGAGCCAGGACCTGAGAGGAGGTGAAGTACAGCCGCGACCTGCCCATCGGTGCGGAACGTGCCTGTCGCGTCCGTCCATAGCGCACTCGCCAAAATACTGTGTAAACGTGCAGTATCACGAGCTGCACGTAAAGGCCTAGACTGACCATTCCGACACAAACGCGGAGTGTGCCATGTTCAGCAAGACCGTCCGCCGGACACTTTCTGGTCTGACTTCGGCGCTTTCGCCAGCTCCGAAGGGCAAGCAGCGGGGCGCATATACCGTGAAATCGGCCCAACAACGCGCCGACGAAGCCTGGAGGCGCACGACGCACGGAGTGCACAGCTCCTTACTCCGTAAAGATCCGAAAGTGTGATTTTCGGAAACCAGAAGCAAAACCGAGTCTGCCGTCCGAAGTGGCTGTTATCGAAGCCGGAGAAGAACTATGACTGCGCCGCAAAAACTTTACGGTGTGACGCTGAAGCCCCAAGCCAGGGCTCCGCGCAAGCTGATCGAAGTCCCCGACCCCGAAGCGCGCCCGGACCTTTTGGAAGCCGTTCGCCGAGTCGTGGCTGAGAATCGGGAAGCCGGGGAGCGACGACCCCGAGACTAATTCGATCCAGTTTTATTTGGCCGACCTCCGAATTGGAAGCCACGATGTGTTGCCATGTGGGCAACACGTTTGGGCCGGTCGTTGCCTGAATGCTGTTCAAAAATCGTCAATTTTTGCCGACGTGGGGATGATGGTGGGAGCGGCCCGTCTTGCTGGACGGGCCAAAATGACTAGATCGATTTGAACTCCCGTATCGCTGTTAGCTACGCTGAACGAATCAGTGCGAGCGCAACGCATCCGGCCAGAGCGCCACATTCGCGGCAGGTCGACTGCGAGTGATCGCCAGCGCGCGAGTACCGCGGCGAACGTGCCTTCGTGCTTGGTGCATCGGATTTTGTCGACCACGGTCCAGCCACGCACATGCAGCGCGAAGCTGCGTCATCCGCTCATCGCCCCTAATACGCCCATGATTTCCTCAGCGAGCAGCAAGCTCGCAAGGCCGTGTCCCTGCTTTTCGCGGCGCACGAGGGAGAGCACGTTCCTGCTGAAGACGCGGTCACGAATCTGCCGGTAAGTGAGAATCTCCTGGCGGTGCTCCTCCGCGATGTCGAACTTGCTGAGAAACGCAATGCTTTCGCTTGCAGCGGCGAGGCGTTTCATCGTCTCGATCGAATTCGTTCGAAAGGCTGGTTCGACGCTGAGTCCCGCTTCCACGAAAGTATCGGCGACTATGCCGTGCATCAGCATGGACCGGTCGGCGAAGATGAGTGGATAAGATGTGCAGTAGGCGAGCGGTATGGACTCCATACGCGCCAATGCATGGTTCGGTGCGATCACGGCACCGAGGCGCGTGTCCATCTCCCAAAGGATTTCGAGTTGCGGCGATGGCGCCAGGTTGAAGCCCAGGCCCAGATCGGCTTCACCGCTGACAAGCGCGTCCAGGATTTCGCGCCCGGACGTGGCCCTGATCGAAATCTTGATATGAGGGTGGTGCGCACAGAAACTTGCCGCTGCAGTGGAGGCGATTCCGCTGGCCAGCCCGGTCACTGTGGCAATGATCACCTCGCCCTTCTGCAGCGTCTTGAGGTCGCGTATCTCGGCTTCGACCTGGCGGTATTCCAGAATGGTTCTGCGCACGTGGGCCAGCAGGATTTCTCCTGCCGGCGTCGGTCGCAGCCCGCGCGGCAGGCGCTCGAACAGCGGTTCGCCGATTTCCTCTTCAAGGAGCAGCAGATGCTTATTGATGGCGGAAGGGGCAATGTGCAGCTTTTCGCCGGCGCCGCGGATCGAGCCGGAACGTGCAACCTCGTCGAGGTAGCGCAGCAATCGTGAATGGAGCATGTTCGGCTGCCTCTCTGGTCGGTCGCCTGTCTCTCTCTGGTCGGCATAGCGTACTCGAAAAGTGCACACTCCGTGCAAAAAACGCTTCTTTTTAGAAACACTCACTTCAGTCTTAATTGCACCAGTCGCGTTGGTTTGTAGTTCGTTGCGGCGCGGCAAAAAGCAGCCTCAAACTAATTGATGAAAGTGAGACAACCATGTATCAAGAAGTCAGCGAGAGAAGCGTCACGGCGTCCGGGCAGCATGGCCAGGCTAGTGCCCACTATGACCAGGTGAGAGCGATCTTCGAGGTTCTCAACGGAAGGAAGGAGGCCGATCTTCTCCTGAAAAATCTGAATATCCTTGATGTCCACAGCGAAACTGTCTATCAAGGGTCCATCCTGATTTACGACAAGCGCATCGTCGCATTGAATCCTGACGAAATGGCTATCAAGGTACGTGAGGTTTTTGACGGTGAAGGCCTTTATGCCATTCCAGGGCTGATCGACGCTCACGTCCACTTCGATGCGCAATTGGCCCATCCGGCAGCGTTCGCCGAGGCCATCGTCCCCTGCGGCACGACCACCATTTTTTCTGAATGCCTCGATTTTGTGAGCGCGGCGGGCGCGGAAGCGGTGCAGGCAACCGAGCAACTGTTCAAGAACCACGAACGCCTACCTTATCGGGTCTACGCATTTGCACCCGGAAAGAAAACTTCCGTGGCGGTCACCGACGCCCTGCTGAAGATGGATCCGGTGATCGGCCTGGGCGAACTCGCGCACCTCACCTACAGCGTGGGCAATGACGACGACTTCCGCAAATCTGCCTTGGGACGTGCCAAGGGCGGCTTCATGAACACGCACTGGGGCGTGACCACGCTGTCGGACATGATGCTGAACTACATGCCCGCGATCGGCGCCTTCGCCAACCACGATGTCTGGAAGGAGGACGACATCGAGAAGAGCGTCCGCTACGGCCTTCAGACGCAAATCAAATTCGGTGTCGGCAGCAGTGAGGTGATCAAAATCATGCTGCGTGCGATCGTCAAGCGCAAGTGGCCTGCCGAGAATTTCCAACTGTGCGCGGACAATATCTCGGTCGACCGCCTGCTGACCAAGGGCCACATGGACTGGATCGTTTCGCTGTGCGCTGAAATGGGCATCGAGCCGATCAAGGCGATCAAGATGGCGACCCTCTACACGGCGCGTGCGTTCCGGATGGACAACAAGTTCGGTTCCCTGACGCCAGGCCGGTTCGCCGATATCGTGCTGACCGACAGCCTGTCGAAGATCAACCCGCGCTTTGTTTTCAAGGATGGCGAACTGGTCGCCAAAGATCGCAAGCTGTTGAAGCAAGCCGATATCGACTATTCCAGCATGGTGAAAAAACCGGTTCCAGGTCTCGGCAATCTGACGCCGGAACAACTGGAGCTTGTTCCACTGGAAATCTCCGCAGATGGCGAGCAGGCGAAGGTGTACCTGTTCGACGTCTATGGCCGAGGCCACGAGAAGTTCTATCAGGAAGTGTGGGTGCCGTTGCGGGACGGCAAAGTCGTCGCCGAAGTAGGGGGCGTCAAGCTCAACCGGATTTCGGTCGTACAGCGCTATGCCGACGGTAAGCGCCATGTGGTCAACGGTCTGTTCAAGGGCGTTTATGTCGATCGCGGCGCTGTGGCAACGTTTTGGCCCGCGCCCAAAGCCTACTTCGTTGCGGTCGGACCGAACAGCGCAGAAATGTGCCACTGCCTCCAACAGGTCGACGCCTATGCGGGCGGCTGCGTCGTCACTGACAACAAGGAAGTCAAGGCGGTGCTGCCCTTGGATATCTACGGCGTCCAGGCCAACATGAACCTTTCCGACTTGCTTAGCGCGACCCGCGCCGTCGACGCCGCGTTAGAGGCGATGGGTAATCGCAATGAAGGCGAGCCCGTGGTGAACAAACTGTTGACCTTGTTCATCTCTCTCGACCGGTTCGGTTTCATGGTTTGATGCTAACCCGATAGGAGGAGAAGGCCGGTGGGTGCATTAGATTACCGCCGGCCGTGGGAGCTGAGGATGGAACCGGCACGTTCACTCCGGTAAATCGCGGAAAACGCTTCACCATAGCGCGGTGTCCCATCATCAAGAAAAGTGAGCAGCACCGCACAAAAGCAGGAAGACAACCAAGGGGCAGTAATGGCGCACCATGCAAGGGAAGCTGAAGTCATTGATACCGGGAGCCTTAAACGGCGCTGGATCACCTACGTCATTGGCATTTATATACTGACCATGGGCATTAGTCTGGCCGTCAGGGCCGGCATAGGCATTTCGCCGCAAAGCAGCCTGACCCGAACGATGACCCTCGTGTACCCGCGTCTCAGTCAGGGCACGTACAACTTCATGCTTGAGTTGTTCATGCTGTTCCTGACTTATCTGGCTGCGCGGAAAGACTTCAAACTGAAGAATTTCGCCTCGTTGATTCCGGCGTTTGTGCTGGCTACGTGCCTGGATCTGAATCTGATGCTGACCAGGTCGATCGGTTTTCAGGACTATCTTCCGAAATTCTTCCTGTTAGCTTTCGCAGATGCATTGCTGGCTTTCGGCCTGTTCCTGATGATCCGGGCGAATCTCGTGCTCATGCCGATCGACATGTTCGTCAATACGCTTTTCAAGCGCACTGGATTGAGATGGGGGGACATCAAGACGGCTTTCGACTGCACGCTTTTGATCATTAGTGCAGCGATCGGTTTCGCCCTGCTTGGCGGACCCAAATTCATCCGCGAAGGCACGTTCATGAACGCCATTCTGGTGGGGCAGTACATCAAACTCTATTTCTTTCTGTTCCAGAAAATCAAAACTGCGATCGTCTCGTATCACCGAAGATCGTTGGAGCACCGCTCCTATTCGCGTCAGCGCTTTTGATCCAAGGCGGTTGCCAGGGATTGGGTCGATGGCGATCGTCCAGGTTTGCGTGTCGCATCAGAATCGACGCTGCGCACGTACCATCGCGGGGAACATCAAGGGCGGCTCCCCAAACAATCGATTGTTTGTGATCGTGTGATCGCCTGCAGGTCGCATCCGGCACACTGCCGCATTTGATTTGCGGCCAGAGCACAGGCCTCGAATTCCGCCTCAAGTATAAGTTGCGCCCGCAATTACCCCTGGCTTCGAGACGTCAATCACGACGTCCGCATCCACTCGTCATTTGAAAGAGCGAAAGAGGCAATACTATGTTTGTAGAAAGTGCTTGCACTGCTTTGCTGAAAAGGATTTACCGCATTACTGCGATAATCGCTTCTATGGTGATAGGCGCTCACGCATACGCGCAATCGAGCGTCCAGCTATATGGCATCGTCGATACATGGGTCGGCGTCCAGAAATATCCCGGCAAAGCTGCTAGCTGGCAGGAAGGTGGCGGTGGTCTGTCTACCTCGTTCTGGGGCTTCGGCGGTCAGGAGGACCTGGGCGGCGGCTACAAGACGATTTTTGCTATCGAGGGTTTTTTCCGTCCACAGAATGGCGCGTACGGGTCGTTCAACGGCGATCCGTTCTTCTCACGCAATGCGTATGTCGGCCTCACGACACCTGCCGGCACGGTGACGCTCGGACGCCAGAGCAGTCTGCTGTATTTGCAGGCATGCCAGTTCAATCCGTTTTACGCCTCTTTCACATTCTCGCCGACCATCGTCCAGATGTATGCCGGCCTCGGTACTTATCCGGCGTACAAGACCGATCAGGGGATCGTCGGCGGGACCGCCTGGAGCAATGCAGTCCAGTATGCCACTCCTGATCTGCACGGATTTACCGGCCACGCAATCTACGCGTTCGGTGACAGCAGCTCTGGGAACGGCAGCAAGCAGTACTCGCTCCAGGCTTCTTATCGGAACGGTCCCTTTGCCGCCGGCGCCGTCTACCAATACGCGAACTTTAACTCGACGGCAGGCGACCTGAATTCCCTGCTGAAGGGTTTTCACAGTCAGACAGCGACCCAGCTCGCGGCCTCGTACGAGTTTTCGATTGCGAAGCTATACGGCGAATACACCTATACCGATGACAATGTGATCAGCAAGGATCTCCACGTCAACATGTTCGAAGGCGGCGCGGCAATCGCTGTTGGAACGGGCAGGGTTCTGGCGTCGTATGCGTATTCGCGCGATTCCGGCGGACTCAATCAGACCCGCCAGACTGCATCGCTAGGATACGACTACCCGCTCTCCAAACGCACGGATCTCTACGCCGTGTACATGTACGACCATTTTGCCGGCTTGTCGTCTGGCGAGACTGCGGGCGTGGGGATTCGCGCGCGGTTCTAGGCATGCGGCGCCACCATCAAAGTCCGCGGGACGGTGGCCAGGACGTAACTGGCGCATCGCTACGCGGCTTGCGCCGCGAGCTGCGCAGTCCGAGCGCACGAATCCCCCGCAATTGTGGAGGCATGGCATGCGGCGCAAAAGACAGAAACCCATAAAGCGGACTGGGCGCAATACGCGCGCGCCATGGGCGGCGTCGCGGGCGAAGAGCGCCTGATTTACGTTAAGCGCACCACGCAGCACCGCGAAGGCCGGTACGGCATTGCACCGGTCAAGGTGCCACACGGTATTGCGGCCACGGGCATTGCGTACATCGTAGACGGTATGTGCGCGTACTCGAAGGAAACAGAGATTTTTGTTCCTGCTACTCGCTATGAGTGGCGGAAGGTTGAGCGCAGCGGCGAAGCCGCGAGCACTCGGACTTGTGTCAATAACTGTACGCGCAACGATCGGCCAGGGGTGGCCGGTCCGGTTGCGCAACTGGGTCGCAGCAATAAAATCAGCGTCAGCGGGGAAGGGAACGGTGCGAGATGGGGTCAACGGAACCTGTAGACCGAGGAGGTCCCGTGACACAAATGAAGATCGATTGCCCATGCTGCGGCGGCGAAATTGACGCACGCCATACCGAAAGTCTGTCTACAACGCTGCGGCGCATGTACTTCGTTTGCGAGGACTGCGGCTATCGCACCCCGGCGGGCTTTGAAATCCTGTTCTCGCTGTCGGCGCCGTCACGGCCGCGCGAAGGCGTGTCGCTCGAAGTGCGGCCGTCGCCGATGCTTCGCGGCGCGGTGAACGCGCACAGGACGATGCATCGGGAGAACCGACCGTGAGATTCACAATCGCCTGCCCGCATTGCAACGCTCGCGGTATCGCGCGCGCGATGGAAAAGAAATCAGAGACGGATTGGGAGATTGACTTTCAGTGCGACGACGTGACATGCGGCCACACCTATCGCACGAAACTCGAAATGTTCCCGCCCGAACTGCCAATACCCAAACGGCAGAGGCGAAGCAACACCGAACTGCAGTTTGATCTTTAACCAACTCCGGGGGGAGCGAAACGGGATGACTAGAGCTCCACCAGCGTTACTCGCGCTCGCGGCCACCACAACTGCGGCCTGTCTGTCGATAGTCGCAAGATGGCAGCGGGGCGGGTTACTTGGCGAGCGCGTGCTCCTCGTCTGCGTGGGCATCGTGCTGGTTGTTGCCGCTCACCTTCTTCCCGCGCTGTGTCGTCCTCATGGCTCGCGGATTCGGGCGCTCGGCATAGTGCTGTGGATTGGTTGTATGACGGCGACTTGCTACGGGCACGCCGTGTTTTTCGTCATGGCACAAAAACATGCAGGTGAAGTCCGTGCGGCGGTCGTTCCGGTAGTCTCCATTCCCGATCGCAATCTGGCAGGGATCGCCAGTGAGCGCGCCGGCATCGTAGCGCGACTTGCCCGCGAAACCGAACGTAGGTGCAACGACCGATGCGCAGCGGTTCGCATCGAACGCACCGCCCTCAATGCGCGACTCGTCGCACTCGACGCCGAGTCGGCCGAAGTGAGGCGTCGAGAATTGGCGTTCGACCGAGCAGACGCCGAGCGCACGGCGGCGAAAGCTGATCCGCTTGCAGGCTTGTTGACTGCTTTCGGCGTCGCTGCCGGTCGCATCGATCTGTTTGCGGGTATGGCGTTCGCCGTCGTGATTGAGGAGGGCGCCTGCTTCTGCTGGCTGCTCGCGCTACGGCTTGGCGACACGACCGTCAAAGCAGTCACGCCCGCACGAGGCGCCGGTCACGTACTGCCAGTCACGAAAAGCGATGCGTCGCGCGCACTGAGATACGCCGGGACGCTCCCGGTTTTTGTATGCACAAAAATAGATTGCAAGCCTTAGTTATTGTGCATACAATAATTACATGCCAATCGAATTCGACCCGGTCAAAGACCAAACCAACCAAGGGAAGCACGGCGTTTCGCTGGCGATGGCCGAAGCATTCGAGATGGACGCCGCGCTGGTGTGACGTGATGACCGATTCGATTACAGCGAAGAACGGTTTACCGCTCTCGGCCCGATCGGCGATCGCATCTATTCGCTTTCATTCACCATGCGCGGCGAAACGCTGCGTGCAATCAGTCTGCGCAAAGCTAACCGTAGAGAGGTGCTTAAATATGTCGACGAAGCGTAAATTTCACATCCCCGACGCCGCTGAAGATGTGGCGCTCACCAAGGCGGCCGAGAGTGATGCAGATAACCGGCCGCTCACGGACGCGCAATTGAAGCGCATGCGTCCCGCGCGTGATGCGTTGCCGGCGATGGTCGGCGAAAAGGCGGCTGCCGCCGCGCTGAGAGGCCCCGGCCGCCCCTCGATGCCGATCGACCAGCACAAGGTACGTACAACGATCCGGCTCGATCCTGACCTTATTGATGCTTTCAAGGGGACTGGCGACGGATGGCAATCGCGCATGAACGATGCGCTTCGCGAGTGGGCCAGCTCTCACGGCATGATTCGAGGCCGTTAGAAACTTGGTGGTGCCGCATCGCTGTGGCGGCTCGATCACATCACTTGACATGAAAAACGATGAACGCATTCGAAATTTCGAAAGACGAATACGACCGAATTAGTGGCCACCTCTCTCGGTTGGCAACCGAATTCGATCGCCCGAATCCAGCCGCCCAAAGGGTACGCGATGCGGCGCTTCACTATGCAAACAAGTATTTCACGACGCCGGGGGACGTAACGCGACCCGATATTTCGACGATCAGGGAATTCCTGACGCGACACGGCCGCAATCCGGATGCGAATCCGTGGGCGGAACAATCGCGCCCTGCCAGTGACGACTGGGTCAGGATCGGCGAGCGATTGCCGGAGCTTTCCGCGACCGCCACGGAAATTAGCGTGAAGGTGCGGCACCTCGTCGACGACAAAGTTGTGGAGTCCCCAGCCCGTTTCGTCAGCGAGCAGTCGAGCCTTAATCCGGTCGACGAGCCTTGCTTCGTGCTGCTTGGACGACAGAAGGATCTCCTCAATCCGCAAGATGAAGGCCGGATCGTCTCGGCACACGTCCAACCGACCCATTGGCGGCTGCACGAGGCATAACAGTCCGTCGATGGGCCGGAAGGTAGGGAAGGTGAGAACCGGGTGGGCCCGCGTTTCGCGGGCTTATTTGTTTGCGTGCTGCTTCGGATGGTTAGCGTTCTGAATGCAAATCAGACGAGTTAGGGCTAGGGATCGCGCTCGTCTTGCGTATATGCCGGCGGTCCGATGCCCGCAAACATCCGGCCAGAACGCCACATTCGCGGTAGTTCGACCGCAAGCGAGCGCCAGCGCGCAAGCACCGCGGCAAACGTCCCTTCACGTTTGGCGCGTCGAATTTTGTCAACCACGTTCCGGCCGCGCACGTACAGCGCGAAACTGCGTTTGCTCGAAAGGAAATGCGGAGCGTGAACACCGACCCACGCGAGCAATTCAGCCGGCGGTACGTCAGGACTTGTTGGATCGGGCTCGATATTGGCCACTACAGGGGTTTCTTCGGCCGACTTGTCACCGCTGGAATTGCCTTGCATCGCGGAGGTCTCAAGCGCAAGCAGGCGAAGCATTTCAATGCGATGCCAGGGTATCGGCGACCGGCCGGCGACGTAGTTGCGGATCGTGCGCGAGCAACAGCGCAATGTCCGGGCAACTGCGGCGATTGAAAGACCGTCGGTCAGGGTAAGAAACTCATGCAGGCAGCCATGCCGTTGTTCTGCGGACACCTGGAATCCTGCTGGAAATCGGAATGCTCGACTGAAGCAATTTTGTTCGCTCGATTACGCATACGAGAACTTGCGCGCGTTCCGTGGCGCATTCTTCGTCGTCGTCGAGCATCACAAGGAGATGGACCCCAAGCAACTTACCCGGCGCTTGCAGGGCCTGCTCAAACTAATTGAAGGCAATGAGACGCGACTCTGGTCGCTCATCCACGGACTAGACGCTTACTCAGACTTGGGGTTTGAGCAATCACGCTTCGTTTACTGGTGGAGTAGGTGGTTCGGGTTCGGGTGGATCTCGCGTGTGCCGCGCTAACGAACACGAATCCATACACGGATGTTCGTTCGGGCTCACGTTCGATCGAGGTTCGAATGACGGACGGGAGCTGCACCAAAGCGAGCAGGGGGCTCGGCCAAAAAATAAGTTAAGCTGGCGAAAAAACTTATATTTAGCTTATAATAAAAGCATGAACGCAATTAACTGGACCCAGAAAGCGGCAAAACAATTGCGCAAGCTTGACCGGCAGCATCAGGCAGCGATTCGCGACGGCGTGAGTACTCTGGCCGCGATGCCAGATTGCCAGAGCGTGAAAGCGCTGACCGATCACGATTACGGCTACCGGCTCCGCGTCGGCAATTACCGGGTCTTGTTCAACTGGGACGGCGCTATCAAGGTCGTCGAGATTGAGGAAGTGAGGAAACGCAATGAACGCACGTACTAACATTCAGGTCATCAACGGGCCGGACGGCAAACCCGCCTATGTCGTGATTCCGTACGCGGAATATGTCGCCGAGCATAGTGCTGAACGCGGCCTGATTCCGCACGAAGTCGTGAGCCTGACGGTTGACGGTGCAACGCCGGTTCGCGCCTGGCGCGAGCATCTTGGCCTGACGCAAGTTGAAGTCGCTGCACGTATGGGTGTCAGTCAATCCGCGTATGCGCAGCAGGAAGGAAGTGATCGTCTGCGCAAGGCATCGCGCGAAAAGATCGCGTCGGCGCTCGGCATCACGGCGGCTCAGCTCGATTTCTGACCGTTCCCAAACCATCCAGATTAAATGGGGCGCTAGACGCCCCATTTTTCCGTCCATGTGTCCCATAACCGTCACGATGCTGATTTGTCGTGGACGTATGCGGGCGGGCCGATGCCCGCGAACATTCGGCCAGACCGCCACATTCGCGGCAGTTCGACTGCCAGCGCGTGCCAGCGCGCGAGGACGGCGGCGAATGTGCCTTCACGCTTGGCGCGTCTGATTTTGTCGACCACGTTCCAGCCACGCACATACAGCGCGAAGCTGCGTCTGCTCGAAAGGAAGTGCGGGGCGTGCACGCCGACCCACGCGAGCAATTCAGCCGGCGGTACGTCAGGACTTGTTGGATCGGGCTCGATATTGGCCACTACAGGGGTTTCTTCGGCCGACTTGTCACCGCTGGAATTGCCTTGCATCGCGGAGGTCTCAGGCGCAAGCAGGCGAAGCATTTCAATGCGATGCCAGGGTATCGGCGACCGGCCGGCGACATAGTTGCGGATGGTGCGCGAGCAACAGCGCAATGTCCGTGCGACTGCGGCGATTGAAAGACCGTCGGTCAGGGTAAGAAACTCATGCAGGCAGCCATGCCGTTGTTCTGCGGACACCTGGAATCCTGCTGGAAATCGGAAGCGGTGCCTAATCTAACGTAAATGTTACAAAACTTACAATTAGATGCACCTGATAGCCGAATGTAGTCCGAGGTGAGCAAGTTAGAGAACTTCAATTTGACATAAGATAAAGAGTTGCACTTTCAGCCGAGACTGGCGCTGATCTGGCGGGCGAGGGAGCGGCGGCTAGCCCTGCTATGAACACGGTCACTGCTACCGTGGTCGCCGCTCCCGTCGCTTTTCCCCAAATGTTCACCCATACCTTGCGGATACGCTCGTCGTGCGCGCTTTCAGCCTTGCACGCGGAGATAACCTCTAGAGGATCAACATTTAGGATTTCTGCGGCGCGCATCGCAACAGCTTCATCGAAAGTCCCTAATGAATTTCGATATCGGCTAACTGCGGCACGCGTTACGCCAAGCGCTTTCGCGGCGGCGTAGTCAGACGGCAGGTCAAGTTTTTTCTTAACCGCGTCCAGATACTGGATTGTGGTCTTCATCGCACCCATACCCCTTTTTTAAAACACCCGGTTAGAACCTTAGGACAAACGTCAAGTGCGTGCAACGTTACACGGGCTTGACTACGTTACACGCCTTGAACTATTCTCCTGACCAGTCGCCCCAAAACGCCAGCGGTAAAACACCCACCCGCCGCGCTAGGAGGCCACCCAGCAAGGCGTGGGGCGACGTTTCTAAAGTCAGGGGTGGGTTTTAAGGGGTGCGGCATGCGTCATAGCTCGTTACAAATTCGCAAGTCATCCATCGGCGGCTACGCCGTTCGAAGCCCGTTTGAGCGGCGCGCTCGCGTGCTCGCCGCGATCAATGCCGTTTTCCACTGGATGGGGGCGTGATGGAGGCGCCGATCCCAGCAACGACGTTTTACCTAGGCTGGCGAATCCTGTTCGACGGCTGGTTTGCCGTGATGAACGAGGAGGGAAGCGTGGTCGCTTTCGGGCTGCGGACGATGGAAGGCGCAAAGCATCTGGTGGACTCGATCATCTGCGCGCGGGAGTTTGATTAATGACCCCCGTCCTGCTGATCGTTTATCTGGCCGGTGCAGCGTCGGGCGTTCTGTTGATGGACGTTCTCACGAACTGGCGGCGCAAATGAGCACGTCGGCCGCGTTCGATGATCTCGGCTACAACGCCGAAGGTCCGGAGGATGTGTCTTTCGGCTACGTGCCCGGCTCGGTCGGCCCAACGCACGTTCTCCCCACACCGTGGACGGCTCGCCGTCGTGCGGAATTCGACAGGGCACGCGCTGAGTGCATGCCCGTCATCAATGCAGCACTGGACAGGTTCAAAGCGATGCGGCCGCGTCCGTCGCGTGCGCCGGTTGATACCGATGCGTACGGACGGGCGCGCGCCCGTGTCCTTAAGGGGCGTGGCTGGTGATACACCAATCAAACGAAGCATGGGCTAACGCCATGGTCGAGTCGCTGCCAGCGCGCTGGTGCGGCTCGCTGCTCGGCGCGTGGGAGCGTCGCCGTTCGCGATTCAACCCGGAAAAGCTCACCGGTGCGAACGAAGCCCAGCGGAATGCAAACGAGACGCTACGGACCACCGTGGCGCGTCTTTTGCCGTTCGCAGTCAATGACGACCTGACGCTAGACGCCGACGACGGCGCTGTAGTCGACGCGGCGTGGAAGGGAGCGGAGCGCTGTCGCGTGCGCCTGCTCGAAATGGCAGACATGCAGCAGCACGGCCGCGATGCCCTGCGCGCGGCGGGCGTGTCGGCCGACGAAGCGGAGGCGGTCGAGGCATTCGAGGCGCGGTGCGAGCTCGCAGGTTTGTGTATTGCGCGCGGCATCGAGGCACCGGCCAAGAAATACGACGACACGCCCGCCGTGCGTCGCATGGTGGCGGCCAGGTGGTGGACCGGACAGTTGCGTAAGGCGCACGCCCGCGCGCTGGAGTCCGCGGCGATTGAGCTGGGCACCGTCAACAAGTCGCGCGACATGTACGTGTCGAATGAATCGCTGGCGGCCCGCAAGGCGCAGAACGAACGCAACGCGGCGACGCTTGAGGCGACCATTGCGCGCAACGTCGAGACAGAGCAGGAATTCACGCTGGCAGAACTGGCGGCCAAGGGACCGGCTAACCGCGCCATCAAGCGCGCGGAACTCATGACACGTATTAACGGTTTCGAGCGAATCGCCATCGCGCACGGCCACACCGGGCTTTTCCTCACTGTCACCTGTCCGTCAAAGATGCATAGCCACAAAATCATCGGTGGCCGTGCCGTCAAAAACTCGAAGTACGACCACACCAAACCGAAAGATGCACAGAAATATCTTTGCGGCGTGTTTGCTCGCATTCGCACCTCACTGGCTAACCGAGGCATGCGGCTTTATGGTTTCCGCATTGCTGAGCCGATGCACGACGGCACGCCGCATTGGCACCTGCTGGTGTTCTATCCGCCTGAGAACGATCAGAAAATCCGCGCCACTATCCGCCGATACGCGCTCCAGATGGACGGTGATGAAGCGGGCGCGCAAGAGAGGCGGTGCGACTTCAAGACGATGGACCCGGCGATTGGAACGGCGGCGGCCTACATCGCCAAATACGTTGCAAAGAACATCGACGGGCACAAGCTCGAAAAGGACCTGTTGGGTAATGACTCGCTCGATACGTCGGCCCGTGTCGAAGCATGGGCTTCGCGCTGGCGCATCAAGCAGTTCCAGCAGGTAGGCGGGCCGCCGGTCGGCCCGTGGCGTGAAATGCGCCGTGTTGAAAGCGTGCCGTCTGACGCACCGGCGCACGTGCTGAAGGCATTCAACGCGGTCAACAAGGTGGCGAAGTTCGAGGGCCGGGAAAACGCCTCTGTCGCGTGGGACCACTACGTCGAAGCGCAAGGGGGCGTTTTCTGCGGCCGTAACTATCGCATCCGCATTGCAACGGTCGCGAGCGACGCGCTCACGGCCTACGGCGAACCGGCCGCAGCTAGACCGGTCGGCGTGGAGTACTTCGAGGTCGCGAAGGTGCACGACGCCCTGGGCAACTGGACGGACATTCTGCCGCGCACGGTAACCGTCGAATCGAGGAGATACACATGGCAGGTAGTCCGGAAACACCAGGCATATCGCACAGGTGCCACTTCCGCATCGGCGGTTACATGGGTTGGGGAAGGTTCTACGTCTGCTGGTGCGGGCGCACCTTCTACCCGGGCGGGCTACGTCGAGCGCGGATTGAAGGGTTTGGATTTGGGTTTGAAGCGCGCGCAGCGCGCGCCTTGGACCTGTGTAAATAACTGTACGGAGCACGGAGAAAATGAGCGAAAAAGCGACGCTGACGCAGTACGCGATGCGCAACGAAGCGGAGGTGGACAAGGTGGTGAGGGCTTCGGCGCTCATTCCGCAGGCCGCACGAATCGTTTTGAAGGAGCAAGCCGCCCTTATTCGCATGATGGCGGCGGCCATTGACACGATGAAGCTGGGCACGCAGGCAGGTTAGGGCAAGCGGGCGGCCTTCTCACGCCCGCACATTAGAACGAGGCAGACCAACATGAGCATCAAGGCAGCAATCGAAGCGCTGGCGCACAACGCCACACATCCGAAGTTCATCATCGACGCACTGCACGAAATCGAGGCGCGGCTGAAGGCGCTGGAGGAGAACGCCAAGCGGGCGGCACCGGTCGAGGGCGAAGCGGCGGCGACGCGCCCGGCCATCGTGGCGCTGACCCCGGCACCGACGCCGGAATCGGCACCGGCCGCCGTAGAGCCGGCCGCGCCCGTGGCACCGGCAGTGCCAGAAGTGGCACCTGCCGCGCCGGCAGTCCCCCCGGTCACGGCGTAAGGAGGCGGCCATGGCGTATCTCGGAAAAGCGGACTGTGGAACCTGTAGCCATGAGGTTGATGTGCGCTCGAACGTGCGCGGCATGGCCTATTACAAGTGCGGGCGGTGCGGTGTCGTGCTGACGCAGAAAGAGGAGCGGGGCAACCGGCTTTTCATGGCGAAAATCCGGCCGGAAGCGGACCCGGATGAAGCGCCTGCCGTGGTCCGCGAATCGCCGCGAATCGCGGAACCCAAACCGGCGGTGAAACCCGTCGAAACACCGAAAAAAACCGATGCACCGAAGCCGCGCGGCGGCCTGTTCGGCGGCATTCTCTCAGGGGCTTAAATGGGAAAGATCACAGAGGCGACGACGCTCGAAGCGGCCGTCGTGGACACGCGCGCCGATTCGACGGTGGACGTGCTGGCGGGCATCGCCCAGGAAGAAATGTCCGAACACGCGGACATTGCCGCGAAGGTCGAAGCGGCCGAAGCGGCCACCATCGAGTCGGAGGCGGCGACGGTGGCGGCCGGCTGGCGCGAGGCGCTTGGCGCGGCCAAGGAACTGCTGACGGCCGTCATTCCGCCGGTTGAGCCGGTGTGGACCAATGCGCGCATGGATGCGCTCGCGGCGGCGCTCGGGCGCTGCGATCAGGCGTACGGCTGGGGCGGGGCAGGCCAACTGCTCGGCCATCCTCTATTCGCGCTCGCGGTGGCCGGCGCACCGATCGGGTACGGCACCTATCAGGTGGTCAAGCCGATGATGGACAAGGCAAAGGCGGAACAGGCCGCGAAGCTCGCCGCGCCTAAGATCAAGCCGGGATCGATGACGCAGGAACAGCTAGCCGTCGCGCCGGAAGCGCCCGCGTTCGGGACGTGACATGACGGCCGGCACCAGCAATCAGGCGCACATCATCGCGGTGGTGGGCGCGAGCGGCAACGGAAAGGGGCTATACGTCAAGGCGTGGCTGAAAAAAACTCGAGCCCCGATTCTGGTCTGGTCGCCGCTCGAAGCAACGGACGGCTATGCGGCCGTGATTGGTGGCGTGATCGTGTCGAGCGTCGCGGAACTGGTCGCGGCGATCAAGGCCAAGAAAAAGCGCATCGTCTACGTGCCGAACCATACCGACGTCAAAACCCAGTTCGACCGGTTCTGCCGCGTCGCGTGGGAGCTAACCGGCTGGGTGGTGGTGGTCGAGGAACTGTCACGCGTGACGACGCCGACATGGGCGCCGCCGGCATGGAAAAACCTATCGACGGCAGGGCGGCACCGCGGATTAACCATCATCGGCACGTGCCAGCGGCCGGCACAGGTGGACAAGGATTTTTTCGGAAATTGCTCGGAGATCCGCTGTTACGCGGTGGGCTACGTGAACGACGCCAAGGTCATGGCCAACACCATGTTCTGTGACCACCGCGAGATTCTAAAGCTGCCGCAATTCCACTACCTGCACCGTGACGTGCGGGCCAAGGTCAACACGCCGGGCGTGGTGTCAGTGCCGAAAAACTGAAAAAAACCGTGATTCGCGGAGTCCGCGATTCGCCGCAAAACGCCGTGATTCACGAACAGTGACCACGGCGTTTTTCTTTGGGATTCTGCGGACTCATTCAACGCAGAGGGCAGGACGTGTCGACAGGCGATAACTGGTTTCCGAGTCGGAACCGCATGGTGATGGAAATCATCGCCACCACTATTGGCGTCGTCGGCGCTTCGATCCTGATTTCGCGTATCCCGTTCATTAAGGCACTGGTCGACGGTAACTCGATCTGGTCGCTCACGAACAGCGCGACTACCTCAACCACCACTTCCTAACGGAGCCAACCTTGAACCGTCAAGACCTTAAAACCGCTGCCGTGATTCTCGGCGTCGTCACGCTGTGCGCCTTCGTGCAGCGCAATTTCGTTGCCATTCCTGTGATCGGGCCGTACATGCCCGGCGGCGCAATGTCCTAACGGACACCAGGCCAGCTAGCGGACACCCACCCTTCATCACACAGAGAGGAGCGCCATGCGCATCCAGCAACAGAACAACGTCACGCCCTACTACCCGGGCGGCACCATCATCGTCAATTTCCCGCTGGGTGTGACGTACGAACAGATCAAGGTCCAGCTTACCGGCGGCCTGACCTGTGAACAGATCACGCAGGCGCGCCTGAAGGTGAACGGCAAGGCGGTTTTCACGGTGGCCGGCGGCGACCTGAAAAACGAGAACCTGTATGACGGCAAGGTCAACGACGATTTCACGTTCTGGCTTGACTTCACGCAGCAGAACGCAAAGTCATCGAGCGCGGCCGGCAAGCCGACCAGCCAGGCGGCCGAAATGCTGGTGGCGTGCTATCCGTCCAACCTGTTCCAGAGTTTCACGCTGGAAATGGACATTGCATCGACGGCGCCGGCCGTGGGCGTCGGTGGCGTCACGGTCTACACGACCGAAAACGATCCGAGCACGAACCAGTTCGTGCTCAAGCAGTTGTTCGCGAACTACAACTTCCAGAACGCACAGAACAACGATATCGCGCTGCCGGTCGGGCAGTCGGGCGGCATCATCAAGCAACTGTTTTTCCACCAGACCAACTATGGCCCGGCGTGGACAGTTTCGACGGTGATTGCCACGGGCGCACTGGTGACGGCAAACGGCAACCTGTACAAGGCGACCACGGGCGGCACCACGGCATCTAGCGGTGCCGGCCCGAGCACCACGGCAGCATCGATTGCGGACGGCACGGTCACGTGGGCGTACGTCAGCGGCGCGGGCTCGATCTCGAACATTCAGGTGTTCAATGCGGGCGTGATCATCATGCAGGCGACGCCGGCCCAGCTTGCGACGGTTCAGAACCAGTACGGCAAGGTGCAGGAAGCGGGCCTTCTGGTCATTGACTGGTATCTGCAAGGCTTGCGCGAAAAGCTGCTGAACACCACCAAGTCCAACAACGTGTTCGTGCGTCTCACGACCGTTGGCGGCCCGGTCACGCTCACTGGTTACACGCGCCTGCTCGATCCGGCCGGCCGTTAATCGGTTCAACCGGAGGGAGTAGACATGGGACTTTTCACCATGCCGGGCGGCTCGGACGATAGCGCCACGGACGATTCGGGCAGCACGGACGCAACCAGCGGCGATGGTTCGCTGTCGTCGCTGTTCGGGCTGAACGATATCGGCAGCGGCTACGGCGTCACGACCTATACCGATCCGCCGACGCCAACGGCAACGGCGGGCGACCTCGGCACGTTGCAGTCGTCGGGATCGTCGGCGGCCAGTCCGATTGATATCAACGCGGCGTTTGCCGACACGCTCGGCACCATCGTTGCGTTGGACTCGATCAACTCGCAGGCGTCCACAACTGGCGTCGGCTACTACAAGGCCGCCAACGGGGTCAGTTATCCGATTGGCACCGGGCCGGGGCCGGGTTCGGCCGTCGTGAGTTCGACGCCGGGCAACCTGCTGTTCTGGCTGCTGCTGATCGGCGGTGCGGTGCTGTTCGCGAAGGAGGAACACTTGTAATGGGTACGCCATTCTCGATGAGCGGGCCGGAAACCTCGAACTACGCGGGGCCGTCCGATGCCGCGATGGATAACGTCGTGACGTTCAACGATGGTTCCTTCACGACGGCCGCCACGCCGACGCCGGGCCTGACGGCTGGGTTATCGAACGTGACGGGCGGCATTGCATCGCTGGGCTCGGCGGTGTCGAACCTCACCAGTTCGGCAAGCGGCATTTTTATGCTGCTCGCGGTAGGCGGGGCGGTGTGGCTGTGGCTGCGCAAAAAGCTGTGACCGCGCGCCGCGCGTCGGCGGATGAGATCCGGCCTTTCGTGCGGCGTGCGGAACGCTTCTGCACCACCAGCGAGACGTTAGAGCAGCTACTTTTGGCGGGCGAATGCTGGCTGGTAGAGGAAGGCGGACACGCGGTAGCAGGATGGTCGCAGCAGTGGCAGGGCAGCAACCTGCATGTGCTGGTCTACGGCGGGCAGGCCGATATTGATCTGTCGCTGGTGCTGAATGCGTGCCTCGAAGCGCAGCGGCCGGCAAGCGCCAGTTTCCAGACGCGCCGGCCGGGCCTGATCCGCAAGGGCATCGAACAGGGATACCGCGTCGTGGGGCATCTGCCGCGCGGCGTCATCATGAAAAAGGAGTTTTGAATGGCTGGCGGCAGCAGTTCATCAAGCGCAAGCAACACCAGCACGACCAGCCAGGACAACCGGCAATCGGTATCGGGCGGGACGGGCGTATCAACCTCGGGCAGCGGCAACACCATCACGGTCAACAGCCTGGACGATGGCGCGATTACCGCAGCCTTCGGTACGGCAAACAACGCCATTGAGGGCGTACTAAACGAAGGAACCAGCGCGCTCGATGCGAATACGCAGGTCGCGCAGGCGTCGATGACGAATTCGCAGCAGATCGCGAATAGCGCCATCACGTCGAACAGCAGTCTGGCGGAATGGCTGTCCGGAACGGCCATCAATGCAGTGAGCACCGCATCGAACAATGCCACGTCATCGGTACAGACGATGGCGGCGAACTTCGCGAACCTGCTCGATCAGACGATGAGCAGCGACGCGAGCAACCTGTCGAGCGCATACGCGAACAACGCGCAGACGCTGGCAACGGCATATTCAGACGCAGACACCAGCGACCAGCGGACCATCGTGCTAGGTGGCATCGCGATTTGCATCGTGGCGCTGTGGTTCATGAGCCAGCGGAAGGGGGCATAAGTGCAGAACATCGGAACAACGCTCACGCCCGGCACAGCGACGCCATTCCAACAGAAAGGAAAGGTGTTGCAGGTCCTGTCATCGGGCAACAGCGCGGGGCTGACGGTCCAGTTTCTGAAGGGCTCGCAGGTCGCCTATACGGTGAACGGCGTGCTGGGCGGCTACAAGCTGACGCCGGAGGGCGGCTTTGACAGCCTGACCATCGCATCCGCAACCGGCGACACGATCAGTGCGATCGTGACTGGCGGCGATGTGGATATCCAGATTCTCTCGAACGCGAGCGTGATCACGAACACGTCGGCCGACCCGGTGCCCGTAAATATCGCGGGCGGCACCGTCAACGTCACGGCGTCCAATATCACGGTCGCCAACACGACGGCGCAACCTGTGCCCGTGCAGTTGCAGACGGACGCGGAGGCAACGCCCATGCCGGTGTCGGTGTCGGGCACAGCCAACGTGTCTGGCTCGGTCAGTATCGCCAACGGTGTGGGCTCGCCCGTGCCCGTGTATGACGCGTATCAGGCACCCGTGACGGCCGCGTGGACTTCGGCCACGGCGCTAAACACTGCGGAGACCGTCAACACACAGGGCTATGACACGGTGATTTTCACGGTCGCGCCATCCGGCACGATCACGGCCGGTGCAATCACGTTTGAGGTGTACGACGGCACCAACTGGATTTCGCTCAAGGCACCGCGGACGGACAGCTATCTGACCGATACGACGTTCGCACTGGCGGGCGCGGGGATCCACTCATGGCAACTGCCTGTGGCGGGCTATCCGCAGGTGCGCGCGCGCCTCTCGACGGTGATCGCGGGCAGCGGTACAGCAAGCCTCGTTGCAATCGCGTCGAGTGCGCCGGACGTGTCGCTTGTCACTGTAGGTCTCGATCCGAACCAGCCGCTGCCGGCCGGTACAAACAGTATCGGCGCGGTGACCTTGGGCACTGGATCGAACACCATCGGCGCGATTACCGATAACACGCAGCAGGTGCGCTCGGTTGCGGGAAAGTCGTTCAGTGCCGGATACAGTTCCGGTTCGGCAGCGTCCCAATACTCACGGATTCAGCTATGGAACCCGGCCGGGTCGGGCGTCAATCTGTACGTGCAGCAGGTATCGACCTACGACGTAGGCGCAACGGCAATCTCGGTGCCGCTGCTGTTGAATTCCACGCAGGCGACCACTTTGGTGGGGCAGGGAATGTCGAAGCTGGCGGGCGGAGCAGCGGCCCAAGGGCAGATCCGGACAGACACCACCGCAACTGCATCGCCCGCATTCACGCTAGGGGTAACCGCCTTGTCCGGAGCCGGAGTCACGTCGAATTATCCGAGCGCGGACCCAATCGTTATCCCGCCCGGCTATGGATTGACCATGGAAGCCAGCGTGGTGAACTACGACATTGGCGGGATGTTCGAGTGGTACGAACAATAAGGACGTGCAATGAAAAACACCTTGCGGTCGATGGCGGGCGCCGCGCTCGTTGCGGCGTCCCTGCTGTGCGTGCAGTGCAGCGGCCCGGCGCCGGTAACGGCCATCGTGTGGAGGTTCGCATAGTGGACAACAACCAGGGCGGAATTGTGCTGCTGATCGTGGCAGTCGCGGCAGCGGTCTATTTTTTAAACCAGAGCGGATCGTCGTCGGATAGCGGCGGCGATACCGACGTAGCAGGGAGCGCGCTGGGCGGCGCAACAGGGGATTTCATGGATCTGTTTTCAGGCAGTGGCGGCAACACCAGCAACCGCACGGCGTTTCTCGCGATGATCGGACAGAGCGAGGTCGGCGCATCGCTGATCGGTGAAACGGACAGCGGCTATAACGTGCTGTGCGGCGCAACGCCGTCGAACCCGCTGACCTTCAGCGACTACAGCACGCATCCGGACATTCTGAATCAGGCGCTCGATTCGACGGCGGCCGGGCTGTATCAGATCAACCATCCGACGTGGCTGACGCTGTGCAAACAGACGGGGCTGTCAGACTTCAGCCCGGCGACACAGGACGCGATGGCGATCCAGCTAATCACGAACAAGGGCGCGCTCGCGGACGTGGACGCGGGCAATTTCGCCGCAGCCGTGCAGGCGTGCGGACCGGTGTGGGCAAGCCTTGGCTACAACAGCTACGGACAGCCAACTAACGCGCTGGATTCGTTGCAGGCGTGGTATCAGGCAGCGGGGGGCGCCGTCGCATGAGCAAGCCTGACAACACCATCGGAAACGTCGCCATCGGGCTGGCGGTCGTGGTGCTCGGATTCGTCGTGTACAAGATGTTCATCAATCCGACGATGGTGAGCACCAGCACGCCGGCAACGGCCAAGCAGACCACCAACGCGAGCAACCCGGCCGCGCTGGCGGCCAGCATTGCAGCGGCAACCAACGCGGTCAGTTCGCTGTTCGGCACCACCAACAGTTCGGCGGGGAGCCTGAACAGCTATCTGCCAGGCGTCGGCACCGACACGACCGGCGGACTCGATCAGGCGTACACGTCGGCGGCCTACGATCCCGACTCCGACAGCGCGGCCATTGCCGCGGCGACCAGCGCATCAATGGCGCAGGCGGGAGAAAGCGATCTGAATTCGTGGGACTTCTCACTGTGAGCCTGAAAGACGACGCGCTCGAAATTGGACTGGTCGTCGTCGGCATCGCGGCGGTGATCTGGTACGTCGAGGCCAAATATGCGGCGGCCGGCGGCGTCACGGGCCTGTCGTCGTCGCTATTCAGCTATGCGACGGGCTCACTGTTTAGCGGGGGAGACCCCACACCCGGCATGGGCGCGATCCCTGACCAGACGACGCTCAACACCAGCAACGCGACGCAATCGCCCACGGTGAATTCGCTACTGGATTCAAGCCTGACGATGCAGTCAATCGGGATGTAAGACCATGAGCGTATTAACCGATCTCATCGCGCCGGGCGGCGGCGTCGCGGACCTCATCAGCACGGTGATTAAACGCGTGTGGCCGGACAAGGCCGCGCAACAGCAGGCGCAGGAACAGTTTGACCTTCAGCTATTGCAGATGCAGCAGCGCGGCGAACTGGACCAGTTCGATGGACAGGTCAAGCTGGCGCTTGCGCAGGTGCAGACCAACAACACCGAAGCGGCCAACAGTAATTTCTTTGTATCGGGTGCGCGGCCGGCGGTGATGTGGGTGTGTACGGCGGGGCTGGCGTATCAGATACTCGCGCGGCCGATGCTGATGTGGGCGTCGATTGGCTGGTGGCATATCCCGATTCCGCCAGCGATCGATAACAACACGCTGATGACGCTGCTGGTCGGGCTGCTCGGGCTCGGGACAATGCACATGACAGAGAATGTCGTGCAGGCCCGGCAAGGGGCTGGCAATGGCTGACAACGTATCGAAATGGGTCGGTGTGGCGGGGCTCGCGGTGACGGCCGGCACGCTGATATGGCAGATGAGCGGCATCGCGCACGACGTGGCAGAGGTGCGCGTGGGCATGGTGGACATGCGCAGTGAAGGAAAGGCAACCGACGACCGGCTCTATGCGCTGGAGGGCCGTGTGGTCAAACTCGAGACCAGTGTATCCATGATGGAGAAAAACGAATGACCAAGCATCGACGCCGGCAGTCGCGCGACAGCAAAGGCCGCTTCAAGCGGAAATGAAAAAAGCCCCTGTTTTCAGGGGCTTTTTGCTTACTGAGGTCGAGGAAACCGACATGAAACTAATGTTAAGCCAGACGGCTCGGCATGCACGCGAGTGGCCTTGAAACCTGCGCTATCGAGAATTGCCTGAACGGCAACTGGGGGTGCTTGAACGAAGAATCCATATCCGTCATAGGCTGGGGTCGCCCCATTAGGACCAGGCTTAAAAAACAGCGGATCGTCTGCATATCCGACGACCAGTCCGACAGACATGCCAAAAAATGTGAGTGCGTTGGGGAATGCCTCTTTGAAGGCGTTAAAGCCTTCGGGTGTGACCTTGTATGCAGGCGTTTCGATGACTTGAGACTGGACCAGTCGCGTGAAGAAATCCTTCGAGGAGAGGGAGCAACTCATCAGATTGTCGAGCGGCAATGCCTGAGCGGACGCGGAAGAGATTGCAAGGGCGGCAAGCAGGGCGGCTTTTATTTTCATGGAAACTCCGGTGTGTGGTGCGCGGGATTATGCTTGAAAAAAAGCCCGCCGAAGCGGGCAAACCACACGCGGTCAGCCGGGGATTCCCAGCCGCCGTGACAGATACGCCCGGCGTGTGCGGGCGTTTTCAATGATGCTTTCGAAGGTGCCGGCCAGCTTGGCGCGGCGCACCTTGCCGGCCACGTCCCAATGCAGGATGTAGTACGCCATGCGCTGGTCGCTGCCGGCGAAGCCAGGGGCAAGAGCGGACACCCAAAGCTCCAAATCTTCATACGTAACAACGACTTGCCCGAACAGATCAAGCATCGCAAACCTCGGCGAAGCGAACTGCGGAAAAGAAGCGTTTTGCATACGTTAATCGGAGCTTAGGCGGCCAGTGCAAGGCCTGATACTGTCGTTTTCCTGTACCGGCGACGATTTGACATAAGATAAATTATCAACACTTTTGGCGTAGTAGCTTTATAGAAATGTCGTGTTCTAGCCAGATAGAAATGTCGTGTTTGGGCCTGGATATGCTTGCTGGTTCCTTGTGGGACTACGGAGCCGGCGATGCATCCAGCGACACTGGTGACATTGAACATGCGCGAACTCGACCGACTGAAGGTGATCCAGGCTGTTATGGATAGGGTTCTGAAACCTGGACGTGCTGCCGAACGGTTGGGCCTGACCGTGCGGCAGATCGAGCGGCTGGTAATCCGATACCGTGAATCAGGCGCAGCGGGCCTGGTCTCACGCAAACGCGGCCGACCAGGTAACCGGCGGCTGGACGACGACGAGGCCCAGCGTGCCCTGGCGATTATCCGCGAGCGCTACACCGATTTTGGCCCGACGCTGGCCTGCGAGAAGCTGGTCGAATGCCACGGCATCCGTCTGGCGAAGGAAACGGTCCGCAGGCTGATGACGGACGCGGGCCTATGGGTGCCGCGCCGGCAGCGGCCACCGAAGGTCTACCAGCCACGCGCCAGGCGGTCGTGCCTGGGCGAGCTGATCCAGATCGACGGCAGCGAGCATCCGTGGTTCGAGGACCGGGCGCCTCAGTGCACGCTGCTGGTGTACGTCGACGACGCAACGAGCCGGCTGATGCACGTGCTTTTCACGGCCACCGAATCGACGTTCAGCTACTTCGAGGCGACGCGTACGTACATCGAGCGTCACGGCAAGCCGGTGGCGTTCTACAGCGACAAGGCGAGCGTGTTCCGGAATACGGCCGCGAGCAAGACCGGCAACAGCGTGACGCAGTTTGGCCGCGCGATGTACGAGCTGAACATCGACACAATCTGTGCAAACAGCAGCCCGGCCAAGGGTCGTGTCGAGCGCGCCCACCTGACGCTGCAGGACCGGCTGGTGAAGGAAATGCGGTTGCGCGACATCAGCACGATGGCTGCGGCCAATGCCTGGGCGCCCTCCTTCATGGCTGCCTACAACGCGCGTTTCGCCAAGCCTCCGAAGAGCGATTTTGACGCACACCGCCCGCTGAGGGCTGACGAGAACCTTGAGCTCGTGCTCACGTGGCGCGAGCCGCGCAAGGTGACGAAGGCGCTGACCGTGCAGTACGACCGGGTTCGTTATTTGATGGACGATACGTCGGAGAACCGACGGCTGATCGATCGGTATATCGAGGTGTGGGAGTACCCGCACGGGCGTATCGAGATCCGTGCAGATGGCAAGGCGATTGCGTGCCACTCATATGACCGGCTGACAGAAGTCGATCAGGGGGGCATCGTCGAGCACAAGCGTCTGGGTTACGTGCGTCAGGTCTCGCAGGCGATGCAGGTTCAACGCGATAACAGCCGGATTGGCAAGGCACCCTCCCGGACTCATCTTGGCGCTCCACCGAAGGGGCAAAACCGTTCGCCGGGCAAGAAGAAGCAACGCGAATTCACGCAGGCGGACATCGAACAGGTGGTCGTGGATCTTGCCCAGCAAAGACAGATAAAACCGCAGCCCGTAAACCTGGCGGGTGGTCGGCAAGGTCAGTCGAAACAGACGTAAGCGCCCTGCCCATTCACAACGGATCCTTCGACACTGCGTGATCAGTAACCCATGAAAGACAGGCCTTTTAACCCTAAAAAACACGACATTTCTATTTGGCTGCCACCACGACATCTTGAAATGGCCTCGACACCCCCCTCAGATTTCGCCAGATTTCGTCAAATTGGACAGCAAGGCGCTACCGAGCACCCAGCACCATCAAAGCTCACTTGAACGGAGCCTTCTCCGGTTCAGCCGCATATTTGTCCCGAAGCGCGTTCACACAGGTAGTAAACCGCGTGCGGAAACCAACGGGATCCGTGCTCGGCGGTCTAAGTCCATCCGAAGTAACTTTCCACCCGTCAGACGTACGGGTGACGTCAAGATCGAAGGACGCGCCCTGATCGTTCTCGAGAATCACTGTCACGGGCACATCGCGGCCATCGACGCTGATGATCGCCTGGCACCCCTGGTGAAGCCGGCCCGCGGCATGCGCGTTGCTGCTGCCCAGAGGGATGTTATCCGGGACGGCGCCGTACATCCGTAGTGATTCGAATTGGGCCGGCGTTCCGGCGGTAACGAATGCGACGTCGGCCTCTGCGATCCCGTCGCTACAGCCGGTTATCAGGCTGGAAATCGCAGCCAGCATGATGCCGGCGAAAGCGCGTCGTTGATTCGCTATGTTGTGACGTAGCATGGTTGGTCCAGGAGTTCGCGGTACGTGGTCGAACCTGTCTATGTAGCCATATGTGACCGAGTCGTCAGCCTCGCTCAGTACGCGCGCTTCAAACCAGCAGCGTTGCGTGGACCGCCGTCCCGTAGCACAGCACCTCGGTGATGCCCCTCGCTATCTCGGTTGCGTCATACCGCATGCCGATGATGCCGTTTGCACCCAACTCCGCAGCCTGCGCAATCATGCGGTTGTATGCATCCTGTCGCGCTCGTTCGCACAGTGACGTGTAAAGCGTGATGTTGCCGCCGAAAATCGTCTGCAGTGATGCGCCGAACGCGCCAACGATGGATCGAGATCGAACGACGATCCCGCGAGCGACGCCGAAGGAACGCTCTATCCGGTGCCCCGGAAGCTCAAACGCCGTCGTAACCCTATGTCGCTCTATCATCGTCGTCTCAATGTTGAGTTGTCGTCTCCGACGGACCACGGACACGCTGATGGCCCGATGGCCCGTTGCTAGCTCCCGCGCTTCTGGAAGACTACTTGCGAGTCAGGCTTGTTATGCGGATTGCGCGAATCTGCTTTGAACGTGAACACGGGGCCATACGCTGGATAACGGCATTCACGCCAGAATCTTTATACCCGGTCACGGATGCCCAGCAACCGCGCTTGCCTGCGGGACCGACAATTCCTCAAAAACCGGGGAACGCCGCTTCACATCATGCTTCACATCACAGTATCGTCCGTGCTCCTGCCGTGCGCGACCAATGGTCGGCTGTGTCGCGCACGACGTTGCAGACCTGCACTCTGAATTCTGAAAAAAAGACGCTACGCCCCTTCTTCTTCGCCTCCACGTGCTCCGGATGCGTTGCCCAGGCGCGCATTCCCTCCTCCGATTCGAACTCCACGATGGTCACGCGTTCGCCATCCTCGGCAACGAAGCCCTTGTGCGAGATGTAGCCGGGCATGTCGGCTGCCAGAGCGCTCATCCGGGACGCCCACTGCCTGTACTCATCTTGAGCGTCAGGATTCAGCCTTGACCTGAAGACAGTCACGATCATTTCAATTCCTTCACAAAGCCACGCGTGCGACATTGCAGCGGGTATTGCAGAGTCTAGGTTTGGTGGTTGTTCATGTAAAATGAATAAATCGGAAGATTGTCTTCTCATTTAAAGAAAATGGACCTGACTGATCTGCGTGTATTCCAAGCTGTCGCTCATACGGGCGGCATCACTCGTGCTGCGGCATTGCTGCACAGAGTGCCGTCGAATATCACGACTCGCATTCAGCAACTGGAAAGTGATCTCGATGTGTCGCTCTTCATACGTGAGGGCAAGCGTTTTCAGCTTTCGCCACAAGGCAAGGTTCTGCTCGACTACGCGACCCGCCTGCTGGCGCTTGCCGAAGAGGCGCGTGGCGCGATGCACGATGAAGTCCCGCGTGGGGTGCTTAACCTGGGGGCAATGGAAAGCACGGCGGCCATTCGCCTTCCATCACTACTCGGGCAGATGCATGAGCGTTTTCCCGATTTATCGGTGGAACTGCGAACTGGCGCGCCCCGGCCTTTGACCGCGCGTGTCCTCGCCGGTGAACTGGACGCCGCGCTGGTCGCCGAGCCGGTTTCCGATGCGCGACTGGAGGCCATGCTCGCCTATGTCGAAGATCTGGTGATTATTGGCCCCCCGGATCATCCGCCAATCCGGTCGGCTCGCGATTTGCGCACGGGTACGCTACTGGCCTTCGAGCCAGATTGTCCACATCGTCAGCGATTGGAGGCATGGTGCGCACGCGACAATGTCGCCCCGCAACGGATTGTCGAGCTCGGTTCTTATCACGCCATCCTCGGCTGCTGCGTTGCAGGGATGGGCGTTGCGCTGATTCCCGCCGCGGTTCTCGATACCTATACCGAACGAGCCCGGCTGTCAGTGCACAAACTAAAAGGCGAATACCGTAGCGTCCGGACGCTGCTGATCTGGCGCAAAGACGCTCCGCAGCCCAAGGTCAATGCTTTGGCAAGTTTGCTGAAGGAAATCCAGCAAACATGATCAGCGCCCTTCTGCTTAATGTTCGACCTGCCCCGCTGCAATGTCCTCCAGCGACCTTCCCCGTGTCGGCACCCCCATGAGCACCACGGCCAACGCACCGGTCAGCAGCACCAGCGTCGTCGCACCGAATACCCCGGCAAAGCCCAGCCTCGGATAGACATACCCGACGAGAATAGGCGCAGCAATCGCGCCCAGTCGGCCAATGGAGGAAGCGAGCCCAGTGCCGGTCGCGCGCACGTCGGTGGGAAAAACCTCCGGGGTATAAGCATAAACGCCGGCATAGGTGCCGTTCATGAAGAACGAAAGCAGGATGCCCGACACCATGATGCCAGTATCCGTATGCGTCAACGCGAGCCCGAGCGCCGATGCGCCGCCCAATATCATGTATGACGCGATCGTAGCCTGCCGGCCGATCTTCTCGTTGAGCCACGCACCTGAAAAGTATCCCGGGATCTGTCCAAGGTAAATCACAACTGAATACGAAAAGCTCCGCGTAATCGTCATCCCGTTCTGCACCAGCAAGCCGGGAATCCACGTGAAAAAAGCGTAGTAGCTGAACGTGATGGACAGCCACATCAGCCACGTCATCGCCGTGATGCGCGCGAGCTTCGCCGACCATAACGCCTTGACGTTCGCGACGATCGAGGCCCGTCCCGCTGCGAGCGGAACGCCTCCGTCGCGCGCGGGAGGCAGCGGCTCCAACTGCATGCCCGCCGCGGTCACCTCCTCCTCCATCCGCGACACGATCGCATCGGCCTCCGCGTGCCGGTCGCGCGCCTCGAGCCAGCGTGGCGACTCAGGCAACGCGCGGCGCCACCAGAGCAGCATCACAATGGGCAGCGCAGTGATGACCATGACCGCGCGCCATGCATTAGGTGCGAGCGGGATCACCAGATAGCCAAGCAGTGCAGCCGCCACGAAGCCGAAAGAGAAAAACCCCGCGAGGCTACCCGTGAAACTCCCGCGATACCGCCGCGCCACGAACTCCGACAGAAACGGCGCGACGATGGCGCTTTCCGCGCCCGTCCCCAAGCCGGCGACAATGCGCGTCGCAAGAAAGAATCCCCAGTCATTCGCTACCGCGCTGGCAAGTGACGCCACACAATAAATCACGAGCGCGTACATCATGACCTTGCGTCGGCCGATGATATCGCCGAGCATGCCTGCGAGCATCGCGCCGGCGAAATAGCCGATGAACGTACCGCTTCCCAGCACGCCCGTCTGGACACTCGTCAGCCCCCATTGCGTGCGCAGCACCGGCAGCAGGAAAGCGAGCACGGCAGCGTCCATCGCATCGAAGGTGTAGCCGAGGCCGCCCATCAACAGCAGACGGCGGTGGAAACCTGAAAACGGCAGGCGCTCGATGCGGGCAGCAATCATCGACATGAACAGACTCCGATAGGGACTGTGGGGTACCGCTAACGCAGGGCCATACGTTCAAGCGCTTTCGAGTTCGTTGACGAAGAGCCGGCCATCCTTCATCACAAGCGGAATATGCTCGCCCTGACCTAACAGGCAATCGACAGACTTCAGCGGATTGCCGTCGACCACGAGCACATCGGCATGGGCACCCGGCATGATTCTGCCGAGTTTGTCTTGCATGCCTAGCACTTCCGCTCCGACGATGGTCGCGCTCGCGATCACCTCGGCCGGTAACAGGACGTCGGCCAGAATCCGGAACTCATCGCTTTGCAAGCGCTGTGCCTCGCCGAGCAAGTCCGTGCCGAATCCCATCTTGACCCCGGCGCGCTTCATGATTTCGATCGAGTGCAGGCCGGCGCCATGCACGTCCGCGACCTTGGCAATGCTTTCCGGCGGCAGGCCATATTTTTCGCCCTCGCTTGCAAGGGCATCGTAAGTGACAAGCGTTGGCACGACATACGCGCCGTGCTCCGCGACGAGGCGAGCGGTCTCCTCGTCAATCAGATTGCCGTGTTCGATTGTGCGCACGCCACAGCGCACCGCGCGCGCGATCGCCGCAGCCGTATAGGCATGCGCCAGCACATAGGTACCGCGCCCCTGAGCTTCGGCCACGATGGCGCGGATCTCATCTTCAGAGTAACCAAACGCGCCGACCGGATCGGTCGGTGAAGCAACCCCGCCCGAAGCCATGATCTTGATCTGGTCGGCGCCCATCTGCAGTTCCTCGCGCACGGCCCGGCGCACTTCATCGACGCCGTCCGCCACGCGGCCAAGTGCACCCACGCGCACGCAGCATCCACAGGGTGAATCGGGCGGCATGTAGTCAGAGCGGGCGCGCGGATCGGCATGACCACCCGTCTGGCTTAACGCGCGGCCGGATACGAAGAGACGTGGACCTTCGATCAGCCCTGACTCGACCGCCTGCTTGAAGGGATACCCTGCACCCCCTGCGTCACGCACGGTAGTGAAGCCGCGGCGCAGCATCGCGCGCATGATCGGCACGGCGCGCAGCGTAACCAGCACGTTAGGTAGTGTCGCGACGCGCGGCAGGTTGAACTCGATCGCAACGACATGCACATGCAGATCGATCAGACCCGGCATGATCGTTTTGCCTTTGACGTCAATGACGCGCGCGGTGCTGCTCTTGATCGGCTTGTCGGAAACTTCACGGACGAAGCCGTCTTCAATGAGGACTTCGAAGCCTTCTAGCAGATCAGGATGGGTAGGATCGAGAAGCGCGCCGTTACGGAAGAGGAAGGTGGTCAACTGTTGTCTCCTTCAGGGTTCGATCGCAGCGCCCGGCATTCGGGCCTCGGCTCGAGTATGCCGGCTAGCGTATGGAAGCGCTGCCAGGATATTCATCAGGATCGGTTTAGCAAGCTTAAAGTATGTGCGCTGACGAACACGCGGCGCGAAGCGGCACGTGTTCGTCGGTCGCCATGTTATGCTGCACCGCGATGGCTTCACGCGGGTGCCGTAAAAATGTCGAAAAAGTTTTTCCCACATATTGATCTATTGGACACCTCAGCATTAAGATGAGTGCCTTGGCGCGCGACATGCCATCCGAACGCAGGGTGACATCCCGCAGCAGCCATCCCCGAATAGATCCTGCTCGCGAAGCGAGGCCAACGGATCAGGTTCCCAGCGAAGCAACAGGCTCAGCCAGGAGACGGAGATGCTCAGTCCACATGAATTCGCGACCCTCATGCTGCTCAAGGATGCACCGGATCTGCTGAGTCTGGACGGTGCCGATCTGGAAGCGCTTCTGGACCGCCAACTCGTCACGCTGGAAAACCTCGCTTCCGGGCAACAACGTCCTCTCGTTACCGATAACGGACAGATGTTTCTGAAGGCTGCCGCTCGTATCCTGAACGACGAATGACACGTATCGCTTGATCAGTCTTACAGTCAAGGAGTGTTCCGTGGCCGAGTCTGGGACAGGAATCGTCGTAGGTCTGTGTGCGCTGAGCGCCGCCGTGCTGCTGGTTTCCGTTCACTATTGGCGCGAAACGATACGACGGCGCAAGCTCAGGCAGATGGACCATCGCGATTGCTGGGAAGTGATGCGCCACAGGCGCTGAAGGCGCCCTTCCGGTCCCGTCAATGGTCACGACATGAAGCGGTTCACGCGGATGTATACAGTACTCCTTTGTAAATTCCATTGAGCCTGGGTCCGATCCAGCAGCACTTCGTGCCCAGGCGACACATTCTGCCGGCCCTGCTCCACCGCAAACCGCTCGCCATGCACCGTGCCATCGTTTCACCGGACTCACCCAGAATCGGTCCGGTTTCAGAGAAAATGCGCGACTCCTCCCTTATTGCACCACACAATATTTAACGTGAGGCGCTGTCTGTTATCCGTCTGAAAGGCACTATAGTAGAGAGGATTTCCAGCCAGCAGAAGGAGTTCGAGTATGAAAGCACGTATGTATCTCACCGCCACAGGGATTCTGATCGCCGCATTGCTACCCGTTTCGGCCGCCCAGGCGCAGCTCGGTAACCTGCTCAACCAGAGCGGGGGTAGCGGATCGACCGGTGGCCTCGGGAGCCTCGGTGGCATGGGCAGTGCCTTGTCAGGTCAGTCATTGACCTCCGGCAGCTCCAGCAACGTCGCGGGCGTGCTGGAGTTCTGCATCAAGAACAACTATCTCAGCGGCAACGGTGCATCGTCGGTCAAGGATTCACTGATGAGCAAGCTCCCGGGTGGTTCGAGTTCAGCCTCATCCGACAGCGGCTATACCAACGGTGCCAAGGGTATCCTGAGCAGCGGCAACGGCCAGCAGTTGGACCTGAGCGGTGGCGGCCTGAAGGAACAAGCTACGAAGCAGATCTGCGACAAGATTCTCGCCCAGGGGAAATCCATGCTGTGAGCATGCATGGAGCAATGCGTCCCGCTCGGTGACGGGTTGGGTGCGTTGCGCACTGCACCCTTCCCGGCGTTTGCCGCTGGTAAGTTGCCGCCCCTCCAGCGTGGTTCGTCCGGTACGACTGCATGATCACGTCAGTGATTGCTCTCGTGCTGGACCGGCGGCGCGGCGTGATGATGGTGGTGATGGTGGTGGTGCGGCGGCGGCGGGGGCCGTACGTCATGATGATCATGGTTGTCGCCATTAGGCTGCTGCGCAAAAGTGGCAGTTGGCATCGCGAAGGCCGTCAAGAGCACACATGCCAGAACAATGTCCTTCTTCATGGATTTTCTCCAGTGAGGTGGGTTACAAGCCGGTGCGCAGCCTATTGGCGGTCGTAGCCATGGCGAGTACGAGTCACCGCCGGCAGAAACCACGATGCGCGCTCTCAGGCCGGTAGTCAACGATCTCCTGTCCTGATTGGCATCCGTAAGATGCGTTCACCTCTTCATGTTGAATCGGAGGCACCTGCCCTCGATTCGGAACGCGAGTTCCTGCCTCAGCAATTGCCTCTGCCGTAGCCAGGAAACGTGCTAGTCACGGCTTCTACGGTATCGCCGCTTCTGTGCCGGGAATGCGAGTAGACATGCAAGTTCCCTGCGGAAATAATGTCAAGCCCAAACTCGCATATGATTCATGATCAGGAGATCGCCACCATGAGTGCAGTTGAACTACTTCTCAAGATGTTCCGATATCAAGCGTGGGCTAATGGTGAGTTACTTGAGGCCATGAGCGGATTGAGCGCTGAGCGTCATCCGACGGAGCGGCATCTTGCCATCCGGCTCATGAATCATTGTCTGGTGGTGAACAGAATCTTCGCGGCGCATCTTGTTGGCGAAGACCATGACTTCTCGTCGGACAATACGCCCGACACCCCAGCGCTCGCGGAACTGCGTACTGGCTTATCGGATACGGATGCCTGGTACCTCGACTATGTGGGGACGGTTACTCCTGCCATGCTTTCCGAATCTGTACCCTTTACGTTCACAGATGGGGACAGTGGGTATATGACGCGTGAAGAAATGCTGACCCACGTCGTTACCCATGGCGGTTATCACCGTGGTGAGGTAGGACGAATTCTTGTTCAGGTTTCCAATGGATCAGAGCAAGGCATCAAATTGCCGTGGGACACCTACGCGGTGCATCTGCACAGGACAGAACCCTCGCGCCGGCTTCGTGGCCCGGCGCCTTTACCAGAGGTCGTTCATATCGAAGAACGGTGAACGGAACGACCGGCCCCTACGGGTTCGGCTCGTGATCACCGGCCTGGCACATCGCGACCAGCACACTGCAACTGACTCTGTCTAGCAGTCGGCCGTCGTTGTTGCCGGCCCACCAGCGCGCCAGTCGGGTGGCATGACGATGACCTACCACGATAAGGTCAACGTTCAGATCCTTCGCGAAAAGGGGAATCTGATCTAATGGCTCCCCGATGACGAAGTGCCCGGTTGCCCGGATTCCACGCGCGGCTAGCTTGCTCAGTCCCTCCTGAAGCAGATCTCTGGCGGCCTTCTCGACGATGTCAAGGGGCACGGCGGAGGTGATGTCTGCGCCCTGTACCCATACCGAGTGACTCAGAATGGAGAGTACGTGCGTTTCCACCGTGAGTTCTTCGACCAGCGCGGCCGCTTCTCTCAGCGCCTGCTGCCCTTCACGGGTTGCGTCATAACAAAGCAGCACACGGCCGAAACTCGACATACACCCTCCCCCTTTCACTGCGACGGCGCGGAAGGCAATCCGGCGGCGCCCGCTGTGTCTCGCCAAGAACGGCTGAGGGGCTGAACGGCTATCTGCGCGCGAATCTCTGGATTTCATTATATATCACCGAATGATATAATATGTCGCACTGACAGCGATAAATGACATGCCAACACGATCAGTGCAGCGAGTTCGCAACCTCGGGCGCGACACGTGTTACCGAGGGGCGCGCGCTACGTTCAGCGGTCTTCCCCCAATCAAACTGCAGATTCCATTCATGCAGGTTTTCAAGGGACGTTGCGTTGCTTGGCGATCATTCTGATCGGCAGCTTGCTGGAAACGTTGCACCTTGAGCGGTGGCAAGAAAATATCGGAGACAAATCATGATGGATTTATTAGTACAACTGGCCGTTTCTGCCGCGATCCTCGCGATGGTGGCTCTCGTTGTCATTATGCAAGGGCGCCGCGCGACGTTGCGGGAGAGGATTCTCCACCCTGCCGTGCGTCGGCACTGGTGGAACCGGACGCGCAACGGGCATTAGTCGCGTCGCCGCCGACGCGCTTGACTAAGGCCGTACCGTTCGTGCGCGTGACGGCTAGAGTCCCCAGAGAATGTCCGCGTCCGTTTTGCGCGCCGCCCGCATCATGTCCAGAAATGGCCAGGCGCGCTGTGAAAGTCCGCTGCCTGAATCGCGCCGGTTGCCAGGAGAGCGCTGCAGCGTTTCAAGAACAAGTTCGGCCTTGGCCTCGTCCTCGATCGCTGCTTCGAGACGGCTGATTGCGCCCGGCAACTCGTCGTGCATGATGACGCCGCGGGAGTCGAGTCGCTTACCGATCAGACCCAGCAGATACTGGGCAAGATCCCGAAGCATCACAACGTCAGGCGACGCAGTTGATTGAAAAGTGATCATCATGATGGTCGCTCCCTCCCTTATGTTGCTTGCCAGTTACCTGTCCAGTGGTTCTGCAATCACTTATATCACAACATGATTTAATTTAACAGCTACTGAGCCTGCCGGAAGGCCGCGCGTGGTACCCCAAAGCGTTCGCAACGGCGGATGGGGCACGGCCTAACCCTCCCTGCGGCTGACCCAAAGCAGCGGGATATATCACAATGCAATATAATCATGACGATTGTTTATTTCGCTTCGCGAAGGTTCCCCCTTAAGGTCATGGCCTCGCGATTGATTTCGTGCAACCCCTTTTCCGGTCAGATCTTGTTTCGATCCATCGCAATCAGCTGGTTTTCCAGCTTCATTCCCGCCCCAATGGCAGTCAAGTGGCAGGAGCGCTGGCGATCCTGCCTCGGCGCGCTGCTCGGCATCGCGTTCACGGGCGGTTCGATGCATCTTCTGCTCGGACACGCGGCGAACATTCCACTTCTCGTCGCGCCAATGGGCGCCTCGGCTGTATTACTGTTTGCTGTGCCGGCCAGTCCGCTCGCGCAGCCATGGTCCATCGTTGGTGGCAATCTCGTTTCCGCGACGATTGGCGTGACCTGTGCGAGCACGATTGCGGACCCGATTCTCGCGGCGGCCCTCGCTGTCGCCTTGTCGATCTGCGGCATGTTCGCGCTCCGGTGTGTTCATCCGCCTTCGGGGGCTGTTGCGTTGACGGCGGTGCTGGGCGGGCCCACGGTGCATGCGCTAGGCTACACGTTCGTGCTTGAGCCGATCGCCGTGCAATCGATCGCCTTGCTCGTTGCGGCGATTCTCTACCATGCCGCCACCGGTCATCGCTATCCGCACGCCGGCCGCCAGAACCGGGTCAATGCGGGCTCACCCGCCGAGGAAGCGTCGCGTTCGGGCTTCAGTAGAGCGGATCTCGAAGCGGTTCTGCAAAGACGCAGCGAAATGCTGGACATCGATCCGGACGACCTCGAGTCACTGCTGCGCGAGACGCAGCTTCAGGCCTTCTCGCGCACCTTCAATGAACTAACGTGCGCGGACATCATGTCACGTCACGTAGTGACGGTGGCGCCGGACACCCGGACCGCGACCGCCTGGGGGCAACTCAAACGCAATCATGTGAAAGCCCTGCCTGTCGTCGATTCGGCGCGCAGGCTGCTCGGCATCGTGACCCGCGCGGATCTGCTCGACAAGCGAGCACTCGGAAAGTCTTCCTCCATCGCTAGCTACTTCGACGGCTGGCTGCGTCGAGATCCACTTTCCGCGCCAAATGTCGGCTCAGTGATGAGCACGGAAGTCTGCACGGTCGAGGCGGCATCGCCGATTGTCGACCTCGTGCCAATGTTCGCGAACTACGGCCACCACCATATTCCAGTACTCGATGCCGCGGGTCAGGTGGTCGGCATGATTACGCAGGTGGATCTGATTTCCGGCCTGTATCGCCAAACCTTCGCGAAGGGCAAGCAGGCGGCATGACGACGGCACACCATCGCTACGGCCTACCCACGATTATTTATATCACTCTGTGATATAATTGCCGTTTTTGCGTTGGCAGACATCCAATGAAAGAACGGAATCGCGGGCTGCGCAAGGCCGACTTCGAACAGCTGTCGGAATTTCGCTATCAGATGCGGCGCTTTGAACGTTTCTCGGAGCAAGCCGCCCAGAGCGAAGGCATCACGCCGCTGCAATATTTGCTGCTGCTGCACATCAAGGGCTATCCGGAACGCGATTGGGCAACGGTTGGGGAACTGGCGGAGCGCCTTCAGGCGCAGCACCACGGTGTCGTTGCGCTGGTGTCCCGGTGTGAGGCACTCAATCTGGTCCGTCGTCAGGTTAGCGAAACGGACCGTCGTCAGGTTGAGGTCCACCTTGAAAAAGCGGGTGAAAAGGTACTGGCAAAACTGGCGGAACTGCATCGTGCCGAGCTCAAATCGCTCGAAGGTGCGTTCCAGGTTCCACAGATCGACTTTGAGTAATGATGAGCACGGATTCCCACAAGCGCGATTTTGCAGCTAATGCGCGGCTGCCCGGCATGTGTGTACTTGCCGCCTGCATCGGCGCCGTCAGCACGCTTGCCGCATTCGTATTACTGAACCTGATTCATTTATTCACCAATCTGTTTTTCTTTGGCGTTCTGTCGTTTGCGGACCGCTCACCGGCCCACAACACGCTCGGCGCCTGGGTGATCCTGGTGCCCGTGGCCGGCGGTTTGATCGTCGGCCTGATGGCGCGGTATGGCTCCGAAAAAATCCGTGGACATGGCATTCCGGAAGCGATTGAAGCGATCCTGTTCGGCAAGAGCAAGATGTCGCCGAAAGTCGCGATACTGAAACCGCTGTCGTCCGGCATTGTGATCGGCAGCGGCGGCCCATTCGGTGCCGAAGGCCCGATCATCATGACGGGTGGCGCACTCGGCTCACTGATTGCTCAATGCGTGAAAGTGACATCGGCGGAGCGCAAAACACTGCTGGTCGCCGGCGCCGCAGCGGGCATGACCGCCGTGTTCGGTACGCCCGTGGCCGCCGTGTTGCTGGCCGTCGAGTTGCTGCTGTTCGAATGGCGGCCGCGCAGCTTCCTGCCCGTTGCGCTTGCCTGTGCCGTAGCCGGTTTCGCACGCGCCGCATTCTTTGGCACCGGGCCGCTGTTTCCGCTTGAGACGGGCGCGCCTGACGGCTGGTCGCTGATCTCGTGCATCATTGCAGGACTGCTTTCTGGCGCACTGACTTCAGGCCTTTCCGCTGCCTTGTACAAGACGGAAGATCTGTTTGGCAAGTTGCCCATTCACTGGATGTGGTGGCCTGCGCTCGGTGGCGTCATCGTCGGCATTGGCGGATTCATCGAGCCACGCGCACTCGGCGTCGGCTACGACGTCATCGGCGATCTGCTTCATCAGAATATAGCCGTACAGATCGCGCTCGCATTGCTGGCCGTCAAGGCCGTCATGTGGGTGGTTGCGCTGGGATCGGGAACGTCCGGCGGTGTTCTCGCGCCGTTGCTGATGCTAGGCGCCGGGCTCGGAACGGTGCTTGCCCACCGTCTGCCCGGCAATCAACCGGCGCTGTGGCCGCTAGTCTGCATGGCTGCCACGCTTGGCGCGACACTGGGTGCGCCACTGACTGCGATCGTATTCGCGTTCGGCCTCACGCACGACAGCAATGCGCTGTTGCCGCTTCTGACCGCCACACTGGTTGCGCACGGATTCTCGACTGTGGTGATGCGCCGCTCGATCATGACTGAAAAGATCGCGCGGCGCGGATATCACATCTATCGGGAGTACGGTGTTGACCCGCTAGAGCGTCACTATGTCGACGAAGTCATGACGGCCTCTGTCGAATCGATCGATGCGGGAATGACAGTCACCGAGGTGCTTGCGACGTACTTTGGCGACACGCAGACGCGTCGTGCTTACCCGGTGTCGCGAGAGGGGGCGGTACTTGGCATGGTCGACCGGATGCTGCTTCAGCAACTCTGTCACGATGGCTCAGGATCCCAAGCCCACCTGAGTCTGGCTGACGTGCTGCAGCGGCGGCCCCCCGCCTATGCATTGCCCGACGAAACGTGCAGGCTCGTCGCTACGAGGCTGGCCGTACATGGCCTCGAACGTTTGCCTGTCGTTGCTGACCGGGAAACGATGCGCCTCGTTGGGATCGTATCGCGTAGCGATCTGATCAAACCGTCGCTCAGCCATTTTGAAGAAGAGCACAAGAAGGAGCGCTTCCGCCGGATCACGCCAGCGCTTCGAAAGCGGTACTGGTCGCGCAGCGGCTAGCAACCCACTGGACCGTTCGTTGAGCCGCTCTCCGTGCCCGCTTAGGCACTGCGCGCGGGCGAGGCGTTGCCCAACCGACGCCCAGGCTCGGGTATGATCTGACGCTGCTTTGATCCACCGGTAAAGCGAAGGCCGAATGACATTGGCCTTCCGCCTCGATTCCGGCACGACAGCCAAACCATGCCCCTGCACAACGCGGACTCCGACGCGCCTCCCGATCTGCCCGCGCGCAGTTCGCCGTGGATGCTCTTCTGCATTTTTTTACGGCTCGGGCTGACCTCGTTCGGTGGCCCTGCCGCGCATCTCGGTTACTTTCGCGACGAGTTCGTCAAACGCCGCGGCTGGCTCGACGAGCACACGTTCAGCGACGTGGTCGCGCTGTGCCAGTTTCTGCCGGGGCCCGGCAGCAGCCAGGTCGGCATCGCAATCGGCCGTTTTCGTGGCGGCATCGCTGGCGCGCTGGCGGCCTGGCTCGGCTTCACGTTGCCATCAGTGCTGCTGATGGTCGCCTTCGCCTACGGTTTCACGCATCTGGCGGATGCGAGCGCGCTTCATCTGCTGCGTGGCCTGAAGCTCGCGGCGGTCGCCGTCGTCGCGCAGGCGGTCTGGTCGATGGGACGCACGCTCTGCCCCGACCGTGCCCGCGTCACCATCGCGGCGGCGTCGGCCATCGCGGTGATCGTGCTCGGTGCGGCTTACGGGCAGATCGCTGCGATTGTCGTGGCGGGGATGGCCGGCGCCCTGCTTCTGAAATCGTCGACCGAGGTGCCGCGCGCCCCACTCGGCATGCCCGGTACCAGGGCCGGCGCTTTCGTCTGTCTCGCGATTTTCGTGCTGTTGCTAATCGGTCTGCCTGCCGCGGCCGCCTTGCTGCATGCCTATCCGCTCGAGCTGTTCGCGGCGTTCTACCGGGTCGGTTCGCTGGTGTTCGGCGGCGGCCATGTCGTGCTGCCTCTACTGGAAGCGGTCGTGGTGCCGCGCGGCTGGCTCTCGGCCAATGCCTTCATGGCCGGCTACGGCGCAGCCCAGGCGATACCGGGTCCGCTGTTCACGTTCGCGGCTTTTCTCGGCGCCGCCAGCACCGGTTATCCGGCGGGAATCCCCGGTGCGCTGATCGCCACCGTCGCAATCTTTCTGCCGTCGTTTCTCCTGGTCGGCGCGGCGTTGCCGTTGTGGGGCGAGTTGCGCGCGTTCGCGTCGATGCGCCGGGCGATGGCCGGTATCAACGCCGCTGTGGTCGGCATTCTGCTCGCCGCGCTCTACGATCCGGTGTGGACCAGCGCGGTTCACAGCGGGCGCGATTTCGCGCTGGTCGTCGTGGCGCTCGCGATGCTTGGCTGGTGGCGCGTGCCTTCATGGGCCGTGGTGCTGCTCACGGCGCTGCTTGCGTGGTGGGTTATCTGAACCAACCAGACCGCTTCATCGGTGCTGATAGTCCCGCTAACTTTGATCGCTTTCCGGGCACTATGATCTGATCTGTAGCCGTAGCGGCTGGCCGGAAAATAGCCCCTGCCAATCGTTCACTCACCCTCAAGGAGCATCTCATGAGCAAGATCGCCATCATCGGTGCCAGCGGCAACGTCGGCACGCAACTCGTCGCCGAAGCACTCCGCCGCAATTACACGGTGACCGCTATTGTGCGCGATCCGTCGAAACTCGGCCAGCGCCCCGGTCTCGAATTGAAGGCTGTGGATTTGCACGATGAGCAGGCGCTGCAGAGCGCCCTTGCCGGACAGAGCGTTGTGATTAGCTCGGTCCGCTTCAACGGTCTGAACCCTGCGGCGATCATCGACCCGGTCAAGGCCGCACACGTCCCACGTCTGATCGTGGTTGGTGGCGCGGCGAGCCTGGACGTGGCGCCAGGCAAGCGGCTGCTCGATTCGCCGCACTTCCCTGCCGCTTATAAAGCCGAAGCGACCGCAGGCGCCGCTTTCCTCGACACGTTGCGGCAGGAGCGCGAGCTGGACTGGACGTTCATTTCGCCGTCGGCCGAATTCGTGGACGGCGAGCGCACCGGCCATTTCCGGCTCGGCCACGACGATCTGCTCACCGACGCGAACGGCCGCAGCTGGATCAGCTATCAGGACTATGCGATCGCCTTGTTCGACGAAGTGGAAAAGCCGGCTCATTCGCGCCAGCGTTTCACAGTCGGCTACTGAGAGACGCTGCATTCACACCTTACATTTCGTCATGCTATGATGCGAATCATTCTCATTCGCAAGTGCGCCGCATCTACCGATCCGGCGCGCACCGTAGCCCATGGCGGCAAACGAATCGGCCCTGCATCACGAGATGCAGGCGCTCTACAAGACTCATCACGGTTGGCTCCACGCGTGGCTGCGTAAGAAGCTCGGCTGCGCGCATCGTGCAGCCGACCTCGCGCACGACACGTTCGTACGTCTGCTCGCCCGCGATGAACCGCTCGGTCTGGAAGAGCCGCGGGCGTTCCTGACGACGGTCGCGCAACGCGTGATGGCCAACTACTGGCGCCGTGAGCAGATCGAGCGTGCGTACCTGGAAGCGTTGGCGCTAGTGCCCGAGCGTTTCGCGCCCTCGCCTGAGGAACGTGCGCTGCTTCTGGAAGCGCTGTGCGAAATCGACAGTCTGCTGGAGCGGCTGCCGGTCGCTGTCAAAACTGCTTTCCTGCTGGCCCAGCTCGACGGTTTGAGCCATGCCGAGATTGCCGCCCAACTGAAGCTTTCCATCTCGACCGTGAAACGCCACCTGGTGCGTGCCGGCGCGCAGTGTTTCTTTGCGCTGAGCGCGGCCTGACGGATCGACGGATTGACGGATGAACACGAGCGCGAGACCCGATATTCCGCAGCACATCGCCCTGCGCGCCGTGGAGTGGTGGATGGAACTGCAATCCCGCGACAACACCCGCTCGCAGCAACTCGGGTTGGCGCGCTGGCGCGCTGAACATCCCGATCACGAACGCGCATGGCAACACATCTGCAGCGTCAGCAGCCGCTTCAAGGGCCTCGCTGAAGAAACCATAGGCAACGTAGGCGCAGGCCGCGCGGCCGTCGCACGCGCCGCGCTGACACGCCCCGGCTCGGCGAGACGGCGCGCGAGCGTCAAGGTCCTCACAACCCTGTTGTTCGCCGGCAGCGCGACATGGATCGCCAGTGAACACGTGCCGTGGCGCGCGTGGAGCGCCGATGCGCGCACCGCGCTCGGCGAGCGTCGCACCATCACACTGGCTGACGGCACCCGCATGACGCTGAACACCGACAGCGCGGTCGATATCCGCTTCAGCAGCACGGAGCGGCGTGTGCGTCTGATCAAAGGCGAAATCATAGTCGCGACCGGTCACAACAACGGTGAACGGAGGCCGTTCATCGTCGAGACCGCGCAAGGCAGTTTGCAGCCCTTAGGCACGCGCTTTGGCGTCAGACAGCAAAGCGCACTCTGCCGCCTGGATGTGTTCGAAGGCGCCGTGCGGATCAGTCCACTCGACGCACCCGGTCTGGCGCCGATCGTCCCTGCCGGTCAACGCGCCCGCTTTACACGCAACGATGTCAGCGCGGTCGAGCCAATCAGCGAGAACGACGCGGCATGGACGGATGGCTTGATCGTCGCGAGCGGCATGCGGCTAGGCGATTTCGTGAGCGAACTCGACCGCTACCGCGCGGGGCATTTGAGCTGCGATCCCTCTGTGGCCGGCCTGCGGCTCTCAGGCACCTTTCCGCTTAGCGACACTGACCGCGTACTGGACACCGTGGCGAGAACACTGCCGATCGAGGTGGTCTTCATCACACGCTACTGGGGCACCGTGCGCGCGGCGCGCGCCTAGAACCGACGTGCGCCACCGGCGCTGAAAAAACTTTCGGCTGTTGTGAGCTGTTTTCGAATCTCGCGTGACAAGGGAGATGAGAGCAACACATCGTCTACCTTCCTGCGAGCTTTGAACATGGGACAGCATCGAAAGACCGGCGCCGGCAACGGCAACCGGGGCAGCAGCCGTGGCCGTCGCGGCGCTTTGTGCGTACGACAACCGGCATACCTGGCGAGGCATCTTGCGACGGCCGCGTTGATCTCGGCGGGACTACCGTTTAACGTCGCGCTGGCAGCCGATGTGCCGCCCGCTGCAGAGGCGCCGGCGCGCAAGAGCTACGACATTCCGGCCGGCCCGCTCGAAGCGGCGCTCAATCGCTTCGGACGCGAGAGCGGCCTACTGTTGTCGTTCCCCGCGGCGCTGACGGCTGGGCGCACGAGTGAAGGCCTGCAGGGCGATTACGACCTGCCACAAGGCTTCGATCGAATCCTGCGCGGCACGGGACTCGGCGCGGTGCACCAGTCCAATGGCAGCTATACGCTCGTGCAGCGCGCTGAATCCGCAGCGGACAACAGCAACCCGCACGACACCACCCTTCCCGCCGTGACCATCAACTCGACGATCGTGAAAGCCGGCAGTTACCGGCCGCCTGTCGACGCGGTGGTGACGCGTTCAGATACGTCGGCGCTCGACACGGCCCAGGCCGTCAACATCGTGCCGAAGCAGGTATTGAGCGACCAGCGTCCGCGCAATCTGGACGACGCGCTCGCCAACGTGAGCGGCATCGTGCAAGGCAATACGCTGGCGGGCACGCAGGACACCTTGCTCAAGCGCGGCTTCGGCGGCAATCGCGACGGCTCGATCATGCACAACGGCATGCCGCTCGTGCAGGGACGTGCGCTGAACGCGGCCGCGGACAGCGTCGAAGTGCTCAAGGGTCCGACTTCGCTGTTGTACGGGATCATGGACCCAGGTGGCGTCGTCAACGTGGTCAGCAAGCAGCCTTTGCTCACGCCGTACCACGCGATTTCCGTGCTCGGCTCGACCTACGGACACGGCCGCAGCGGTGCGGGCGCGACGCTCGATACGACTGGGCCAATCGGCGATTCGCGCCTCGCCTACCGGCTGGTTGTCGATCAAACCGACGAACAATACTGGCGCAACTTCGGCGAACATCGCGAGACACTCGTCGCGCCATCGTTCGCGTGGAACGGACGCGACACGCAGGTGGTGGTGTCGTACGAATATCGCAAGTTTCTCTATCCGTTCGACCGCGGCACGGCGCTCGACCCGAAGACTAACAAGCCGCTCGCCGTCTCGAGCCGCGAACGTCTCGACGAACCGTTCAACGAAATGGACGGCGAATCGAACCTCGCGCAGATCAGCGTCGATCATCAGATTAACGCTAACTGGAAGGCGCACTTCGGCTACAGCTACAACCGCGAGCGCTACGACGCGGGCCAGTTGCGCGTGCAAGGCATCAACAGCACGACCGGTGCCGTGTCGCGCAGCAACGATGCCACGCATGGTGCGCTTAGCACGGACAGCTACGCGATCGCCTATGTGGACGGCCATTTCGACATCGCTGGTTTGCGCAACGATTTGCAGGTTGGCGTCGACGACGAATACCGCCGCATCTATCGCAAAGACCTGTTGCGCCAGGCCACGAAATATCCGTTCAACTATTTCCACCCGGTCTACGGCCTGGAGAGCCCGTCGACCACCGTGTCGGCGAGCGACAGTGATCAGACCGACACGCTGCACGACCGCTCGCTCTTCCTTCAGGACAGTTTGCATCTCACCGACAAGTGGATTCTGATCGGCGGCGCGCGTTTTCTAAGCTACAACCAGCTCGCGGGAAAGGGTCGTCCGTTTGTCGTCAACACCGACATCAACGGCACCAAGTGGCTGCCGCGCGCGGGCGTGATCTACAAATGGACCGACACGGTATCGCTGTACGGAAGCTATACACAATCGCTCAAGCCGACCTCGACGATCGCGCCGCTCGGCTCCGGCGTGGTCATCGATTCGTCGGTGCAGCCTGAGGAAGCAACCTCGTGGGAGCTCGGCGCCAAAGTGGCGATGCCCAGCGGCCTGAGCGGCACGCTGGCGATTTTCAACATCGACAAGAAGAACGTGCTGGTGCAGCAATACAACGACACCACCAAACAGACCGACTGGCGCACGGCCGGCAAGGCACGCTCGCGCGGCGTGGAGCTCGACGTGGCCGGCCAGATCGGCCAGCACTGGAGCGTGATCGCGAGCTACGCGTACATTGACGCGAAGACCACCGAGGACCCGCTTTACGCCGGCAAGCGCCTGTGGAATGCACCGCAGAACACGGCGTCGCTCGCCGCGGTGTACGACTTCGGCACGATCTTCGGCGGCGACCAGTTGCGCGTCGGCGCAGGTGCGCATTACGTCGGCCCACGCCCGGGCGACTCGGCCAATAGTTTCACGCTGCCGGCCTATACCGTCGCCGACGCCTTCGCGACCTACGAGACGAAACTCGGCAATCGCCATCTGTCGTTCCAGCTCAACGTGAAGAATCTGTTCAACAAGACCTACTACCCATCGAGCGCGAACAGGTACTTCGTAGCGGTTGGCGACGCGCGTCAGGTTTCTTTGCTGTCGACGCTGGAGTTCTAAGCGACTGCGCCGGCACTGCGTGTCAGGCCTGCACGTTCAATTGATCAACATGAGATTCGAACCGTTTTGACATGCCCCTACCTGAAGAGGCTGTCGCAAAAGCCCTCGGGTCCATACAATACTGCCTGGAACGAAACGGCAGGAAGCCACGATGAGT
>NZ_JAQQDU010000070.1:0-45036 GCF_046027825.1 Paraburkholderia sediminicola
CCGACGCTAATAAACCAATAACAATTCAAGGAAAGGCCAATGCCTTAGGCATATAGACAAACAAGCGCCGCAAAGGCAACCAAACCCAGGCAAAGCCCAACACCACAGGCACACATACAAAAGCGCCGCGCAGGCAAAAAAACAAGCACCCCCACCGCCGGAGGCAAACCCCGACCTTAAACCCCAAATTCCCGCCCATAAGGTCCAACTACTTTGTCGTCGTCAACTCCGCCCATCAGCGACCTTCAGAATGAAACAGAAACGACCTGCATCGAACAGCGCCAAACCCCACCGCCGCAGGCAAAAAGCCAACCCCCAACCCCTAGTGCACAGCACGAAATAAACCGCTAATCTCGACCCCTCATGCCTCCCCAAGGCCGCGCGCAGCGCAAAAAAAACCGCAGCGCGAATGAAATGGCCCTAAAAAGCCAGCCGTGCAACGGCAAAAAAGCACCTCGGAGTACCCTTTGGAAAAGTCAGCATCCCCTGAAGACTGGATCACCCGCAGCCTGCGTGCCGTCTGGCACCCCTGCACCCAGATGAAACACCAAGAGCGCCTGCCGCTGATCCCGGTCGCACGAGGCCAGGGCGCGTGGCTCTACGACCGCGCGAACAACCGGTATCTGGACGCGATCAGCTCCTGGTGGGTCAACCTGTTCGGTCATGCCAATCCTCGTATCAATGCAGCGTTGAAAGATCAACTCGACACGCTCGAACACGCGATGCTCGCGGGGTGCACGCACGAACCGGCCATCGAACTCGCGGAGCGTCTTGGCGCACTCACGAACAACACGCTCGGTCACGCGTTCTTCGCGTCCGACGGCGCATCGGCCGTTGAAATCGCGTTGAAGATGAGCTTCCACTCGTGGCGCAATCGCGGCTTCGCCGACAAACAGGAATTCGTCTGCGTCGCGAACAGCTATCACGGCGAAACTATCGGCGCGCTCGGCGTCACCGATGTCGCGCTCTTCAAGGACGCCTACGATCCACTGATCCGCAACGCGCACGTCGTGGCATCGCCCGACGCGCGCCTTGCACAAGCTGGTGAAACCGCTGCCGACGTTTCGCGTCGCGCACTCGATCACGTTCGCGCGTTGTTCGAAGCACGCGCCACAAAAATCTCCGCGCTCATCGTTGAGCCGCTAGTGCAATGCGCGGCCGGCATGGCAATGCACGACCCGTCGTATATCGCCGGATTGCGCGCGCTGTGCGATCAGTACGGCGTGCATCTGATCGCCGATGAAATCGCTGTCGGGTGTGGTCGCACCGGTACGTTCTTCGCGTGCGAACAAGCCGGCATCTGGCCGGACTTTCTGTGTCTGTCGAAAGGGATCAGCGGCGGCTATCTGCCGCTTTCGATCGTGCTGTCGCGCGATGAAATTTTTGACGCCTTCTATCACGACGATACGGCGCGCGGTTTCCTGCACTCGCATTCGTACACGGGCAATCCGCTCGCGTGCCGCGCAGCGCTCGCTACGCTCGATCTCTTCGCAAGCGACAACGTACTCGCCGTCAACGTGCAGAAGTCCGCGAAGCTGAAGGCCGCGCTCGCGCCCCTCGCGGAACACAAACAGGTGAGCAATCTGCGTCAGTGCGGAACGATCTTCGCGTTCGATGCCGTGATCGACGACGCTCAGCAAGCCAAAACATTCTCGCGCCGCTTCTTCGAGAACGCGTTGCAGCGCGAACTGCTGCTGCGTCCGATTTCGACGACGGTGTATCTGATGCCCCCCTACATCCTCGACGACGAAGAAATCGCGCTGCTCGCCTCGCGCACTCGCGACACCTTCGAAGCGACGCTCGCGGAGACCCGCTAATGCACCTGCTCGACACACTCACCGAAGGCCTCAAGGAAATCGACGCGCGCGGTCTGCGCCGCCGTCGCCGTATCGCCGACACGCCGTGCGCCGCGCACATGACGGTCGACGGCCGCGCGATCATCGGCTTCGCAAGTAACGACTATCTGGGCCTCGCCGCGCATCCGCAACTGATCGCGGCCATCGCTGAAGGTGCGCAGCGTTACGGCGCCGGCAGCGGCGGTTCGCATCTGCTAGGCGGCCACTCGCGCGCGCATGCGCAACTCGAAGACGACCTGGCTGAATTCGCCGGTGGCTTCGTCGGCAATGCGCGCGCGCTCTACTTCAGCACCGGCTACATGGCGAATCTCGCGACGCTCACCGCGCTCGCGGGCCGCGGCACGACGCTCTTCTCCGATGCGCTGAATCACGCGTCGTTGATCGACGGCGCGCGTTTGTCTCGCGCCGACGTGCAGATCTATCCGCACTGCGATGTGGAAGCGCTGAGCGCGATGCTCGATGCCTCGGACGCCGAAGTCAAAGTGATCGTCTCCGATACGGTCTTCAGCATGGACGGCGATATCGCGCCCCTGCCGCGCCTGCTTGAACTCGCGGAACGGCATGGCGCATGGCTGATCGTCGACGACGCGCACGGTTTCGGCGTGCTCGGCCCGCAAGGCCGCGGCGCAATAGCCCAGGCCGCATTGCGCTCGCCAAATCTGATTTCGATCGGCACGCTCGGTAAAGCTGCAGGTGTATCGGGCGCATTCGTCGTCGCGCATGAGACCGTGATCGAATGGCTCGTGCAGCGCGCGCGTCCATACATTTTCACGACCGCGTCGGTGCCGGCTGCGGCACATGCGGTGTCGGCGAGTTTGCGCATTATCGGCGGCGAAGAAGGTGACGCGCGGCGCGCCCATCTTCAGAAGCTGATTGAACGCACGCGTGCGATGCTGAAAGCCACGCCGTGGCTACCGGTTGATTCGCACACTGCCGTCCAACCGCTGATCATCGGCGCGAACGAAGCCACGCTCGACATCGCGGCCACACTCGACCGCGCTGGCCTTTGGGTACCCGCGATCCGTCCGCCCACCGTACCCACCGGGACGTCGCGGCTGCGCATTTCGCTGTCCGCCGCGCATTCGCAAGCAGATCTGGACCGGCTCGACGCGGGCTTGCAACAACTCGGGGCGAAGGCGGCATGAGTAGCTCGAATCAAAGCGCGCTGTCTCTCTTCGTCACCGGCACCGATACGGAAATTGGCAAGACCTTCGTCTCCTCGGCGCTTTTGCGCGGTTTCGTTCGCGAAGGCCTGCAAGCCGCCGCGATGAAGCCGATCGCCGCAGGCGCGTTCGAAGTGAACGGTGTGTTGCATAACGAAGACGCCGATCAACTCGACGCCGCGTCGAGCGTGTTGCTGCCGCCGGCGATTCGCACGCCGTATCTGTTGAAGGAACCGGCCGCGCCGCACATCGCCGCCGCGCTGGAAAACGTCACGTTCGATCTCGACCATATCGTCGATTGCCATGCGCAAGCTTTGCAGCAAGCCGACGTCGTCGTGGTCGAAGGCGTCGGCGGTTTTCGCGTGCCGCTGACCACGACGCAGGACACCGCCGATCTCGCTGTCGCGCTGAAGCTGCCGGTCGTGCTGGTGGTCGGCATGCGCCTCGGTTGCATCAGCCACGCGCTGCTCACCGCCGAAGCGATCGCCGCGCGTGGGCTGACGCTTGCGGGTTGGGTCGCCAACCGCATCGATCCGGACATGACGTTCCCCGACGAAAACATCGCCTCGATTCGCGAGCATCTCGCGCGCGAATACGACGCGCCCTTGCTCGGTATCGTGCCGCATTTGAACCCGGCTTCGCCCGAGCTCGCGGCGGATCAACTCGACATCAACCGACTCCTGCAGACGCTGCGTCACGCGCAGCGCTGAACACCCATCACATCCACCCATGAGGATTGACGACATGACGCAACTGAACATCGCTCCGACGCCAGCCGACACGGCCGCCGCAAACCATAACGCCAACAACGCCGCAGCAGGCGCCAAGCCGGTGGCCAAGTGGCGTGTCGCCGACATCGTCGCGTTGTACGAACTGCCGTTCAACGACCTGATGTTCCGCGCGCAGCAAACCCACCGCGAACATTTCGACGCTAACACCGTGCAACTGTCGACGCTTCTGTCGATCAAGACCGGTGGTTGCGAAGAAGATTGCGCGTACTGCCCGCAGTCGGTGCATCACGACACCGGCCTGCAAGCCGACAAGCTGATGCCGGTCGATGAAGTATTGGCCGCCGCAAAAGTCGCCAAGGAAAACGGCGCGACGCGCTTCTGCATGGGCGCGGCGTGGCGCAATCCGAAGGACCGTCACCTCGAACCGATCAAGGACATGATCCGCGGCGTGAAGGCGATGGGTCTCGAAACCTGCGTGACGCTCGGCATGCTGGAAACGCATCAGGCGCAAGGTCTGCGCGAAGCAGGCCTCGACTACTACAACCACAACCTCGATACGTCGCCGGAGTTCTACGGCCAGATCATTTCGACGCGCACGTATCAGGACCGCCTCGACACGCTCGAACGCGTGCGCGATGCGGGCATCAACGTCTGCTGCGGCGGTATTGTCGGCCTGGGCGAATCGCGCCGTGAGCGCGCCGGCCTGATCGCGCAACTGGCCAACATGGAGCCGTATCCGGAATCGGTGCCTATCAACAACCTGGTGCAAGTGGAAGGCACGCCGCTGACCGGGACCGAAGCAATCGATCCGTTCGAATTTGTCCGTACGATCGCGATTGCCCGCATCACGATGCCGCGCGCGATGGTGCGTCTGTCGGCAGGCCGTGAACAGATGGACGAAGCGTTGCAGGCCTTGTGCTTCCTCGCCGGCGCGAACTCGATTTTCTACGGCGACCAGTTGCTGACCACCAGCAACCCGCAAGCAGAAGCAGACCGCAAGCTGCTCGAACGGCTCGGTATTCGCGCGGAAGCGGCGCAGCAAATGCCGCTGGATCAGAGCGGTTGCGAGCATAGCTGCGCGCATGATGAAAACGCGCACGCCGCGCCGAACTAAAGAACGACGCGTACCAGGCGTGCGTGGTCAAACGCACGCATAAAAAAGGCCGCCTCGGCAATGAACGGCACCTCGAATCGTCGGACGGATGTCCAACTAACTTTGGGGTGCAGTGCAGAAACGAGGCGGCCTTTTTGTTTCTGACGTAGAGATTTACTTCTTATCCACGATGATCTGATCGAACGTCCCACCATCAGAGAAATGCGTTTGCTGTGCTTTCTGCCAGCTACCGAACATCTCTTCGACAGTGAAGGTCTTGACCGGCTTGAACTCAGCCGCATGCTTCGCGAGCACGTTCTTGTCGCGCGGACGCAGATGATGCTGCGCAATGATTTCCTGCGCGGCCGGCGACCACAGATAGTCGAGATACGCCTGCGCTTCCTTGCGCGTGCCGCGCTTGTCGACCACCTTGTCGACGATCGACACCGGCGGCGCAGCCAGCAGGCTCACCGACGGATACACCGCTTCGAAATTGCCCGCGCCCACACCCGTATCGATCAACGACACTTCGTTTTCGAACGTCACCAGCACGTCACCAATACCGCGTTGCGTGAAGGTCGTCGTCGCGCCGCGGCCGCCCGTGTCGAGCACCGGCACGTTCTTGAAGATCGCCTTTTCGAAGTCGAGCGCTTGCGCATCGGTACCGCCGTGTTGCTTGCGATAACCCCATGCGGCCAGATACGCGTAGCGGCCGTTACCCGAGGTCTTCGGATTGGCGATCACCACTTGCACGCCCGGTTTGGCGAGATCGTCCCAGTCCCTGATGTGCTTCGGATTGCCCTTGCGCACGAGGAACACCATCGTCGTGGTGTACGGAGCGCTGTCGTCCGGCAGGCGCGCGCGCCAGTTGGCGGGTACCAGTTGGCCCTTTTCGGCGAGCAGGTCGATGTCGTTCGGCTGGTTCATCGTCACGACGTCAGCCTGCAGTCCTTGCAGCACCGAAAGCGCCTGCGCGCTCGATGCACCGTGCGACTGACGAATCGACACGGTCTCGCCGCTCTTCTGCTTGTATGCCGTGATGAAGCCGGCGTTGATGTCCTTGTACAGTTCGCGCGTCACGTCGTACGACACATTGAGCAACGATGTGTCCGCGTGCGCGGTCGAGATGCCGCCGAGCGCGAGCGTCATTACCGTCATGCCGGCTGCCAGCCAGCGCGATGTCCCCGTCTTGCCTGCCATCCTGTCCCCGCCTATCGATGATGAAAATCTGTGGCCACACAGACGTGCGGCGTGAAGCGGGATTCTAACGGATCGCTTACTTTTTCACTCGCGTTCGATTACGCGTTCAGCTATGTGCCTGGTTACTTGATCGCCCGCACAGCGATTGATGCCCAACGCCCGGAGAAACACTCAAACGAACGCGTGCTGCGAGACCTCGAACGTCTCTTCGCGAAAGCGCAGCGGCGCCGCGCAATGCACCAGCGTGTCGACGAAATACTTGGCACGCGGCCACGGGCCGAATCCCGCCGCGGTGTTGATGTGTCCCGCGTCACCGAGATTGACGAACGCGCTGCCGAAACGCTGCGCGAGATCGCGTGAACCGGCGAGCGGCATCCACGGGTCGGTTTCACTGCCGATCAGAATCGACGGCACGCCGAGAGGCCGTGCGTCGAACGGTCCAGCGAAGGCGAATTTCTCCGGGCTCGCCGGCGCGACGAACAGCACGCCAACCACGTCGTTCGCATACGACGCCTGCTGCAACGCATGTGCCGTCGCAAGGCAACCGAAGCTATGCGCGGCCAGCACGAACGGCCCACGTTCGCGCGCGAGCAGATCGCGCAGCGACTTCGCCCAGACAACGACGTCCGGGGCATCCCAATCGGCCTGTTCGACGCGCAGCGAGCGCGCGAATTGCCGTTCGAGCCATGTTTGCCAGTGCGCGCCCTCGCTGCCGTGCAGGCCGGGAACGGTGACGAGCCGCGGCGGCCATGTCGATTTGGTGCATGAAAGCATGTCTGTCCCTCGCTGCCGGAATCCGGACAGTGATTGTCCCGCCGGGCGCAGCAAGGGCGAACCAAGTTTTTGTGCTTTGTTTATGGGGCAAATGCACGGCCAGATCGCTTCCCCCGGCCACGCCGTGGCTGTGGCTGTGGCTCGGCCGCGAGCCAAGCCAGGCCGCGTGACCGAGCCAGCGGCTTCGGCTAAAACCGCACGCGCGTTCGCAAACGCACGCGATTCGCGTCGAAAAAGTAGAATGAAGCCTACCCATAAAAGGAGGAGGCCTCATGCCGCAAGCGTCGTCTGAAGCGCCGCGGGCGTTGAAGCCGTACTTTCGGGCCTCTCCCGTCATCAGACTCGACAACGCACGCGCCTTCCGGACCGTATGAAAATCCTCTTCTACATGCAGCATCCCAACGCCGCCGCGTGGCTTCACGACTTCGCCCGCGCGCTGCCGGAAGCCGAGTTGCGTGAATGGCAGACGGGCGACACCGAACCCGCTGATTTCGCGGTCGTGTGGCGCCCGCCGCGTGAGATGCTGGCCGGCCGCAACGATCTGCGCGCGATCTTCAATCTCGGCGCGGGCGTCGATGCGATCCTCGCGCTTGAACACGAGCAACCCGGCACGCTGCCGCCAAACGCCCAGTTGATCAGGCTCGAAGACAGCGGCATGGCCCTGCAGATGGCCGAATATGTGACGCATGCCGTGCTGCGCTACCTGCGTCGTTTCGACGAATACCAGACGCTGCAAAGCGAACGCCGCTGGGAAGTGCTCGATCCGCACCCGCGCGAAACCTTCACCGTCGGCATACTCGGGCTTGGTGTGCTCGGCGCGCATGTCGCACAGGCAGTGGCGGCGTTTGGCATGCCGGTGCGCGGGTACAGCCGCAGTGCGCGGCAAATCGACGGCATCACGACCTTTGCAGGCGCTGCGCAGTTCGATACGTTTCTCGACGGCGTGAAAGTGCTGGTGAATCTGCTGCCGCATACACCGGATACGGGCGACGTGCTGAACCGGCGCACCTTCTCCAGGCTCGCGAAGGGCGCGTATCTGATCAACGTCGCACGCGGCGGTCATCTGGTTGAACCGGATCTGCTCGAAGCGCTCGCCAGCGGCCAGCTCGCCGCCGCGACGCTCGACGTGTTCCGCGAAGAACCGCTGCCGCCCGATCATCTGTTCTGGAAAGAGCCGCGCATCACGATCACGCCACACATGTCCGCGCTCACGTTGCGCGAAGAGAGCGTCGCGCAAGTCTCGCGGAAAATAACGGCGCTGATGCGCGGCGAAACGGTGAGCGGCGTGGTAGATATTGAACGTGGATACTGAGCGTAAATACTGAGCGTAAATACTGAGCGCAGAGACTGAACACAGACATCGAGCACGGGTTTTGAACACCACCACAGAATCCGACTGAGCTACTGAAGGAGCGCCGCCACGCGCGGGCTCATTGCATGGGACCGGAGTAACACGCTAAAGCGCGAACTCCGGTCGACACAGGAGAGAGATCATGGCCTTGCCCCAGCACGTCAAAATCGTCGAAGTCGGTCCGCGTGACGGACTGCAGAACGAGAAGGAATTCGTCCCCACCGCGATCAAGATCGACTTGATCAACCGCTTGTCGGCTGCGGGGTTCCGTAACGTCGAAGCAGCCTCGTTCGTATCGCCGAAATGGGTGCCGCAGATGGCCGACGGCGCCGACGTGATGGCCGGCATCGAGCGCCGTGCCGGCACGATCTACTCGGTACTGACGCCGAACCTGCGCGGTTTCGAAGGCGCGCTTGCGGCGCGCGCGGATGAGATCGTGATCTTCGGCGCCGCCAGCGAAGCGTTTTCGCAGAAGAACATCAATTGCAGCATCGCGGAAAGCATCGATCGATTCGCGCCCGTCGCGCAGGCTGCGAAAGACCATGGCTTGCGCATTCGTGGCAGCGTGTCGTGTGCGCTCGGCTGTCCGTATCAAGGCGAAGTACCGGTGGCATCGGTGGTCGATGTGGTGGAGCGTTTCGCGGCGCTCGGCTGTGATGAGATCGATATTGCGGACACGATCGGCGTCGGCACGCCAAAGCGCACACGTGAAGTGTTCGAGGCGGTTACCCGGGTGTTTCCGCGCGAACGTCTGTCGGGTCACTTCCACGACACCTACGGTCAGGCGCTCGCGAATATCTACGCCGCGTTGCAGGAAGGCATCGAGATTTATCACGCCTCAGTGGCAGGGCTCGGCGGCTGTCCGTATGCGAAGGGCGCGACCGGCAACGTCGCGACCGAAGACGTGCTGTATCTGCTGAACGGCCTCGGCATCGAGACCGGCATCGACCTCGCGCAAGTCGTGGCGATCGGCGATTTCATTTCGACGTCGATCGGCAAGCCTAACGTCTCGCGCGCCGGCAAGGCACTGCTCGCCAAAGCACGCAGCGAGCAAGGCAACTGCGTCTGACTGCCGCCACTCATCTCGCCACTCATCTCGCCCATCTCTTAGGACTTGAAACGATGACGGACCTCGCTTCTCCCGATTCCGACGATCTCGCCGCGTTGCCTGACTCCGCACGCCGCGTCGCGCTGTTGTTGCGTGAACGCGGCCACGCTGGACGAATCGTGATGCTGCCGGAAACCGGTAAGACTTCCGCGGAAGCTGCAGCCGGTCTCGGCTGCTCGGTTGCTCAGATCGCCAAGTCGATCCTGTTTCGCCGCCGCAAAGACGATACACCGGTGCTGGTGGTCGCGAGCGGCGCGAATCGCGTCGACGAAAAGAAGGTCGCGGCGCAAGTCGGCGAGATCGGCCGCGCGGATGCGAAGTTCGTCCGCGAGAAAACCGGTTATGCGATCGGCGGCGTGTGCCCGATCGGCCACGCCACGAAACCGGTCACGCTGATCGATGCCGATCTGCTGGAACTCGATAGCCTGTGGGCCGCCGCGGGCCATCCGCATGCAGTGTTCAATCTGACGGCACAGGAACTGATTGCGTTGACGGGCGCACCGGTGGTGGACGTGGCACTGCGCGAGACGGCATGAAGCGATGACAGCGGGCATCGATAGCGAAGACGACGAGGCTGCCGTGCCGTCACCCTGCATCAGTGTGTGCAAGATGGACGCATCGACCGGGTGGTGCGAAGGCTGCTTGCGCACCATCGACGAAATTGCCGGCTGGTCGGCGTTCGACGACGACGCGAAGCGCGCAGTCTGGGACGCGATCGAGGAACGCCACGCGGAGTTCATGGCCAGGCAGGCCAGCAAGGCCAACCCGGCAAACCTGCCGAAGGCGCAGCGATGAACGCCACGCCGCGCATCGTGACGATCGGTGAGACGTTCAGCTCGACGCTCGAACTATCGGCGGAATCGGTGAAATCGTTCGCCACGCTCGTCAACGACTTCAACCCGTTGCATCACGACGACGCCTATGCCGCGCAAAGCCGCTTCGGGGGTTTGATCGCGTCCGGCACGCAACCTACCGCGCATTTCATGGCGCTGCTGGCGACGCATTTTTCGACCTACGCGCAGCCGCTCGGACTCGAGTTCGATATCAAGCTGAAGAAAGCCGTCCACGCGAACGATACGCTGACGATCACCTGGTGTGTGCGCAACGCGTACTGGAAGCCGAGTCTGAACGGCGATCTGACGCATCTGGAAGGAAGCGTGGTAAACCAGCGCGGCGAGACGATGTTGACCGGCACCTCGACCATCCTGGTGATGCCGAAACCCGAAGCATCGGCGAATTCAATCGCGACCACTAACGCAGGTACAAGCGCACCATGATTACGCTACCGGAATCGATCCGGGTTTTCGAACGCGGCTGGCTGTCGTCGAACAACGTGCTGCTGGTCGACGACACGTGCGCCGCTCTCGTCGATACCGGTTACGCGACGCACGCGCCGCAAACCGTCGCACTCGTGAAGCAAACGCTCGGCGCGCGACCGCTCGATCTGATCGTCAACACGCATCTGCATTCGGATCACTGCGGCGGCAACGCGCTATTGCAGTCGACATGGCTCTGCCGTACCGCGATTCCCGCATCCGAAGCCGACGCGGTACGTGATTGGGACGAAACCCGTCTGACATTTCGCGCCACCGGCCAGACCTGCGAACGCTTCACCTTCACCGGGACGATCGCCCCCGGCGCGCAACTGCGGCTCGGCGCACTCGACTGGCAAGTGCTCGGCGCACCGGGGCACGACCCGCATTCGTTGATGCTGTATTGCGCGGACGAACGCATCCTGATCAGCGCGGACGCGCTGTGGGAAAACGGCTTCGGCGTGATCTTTCCCGAGTTGGAAGGTGACAGCGGTTTCGCCGAGGAACAGGCGGTGCTCGAAGCCATTGCGAAGCTCGACGTGCGGCTCGTGATTCCCGGCCATGGCTCGCCCTTCACGAATGTCGAACAGGCGCTCGAACGGGCGTTTTCACGCGTCGCGTGGTTACGCGCCGATCCGGCGCGTAATGCGAAGAATGCGCTGAAGGTGTTGATCGTGTTCAAGCTGCTCGAAGTCCGCGCGATGAGCTTCGACACGTTGCTCCAAATGCTCGACGATGCCGCCGTGATGCGCGCCGCCGCCACGATGCTCAAGCCGCGCGGCGAATGGTTCACTCTGGTGCACGCGATTGTGGAGGAGCTAGCCGCCAAAAACGGGCCATTGGAGATCGATGGTGAGCGCATCGTCGCGCGCCAGGCTTGACGCACGCAGTGCAGGCAGTCGGGCGGGCGGGCGGTAAGCGACGTACGACATGCAAAACACGCAAACCGTCGCCACAAAAAGAAAGCCGCTCGACCATCAAGGCGAGCGGCGGAAATTCTGTCGGACGTGATCAGCGTCGGGGTGAATGATACGCGCACCCGTTTTTCGACCGCATCAGTGGTTTCCCTACAGATGCTTGACGCTGCCTTTTAAACCCGCATACAGACCAGCTACGAAGCCTCGTAGTCTGCGAGTTGGTTGTCATTGTCCATCGACACAAACAAGGCAGCGCATCGGTTGCTCCGGAATCCGTACTATTGCCGGCCGGCTGACCGGCACCTCAATCACCAGGTCGAGGACAGACGTTTCTGCGGCACGATCCGCCAGCCGAGATTCACGCCTGCGGCCGCAAGCAGGATCAGCACGGCACCGAGTACCTGAATCCACGCAAGCTTCTGCCCGAACGCAACCCGGTCAACAATGATCGCCACCACCGGGTAGATGAACGACAACGCACCGGTCATCGAGGTCGGCAGTTTCTGGATCGCGCCATAGAGCAGCACATACATGAGTCCCGTATTGACAATACCGAGCACGATCAATTCAAGCCACTGCGCGCCGCTAGTCGGCAGCGCATCGAAGCGCACGAACGGCGCCATCATCACGACGCCGAGCGATACCTGGATCAGCGCAATCAGATGCGGCGGCGTGCCCTTCAGGCGCTTCGTGATGATCGACGAGACCGCGTACATCGCCGCCGCGCCCACGGCATAGGCGACACCGACCAGATAGTGCCCCGGCACGGCCAACACCGCCGGCTCGACCTTCACCACGAACACGAGACCAATAAACGCGATCACCAGCCAGGCGACCGTCGACGCGCTAATGCGCTCACGAAACACCAGCGCACCGAGCGCGACCAGCATGAACGGCTGCGTGTTGTAGACGGCGGTTGCCATCGAGATCGAGGCGCGCGAATAAGCCGCGAACAGCAACACCCAGTTGAAAACGATCGCCGCGCCGCCGAGCAGTGCGAGGCCGAGCATCTTCCACGAAAAGAGCTTGCGTCTGAACAGGCCAAGCACGGCGCACACGAGCGCCAGCGTCGCGCTGCCGAAGATGCAGCGAAAGAACACCACATTGAACGGGCTCTGCTGCGACGACACCACCAGCCAGCCGATGGTGCCGGACATCAGCATGGCCATGGTCATTTCCGCCGCGCCGCGGCGAATCTCATTTGACGCCATGATTGGATCCTCGAATTGATTCCTGCATGAGGAGCAGTGTAATTAATCCGACCGCCCGAATACATGGCTAAACTTAAGTCCTCTCGCGAGGAAACCTAATAATCGAAGGCCATGATGACCAAACGCCTTGCTCCCGTCACGCCCGCCACACTCGATGACATCGATCGCACGCTGCTCGCCGCGCTGGCGGCGGACGCCCGCCAGCCGGTCAGCGAACTGGCGCGCCTGGTCGGCCTCTCGGCGCCGAGTACGGCCGAACGCGTCCGCAGGCTCGAAGCACAAGGCGTGATCGAGCGCTTCACCGTGCAGATCGATCCGCGCTCGCTCGGTTTCACGTTGCAGGCTATCGTGCGCGTGAAGCCGTTGCCCGGGCAGTTGCATCTGGTGGAAGACGTGATCCGGCGGATTCCGGAGTTTGTTGAATGCGACAAGGTAACGGGCGACGATTGCTTCATCTGCCGCCTGTATCTGCATTCGATCGACCAGCTCGATGAGATTCTGTCGAAGGTCACCGAACGCGCGGAAACCAGCACGGCAATCGTCAAGTCGACGCCGATTGCGCGCCGCTTGCCACCGCTAGGCTGAGCAAAACGCGCGGCCGCATCGTGGGTGAACGAAACGGCGGCCGGGTCGGATATGAACGAGCCGGCGGCCGCATTGCGGACGAACGAAACCCCTTACTGTTCGACCGCTTCGAAGAACGACAGCATTTCCGCAACCAGTTCGTCCGGCGCCTCTTCAGGAATGTAATGCCCGCACGACAATGACCGCCCGCTCACGTCCCGCGCGACGTGACGCCATTCCGCCAGCGCGTCGAAGCACTTCTCGATCACGGCCTTGTCGCCCCACAGCACACGCAGCGGACAGCCGATCTTGTGGCCTCGCTCGATGTCAGCCCGGTCGTGTTCGAGGTCGATGCTCGCCGATGCCCGGTAGTCCTCGCACATCGCATGCACGGCGCCGGGTTGCGCCAGCGCGCTGCGATACGCGTCAAGCGCTTCGGGCGCGAACGGCGCCAGGCCCGCGTGACGGCTGCCCATCACCGCATCGACATACGCAGCGGGGTTCCCGCCGACCAGCGTCTCCGGCAACGGCTCCGGCTGGATCAGGAAAAACCAGTGGAAGTAATAGGTCGCGAAAGCGCGGTCGGTGGCTTCGTACATCGCGAGCGTCGGCGCGATATCGAGCAGCATCAACCGCTCGACGGCATCGGCATGATCGAGCGCCATCCGGTGCGCGACCCGGGCGCCGCGATCGTGCGCGCACACCAGGAATCGTTCGAAACCGAAGTGGCGCATCACGGCGACCTGATCAGCCGCCATCGTGCGTTTGGAATACGGTGTGTGGTCGGCGTCGCTTGGCGGTTTGCCCGAGGCGCCGTAGCCGCGCAAGTCGGTCGCGATGACCGTGAAATGTTCGGCCAGTTGCGCCGCACACCGCTCCCAGATCAGATGCGACTCCGGGTGACCGTGCAGCAGCAGCAGGGGCGGCCCTGCCCCGCCCTTCACTCCGAAAATATCGACGTCGCCCACGGCGACGCGAAAGGGCGTGAAATCCTCGAAGGCCATAGCGGGTCTCTTATCGTTTGGGAGTCAAAGCATTGTAGGAGCCCGATGTGTCGATGCGGAGTGGGACAGCCCACGCAAGCATAGAAACTGAACACTCCTTCCAACTGTTCTAAACGGACATGACGTGGCAGCTTCGCCTATAATCGAACGACCGTTCTTAAATTTTCGGGCGGTCATGGCAACCACGTGGCAAATGCGGGGGGAGATCGTGGCGGCAGCATGAAGCTGGTCAGTCTCGACGCACCACAGGCCATGTGCCGCTAAACTCATTATCGCCGGGCGCTCAACGCCGTACCGGTCCGCTTATCAGGAGACTCGCACCATGGCATTGCCCGCCGTCCTGCAAAAACTCGCGCTGCCCGTCGTCGCTTCGCCGATGTTCATCGTCAGCTACCCCGAACTCGTGTTGGCTCAATGTAAGGCTGGCATCGTCGGCTCGTTCCCCGCGCTGAATGCCCGCCCGGCCGAACTGCTCGACGAATGGCTCACGCAGATTCAGGCAAAACTCGCCGAGCACAAGGCGGCTCACCCCGACGCAATCATCGGACCGATCGCCGTCAACCAGATCGTCCATCAGTCGAATACGCGGCTCGAGCACGACGTGCGTGTGTGCGTCGAACACAAGGTGCCGATTTTCATCACCAGCCTGCGCGCTCCGGCGCGCGAGATCGTCGACGCGGTGCATAGCTACGGCGGTATCGTGCTACACGACGTGATCAACCTGCGGCATGCGCAGAAGGCGTTGGAAGCGGGCGTCGACGGGCTGATCCTGGTGGCGTCGGGTGCCGGCGGCCATGCGGGCACGACCTCGCCGTTCGCGCTGGTCGGCGAAGTGCGACGCATGTTCGACGGCCCGATTGTGCTGTCCGGCTCGATCGCCAACGGCGGCTCGATTCTCGCCGCGCAGGCCATGGGCGCGGACCTCGCCTACATGGGCACGCGGTTCATCGCGACCCAGGAAGCGCACGCGGTCGACAGCTATAAGCAGGCCATCGTCAATTCGACGGCATCGGACATCATCTACACAAACCTGTTCACCGGCGTGCACGGCAACTACATCCGCGAAAGTATCCTGAACGCGGGATTGGACCCGGACGCGTTGCCGGAATCGGACAAGACCGCGATGAACTTCGGCAGCGACAAGGCGAAGGCGTGGAAAGACATCTGGGGCGCAGGCCAGGGCGTCGGTTTGATGGACGACGTGCCGAGCGTCGGCGAGCTGGTTCAGCGTTTGACGAAGGAATATAACGACGCGAAAGCGCGGCTCGGCATCGCGCGGTAAGTGCCTGGTTAGTAAGTGCCTGGCTAAGGCGTTGTGCTGCGGCTCGATGCTGGCGCCGCAGCATGTCCTGCATTCGCACTCGGGCGTTGGACGCGGCCGCCGAGACCTGCCTCGCATGCAGGTCTCGCATACTGGCAACACGCCCGAACTTCACATGTTGCGGCGGTACTGCCCGCCCACTTCAAACAACGCGTGCGTGATTTGCCCCAGTGAGCAAACGCGCACGACGTCCATCAGCACCGCAAACACGTTGTCATCGTCGATCACTGCGCGCTTCAAGCGCTCAAGCGCCGCGGGTGCTGCGTCCCGGTGCTGCGCCTGAAAATCGTGTAGACGCTTCAACTGACTCTGCTTTTCTTCGTCGGTCGAGCGGGCCAGCACGATCGGCTGCGGCGCCTCATGCGGATGCGTGCTCAAGAATGTATTCACGCCAACGATCGGATACGAGCCGTCATGCTTACGATGCTCGTACAGCATCGACTCGTCCTGGATGCGCCCGCGCTGATAGCCAGTTTCCATCGCGCCCAGCACACCGCCACGCTCAGTGAGTCGATCGAATTCCGCCAGCACCGCCTCTTCCACCAGATCGGTCAGCTCCTCGATCACGAAGCTGCCCTGATTCGGATTCTGATTCTTCGCCAGCCCCCATTCACGGTTGATGATCAACTGGATGGCCACCGCACGGCGCACCGAATCCTCGGTGGGTGTGGTGATCGCTTCGTCGAATGCATTGGTATGCAGTGAGTTGCAGTTGTCGTAGATCGCGATCAGCGCTTGCAGCGTGGTGCGGATATCGTTGAAGTCGATCTCCTGCGCATGCAGGCTGCGGCCCGAGGTTTGCACGTGGTACTTGAGTTTCTGGCTGCGTTCGTTCGCGCCGTAGCGTTCGCGCATGACAATGGCCCAGATGCGTCGCGCGACACGGCCGAGCACGGTGTACTCCGGGTCCATGCCGTTCGAAAAGAAGAACGACAGATTCGGCGCGAAGTCGTCGATCGACATGCCGCGCGCGAGATAGGCTTCGACATACGTCAAGCCGTTCGCGAGCGTGTAGGCCAACTGCGAGATCGGATTCGCGCCCGCCTCGGCGATGTGATAGCCGGAGATCGAAACCGAATAGAAATTGCGCACGCCATGATCGACAAAGTACGCCTGAATATCGCCCATGACTTTCAGGCTGAACTCGGTCGAAAAGATGCAGGTGTTCTGGCCTTGGTCTTCCTTCAGGATGTCGGCTTGTACTGTGCCGCGCACGTTTTCCAGCGCGGTGCGGCGAGCGGCCGCGAGTTGCTCTTCCGTGAGCGGACGGTCTTGCTGTTGCGCCATGCGCACGATCTGCTGATCGATCGCGACGTTGAAGAACATCGCGAGAATCGTCGGCGCCGGGCCGTTAATCGTCATCGAGACCGACGTCTCGGGCGCGCACAGATCGAAACCGTCGTAGAGCGCTTTCATGTCCTCGAGCGTTGCGACGGAGACGCCCGAGTTACCCACCTTGCCGTAAATGTCGGGCCGCTCGTGCGGCTCCTCGCCGTAAAGCGTGACCGAATCGAACGCCGTCGAAAGACGTTTGGCGGGCATGCCCTCGGAGAGCAATTTGAACCGGCGGTTGGTGCGGAACGGATCGCCTTCGCCGGCGAACATCCGGGTCGGATCCTCGTTCTCGCGGCGGAATGGAAACACGCCGGCCGTGAACGGAAAGTAGCCGGGGAGATTGTCGAGCATCAGCCAACGCAGGATTTCGCCATGGTCGACGAATTTCGGCAGCGCGACTTTACGGACCTCGGAACCGGATAGTGTCGTCACGGTGAGCGCGGTATGAATTTCGCGATCGCGAATACGGACGATGTGTTCGTCGCCGGAATAGGCGGCAACGGTCTGCGGCCACGCTTCGAGCAGCTTGCGTTCGCGCTCGCCGAGGGCGGCGGTGCGTTGGGCGATAAGTGTGTCGAGTTGGGTTTGAGGCGTGTTCGCGGAGCTTGAATCTGCGGAAGGCGTGACACCGAAGCCTGTGCCTGTGCGTGTGCCTGTGCCTGTGCTTGCGCCCGCATCAGCTTCGCCGAGCATCCGGCGCGCTTCGGTGAGTTGCCAGCGCTCACGCGCCACGCGTGCTTGCGCGTCGGCACGCTCGCGGTACGCGTGAACGGTCTGCGCGACATCCGCCAGATAGCGCACGCGCGCCGGTGGCACGATCGCGTTTCGGCCACTCGAAAACCGCAGGTGGTCGAGCACCGGCAGACGGCCTCCACCAGAACGCAAACCATGCGTGCGCAACGCCTCGGCCACGTGCTGATAAAGCGCGGTCACGCCGTCGTCGTTAAAGCGCGAGGCGATCGTGCCGAACACCGGCATCGCGCCGGGTGCCTTCGCGAAGTCACCGCGATTGCGCTGCACCTGCTTGGCGACTTCGCGCAACGCATCCTGCGCGCCCTTGCGATCGAACTTGTTGATCGCGACGAAGCTGGCGAAGTCGAGCATGTCGATCTTCTCCAACTGGCTGGCCGCGCCGAATTCCGGCGTCATCACGTAAAGCGATTCGTCGACGAACGGCACGATCGCCGCATTGCCCTGCCCGATCCCGGACGTTTCGACAATGATCAGATCGAAGCCCGCCGCCTTGCATAGCGTAAGCACGTCAGACAACGAGTCGGTGATTTCACTGGACGCTTCTCGTGTCGCCATTGAACGCATGTAGACGCGCGCCCCGCCGCCCCAATTGCCGATTGCGTTCATGCGGATGCGGTCGCCCAGCAGCGCGCCGCCGGATTTGCGGCGCGACGGGTCGATTGCCAGCACGGCGATGGTGAGGGCGTCGCCATAGTCGAGGCGCAAGCGGCGGATCAGCTCGTCAGTGAGCGAGGATTTGCCGGCGCCGCCGGTACCGGTGATGCCGAGGACCGGCACCTCGATCGCTTCAGCGAGGACCGATAATATTTCCTGCTCGGCTGATTTGACGCGACCCGCTTCGTACGCGCTGATCAGTTGCGCAAGGCGGCGGAAAGTGAAGGCGGCAGGGTCTGGCTGTTCGGCGCTACGGGCAGTATGGGGGGAACTGACTGAATCGGTAGTGCTGACAGTGTCCGCGATCTGGCGGACGTAGAGGTTCTCTCCTGCCCGGCGCGCCGTGCCGGAAAGATCACGCGCGTTGGCCTGATCGCCGGCACACGTCTCGACATGCGACGCTGCGCGCGGCTCGAAACGCGGCAGCCCACACGCCGACAAATCAGCCACCCACTCGCTAACCGGACTCGTCCGTGCGGCAGCAGCGGCACGCGCAACGTCAGCACAGCGCGCAATCATGTCGTCGATCATGCCTTGCAGGCCGAGCCGCTGGCCGTCATGCGGCGAATAGATCTTCTCGACGCCATACCGTTCGAGCTCGGCAATTTCCTCCGGGACGATCACGCCCCCGCCGCCACCGAACACCTTGATCCGCTCGCCGCCGCGCGCACGCAGCAGATCGACGAGATAACGGAAGTATTCGTTGTGGCCGCCCTGATAGCTGGACACGGCAACGCCATCGGCGTCTTCGTGCAGTGCAGCGGTGGCGACTTCATCGACCGAGCGGTTGTGGCCGAGGTGGATCACCTCAACGCCGCTCGCTTGCAGGATGCGCCGCATGATGTTGATCGAGGCGTCGTGGCCGTCGAACAAGGCAGCAGCAGTGACGAAACGCAGACGCCGGCCCACGGGCAGCTTGTGGCCACCGGCGCGCTGCGGCGTGGACAGATCGGTCATGTCTCCCCCAGATCGTTACTCGTATGGGTGCTGGCAACCAGTATAGCTAAATGGGGCCCGGCGCCTGATCGGGCTGGCCGCTCTGATCAGCGCGCTTTGCGAACCGGCTGGCGTGGCAGCGTGGATAGGCACGTCTCGCGGTCCGGCCAGCTACGCCGTGCAGCCTTTCTCGCCTATCGTACCGCCAGCGCCTTGATCTGTTCGAGCGAAGGCCAAAGCGATTCGTTCGCAAACCGGTCGGCCAGGAAGTCGACAAACGAGCGCACCTTGGCCGACAGATGCCGGCGGCTCGCGTAGACCACATGAATCGGTAGCTCGCGCGGCGGCACGTCGTCCACCAGCAGTGGCACAAGGCGCCCCGTGGCCAGATCGTCGCCGATCACCTCGGTGCCGAGCATTGCGATACCCGCGCCTTGCAGCACGATCACGCGCTGCGCCTCCAGGTGGTTGACGATCAGATTGCCGGTAAGGCGCACGCGCGGCGTGCCGTTGCCGCCGGTCGCGGTCGCAATTTCCAGAGGCGCCACGCCCGCGTATTGCAGGTAGTTATGACGCGCCAGATCGGCGACGGTCTTCGGCGTGCCGTGCCGTCGCAGATAGGCCGGCGACGCGCACAGCACCAGATGGGCCGTCGCAATCAGCCGCGCAATCAGCGAAGACGACTTCAGCCCGCTCGGCGAAGCGCGGATCGCGACGTCGAAGCCTTCATCGATCAGTTCGACCACGCGGTCGGACAAAGTTATGTCGACGGTAACCTGCGGATACTGCGCGGCGTAGTCGGCCACCGCGGCCATCACATGGCTCAAGCCGAACGCCGACAGCGACGACACCCGCAAGCGCCCTTGCGGCACGACGCTCGCCGCGCCGACTACCTGCTCGGCTTCTTCGAGTTCGGTGAGCACCTGGCTCAGGCGCTCGTAGTATTCCCGGCCCGCCTCGGTCGGCGCGACGCGCCGCGTGGTGCGGTTCAGCAAACGCGCGCCGAGCTGCTGTTCGAGGTGCATGACATGCTTGCTCGCCATCGCCGCCGACATCTCCATGCGTTCGGCCGCGCCGACAAAGCTGCCGACCTCGACCACATGGCGGAACACTTTCATGCTGACAAGGGTATCCATCTCAATCACTCGCCTCAGGAATCAATCGACGCCATTTTGCCGGGTTTATCAAAAACTGGTCGGCAAATCGGGTAGGCGCGCGCGCCAGAAGCGACAAAGCCCACCTTCCGGAGAAGGTGGGCTTTGCAGGTATTGCTGGATATTGCCAGGTTCTGCAGGGTTGGCGTCACGCGACACCTGCTCGCAGGTGCCGCTCGCCTTGCCCCCAGACGCTTAGAACTTCGCGCGCAGACCGACGCCGTACGTGTCGCCGCTCGACTGGCTGCTGATCTTGTCGTACATATAAGCCGCGTAGACGTCCGTGCGCTTGGACAGCGGATAATCGTAGCCGATCGAAGCCGTCTGACGAGTCTGGTTGAGGCCGCCGCCATCGCGTGAATAGGCGTACGACGCCATCACCGAGCCCGGGCCGGCCGGCACCGTCACGCCGCCCTGCCCCGTATTCACGTGCCAGCTCGAAATGGTTTGCTGGTTATACGTGTACATGTACTGGCCGTAGAACTTCACGAATTTCATGTCGTACGTGACACCGGCTTGCGCCACGCTCTGGCTCTTGAGACCCGGAACGCCCGACGTATCGAAGCTGCCGAGGTCGCCCGGCACGCTGTTGAAGTTCACGTACTGGTACACCGCGGTCGCCGCGAACGGGCCGTGGAAGTACAGCACCTGGCCGCTCCACTTCTTCGCGCCGTTCTCACCCGCCGTATTGCCGAGGGCATACATTGCTTGCGCGGTCAGGCCATTGAAGTTCGGCGACGAGTACGACACCGCGTTGCTCCAGCCCGAGTCGCCGGTCACGCCCATATCGGTCGAGTAAGTCGGGAACGTGCCGAGGCCGAGATAGGTATGCCATACCATCGGCGAGAACTGGTACGAGTCGACGAACGGGTTGAACAGAATCGTCGACACGAACAGCGGCGTGGTCAAACGGCCAGCCGTTACCGTGCCGTAGGGCGATTCGATACCGACGTAGGCGTTACGCGAGAACATCGTGTCACCCGTGAAGCGGCCGTACTGGCCGTTCTGTGCGAGGAAGAAGCCTTCCAGCGCGAAGATCGCCTTGTAGCCGTTGCCCAGATCCTCAGCCCCTTTCAAGCCCCAGTACGACGTCGACATACCGCCGCCGGACACCTCAACGGCCGACTTGCCGCCCGGGAATTTCTGCGCGCCGACCCATTCGTCGACCTGACCGTAGAGTTGCACGCTCGATTGCGCAAAAGCAGACGATGCACTGGCCAGCAGGGCGGCACACGCGGTTGCCTTGAGGGTGGTCTTCAGCGCACTGCTGATGCTTGTTTTCATGGGTTCTCCTGTCTTTGTCAAAAAGGGTGTGGCTGTGCGAAAGGGGGAGCTCGCGAACCGTTGTAATTGTCTGTTCGATCAGCGAGTCAATCTGGGCAGGATCATCTTTGCGGACCATTTTCATGGACAAAAATATCGTGGCTTATTGCGGGTATAGCGGTCTGATTAGTTTTGTCGCATATCGGCCTGATAAAGCACTGCCCGCGTCTGTTATCGCCGCATCGCGGCGGACCTCGCGGTTCGGCGCAAAGCGTTACTGACATTGCACCCGACTGGGTGATAACGGTTCAGATGACAGGCGGATGACGCGCCGCGACAGATGCGACCAAATTTGACGACGGGAGGGGGGGTGCTGCCGAGTGTTTTCAAAAAAGTGTGGCGTCAATACGTCACATTGACGCGGGCTTCTTGAACTGGAGCGACGCGGGAATACCACGGCAATCCGGTTTGAAAGCCGGAGAGGCGGATTCTGCGTAGGGTGGGAGGGAAATCTGGGGAGACGAACGGTAAGACGAAAAGCGAGTGTCTAGTTACGGTACGGCACTTCCTGCTGACGCGGGTCGTCAGGCTGGCGTTGCATTGCACGGGAGGAGCCGCGCTCTTCGTTATAGCGGGCCACGTCGGCGCGAATCGAACCGGTGCGAACCGGCGCGTTGGCCGGCGGCCGCGGCACCGCGCGCGATTCCGCGCTGACTGGGGTGATAGCGCCGGCGTACTGCATGCCGCCGCGGCCATTGTCAGGATATCCGGCTGGTCCGGCGACACGATGCATGCCTGGGTTGTAGCCGCCAAAGCCGTTGGCGTAGTTGCCGGCTGCGAAGTTCGCGCCGCCGCGCGGCACGCGCGCGTAGTTGTCGGCCACGTTGTTGCGGGCCGGCCTGACATTGGCGGCGCCATCGTAATGGCCGCCGTAATTGCCACCATTACGCGCCTCGCCTCGCATGGCGGGGCCCGCGGCGGCACGCGAATACCCACCGCCGCCGTGCGGCATGTCCGGCGCTTTTGCATAGGCGAACGAGCACAGCGCAGCGATAACCGCGCCCAACGCCCAGTGCTTCGTTCTCGACAACCCGTCCACCAAAGTGACTCTCATGCCCGAAGACTTGCCTGAAACCCACCGTTCGAGCTGCGATGGACTTGTTCTGGGACTGGCACGGGCGCTGCGTATCTGCCGCGGCGCAGGGCATCCCGATGGCCTCTGAGCAGTAATTTATGGGCGCCGGCAAAGGGTGTCGAGCCAAAAAGTGTTAGGCCTCGACCGCTGTTGTAACACCTTGTTACTGCGACGTTTTTCCGCGACAGAGCCCTTGCGCAAAAGCTCCGTAACAGCTTGATAGAAAGGCGATTTCGAGATCCGCCGAACGCGCTTGGGTATGACGAATCGCAGCCGGATTTTTCGCCAGATTGTCAAAACGGCAGTGGACCAAACAGATTCGGTCGCCAATACTGGAACTGGTCGCAGGCATTGCCGGAAGGTTGCAGACACAACGACTTAATGCACGAAGCTCATTAATCGATTCGGTAAATGAATTTGCATATTCAATCAGTTTTCAACAACAATAGGCGTTTTCCATAGCCTGAGGCAGTGCATTCGCGCGCCCCCTGCTTTCCGCATCACCGAATCGAGATTCCGCCATGGCTCGCCCGAAACTGCTTCCCGACAACTTCACCTTGTGCCTCGTGAGCACCGTGATCCTTGCCAGCTTCCTGCCGGTTCACGGGCAGGCCGCCGTCGGGTTCAACTGGGTGACGAACGTCGCGGTCGGCCTGCTGTTTTTCCTGCACGGCGCCAAGCTCTCACGCGAAGCGATCGTTGCGGGCGCGACGCACTGGCGTTTGCATCTGGTCGTACTGCTCAGCACGTTCGCGCTGTTTCCGCTGCTCGGCCTCGCGCTTAAGCCGCTCCTTTCGCCACTTGTCACGCCGGCGCTCTATGCGGGGGTCCTCTTCCTCTGCACGCTGCCGTCGACGGTTCAATCGTCTATCGCGTTCACGTCCATTGCCAAAGGCAATGTACCGGCTGCGGTGTGCAGCGCGTCGGCCTCGAGCCTGCTGGGTATCTTCATCACCCCCGCACTCGTCAGCCTCGTCGTCACCAATCAGGCTGCGAGCGGCGGCGCCTCGCCGTGGCATACGGTGGGCAACATCGTTCTGCAATTGCTGGTGCCGTTCGTGGCCGGGCAATTGCTGCGCCCGCTGATCGGCAAGTGGATCGAGCGCAACCGAGGTGTGCTGAAACTCGTCGACCAGGGCTCGATCCTGCTGGTGGTGTACGGCGCGTTCAGCGAGGCCGTCAATGAGGGGCTGTGGCACCAGATCCCGCTGTCGGCACTCGGCGGCCTGCTGTTGATCAGCGTTGTGCTGCTCGCGCTCGCGCTGGCCGTCACGATCTTCGTCAGCAAGCGGCTCGGTTTTAGCCGCGCCGATCAGATCACGATCATCTTCTGCGGCTCGAAGAAAAGCCTCGCGGCCGGCGTGCCGATGGCCAAGGTGATTTTCGCCTCGCATGCGGTGGGCGCCGTAGTCTTGCCGCTGATGCTGTTCCACCAGATCCAGTTGATGGTGTGCGCCGCGCTCGCGCAGCGCTGGGGGGCTCGCGACACCAGCGGCGAAACCCACGCGGGCTCGCGCGAGCGGCCCGCCGCCGCTGTCGCGCGCCGGTGAATACGCGCGCAATGCAAACAGGACATTCATAAGCGCCCTCCCTGAGCGTCATTTGAAGAAAGCCGCCTCGTGCGGCTTTTTTGTTATTTCACGCTCAAACGCCGCCGCTGTCGCCTCAGCCGGATGGCATAGGCGAAGTCCTGGGTGCGGCAGAACCCGCCAGCAGCAAGCCTAAGGCCGCAACGCACCATCGCGGTGCAACCCTTCACTAAAAGTTCACTTAATTCCGGGCAGGATGGGTCGATAAGACGAAGGTCGATCGCTACGCCTAACTGCCATGCAACCTCGTTCGCCCTCCCGATCCGCTACGCCGCGCATCGAGGAGTTGATCGCCCGGCGTGATTTATCCGCCGTATTCCAGCCGGTCATCAATTTCGACGACGGCGCGATCCTCGGCTACGAAGGTTTGATCCGCGGCCCGGCGGGCACGTCGCTCGAAGCACCGTTCGCCTTGTTCTCACAGGCGCTCGCCGAAGGCTGCACGCTCGATCTCGAGCAGGCCGCCGCGCGCACCTGCATCGACGCGTTCGCGAGGCTCGATTTCGACGGCAAGCTGTTTCTCAATTTCAGCGCGGGCGCGATCCGTCAGTTGGCCGAAGCACGCGACGACACGCTCGCGCTGCTGCGTCATCGCGGTGTCGACCCGCAACGAATCGTGATCGAGCTGACCGAGCAAAGCACGATTCCGGATGTCGCCGGCTTCCTGTCGGTGATTTCGGTGCTGCGCACAGTCGGCGCGCAATTCGCGCTCGACGACTACGGCACCGCGAATGCCAGCATGAATCTTTGGGTGCGCCTGCAACCGGACGTCGTGAAGATCGACCGCTTTTTCATCCACGGCATCTCCAGCGATTCGCTCAAGTTCGAAGCCGTGCGTGCGATGCAGCACTTCGCCAACGCCAGCGGCGCGCAGCTGGTGGCCGAAGGCATCGAGGACGAAGCCGATCTGATCGTGGTGCGCGACATGGGAATTGGCTGCGGGCAGGGCTATTTCTTCGGCCGGCCGCATGCCCAGCCGGCCCGCAGCGTCACCGACGACGCCCGCGACGCCCTGCGCGCCGGCCACATCGCCGTGTTCCCGGAGACCACGCGCACGGTGAGCAGCGCGTCGCCGTCGGGCGGCATGGCGTCGGCGAAGATGATGGTGCATGCGCCCGCCTTACCGCGCCACGCGACCAACAACGACGTGCTCGAACTGTTCAACCGCCTGCCCGATCTGCACGCGGTGGCGGTGGTCGAGCATGACGAACCGGTTGCGCTCATCAACCGCCGCAGCTTCATGGACCGCTACGCGCTGCCGTATCACCGCGAGCTGTTCGGCAAGCGGCCATGCTTGCAGTTTGCGAACGCTTCGCCGGTGATCATCGAGAAATCGATGACCGTCGAGCAAATGGCCAAGCTGCTCGCAAGCGACGACCAGCGTTATCTCGCCGACGGCTTCGTCATCACCGACAACGACGGCAAATACGCCGGTCTCGGCACCGGCGAGAACCTGGTACGCGCGGTGACCGAGGTGCGCATCGAAGCCGCGCGCTACGCGAACCCACTGACCTTCCTGCCGGGGAACATCCCGATCAGTTCGCACATCGCCCGCCTGCTCGGCAACGACGCCGGCTTCTACGCGTGCTACGTCGATCTGAACCACTTCAAGCCCTTCAACGATCAGTACGGCTACTGGCAGGGCGACGAAGTGCTGAAATTCGCGGCCGTCGTGCTCGCCGACGTCTGCGACCCGACCCGCGATTTCCTGGGCCACGTCGGCGGTGACGACTTCCTGATCCTGTTCCAGAGCGAGGACTGGCAGGACCGCGTGCTGCGCGCGATCCACCTGTTCAACGAAGGCGCGCAGCGTTTCTACGCGCCCGCCGACCGGCTGGCCGGCGGCATCCACGGTGAGGACCGGCGTGGTAATCCGACCTTCTTCGGCTTCGTGACGATGGCGATCGGCTGCGTGCGCGTCGAGTCGGACGGCGGTCCGTCGTTTTACAGCAGCGAGGAAATTGCGTTGGTCGCGGCGCTGGCGAAGCGGCGCGCAAAGCACGAGACGAGCGGTTTCGTGCTGATCGATGCGGATGAAAGCGTGGCGCTGTTACGTGGACAGACCGACATGGTGGCGATACCTGCCGACTAGGCGCGCAGGCGTGCCGACGCCAACACCAAGCTTGTTTAGCTTGTTTTACTAAACAACATAAATCAGGCCAGCGCCACTGCCTACGGGTATCTCCGGGTATGGATCGCGCGATTGCAAGGCTGTTTTAGCCAGGTTTTACTATACAATCGCCCGAACCAAAACACCGTGCGGCCCGCCCTCTTGCGGCCGCTTCATTCGATGGCCACAACCATCCGCGACGTCGCCCGCGCGGCCAGCGTGTCGATCGGCACCGTCTCACGCGCACTGAAGAATCAGCCGGGCCTTTCCGAGGCCACCCGTGAGCGCGTGGTCGAAGCGGCGCGGCAACTCGGCTATGACGCCGCCCAACTGCGCCCGCGCATCCGTCGCCTCACCTTTCTGTTGCACCGTCAGCACAACAACTTCGCCGTCAGCCCGTTCTTTTCGCATGTGCTGCACGGCGTGGAAGACGCGTGCCGCGAACGCGGCATCGTCCCTTCCGTGCTGACCGCCGGTCCGACCGAAGACGTGATCCAGCAGATGCGCCTGCATGCGCCGGACGCGGTGGCGGTCGCCGGTTTCGTCGAGCCCGAAACGCTGAGCACGCTGGTGGCGATGCAACGCCCGCTCGTGCTGATCGACCTGTGGGCACCGGGCTTGCGCTCGGTGAATCTCGACAACGCCGCGGGCGCCACGCTCGCCATGCGGCATCTGTTCGCGCAGCAGCGCAAGCGCGTGGCGTTCATCGGCGGCTCGCTCGCGCACTTCAGCATCGCCCAGCGCGCGCTCGGTTACCGGCGCGCGTTTTTCGAAGCGGACTTGTTGTTCGACCCCTCGCTGGAAGTCACGATCGACGCCGGCCTCGATCCCGACAGCGGCGCCGCGCGCGCGATGCACCAGTTGCTCGACGCATCCGGCCCGCGGCCCGATGCCGTATTCGCCTACAACGACGCCGCCGCGCTCGCCGCGCTGCGCGCGTGCCTCGCGCGCGGCATCCGCGTGCCGGAAGACATCGCGATCATCGGCTTCGATGACATTCCCGCCGCCGCGCATGCCACGCCGCCACTGTCGACCATTTCGGTCGACAAGGAAGCGCTCGGCCGGCGCGGCGTCGAACTGCTGCTTGAAGACTCACCCGCTGAACTCGAAGTCCGCTTGCCCGTCCATCTCATTGCCCGTGCCAGTACTTTGGTAAAAACGCCATGACGCAATCCGATCCGCTTCACCCCGCCAACGGCGCCGTTGCCGTGCCGCCCGTCGACAGCTTCCGCAAGCGCGACTTTCTGCTCTCTCATGTGCAGGACACGCTGCGCTTTTACGCGCCGAACGTGCTCGATCCAAGCGGCGGCTTCTTCCATTTCTTCCGCGACGACGGCTCGGTCTACGACAGGACCACGCGGCATCTGGTGAGCACGTGCCGCTACGTCTTCAACTATGCGATGGCGTACCGCCAGTTCGGCGACCCGCAGCATCTCGAGTACGCGCGCCACGGTTTGCGCTTCCTGCGCGAAGCGCATTGGGACGCTGAGCACCAAGGCTACGACTGGGAGCTCGAATGGCGCGACGGCAAGAAACACACGCTCGACGCAACCCGCCACTGCTACGGCCTCGCGTTCGTCCTGCTTGCGTATTCGCATGCTGCGATGGCCGGCATCGAGGAAGCGAAGCCGATGATCGGCGCGACCTTCGAGTTGATGGAACACCGTTTCTGGGACGCCGCCGCCGGCCTCTATGCCGACGAAGCATCGCCCGACTGGCGCGTCAGTTCGTACCGCGGCCAGAACGCGAACATGCACACCACCGAGGCACTGCTGACCGCGCACGAAGCAACCGGACATCTCGTCTATCTGGATCGTGCGGAACGGGTGGCGTCGAACATCACGCTGCGGCAGGCGAAGCTGTCGCAAGGACTCGTGTGGGAGCACTTTCACGCGGACTGGTCGGTCGACTGGCATTACAACGAGGAAGACAGCTCGAACATCTTCCGTCCGTGGGGCTTCCAGCCGGGGCATCAGACCGAGTGGGCCAAGCTCCTGCTGATTCTGGAGCGCTACCGTCCGTTGCCGTGGTTGCTGCCGCGCGCCATCGAGCTATTCGACGCCGCGATGACGCATGCCTGGGACGAAGATCACGGCGGCCTCTATTACGGCTTCGGCCCAGACGGCACCGTGTGCGATCACGACAAGTATTTCTGGGTCCAGGCGGAGACGTTCGCGACCGCCGCGCTGCTTGGCAAGCGCACCGGCAACGAACGCTTCTGGGACTGGTACGACGAGATCTGGCGCTACAGCTGGGCGCATTTCGTCGATCACAAGTATGGCGCGTGGTACCGGATCCTCACGTGCGACAACCGTAAATACAGCGACGAGAAGAGCCCTGCCGGCAAGACCGACTATCACACGATGGGCGCGTGCTACGAGGTGCTGGCGCACGCACTGCCTGACGGCGCGGCCGCTTCGTCCGAATCCGCGGAGTAAGCAAAATGAGCGAGAACACTGAATTCCCCCTCTTCGTTTCAGCCGGCGACATCCTCACCGATCTCGTGCGCACCGGCGCCTCGCAATGGCTCTCGCGTCCCGGCGGCGCCGGCTGGAACGTCGCCCGCTGCGTGGCGCGGCTCGGTTTGCCAACGGCATCTGCCGGGTCGCTGGGCGTCGATAACTTTTCCGACGAACTGTGGAACGCCAGCGTCGCCGCAGGGCTCGATATGCGCTTCATGCAGCGCGTGGAGCGGCCGCCCCTGCTGGCTATCGTCCATCAGACGCATCCGCCCGCGTACTTTTTCATGGGTGAGAACGGCGCCGATCTGGCGTTCGATCCGGCGCGCTTGCCGGCTGGCTGGATCGAGCAGGTGAAGTGGGCTCACTTTGGATGCATCAGCCTGGTGCGTCAGCCACTTGGGGCTACGCTTGCCGCGTTGGCCGCCGAGTTGCGCGCCCGCGGCGTGAAGATCAGTTTCGATCCGAATTACCGGAACCTGATGGAGCACGGGTACGAGCCCACGTTGCGGAAGATGGCCGCGCTCGCCGATCTGATCAAGGTGTCGGACGAGGATTTGCGCATGCTGTTCAAGACGGACGACGAGGCCGGCGCGCTTGCGCAGTTGCGGGCCATGAATCCTGCCGCCACCGTGCTGGTGACGCGCGGGCCGGAGACATCCATGCTGATCGACGGCGCCATGGTTGTGGAGGCTCGGCCGCCTCGGGTCGAAGTGGTCGATACGGTTGGCGCGGGAGATGCCTCGATCGGCGGTTTACTGTTCAGTTTGATGACCGCGCCGCAGCGAACGTGGCAGGAGCACCTCGCCTTCTCGTTGGCGGCCGGTGCCGCGGCTTGCCGCCATGCTGGTGCACATGCACCTTCTTTGGACGAAGTTGTCGCGCTACTGTAGTGTTTTTGCCTTGTGCGGCGCGTATTGTTAAAGACACCGGTTGCCAACGTCGGTCGTCGACATCGAGCGCCGCGCGGGCGAAAAGCCGAACCTCGATCATCGTGCTAGGATGAAAAAACCCAACCCTTTGGAAGAAGGAGCGTCGCCATGGATGACATCACCTACACCAAAGGCATCTACACGGCCACCGCGTCGGTAAGAGAAGTACAAAGCGACACGTGGCAGGGTCTGGTCACGCTCGCCCGCGACGATGGCGAAGCAAGCGCTGACCAGGAGACCACGGTCTACGAGGTTGACGCCACCTCCTCCACGCCCGAGGAAGCCCTCGAGGAAGCCAAGGCTCTCGCCCATCGCATCCTCGGGGAAATCGAACTCTAGGCAACCCGGCGCCGCGCCCAGCGCACTGCGCCACTTCTGAATCAACCGGCTGGAGGCGACCATGGCTGAACAGCTCTTCCTCTACGGCGTGTACTCGATTCACGTCCGCCCGCTCGAACTCAACGGCGCACGCTGGGACGCGGAATACGAAATCCGGCATCGCGAGAAAGCCGTCAAGCCGTGGACCACCGTCGGCGGCGACAACGGCTACGCCGATGAAGCCGAAGCTATCGCCGCCGCGCACCAGCAAGGCGTTGACGACATCGAACACGGCGCCGGCATTCCGAAACCGCGGGCCTTTCCGTAGCCCTACGGCGGGCGCATTGACGCAGGCGCATGCGTCACCAGGCGCGCGGAATCGCCGCATCTCCTGCACGCTCGCCCAAAATACCGCAGGCGGGTGTTGGAAGCGCTACCTCGACGCTCGTGCAACACGCCGTTGATGCGCCACCTCGACACCTGCGCAACACGTCGTTGATGTGCTACCTCGACGTCGGTGCAGCCCGCCGTTGAGGCACGCTCTGCAACGTCCCTTCAGCGCGCCGACAATCCCCCTCCGCGCGCTAACCGGCGTGCTACGCTTTACGCGTTCTTCCTCTCCACGGGCACGCGATGGCGACCGAATCACCAGACCATCTTTCCAGCATCGGCGACGACGAAACGCGTGCACAGAAACGTCGCACGGGCGGCAGCCGGGAATTACGCCTGGATGATCGCGTCGTTATCGCGCACGGCATGCCGACGCCGCTCTGGCAGGATCTCTATCACCGCGCGCTTATGCTCCGCTGGCCGACGTTTTTTGTCTCGCTCGGGGTCTTGTTCCTGCTGCTCAACACCGTGTTTGCCGCGCTCTACATGCTCGGCCACGCACCGATCGCCAATCAGTTTCCGGCAGGCTTCGGCGGCGCGTTTTTCTTCAGCGTCGAAACACTCGCGACGGTCGGCTATGGCGACATGCACCCACAAACGGTCTACGCCCACTGGATCGCGACACTGGAGATCTTTGTCGGCATGTCCAGTATCGCGTTGGCGACCGGACTGATCTTCGCGCGCTTCTCACGCCCGCACGCCAAGATCATGTTCGCCCGCAACGCGGTCGTATGGCCGTACGAGGGCCGCATGACGCTGATGGTGCGCGCCGCCAACGCGCGTCAAAACGTGATCGCCGAAGCGCGGGCGAAACTTCGCCTCATGCGACTGGAAACCTCCGCGGAAGGTTATACGCTGCGCAAGCTCTACGACTTGACGCTGGTGCGCGACCAGCATCCCGTGTTCAAACTGGGGTGGGTCATGATGCACGTCATCGACGAAAGCAGTCCGCTATTTGGCGAGACCGCCGAAACGCTCACGGGCCGTGATGCATCGCTGTGGCTCACGCTCGAAGGGGTCGACGAATCGACCTCGCAGACCATGCAGGCGCGCTATATGTGGCGTTGCGAGCAGATCCGCTGGCAACACCGTTTCGCCGACATCATGCGTGAAGAGGGCGGCGTGAGTCATATCGATTACTCGCATTTCAACGAGGTCGTGCCGCTCGACTCAGCGCCGGTCGCCGCACCTAAGGCGAAAGCGCCCGCGCCGTAGAACGCGCGGGCGGTGCCCGTTCAGAACTTGCTGCGAATCCCCACCACGCCCACCACCTGCGTGCTCGAGCTCGACGGATTGCTGATCCCTTCAACATCCGCCACCGTATTCGACGACGAGCGCTGATAGATCGCGTTCATATACAGATCGGTGCGCTTGGACAGGTAGTACTGGACGCCCGCGCTGGTTTGCAGATAGTGCACGCTCGGCTTCGTGCTTTGCGTCGTCAGAACCTGCGTGTACGTTTCGCCGATTGCGAACATCACGGCCGGCGTGAAGCGGTAACGGAAACTGCCTTCGTAGTTGTTGAAGCGCTGCGAGGCGCCCGTCTGCAAATTGAACAGCGAGGTGGTGTACAGCACGCCGAACGTCGCATTGCCGAAGTCATACGTGCCGGCGGCGCCCCAGATCTGCTGCTTTGTGATGCCCTTCAGGAACGTGTAGTAGTTATCCGAGGGAATCGCGCCGGTCGTGTCGAGCGCCGGATTGTCGAGCACTACGTAGGCAATGCCGAGATGCAACGGACCCTGCGCATAGGTACCGCCAACGCTCCAGCTACGGTTCTGCGCGAAGTTGGTCTCGTTGGAGAAACCGTACATCGCATTACCCTGGAAGCCCGCGAAGTTCGGCGTGACGTATTTCACGGAGTTGTCGGTGCGAAACGAGTTGTTCAGGTCGTCGGTATCGAACGGATGCAGCGCGTACTGCGTCAGTGACGTGCTCGCGCCGATCTGCAACGGCGCCAGCGAATCCTGCGCGGCGTTGTACTGGCGACCCATCGTGAAGGACCCCCAGCGCTGGTTCGCCAAACCCACCCACGCCTGACGGCCGAACATGCGGCCATTCGCGCTCGCCGTGCCGGTCTCGATGTTGAAGCCATTCTCCAGTTTGAAGATCGCCGTGGTGCCGCCGCCGAGATCCTCCGTGCCCACCATGCCCCAGCGCGTGCCCTGCTCGTTGCCGCCGGTCGCCTGCCAGGTCGTACTGCCTTTCTGGTTGCTCGTGTAGGTGATGCCGGAGTCGACAATGCCGTACAGCGTCACGCTCGACTGTGCCGCGGCGTTGCCACTGGACACCGCGAGCACCGCGCCGATCCCCGCGCCCGCAAGCGCCATCGCCAAACCGATCCTGTTCATCTGCGTTTCCTTTTTGTGAGTGTGTGAACCTGTTCCGTCGAAGCCGCCCGGTTGCTGTGTGAGCGTTTCGAAATCTATGTTTTATTGAATAAAACAACGTATCGTTTATTATTCGAAACGCAAAATTACTTGGTCAAGCGACCGTAGAGATACTGGTTTGCCCGCATTGACGGCACAACCGGGCGCTGGGGGTTTTACTGGCTAACACAGCGCAAATCTTTGACCAGAAAGGATTTAAAAATGAACGACCCGGATAGCAAGGCTTTCGACGAGTCACTTGACCTGCAATTAGGTTCGTCGTTAAATATTGATACGTTGTTTTATTTAATAAAACACACAAGCCACTGACTCTGGCCACGACGACCTTTAAAGCGCGTCGGCCACTCGAAAGGAATTTGTTTTGACGCCCGATAGCAACACTTTTGCCGCGCCCGCCGACGCGCCGTTCTTTATCGCGCAACCCACTGCGGCTCTCCTGCCGATCCTGTTCGATTCGCCGCACAGCGGCATCGCGCTGCCGGCCGACTTCGGCACGTCCGCGCCGGCCGCCGCGATTCACACCTCGTGGGATGCGTTCGTCGACGAACTGTGGGCAGGTGTGCCGGAGCAAGGTGGCGTCCTGATCGGCGCGCATTTCCCGCGCGCCTACATCGACCCGAACCGCGCGATCACCGATATCGATGCGCAGTTGCTCGCCGAGCCCTGGCCCGAGCCGCTTGCCCCAGGGAAGTACACGCTGCGCGGCATGGGCCTGATCCGGCGCGACGCGCTGCCAAACGTGCCGATGTACGACCGCAAGCTGTCGGTCGCCGAAGTGCAGCATCGCATCGACGCGTACTACCGCCCCTACCGGGCGGCGCTCAGTGCCGCAGCCGAGCGCGCTTATGCGCAGCACGGCGCGCTGTGGCACGTCGACTGTCATTCGATGAAATCGCGCGGCAACGAGATGAACGTCGACGCCGGCGTTGAGCGACCCGACTTCGTCATCAGCGACCGCCGCGGCACCACCGCGGACCCAGCCTTCACGCAATGGGTGGCGGACTATTTCAGCAGCGTGGGTTATCGCGTGCAGGTGAACGAGCCGTATCAGGGCGGCGATCTGCTCGCGGCTGTCAGCGATCCCGCGCAGCGCAGGCACAGCATCCAGATCGAACTGAAGCGCGGGCTGTATATGGACGAAGCCGCGTTCGTCAAACACGCCGGCTTCGACACGCTCAAGCGCGACCTCGACGCCTTCGTCGCCGCGCTCGCCGACTACGTCCGCGCGCAACTTGCCGCGACCCGCCCGGCTTAATGGCGTAACCAAAGAAGCCTCGAAGGAAGGAACAACCGTGAACTACATCGTCGATTCCGTCGACAGCGCGCTCAAGCTGCTGAGCCATGTTGCCGAACATCCGGGTCTCGGCGTCACCGAGCTCGCCAATCAGCTCAGCATCAACAAGTCGCGCGCTTACCGCATGCTGTGCACGCTCGAATTGCATCGTTTCGTCGTCCAGGACACACGCGCCTCGACCTACGCACTCGGTCCGCAGGCCTTCGTGATCGGCGTCGCGGCCGCGCAGCAGAACACGCTGGTCCGCTCGGCGCAAAAGCACATGCTTGCGCTCAATCAGGCGATCAACGAAAACGTCGTGCTGCGTGTGCGCGAAGGGCTGGAAACGGTGTGCGTCGCGCGCTGCGAAAGCACGCATGAAATGCGCATGATCGGCGCGGTGGGCAACCGGCGCTCACTCAACAGCGGCGCGTCCGGCAAGATCCTGCTCGCGTTCGCACCGGACGCCGTCAAGACCGAATACTTCGCGCACCTGAAGAAACTGCCGCAAGCGCCGGACCTGATGAAGCTCATCGACGAACTCGATGTGATTGTGCGCAGAGGCTATGCGGTGAGCGTGGGTGAGGTCACGACGGGTGCGGTGGCCATCTCGGTGCCGGTACGCGATATGAGCGGCCAGGCAGTGGCCGCGATCAGCGTCTCGGGGCCAGAGATGCGCATTAGCCGGATTGAGATTCCTGATTACCTCGAACGTCTGCAAGCGTGCAGCCGCACGATCTCCGCCGAACTCGGCTACACCGCGCCGCAGACGAATCCGCAACCGGCATGAACGCCAACTGCCGACTGCTCCGGCCACCCTGCGCCAAGCCGCTAGCCCGCGCATCGAATCGCATGACAGGAACCCGCCCATGACCACGCTCACGCCACCTGCCCCACCCGCGGCGCCCACCGCCGACGACGACCAACCGCCAGGCAGCCATCCCGGCAGCGGCAGCGATGAAAAGAAGCCTCACGGCAAGATGCTGCATCCGGTGGTGATGATGATCTGGGTCGTGCTCGCTGCCGTGGCGATGACCTATCTGATCGACGCCGGCCACTTCGAGCGCCGCGACAAGCTGGTCGTGCCGGGCACCTATCAGGTGGTGCCGAAGAGCCACAGCTTCGCCACGCTGGTCGCGCCAAGCGTCACCCAAAGCACGCCCGAGCAGGCCGCACCCGCGAGCCTCGTGTCGGCGTTCGTCGCGGTGCCCAATGGCCTCATCAAGAACGCGCCGCTGATTTTCATGGTGATGTTCGTCGGCGGCATGTTCGGCGTGATGCGCAAGACGGGCGTGGTGGATGCCGGGATCGACCGGCTCCTGCAACTCACCGCGGGCAACGTCTATGTGCTGGCGCCGCTGCTGATGGTATTGATCGGCCTCGGCAGCACGCTGCTCGGCTTCATTTCCGAGTACCTCGTGATCATTCCGATGGTGATGGTGCTGGCGCGGCGGCTCGGTTTATCGAACCTGTTCGCGGTGGGGCTCGTCGCGATTGCCGCGAAGGTCGGCTACATCGCCTCGGTGACCAATCCGCTGTCGCTCGCGGTCGCGCAGCCGATCGTCGGCGTGCCGCTCTTTAGCGGCATCGCGATGCGCATCGGCGTGTTCGTCGTGTTCCTGACGCTGGGCATTCTGTATCTGCTGGCTCACGTGCGTTTAAGCGGCTACCGGCTGGCCGCCGCACGCGCAAGCCTCGACGAACACCCACAAGCGAAGCTCTCGGGCCGCCACAAGGCGACGCTGATCGTGCTGACGATCGCCGCGGCGATGCTGGTGATCGGCACGCGTGAATTGCATTGGGGCAACGTGGAGCTGTCCGCGTTCTACGTGTTCATCAGCATCGTGACGGCGGCCGTGGGCGGGCTCGATTCGCGCAGCGCGGCTGATGCTTTCGTCGACGGCATGAAGGGGATGATTCTGGCGGGCTTGCTGATCGGGCTCGCGGCATCGGTCGAACTGATTCTGCAGAACAGTCTGGTGCTCGACACGCTGATCGAGCATTTCACGCGGCTCGCGCGCGGCCAATCGGCGGTGTGGGTGGCGAACGGCCTGATGGCCGTGCAGATGGTGCTCGACGTGTTCATTCCGTCCGTTTCCGGCAAGGCCGCGGTCAGCATGCCGATCATTGGGCCGATTGCGCAGTTGTCCGGTGTCAGCGGGCAGACCTCGGTGCTCGCCTTCGTGTTGGGCGGCGGCTTGACGAACATGGTGACGCCGACCTCGGGGATGCTGCTCGCGTATCTCGCTACCGCGCGGGTCGGCTTCGGTCAGTGGATCAGGTTCATCCTGCCGCTGTTCGTGGTGCTGCTGTTGCTCTCTGGTGGCGCGCTGGCGTTGGCAGTCTGGACGGGGTATTGAAACACCAGGGCATACCCGAACCCGCCCGCCGCGTGGCAGATCCATCTCAAAACTTCATTAAAACGCGCGCCCCGTCGCGCGGTTTCGACTAACTCCTGGGCAAGTAGAAAAAATTCACTCCAATCGGCGCTAAAAAATAGAGTCTCTTTCGCCGCGTCACCTTTTGTGGTCCCCACCCACGGCGCGCGGATGCAAAAAATTGGAGACTCACCCATGACCGCTCGCCTGCCCATCGACGGCACGCCCGCTCTCGCCGACTACAAGCTTTCGGACAACCTCACCGCCACGCGCGGCAGGATCTTCCTGACCGGCACACAGGCGCTCGTGCGCCTCGTGCTGATGCAGCGCGCAGCCGACCGCGCGCAGGGCATGAACACAGCCGGCTTCATCAGCGGCTATCGTGGCTCGCCGCTCGGCATGGTCGACCAGCAGTTGTGGAAAGCGAAGAAACTGCTCACGGCGAGTGATATTCGCTTTTTGCCGGCGATCAACGAAGAACTCGGCGGCACCGCGGTGCTCGGTACGCAGCGGGTGGAATCGGACCCGGAGCGCACCGTCGAAGGCGTGTTCGCCATGTGGTACGGCAAAGGCCCCGGCGTGGACCGCGCGGGCGATGCGCTGAAGCACGGCAACGCGTACGGCTCGTCGCCGCACGGCGGCGTGCTGGTGGTGGCGGGTGACGACCACGGCTGCGTGTCGTCGTCGATGCCGCATCAGAGCGACTTCGCGCTGATGGCCTGGCACATGCCGGTGGTGAATCCGTCGAACATCGCCGACATGCTCGCGTTCGGCCTGTACGGTTGGGCGCTGTCGCGTTTCTCAGGTGCGTGGGTCGGCTATAAAGCGATTTCGGAAACCGTCGAATCCGGCTCCACCGTCGATCTGGACGCGCTGCAAACCGAATGGACGATTCCACAAGATTTCGAAACGCCCGCCGGCGGCCTGCATAACCGTTGGCCCGATCTGCCGAGCCTGACGATCGAAGCGCGGATGCACGCGAAGCTCGACGCGGTGCGTCATTTCGCGCGCACCAACAGCATCGACAAATGGATCGCGCCGAGTCCGCATGCGAACGTCGGTATCGTCACGTGCGGCAAGGCGCATCTGGACTTGATGGAAACGCTCCGCCGCCTCGATCTGACAGTCGCCGATCTGGAAGCGGCCGGCGTGCGGATCTACAAGGTCGGCCTGTCTTTCCCGTTGGAAATGACGCGCATCGACGCGTTCGTTTCCGGTTTGTCCGAAGTGCTGGTGATCGAGGAAAAGGGCCCGGTCATCGAGCAGCAGATCAAAGACTATCTGTACAACCGCACGCAAGGCACGCGTCCGATCGTGGTCGGCAAGAACGCCGAAGACGGCACGCTGCTGCTGTCGTCGCTCGGTGAGTTGCGGCCGTCGCGCATTCTGCCGGTGTTCGCGAACTGGCTCGCGAAGCACAAACCGGCGCTGGATCGCCGCGAGCGTGTGGTCGATCTGGTCGCGCCGCAAATCCTCTCGAATGCAGCGGATAGCGTAAAACGTACTCCGTATTTCTGTTCGGGCTGCCCGCACAACACGTCGACCAAAGTGCCTGAGGGTTCGATCGCGCATGCGGGGATCGGCTGTCACTTCATGGCGTCGTGGATGGAGCGCGACACCACCGGCCTGATTCAGATGGGCGGTGAAGGCGTCGATTGGGCCTCGCATTCGATGTTCACGAAAACCCGCCACGTCTTCCAGAATCTCGGCGATGGCACCTACTTCCATTCGGGCATTCTCGCGATCCGCCAGGCGGTGGCCGCGAAAGCCACCATCACGTACAAGATCCTCTATAACGATGCCGTCGCGATGACGGGCGGCCAACCGGTCGACGGCAGCATCTCGGTGCCGCAGATCGCGCGTCAGGTGGAAGCGGAAGGCGTGTCGCGCTTCGTCGTGGTCAGCGACGAGCCGGAAAAATACGACGGTCACCACGACCTGTTTCCGAAGGGCACGACGTTCCACCATCGCAGCGAAATGGACACCGTGCAGCGCGAGTTGCGCGATACCGACGGCGTGACCGTGCTGATCTACGACCAGACCTGCGCGGCTGAAAAACGGCGTCGCCGGAAGAAAGGTGAGTTTCCCGATCCGGACAAACGTCTCTTCATCAATGAGGAAGTGTGCGAAGGCTGCGGCGATTGCGGCGTGCAATCGAACTGTCTGTCGGTCGAACCGGTTGAAACCGCGTTGGGGCGCAAGCGCCGCATCGATCAATCGTCGTGCAATAAAGACTATTCCTGCGTGAATGGTTTCTGCCCGAGCTTCGTCACAGTGGAAGGCGGCAAGCTGAAGAAAGCCGCGGGCGCTGCGTTCGATCCGGTAGCGCTCGCTGCGCGCGTCGACACCTTGCCGATTCCCGCGACGCGTCTCGATGCCGCACCGTACGACATTCTGGTGACCGGCGTTGGCGGCACGGGGGTCGTGACCGTCGGCGCGTTGATCAGCATGGCCGCGCATCTCGAAGGCAAGAGCGCATCGGTGCTCGACTTCATGGGCTTCGCGCAAAAGGGCGGCTCGGTGCTGTCGTTCGTGCGCTTCGCCGCGCGCGACGAGTGGCTCAATCAGGTGCGCATCGACACACAACAGGCTGATGTGCTGCTCGCCTGCGATATGGTCGTGGGCGCGAGTGCCGATGCCTTGCAAACGGTTCGTCATGGCCGCACGCGCATCGTCGTGAACACGCACGCCATTCCGAACGCGACCTTCGTGCAGAACCCGGACGCGACGCTACATGCCGATGCGTTGATCGACAAGATGCGCCACGCCGCGGGTGAAGACCGCATGTCGACGTGCGACGCCCAGGCGCTCGCCACGCGTTTCCTTGGCGACACCATCGGCGCGAACATTCTGATGCTCGGTTATGCCTGGCAACTCGGTCTCGTGCCGGTGTCGTTCGCCGCGATGATGCGCGCGATTGAATTGAACAACGTCGCGGTGCAGATGAATCAGTTGGCGTTTTCGATTGGACGTGTGGCAGCGGAAGACCCGGCTGCGCTCGAATCGCTGTGGCAGGCACGGCATCTGGCGAAGCAGGCGGTGCGAGTCGATACGCTCGACGAACTGATCGCACATCGCGAGGGCCGTCTCCAGACGTACGGTGGCGCCGGTTACGTGAAGCGCTATCGCGCGCTGGTCGATGCGGCACGTCGTGCCGAAACCGCCGGCGATGCAAAGAGCGAGCGCCTCACGCGTGCCGTGGCGACGACTTTCTATCGTCTGCTCGCCGTGAAAGACGAATACGAAGTGGCGCGCCTGCATACGGATGCGGCCTTCCGTGAAGCACTGGAAGCGCAATTCGAAGGTGTCGCAGGCAAGGATTTCGGCATCAAATTCAACCTCGCGCCGCCGACGCTCACGCGTCCCCAGCCGGGCGTCAATCCGAAGAAGAAGACCTTCGGTCAATGGATGTGGCCGGTGCTCGGCGTGATGGCGAAATTCAGCGGCCTGCGGGGCACGATGCTCGATCCGTTCGGCCGCACGCTCGAACGCAAGATGGAGCGCGAACTCGCCGACGACTATGAAACCACGCTGCAACGCGCGTTCCCGAAGCTCAACGCGAACAATCTGGAAGACGTCGCGAAACTCGCCGATCTGCATGCCCGTGTACGCGGTTACGGTCACGTGAAGCTGGCGAATCTGGCGGGCGTGAAGCGCGGTGAGCGCGATCTCGCTGCGCGCTTGCAGATCGACGCAGCGACGAGTCCGTCTGTGAATAAATCGCTCGAAGAGATGAAGGGCGCCGGGCAGTTGCGCGGCATCCCGGTGGTCGTCGCAAAGTAATTCTTTCGCGCTACCGATGAAAAATGCCGCTTCGGGTTGAACCTCGAAGCGGCATTTTTCTTGCCTGATGGTTTGGCTACGCGTTGCGTTCAGTCGCGCTAATTCTTTGCTGCACTTTGCGTCCGGTGGACGCAGATTTTTGCTACGCGCTGTGTCCGGTGGTGCTGATTTTACCTCGATGAATCAGCTATGCGTTGCGTCCAACAGCGCTCTCACCTGCGCGACTTTCGCCGCATCGACGAGTGCGAGACCATTGCCGCCAACGCGCACGCCCGAACCGAAGTGAGCCGCTTGAACTTGCGTCGCGCTCACGAAGCCAGCCACCGCATCAATCGTCAAACCCGCCCCCGCCAGCACCGTGCAATGTGAGCCGGATGCTTGCCGCACCAGGTCACGCACGATCGACTCCGCCTGCAGTACCGAAGGTTTGCCGCCCGAGGTCAGAACATTCGTCACGGCATCGAAACCGAGCAGCACGTCGAGCGCCTTTTGCAGATCACGCGTTTCGTCGAACGCACGATGGAAGGTGATTGCCAATCCGTCCGCCGCATCGATTGCTCGCGCGAGGCCTTCGCGATCGATTTCACCGTCTGCCGTCAACATGCCGATCACCACGCCGTTCGCGCCGGCCGCTTTGACGGCACGCACGTCGCGCAGCATCACGGCGAAGTCGTCGGCGTCATAGACGAACGAGCGGCTATGCGGCCGCACGATCACGTTCACCGGTATCTCAACCGCTGCAACCACCGCGTCAATCAACCCAAGGCTCGGCGTCAAACCACCCTCGCCCATCGCGGTGACGAGTTCGAGACGGTTCGCACCGGCCTGCGCGGCAAGCCGGGCGTCGGCAACGGTCGTGGCGATCACTTCAAGTAGGACGGACATAAGCGCGGCTGAGTATCGTTAAAAACGACATGATCTCAGAACCGCCGCGCACCCTGCCAATGTGAACCACGAGGACCGTCGCTCACCCTTCTAATTTGCGCCACCGCTGCCGCCGCTCACCGTTCCGATCTAAACCATCACAGCCGCTACTCGCCCTCCCGATTTGAACCACCAGGACCGCCGCACACCCGTCAGAGCGCCCCGTCCGAGCCGCTATTCCTCGACCCAATCGATATCACCGCACAGCACGCACGTCTGCTCACCGACACGCGTCGCCACCGACAGCGTCACGCACGGCAACGCCTCGTTGATCGACAGATACGGCCGCGTCACATGCACGCGTTCCGGCGAATTGATCGCCGCGCGGAAATACGGACGTCGCAGCCAGTTCGCCCCTTGCGCATCGGCCAGCGGCAAAAAGCGCGTCTCATGCGCTGCGCGATCGGCGCGCAACACGACGTTGCGGCCCGCCTGCTTGCCCTTCGCGTCAAGCAGAAAGCAGCGCGCGGCATGGTCGAGCGCGAGGAAATTCCAGCACACTTCCTCGAGCGGTTCGCCGGCGGCGAGCCGTTCCGCAGCGCGCTCGAACGCCCGCAGGTACGGTATGAGACGGCTCGCATTGCGGCGCTCGCGCGCTTCGGCCTGATCGCGATAGCGATCGGTGACTTCGCTGATGCACGTCGTGGCGTGCGCTGCGTCGGCCGCACCGGGATTCGGTCGACCGAAGAAAAACCCCTGCACAAAGTCCGCGTCGCAGGCGAGCGCCATCTGCGCTTCATGCTCCGTTTCGACGCCTTCGATCAGCACCAGCTTGCCCGCTTCGTGCAGCAGCGCCACCAGCCCCGGCAGAATCGTCGCCATATCAGCACGATGCGCGGCGTGCGACAGCATGATGCGATCGAGCTTCACGATATCGGGATTCAATTGCCAGATCCGTTCGACGTTCGAGTGGCCCGCGCCAAAGTCGTCGAGTGCGATCAGGAACCCGCGCTCACGGAACTGGCGCACCGCGTCGACGAGACGTTCGAGATCCTCTGCGCCCTGTTCGAGCACCTCGAGAACGATCCGTCGCGGCGACAGATCAAGCCGCTTCAGGTTGGCCAGCAAGGCGGCGGCGAGATACGGATCGGTGAGCGCGCCGGGATGGACGTTCAGGAACAGCCATTCGCGCTCGGCGCCGAGTACCTTGAAGTTTTCCAGGTGCAGGGTTTGGGCGAGCCGGTCGACTTGCAGCACATCACCCAGCCGCGCTGCTTCGCCAAATACGTCGAGCGGCGAGACGGGCCGGTCGAGCGCGTCGTGCGCGCGCAGCAGCCCCTCGTAGCCAACCGCCCGCATATGCGACAGGCTGAAAATCGGTTGAAACACGCTGGTCAACGTCAGCTCGCCATGCTGCGCCGAAAAACGTTCGAGCCCCGACGTCACCTCGACGTCGAAGCCATGCGGCGCGCTGGCCGTCCTTTCCTGTTGCGCAATCGTCATGCAATCCTCTCATGCGAGAGCCGGGCCGGTCCGAACGCGGAAGCGAACAACCTCGGCACCGTTCCCCAAAATGTGCGTCATCGATATTCCTTAAGCAAGCTCCATGCGCACGCTGGCGCACATTCAAATGAAATTTGCAGGTCCGATTGCACCGGCGGAAGGGAGGATGCGCCGCGCACGGGCGTGGCGCGCACCATTTAGGTGCGCCGTCATCCCGTGGCACTTCCCCGCTGTGCTCGCGGGCGTCTTGCCAGGTTGACGATGGCGCGATGCGTCGTCGGGCTAAACTTCTGCCTTGCGCCTCACGCACGCCTTGTGGCCGATATGCGGCGACATCGTCGACGTTCGCAGAGGAAGCACCGTTATATTTCCATAAATAGACCGATGGATATTGTCTTTACCGTACTGATTCTTTTGCTCGCCGTCGCCGCTTCGGGGGTCGTTGTCCGGATGCTGCCGATCGCCTTGCCGCTGCCGCTCGTCCAGATCGCGATCGGCGCATTGCTCGCCTGGCCGAGGCTTGGGTTGCACGTCACCTTCGATCCGGAAATTTTTATGATGCTGTTCATTCCGCCGCTGCTGTTCGCGGATGGATGGCGCATTCCCAAGCGCGAATTGTTCATGGCGCGCCGCTCCATTCTGATGCTGGCGCTCGGCCTCGTATTCATGACGGTGCTGGCGGTCGGCTACTTCGTGCATGCGCTGGTGCCGTCGATCTCGCTGCCGGTCGCATTCGCGCTTGCCGCGGTGCTGTCGCCGACCGATGCGGTAGCGCTCACAGGTATCGTCGGCAAGGGCAGGATTCCCGGCCGGCTCATGCACATCCTCGAGGGCGAGGCGTTGATGAACGACGCATCGGGCCTTGTCGCGTTGAAGTTCGCGATTGCGGCGGCGCTGACGGGGGCGTTTTCGCTGCGCGACGCATCGATCAGTTTTGTGATCATTGCGGGGGGCGGTCTCGCCATCGGCGCTGCGGTGAGCTGGCTGGTCAGCTTTGTGTCGGCGCGCTTTCTGAGTCTTAACGAAGAAGGCGATCCGGCGCCCGGCGTGGTGATGACGCTGCTGATTCCGTTCGCTGCGTATCTGATTGCCGAGCGTTTCGAGTTGTCAGGCATTCTGGCCGCGGTCTCGGCCGGCATGATGATGAACTACGCGAGCATCTGGAACGCCGGGCCGGTGTCATCGCGAGTGCGCGCGAACAGCACGTGGACGATGATCGAGTTCGTCTTCAACGGCATGGTGTTCATTCTGTTGGGTCTGCAGTTTCCGCACATTCTCGGCCGGGCGCTGCTCGACGCGCACGAGACCAACAACGCACAGGTGTGGTTGCTGATCGGCTACATCGCCGCGGTGGCGGTGGCGCTCTACGCACTGCGCTTCGTGTGGGTATGGCTGCTGCGCTGGTTCGCGAGCCGCGGCGCAACGAAGCAAGGCGTAGCCAACGCGGTCCCCGGCCTGCGCACGGTCACGGTGACGACCGTCGCCGGTGTCCGCGGGGCGGTGACCTTGGCGGGCGTGTTGTCGCTGCCGGAGGTTTTGCCTGGCGGCGCACCGTTACCCGGACGGGACCTCGCGATTTTTATTGCCTCGGGGGTGATTCTTTTATCGCTGCTGGTGGCGGTGGTGACGTTGCCACTGCTGCTGCGCGGCTGGCGGCGAGGGAAGGATCCGCATGCTGTGGAGGAAGCGCTGGCACGCACGACGGCAGCGCAAGCGGCGATTCGCGCGGTCGATGAGGTGCACGATGTCGAGTGCGCGGATCTGGATGAGTCGGCATCCGCTTATGCGGCGGATGTCACCGCTCGCGTGATGGATATTTATCGACGCAGGCTTGCCACGCTGGGTGACGAACAGGAAGAACTGCGTGAGATGGCGCGCCGTGCCGATGCGCTGGAGTTCCGGATGAAGTTGGCGGCGATGCGGGCGGAGAGGAAGGCGCTGCTTGCGCTGCGGAGTTCTCAGGAGATTAATGATGAGACTTTGAATAAGCTGATGCGGGAGGTGGATTTGTCGGAGACGGCGCTGACTGCTCGGAGGAAATGAAGGTTTGGTTTTTTGCCTGTTCGGCGATTGTTCGTCTGTGTGCCTGCGGTGTTGGGCTTTCCTTGATTTGTTTGCCTGCTCGGCGCTTAGTCTTCTGTACGCCTGCGGCGTTGGCCTTTCCTTGATTTTTGTGCCTGCGCGGCGCTTTCTTGTCTGTATGCCTACGGC
>NZ_JAQQDU010000071.1:0-44840 GCF_046027825.1 Paraburkholderia sediminicola
GGCTGGCAAAAACCCAAGCCAAGCCCAACGCCGCAGGCAACCAGACAAAAGCGCCGCGCAGGCAAACAATCCAGGCAAACACCCAAACCAACCGCCGAGCAGGCCACCACCCTTATACCTTCAGCACCGAAGCCGCCACCTCCTCCCTCGATTGCACCTGCAAAACCGCATCCCGCTTATCCAGCAAATGCTGCCGCAAGATAGAACTCAACTTCTTCCCATCTCGCGCCTCAAGCGCCTTCAACATCTCATCGTGATCATGAATCGCACTATCCCACTTAGGGATCTGAAAATTCGACCGGAACCGCAACGCCTGCAGGCGTCGATTGACAGCGACATAAGTCTGCCGCAGTGCTGAATTCCTCGCCGCCTCATTGATCTTGTCGTGAATCGCCTGGTTGCGGCTGTAATACCCGGCCAGATCATTCTGCGTCCGGCAAGCCAGCATCGCGTAATGCAACGCTTTGATCTCGGCAAGTTCCGCAGCCGTCATCCGCTCCGCCGCCAACTCGCCGGAAAAAGCCTCAAGACCACTCATCAATTCAAAGGTCTCGCGCAACTCCGCTTCCGACATCTTCGACACCGACGCGCCCCGGTTCGGCGAAATCTCGATCAGCCCCTCGGCGGCCAGCACCTTCAGCGCCTCCCGCAACGGCGTGCGCGAAATCCCAAGCGTCTCGCATAACTCGCGCTCGTTCAGTTTCTTGCCCGGTTCAAGCACCCCTTCGACGATAAAGCGGCGAATGTGCTCCACCACCGTGTCGTGCAAGCGCTGACGCTCGACCTTCGGCATCAGCGGGGAAGCGGCCACACCCGCATCAAATTCCGAATTTTGCATACAAAAGCCCTCAACATCATGTAAGCGGGATTTTATCGGAAGGTTGAAGATTAGGTAAGAGCGCGGGTAAACACCGGTGTCAGCAAGCAATTTTCGTCTTGGGGACAGCGCGGATCATCTGATATAGTTTTTTGCATGCAAAATTCAATCGGAGGAGCCAAATGCTCAAGCTAGACTTTCACCCCGCTGGCCGTCACTTCCTGCAGATCCCGGGTCCGAGCCCGGTGCCCGATCGGATTCTCCGGGCGATGAGCTACCCGACCATCGATCACCGCGGCCCCGAGTTCGGCGAACTCGGCCTGAAAGTGCTCGAAGGCATCAAGAAAATCTTCAAGACGCAGCAGCCGGTGGTGATCTATCCGGCCTCCGGCACCGGTGCGTGGGAAGCGGCGCTGTCGAACACGCTGAGCCCCGGCGACAACGTGTTGATGTTCGAAACCGGTCATTTCGCCACGCTGTGGAAAAAGATGGCGGAAAGCCTTGGGCTGAAGCCTGAGTTCCTCGGTCTGCCCGGCATTGAAGGCTGGCGGCGTGGAGTTCAGCCGCAAATGATCGAGGAGCGCCTGCGCGCCGACACACAGCACGCGATCAAGGCGGTGTGCGTGGTCCATAACGAAACCTCGACGGGCGTGACCTCGGATATCGCCGCCGTGCGCCGCGCGATCGACGCCGCCGGCCACCCGGCGCTGCTGCTGGTCGACACGATCTCGGGCCTCGCCTGCGCTGACTATCGCCATGACGAATGGGGCGTCGACGTCACCGTGTCGGGTTCGCAAAAGGGCTTGATGCTGCCGCCGGGCATCAGCTTCAACGCCATCTCGCCGAAGGCGTTCGCCGCCAGCAAGCAGGCCAAACTGCCGCGCAGCTTCTGGGACTGGACCGACATCGTCGAGATGAACAAGACCGGCTACTGGCCGTACACGCCGAACACGAACCTGCTGTACGGGCTCAATGAGGCGCTGGAAATGATTCTCGGCGAAGGGCTCGACAACGTGTTCGCCCGTCACGAGCGTCTCGCCGAAGCCACTCGCCGTGCGGTTCGCACGTGGGGTCTGGAAATCCAGTGCGCGGATCCCGCTGTGTATAGCCCGGTGCTGACCGGCGTGATGATGCCCGAGGGCATCGATGCCGACGCGGTGCGCAAGGTCATCTACGAACGCTTCGACATGTCGCTCGGCACCGGCCTCGGCAAGATGAAGGGCCGCATGTTCCGCATCGGCCACCTCGGCGACTGCAACGACCTGATGCTGCTGGCGACGCTGGCCGGTTGCGAAATGGGCCTGCGGCTCGCGGGCGTGCCGCTTAAGGAAAGCGGCTTGCCTGCTGCTATGGAGTGGCTGAGCCAGCCGACGCAAGCCTCGGGACTGAGAGCGGCTGCTTGAGCACGTGAGCGCTTGGGCGCCGGGCGCATCTGCTGGACAGCGCACAGGCGCTCGGCGCGCCAGCGTATGAGCGCATCAGCGCATCTCGCAGCAAGGGAAGGCGGGAAGCACTTCCCTCATGAAGCCGCGCATAGAACGCGGCCCATCAACAACATGCGATGTTCCCGCGGCGCAGGTCGCCGACGGGCGACGACGCAGCGCGCCATTCCAGGCGCGCCGTCGAAAGACTGCAATGGAGAGAGACGATGAAGCGGTTTCGTGTGAGCAGTGCGACCAGTATCGTTCTAGTGATGCTATGCATCATGTACTTCATCACTTACCTGGACCGCGTCAACGTCAGTACCGCGGCTGCCGGATTTGGCAAGGAGTTCGGCCTCTCGCATACGGAAGTGGGCCTGGTGTTTTCGGCTTTCGCCTATCCGTATCTGATCTTTCAGATCATCGGTGGCTGGGTCAGTGACCGCTTCGGTGCGAAACGCACGCTGATTTTCTGCGGCGTTATCTGGGGCGTTGCAACTTTGCTGACCGGGCTCGCAGGCGGCCTGATCTCGTTGCTGGCCGCACGCGTGTTGCTCGGTTTCGGCGAAGGCGCCACGTTTCCCGCGGCCACATCGGCGATGGCGCGCTGGGTCGCGAAAGAAAAGCGCGGTTTCGCGCAGGGCATCACGCACGCGGCATCGCGGATCGGCAATGCAGTGGCGCCGGCCATGATCGTGCTCGTGATGGCGACATGGGGCTGGCGCGAATCGTTCTATATCTGCGGCGTATTCAGTCTGCTGTGGGTGGCGGTGTGGGCGTTCACGTTCACCGAACATCCGAAAGACCATCCGCGTATCACGACTGAGGAACTCGAAGTCTTGCCCGCGCCGAAGCCCAAAGCAGCCGGCGTGCCGTGGGGAAAACTGTTTCGCCGCATGTGGCCGGTCACGATCGTGTACTTCTGCTACGGCTGGACCTTGTGGCTGTTCCTTAGCTGGATTCCGCAGTACTTCCTGCACAGCTATCACCTGCAACTGCAAAAGTCGGCGATCTTCGCATCGGTCGTGTTCTTTGCCGGCGTACTCGGCGACACGCTTGGCGGCATCGTGACCGACTGGATCTTTACGCGGACCCGCAGCCTGAAGCGTGCGCGAAGCTGGATGGTGTCGGTGTGCATGTTCTTTTGTCTGCTCTCGCTGATTCCGCTGATGTTCACGCACGACCTGTATCTGTCGATGGCGTGTCTCGCGTCAGGTTTCTTCTTCGCTGAAATGACGATCGGCCCGATGTGGGCGATTCCGATGGACATCGCGCCGGAATACTCCGGCACCGCGAGCGGCATGATGAACACCGGCTCGGCGTTGGCCGCGATCATCTCGCCGGTGGTCGGCGGATTCCTGATCGACTACTTCGGTAGCTGGGAGTTGCCGTTCGTTGGCAGCATGCTGTTGATGGCGATCGGCGTGGTGCTCGCGTTCCGAATGCAGCCGGAAAGCAAATTCGAACTCAACGCGGCCGACAAAGCGCACGCCACCAGGGGCGCGGGTGCATAAGCGGAATGTATCGTTCCCTCTCTTCGCCTTCAAAGAAATGACAACACCATTGAGTCAACGTCTCGCCGACGCGCGCCGCAATCATCTGACGCTCGATGCGTTGCCGTCGGAGCAAACGCCTGCGGACGGCGCCGCCGCCTACGTGGTCCAGCACGACATCCTGAGCGTACTGGGCGCGCCGATCGGCGGCTGGAAGATCGGCGCGAAGTCCGACAGCGGCCTGATCCAGGGCGCACCGTTGCCTGCGAACGATTTGCACGCCGAGGGCGCACGGTTGTCGCGTGAGGCCTTCACCCCGTTGGGACTCGAACTGGAGATCGCATTCCGTTTCGGCCGTCGCTTCGAGCCATCGACAACACCCTATAGCGAAGCCGAAGTCCACGCAGGCGTCGGCTCGTTCGGCGCAACCATCGAGATCGTGGCGAGCCGTTACGCCGACTGGCCCAATGTCGACAAGCTCGCCCAACTGGCAGATTTGCAGAATCACGGCGCGCTGATCGTCGGCGAATTTGCGCCGTATCGCGAGGATTTTCCGTTTGTGGCGCCGTCGGCCCGCTTCAGTTTCGAAGGGCGTGACGTGGTCGAGACGACGCCCGCCAATCCGGCCGGTGATCCGCGGCGCCTGCTGGCATGGCTTGTCAATCACGCCACGTCGCGCGGCATCGCGGTCACGCCGGATATGGTCATCACCACCGGTTCGTACACCGGAATGTTTTTTCCGCAGAGCGCGGGCACGGCAAGCGGGCGCATTGAAGGGCTCGCGCCGGTCAGCCTGACGCTGTACTAGCCCGTTTTCTTATAGACCGACGATATGACGAACTCTACTTCCGCTTTACTCGTCAAGCCGATCCATCTGGTGCCGTCCGCCGCGCGCCTGACGACGCCGCTCGCGCAGCATCTGCGCAAGTCATTGCGTGGCGACGTGCTGTTCGATGCGGCGAGCCGCGGCCGTTATGCGACCGATGCGTCGATCTATCAGATCACGCCGATCGGCGTGGTGGTGCCGCGCGATCAGGACGATTTGCGCATCGCCCTGGACATTGCGCGGAGCGAGAAAGTCCCGCTTCTCGCACGCGGGGCGGGCACGAGCCAATGCGGCCAGACCGTCGGCGAGGCGCTGGTGATCGACACCAGCAAGTGGCTGAATAACATCGTCGAGTTCGATGCCGATGCGCGCACGGTGACCGTCGAACCGGGTGTCGTGCTGGACCATCTGAACGCATGGTTGAAGCCTCACGGCCTGTGGTTCCCGGTCGATGTCTCGACGGCGGCGCAATGCACGATCGGCGGCATGGCGGGGAACAATTCGTGCGGCTCGCGCTCGATCGAATACGGCAATATGGTGCACAACGTCGACGCGATTGACGCCATTCTCGCCGACGGCAGCGAAGCACGTTTCGCCTCATTGCGGGAGGCGCCGCAACGCGCGCGCTTGCAGCAGATAGTGGAAGGCGTGAAGCAGATTGCCCAACGCGAGCGTGATGAAATCGTCGAACGCATACCAAAGGTGCTGCGTCGTGTCGCGGGCTACAACATCGACGTGTTCGATTGCCAGAACCCGCGCGCTTATACCGACGACGGTATCGCGAATCTCGCGCATCTGCTGGTCGGTTCGGAAGGCACGCTTGCGTTCAGCCGGCAACTGACGCTGAAGCTCGCACCCCTGCCCACGCATAAGACGCTTGGCGTGGTCAACTTCCCGACCTTCTGGCAGTCGATGGATCTCACGCAGCACATCGTCAAGCTGAAGCCGGTGGCTGTGGAGCTGGTCGATCGCACCATGATCGATCTGGCGATGAGCAATCCTGCCTTCCGGCCGGTGATCGAGAAGGCGCTGGTCGGCGAGCCGCAAGCGATCCTGCTGGTGGAATTCGCCGGCGAGAACCGAGACCAGCAATTCGCGTCGCTCAAACAACTCACTGAACTGATGGCCGATCTCGGCTTGCCCGATTCGGTCGTCGAGATGCCTGCCGCGAACGAACAGAAAGCGCTGTGGGAAGTCCGTAAAGCCGGCTTGAACATCATGATGAGCATGAAGGGTGACGGCAAGCCGGTCTCCTTCATCGAAGATTGCGCGGTGCCGCTCGAACATCTGGCGGAATACACGAGCCGCCTGACCGAAGTGTTCCATCGTCACGGCACGGAAGGCACCTGGTATGCGCATGCAAGTGTCGGCACGCTGCACGTGCGGCCGATTCTCGATATGCGGCGCGACGGCGCGGCGAAGATGCGCGCCATCGCCGAAGAAGCGGCGGCATTGGTGCGCGAATACAAGGGCGCGTATTCGGGCGAACACGGCGACGGCTTGTGCCGCGGCGAATGGGTCGCGTGGCAATACGGGCCGCGTCTGAATCAGGCGTTTACCGAAATCAAAGCGTTGTTCGATCCGGATAACCGCTTCAATCCCGACAAGATTGTGCGTCCGCCGAAGATGGACGACACGCGCAATTTCCGCTTTGCGCCGGGCTACGAAGCGCATCGGATCGAGACCGCGCTCGACTGGTCGGCATGGAACCTCGAACGCGATCCGCTGACGGGGCAGGAGACGCTGCCGGGCAGTGGCAACGATCTGTCTGGCGGTCTCGCGAAGGCCGTCGAGATGTGCAACAACAACGGCCATTGCCGCAAGTTCGATGCGGGCACGATGTGCCCGAGTTATCGCGTGACGAAGGATGAGCAACATGTGACGCGAGGACGCGCGAACACCTTGCGTCTAGCCATCTCCGGGCAACTCGGCGAAGCAGGACTCGCCAGCGATGACGTCAAGGACACACTCGACCTCTGCGTGTCGTGCAAAGGCTGCAAGCGCGATTGCCCCACGGGCGTCGACATGGCGAAGTTCAAGATCGAGGCGCGGGCGGCGCGCGTCAAACGGCACGGGCTGCGTCTGCGTGACAGGTTGGTGGCTTTCATGCCGCGCTATGCCGCCGCGGCGAGCCGCATGCCGGGTCTGATGGCGTTGGCTGATAACGTGCCGGTGTTGTCTGCGTGGTTCAAACGCTCGGTTGGTTTCGCGCCTGAACGGACGCTGCCGCGCTTCAAGAAATCGTTTCTCTCTAACGCAGTGCCGGGCAAACGGACCCAAGGCGGCGCGCTGAAAGAAGTGCTGCTGTTCGTCGACACATTCAACAACAACATGGAACCTGAAAACGCGCGCGCCGCGCAACAGGTGCTCGAGGCTGCCGGTTACACGGTGCACTTCAATACGCGCCAGGGCGAGCGGCCGGTGTGTTGCGGGCGCACCTTCCTCGCGGCCGGTTTGGTCGATGAAGCGAAGCAGGAAGCGCGGCGCATGCTCGATCTGTTCAAACCGTTTGTGGAGCGTGGCGTGCCGATTGTCGGGTTGGAGCCGTCGTGTTTGCTGTCGTTACGCGACGAGTTTCTGCACTACGGTTTCGGTGAAGAAGCACAACGGCTTTCGAAGCAGGCGTTTCTGTTCGAAGAGTTTCTGGTGCGCGAGGAAAACGCCGGGCGCTTGCAGCTTGCGTTGAAGCCGTTGGCGAAGGAGCAGGCGCTCGTACACGGTCATTGCCATCAGAAGGCGTTCGATGCGTTCACGCCCGTGCAGACCGTACTGAACTGGATTCCTGAACTGAAAGTGTCGACGGTCGAGTCATCGTGCTGCGGTATGGCGGGCAGCTTTGGCTACGAGGCCGAGCACTACGCGACATCGCAGGCGATGGCGGAGCTGTCACTGCTGCCCGCGGTGCGCAAGATCGACGGCAATACGGTGATGGTTGCAGACGGCACGAGCTGCCGCCATCAGATTCATGATGGAGCGGGTGTCGACGCGATCCATGTGGCGCGCGTGCTGGCGATGGCTTTGAAGTGAGGTCGGCCGGATCAGCGCACCCGTCACGACTGCGCGCTGACCACCTGCCGATACACCGTCGGCGCCACGCCGACGCCTTCACGAAAACGGTGGCTGAAATGGCTGGCGTTCGCATAGCCGCATTGTTCGGCGACTTGCGCAAGCGGCAGTCTCGTGGTGCGCAGCAGCGTGCGTGCGCGTTCGAGCCGTTGCTGCGCGATCCAGGCAGCAGGCGGTAGTCCGAACGACGCGCGGAACATACGCGCCAGATGAAATTCGGACAGCGCCGCTACGCCGGCAAGCTCGCCGAGCGTGAGCGTTTGCGCGAGATGGTTCTCGATGTAGTCGCGCAAGCGCCGCCGGGTTGCGACCGACAGACCGCCCTTGAGCGACGCGTCCGTGCGGCGCACGCCTTGTGCGCGCAGCAGCAGACTCAGCACCTGATGCGCGGTTTCATTGGTTCGCAGCAGGCCATCCGGGTCCTGCCAGTCTTCATTGGCGAGCGATTGGCACAGGCTCGCGATGCGGGCGTCTTCGAAATAGGTGCGATCGGCAAGCGTGAGTTCGCGCGGCTCGCGATCGAGTTCCTGCACGGCGCGCTGCGTGAAGTGTTCGGGCAGAAAGTAAAGATGCATGAAATGCATGTGGCCGCGCACCCACCATCGCGATTCATGCTCGCCGGGCAATGCGCAGAGCCGCGACGGCGCGCCGTAGCGCCCGGGCATCTTCTGACGCTCGGTGCGATAGCCGCCATCCAGATAGCACGACAGCGTGTGATGACCGGGCCGCTCATAGATGGTCTCGGCTTCCTCGGTGTCGCGGGTCCAGAGGGCGATGGCGAGCCGGTCGCCCAGCCACGCGAACCGTTCGAGATTCGCGTTGGCGTCGCGCAGCGTGTGACAGACCGACTGAAGGCCGAACGGCGTTTCGGTGGATTCGATCACGGGGGCGGGCGGTCTGGCGTTCACGGAACGAGCGGCATGCAGTCGATGGCAGGGTAAATGCCAGTATAGGGCGAGCCGCCGCCAGCCGCGCGGACCGCCCAGAAAATGCGCAATCCTGGACAAGTGCGGCCGCCGGCGCTGCAGCATAGTGGAATCACCGCTTCTTGCTGCTGCAGGCTTCGCCATGAATCTTTCGCTCTATGCCGTCACCGTGCTGATCTGGGGCACCACGTGGATCGCCATCAAATGGCAACTGGGTGCGGTGCCGCCGCCGGTGTCGATTGCGTGGCGTTTCTGGATCGCGGCGCTGGTGCTGTTCGCGCTGCTGCGCATCATGCGCCGGCCGATCTGGCCGCCGCGCGCCGCATGGCGCTTTCTGGCCGCGCAAGGATTGGCGCTCTTCTGCCTCAACTTTCTGTGCTTCTACTATGCCGAACAGGTGGTGCCGAGTGGCCTCGTCGCGGTGGTGTTTTCCACCGCGCCGCTGCTGAATTCGATCAACGGCCGGCTCTTCATGGGCCGTCCCTTGCAACCGTCCGCGATTGCCGGTGCGGCGTTGGGGCTCGTCGGTATCGTGTGCCTGTTCGTCCAGCAGATGGCGGGACACCTGGGCGACCACGCGGTGTGGCTGGGACTGGCTATCGCGTTCCTTGGCACCTTGTGCTTTTCGGCCGGCAATCTGCTATCGAGCCGGATGCAATCGATGGGTTTGCACCCGTTCGCCACCAATAGCTGGGCGATGCTGATCGGCGCCGGCATCCTGACGGTGGGCAGCGCGCTGGCCGGTTTTTCTTTCGCCATCGAGCCTGACGCGCGTTATCTCGGCGCGCTTGTTTATCTGGCCGTGTTCGGCTCGGTGATTGGCTTTACCGCGTACCTGATGCTGGTCGGGCGGCTCGGACCGGAGCGGGCCGCCTACTGCACCGTGCTGTTTCCGATTGTGGCGCTGGTGGCGTCGACGATATTCGAGGGCTATCGATGGTCCGCGCTGGCGGTGCTCGGGCTCCTGTTGGTGGTGGCCGGGAATCTGGTGGCGTTCGATCTCACGCGCCGACTCTTTGTGCGGCGGGTGAGGGCGTCCTGAGGGCGTGGGCCCTGGGTGCGCCGGCAATCCCACAGGATGGCAACTTGAATGACGGCGCTTTGGACGATGCGCCTCGGAGGAGGCGTTTTCGATGGGCGCTGTCCCTAATCCGCCGCCGTCCACTCCGGCCGCTTGCCAAGGCTGTCGAACAGTTCGAGTATCGTCGCCTTGACCTTCTGCACGGCGTTGCTCAGTAACGCCGTGTCGTGCCAGCAGAGCGACAGGTCGCGCGAGAACAACCGATGATCGACCTTGGCAAGTTTGAGCTTGTGCTCATCGAGTTCGACGTGGGCAGCCGTCCACGGCAGGATCGTCACGCCTAGCTTCGCCATCACCGCCGCGAACAGCAAGGCGGTGGAACTGGCCTCGAACAGAATCTCGCACGGCAGTCCGGCTTCGCGTAGAGCCCACTCGACGCGGCTGCGAATCGTATTCGGCGCGCTCGGCAGGATCAGCGGCATGCGCGCGAGTTCGCTGATCGACACCGGTTCGCGTGGCATCTCAAACTCCGGCCACGCAATCAGATAGAGCGCCTCGGTGAGCAGCCTTTGCGCGGCGACCCCGCGCGTTTCGACCGCGTCCACCACGACGGCCAGTTCCACGCGTCCGCTACCGATCAGACTGCCGAGCTCCGCGCTCGGTGCTTCGACCAACTCCAGCGCAATGCCGGGGTAACGGTCGCGAATCGTGCGTGCAAGCGGGATCGCCACCATTCGCGCCGTGCTCGACGGCATGGCGACCGACACTCTGCCCTGCGGCAGCTCGGCGTCCTGCCGCAGCAGTTCACGCGTGCTGTCGGCCTGCCGCAGTAACTCGATGGCGTGCCGGTAAAGCGTTTGCCCGGCTGCTGTGGGCGCCACGCCCTGCACGCTGCGCTCGAGCAACTGCATCCCCAGATCGCGCTCCAGATTGCGCATCTGCTGGCTGATCGCGGGCTGCGCGATATGCAACGCTTCGCTCGCGCGCGTGACGTTGCCGCACTCCACCACTTTGACGAAATACCGCAGTTGCCGCAGATCCATGTGCGTCGCTCGCCCCCTCATCCCATAACGAAATCCGATCGAGCTAGAGAAATATCATATTTTTAGATTATCGAGTGCGTTCTTATACTCAATCTACAAAAAACCGAAGCGTGCCCCGCCTGAGCTGTCCGGCGCCACTTCAGAACGGCCGGCGTCTGCCGGCTAGGAGACAAGGATGTCCAAAGCGATGGCTGCATCGACGCCCGGGCTCAAGCCCCGGCGCACGCCCCTCACCCGCGAGCAGATCGGCGGCTTCTGGGCGGTTTACTCGGGATGGGTGCTGGACGGCGTGGATTCGGTGATCTACGCGCTCGTGCTGATTCCGGCGCTCACCGAGTTGCTGCCCGTCTCCGGCATTGCCGCGACGCCCGGCAATCTCGGCATGTACGGCTCGATTCTGTTCGCGTTGTTTCTGATCGGCTGGGGGCTGTCGTTCATCTGGGGGCCGCTCGCCGACCGCTTCGGGCGGGTCAAGACGCTTGCTGCCAGCATCCTGATCTACTCGGTGTTCACCGGCGCCGCGGCGTTCGCACACAACGTCTGGGAGTTGGCCGCGTTCCGGCTGATTGCGGGCATCGGCGTGGGTGGCGAATGGGCGCTGGCGGGGACTTATGTCGCCGAGAGCTGGCCGGAAGATCGCCGGAAGATGGGCGCGGGCTATCTGCAGACTGGTTATTACGTCGGATTCTTCCTTGCCGCTTTGCTGAACTATACGGTCGGTGCGACATACGGCTGGCGCGCGATGTTCCTGTGCGGTCTCGCTCCGGCGTTGCTGGCGATTTTCACGGTGCTCAGGGTGAAGGAGCCGGGTCAGTGGCGCAAGGCCACGCATGGCCTCGGTCAGACGAACGCCGAAGCCGTGCCCAAGCGCCGGCCGCTGATGGAGATATTCTCGCCGGCTTATCGGCGTCGCACGTTGACGAGTGCGAGCCTGGTGGGTGTTGCGATCATCGGCTTGTGGGCCGGGTCGGTCTACGAAGCGAGCGCGGTCGTGACCCTGGCGACGCGCGCCGGCATCGACCGCGTCGGCGCCGTGCATCTCGCGTCGATTGGGGCGGCGGTGCTGTCGGTGGGGACGATCCTCGGGTGTCTCGTCGCGCCGTGGCTCGCGGAACGGTTGGGGCGCCGCGTCGCGCTTGGGACGTACTTTGCCGGTATGGCCGTGTCGATCGTGTTTGCCTTCGGCTGGGTCTTCTATCTGCCGAACGGCCTCAACCTGTTCATGGTGTCGCTGCTGTTCCTTGGCTTTTTCGGCGGCAATTTCGCGATCTTTTCGTTATGGCTGCCGGAGCAATACCCGACCCGGATCCGCGCTACCGCGTTTGCCTTTAATGCGTCGGTGGGCCGCCTGCTCGGTGCCGGTGTGAACTTCCTGCTGGCTGCCGCGATTCATTGGGAAGGTTCGCTCGGGCTACCGATTGCGTGGACCGCGGTGGCCTTTGTGATCGGCCTGCTGATCTTGCCGTTCGCTGTCGAGACCCGTCATCAGACGCTGCCGGAATAGTGCGTCGTCGGGCGCAGCATTGCTCGTGCTGTCCTCACTGGTCATCGGACGCTGCGGGCATAGCGCGGGAGTGTCACTCGGACTTTTCGCGCGGGTTATCGGGCGCTTCAGGCATTGCGTGGGCGCATCACGCGGGCTATCCGCAGCCGTCATCAATTCGTTGGAGAACTGAATGCAAGCGTTACAAGGAATCAAGGTCGTCGAACTGAGCCGTGCGCTGTCTGGGCCGTTCTGCTCGATGGTGCTGGCCGATCTCGGCGCGGACGTCATCAAGGTCGAGCCGGGGCCGGGCGGCGACATGAGCCGAACCTGGGGACCGTTCGACCGGGGCGTGAGTACCTACTATCTCTCCTGCAATCGCAACAAGCGCGGCGTGTGCATGGACTTTCGCAAGCCGGAAGGACTGGCCGCGATCCACCGCCTGATCGACGATGCCGACGTGGTGATCGAGAACTTCAAGCCTGGCACCATCGACAGCATGGGACTCGGCTATGACGTCCTCAGCGCGCGCAATCCGCGGCTGGTGATGGGCAGCATCAACGCGTTCGGCGCCGATGGTCCGATGAGCGGTTGGCCGGGTTTCGACCAGATCGCGCAAGGTTATTCCGGGTTGATGAGCCTGACCGGTTTCGCCGATGGCGACCCCACGCGCACCGGCACCGCGATTGGCGACCTGAGCTCGGGCATGTGGCTCGCGATGGCGATCCTGTCGGCGTTATTGGAGCGCGAGCGAACCGGGCGAGGCCAGCATGTGAGCACGTCATTGCTCGCGAGTCTGGTGGGGCTGCTGAGCGTGCATGGCCAGCGCTACCTGAGCCTCGGCGATATTCCGCGCCGCACCGGCAACGCGCATTCGGTGATCGCACCTTATGGCGTGTTCGAAACCGCCGACGGCCCGCTCAACATCGCGCCGATCACGGCGGACATGTGGCTGCGCCTGTGCCAATTGCTCGATTTGCCGACGTTGCCGGTCGACCCGCGCTTCGCGACTAACGAAGCCCGCGTTGCGCATCGTGACGAGTTGAAGGTTGCGTTGGAAGCACGGTTGAAGACGCGCAGTAAAAGGGAGTGGACGGAACTGTTTATTGGCGTCGGGCTGCCCGCGGGCCCGATCAATACGTTGGATGAAGTGTTCGCTGATCCGCAGGTGCAGCACTGCCGATTAGTGGAAACGGTTGAACACCCGACGCTTGGCGCGCTGCGCCAGGTTGTGACGCCGGTGTCGAGTTCGGCGGTGGCGGGCGATTCTTCGCATCACGTCAGCCGGCATGCGCCGCCGGGTCTTGGCGAACATACTGTCGATGTATTGCGCGGGGCGGGTTTCGACGAGGACTCGATTGAGGCGCTGCTTGCCGCGAAGGCGGTGTACCAACAGGGTGGCCATCTGTCGTCGGAGAAGGCTCGGGAACGCGCGGACGGAGTGACGCAATGAGCGGGCCGAGAACGTTGGAACCTGCTGCACCGGCCGCGCGATGAGCACTGGCGAAAAATTCGCAACCCGGCTACTAGATGGTGCAATAAGCACCGTGCAAAACTTGAAGCGCGGTGCAGGCGTTACGCAATGAGCGGGCTGCAAACCTTGGAACATGCTGCGGGGCCCGCGCTATGAGCCCTGCGCAAAACTCGAAACAGGGCTGTGAGAGTCGCGCACTAAACGCGCCGAAAAACTTGGAATACGCTGCTGGAATTGTGCAATGAGCAGATCACGAACTTTGGAACATGCTGTAGGGGTCACACGATGAACACACCGAACGCATCGCCGTTTGTAGTAACGGTCGATATTGTGGATGAGCGGATTGCACGTTTGACGTTCAGTCATCCTACGCGCCGGAATGCGTTGAGCGCGGAGTTGTTGCAGGCGCTTGACTCGCACCTTGTCGATCTTGCTGCGAAGCGGATACCGGTCGTGATACTAGGCAGCGGCGTTGGACAGGACGTTTGGAGCGCGGGTCACGATCTTGGAGAGTTGGCAAACGACCGCGATCCGATTGCCTACGGTAAGCCGTTGGAGCAGGTGTTACGCCGCGTGCGTGCGTACCCGGGCGTGGTGATCGCGATGGTGTCGGGCTCCGCGTGGGGCGGCGCTGTCGATCTGGCGATGAGTTGCGACCTTGTTGTTGCAGATAGCAGTGCGCGTTTCGCGATGACGCCGGCGAACATTGGCTTGCCCTATACGACGAGCGGCCTGCTCCGTTTCTTCAACAACTTACCGATTCATGTATTGAAGGAGATGTTCTTCAGTGCGCAGCCACTCGACGCCGCGCGCGCCGAGCGTTTCGGCGTGATCAACCGTCTGGTCGACGGCGACAAGCTGGAAGCAACGGCCCTTGAAATGGCGCGCGGAATCGCGAGCAAAGCGCCTCTGGCGATCCAGGCCGTGAAGGAACAACTGCGGATACTTGAAGACCTGCAGCCCATGCCTGTGCAAGCGATGGAACAGATTGCCGAACTGCGCAGGCAGGCGTGTGAAAGTGCTGATTTCAGCGAGGGGCTCACGGCGTTTTCAGAGAGACGGCCCCCGGTGTTTGGGGGCAAGTGAACAAGGCGTTTGCCGGAGCGGATGCCGTCGTTTGGGGGAGAGCGCTTGAAGCAGCGGTGATGTTCTGATCGATTGCGCCCGCACCGACAGGACGAGAGGTGAGCCTTTTCGGGAGCGAGGAAGTGGGCCGAAGACATCATAGGTGAGCTTTTCCGGGGGAGAGAAAAGCGCAAAGCGCGCATTTGCTAGTGCTTTACTGGGCAATCCACATGCGCCGAGAGGGCGGCCGGGGTGGCTCTATGAAGGACCCTTCGGCGCGCGCAGCGCCGCCGGAAGAATGACTGCTTTGTCACTCACGCGGAATGTGCGGGAGCACGGATTCCAGATGCACCACTACCCACTCCAAGCCAGGGGACCCGCTTAAGAGTTAGCGGATTAAGCTGCTTTCTTTTGCCTACTTTTCTTTGCAGCAGGCAAAGAAAAGTAGGTGCCTGCCCCGCACAGGGGCGACGCTAATAAACCACTGAGAAAACAAGGAAAGGCCAACGCCGCAGGCATACAGACAACGCGCCGTGCAGGCAGACAAACCAAGAAAAGGCCACCGCCGCAGGCACACAAAAACAAGCGCCGCGAAGGCAAACAAAACAAGAAAAGGCCACCGCCACAGACACACAAAGCAACAACCTCAAAAACCTATGAATTAACCACATGGGTAGACGAACCCTCCCAACCCCCGTATAATCCCCTCACCCTAACCGTGAAATCCCAGCTACATAGCCTAAGTTAGAAGGGGTTGAATGCAAATTAGCAGCAAACCGCACTCAGCCCACTGCAGGTAAAAAACCAGCATCTCAAGGGGCCCCAAACCCCAGTAAAAACCGGAAAGCCGCCCAGCGCAGCTATCCAAACATCATCGATGGATCTGGCACCAGCCGGTTGCGAAACAACCGGCAAGCCACCGAAGGCGAATTCAACACTCCGCCCTCGCGCCGAGGCAAAAAACAAACCCCCTCGGCACCACTCGGTTCAATTCGCGGCACTAGCCGCGTCCCGAACTTCCCATTCGCAGCGTCATCACGACGCCTGTGCGGCGTGGCTATTTCCGCGCGTCGCTCGAACAAGGAGGCGCATCTTCATGATTCAACGTCCTGCCAGACTGATCGGCAGTCTTGTCGCCATCGGCATTGTCGTCGCATTGCTGTGCCGCGCGATCGACCCCCACGCACTGCACCAGTACGCGCCCGATCTCGTCTACTACACGAAGCGGCACCTGCTGCTGGTCGGCTATTCGATGGCGCTCGCGCTGCTTGTCGGCATCCCCTGCGGCGTGCTGCTCAGCCGTCCGTCGTTCGCGCGTCATGCAGAACGCTTCATGCAGATCTTCAACATCGGCAACACGATTCCATCATTGGCAGTACTGGCGATTGCGCTCGGCATCTTCGGCATCGGCGATATTCCGGCGCTGGTCGCACTGTTCCTCGCATCGTTGCTGCCAATCACCCGTAACACTTACGAAGGCATGAAAAACGTATCGCCCGCGTTGCGTGAAGCAGCCCGCGGTCTCGGCATGACCGGCTGCCAGTCGCTGATGCGCGTCGAGTTGCCCAACGCGATGCCGATCATTATCGGCGGTGTGCGCACGGCGCTCGCGATCAACGTGGGCAGCGCGCCACTCGCGTATCTGATCGGCGCCGACAGCCTCGGCACACTGATCTTCCCAGGCATCTACCTGGACAATCAGCAGCAGCTGTTGCTCGGCGCCGCGGCCACGGCGATTCTCGCGCTGGTGCTCGACGGCATCGTCTCGGCCGGCAGCCGCTACCTGCTCGCACGACGCGGGGTGACGGCATGATGAATCTGTTCAAACGTAGCCGCTGGATCGCAGCCGGTGCGCTGCTCGTCACCAACCTTCATGCAAGTGCGGCCACCTTGGTGCTCGGTGGCAAGAACTTCACCGAGCAATACGTTCTGACCGAAATCACCTCGCAGTACCTGCGCTCGAAGGGCTACACGATCGACGCCCGTACCGGTCTCGGCAGCACGTTGCTGCGCAGTGCGCAGGAGAACGGCCAGGTCGATGTGGTGTGGGAATACACCGGCACCGCCGCCATCGTCTACAACAAGATCACCGAGAAGCTCGATCCGAAGACGATGTACGAACGCGTAAAGGCGCTCGATGCAAAACGCGGCCTCGTGTGGCTCAATGCGTCGCCGCTGAACAACACGTACGCGCTCGGCCTGCCGCAGCAGGTGGCGCAACAAACTGGCATTCGCACGATCTCGCAACTCGCGGCGAAGATCGCCGCTGAGCCCAACAAGAAGCACGTGTTCGCGATGGATGCGGAGTTCGCCAATCGTCCGGACGGTTTGAAGCCGCTCGAAGCCGCCTACGGTATGCAGTTCAGCCGCGCGGAAACCCGTCAGATGGATCCGGGTCTCGTCTACACCGCGTTGCATAACAACCAGGTGCCGATCGGTCTGATCTACACAACGGACGGCCGTGTGAAGGGCTTCAACATCGTGCCGCTCGAAGACGATCGCCACTACTTCCCGGCGTATAACGCGACGCCGGTGGTACGCAAGGCGATCCTCGACCAGAACCCGCAACTAGCCACGCAGTTGAACGCGCTATCCGACGCGCTGAACAACGACGCGATGCTGGAGATGAACAAGCAGGTCGACATCGACGGCAAGCCGGTGCGCGAAGTCGCCGCGGAATTCCTGCGCACGCACAAGCTGCCCTGAGCGGAGACTTAAAACATGACTGTATTCGACTATCTATCGGCCAACTGGCCGGAACTGCTGCAACTCACCGCGCAACACGTGTGGCTGGTGGGGATCGCGGTGGGTTGCGCGATTGTCGTCGGCGTACCCCTGGGTATCCTGATCAATCGCCACGAGTGGCTCGCCGCGCCGTTGCTGAGCATCGCAACCGTGGTGCTGACGCTACCGTCGATCGCGCTGTTCGGCTTGATGATTCCCGTGTTCTCGCGCTTCGGTCAGGGCATCGGCGCGGTGCCGGCGATCACTGCCGTGTTCCTCTATTCGCTGCTGCCGATCATGCGCAATACGTACCTTGCGTTGCGTAACGTCGACGCCGGCATCAAGGAAGCCGGTATCGGCATTGGCATGACGGACTGGCAACGGCTGCGTCTCGTCGACTTGCCGCTCGCGGTGCCGGTGATTCTTGGCGGCGTGCGCACGGCGGTGGTGATGAACATCGGCGTGATGACGATTGCCGCGGTGATTGGCGCGGGCGGCCTCGGCACGCTGATTATCCGTGCGATCGGCCAGAGCAACATGATGATACTACTGGTGGGCGCCGTGCTCGTGAGCGTGCTCGTGAGCGTGCTCGCGATCGTCGCCGACTTGCTGCTGCAAGCGCTGCAACGCTTGCTGACACCGAAGGGAGTACAAAAGACATGATCGCACTCGACCAACTGACCAAGACGTTTACGCAGAAGGACGGCCAGCAGGTACGCGCCGTCGACTCGGTGAGCCTCACCGTCGGCGAAGGAGAAATCTGCGTGTTTCTCGGACCGTCAGGCTGCGGCAAGACCACCACGTTGAAGATGATCAACCGTCTGATCGCGCCGACTTCGGGCCGCGTGCTGATCAATGGCGAGGACACCTCGGGCCTGAACGAAGTGGAATTGCGCCGTCACATCGGTTACGTGATTCAGCAGATCGGCCTGTTCCCGAACATGACGATCGAAGAGAACATCACGGTCGTGCCGCGCTTGCTGGGCTGGGACAAGAAGCGCTGCCGCGAACGCGCGACTGAACTGATGTCGATGGTCGCGCTCGATCCGAAGCAGTATCTGAAGCGCTATCCGCGTGAGTTGTCAGGCGGCCAGCAGCAGCGGATCGGCGTGATTCGCGCATTGGCGGCCGACCCGCCGGTGTTGCTGATGGACGAGCCGTTCGGCGCGGTCGATCCGATCAATCGCGAGTCGATCCAGAACGAGTTTTTCCAGATGCAGCGTCAGTTGAACAAGACGGTGATCATGGTGAGCCACGACATCGACGAGGCGATCAAGCTCGGCGACCGTGTCGCCGTGTTCCGTCGCGGCCAACTCGTGCAATACGATCACCCGGACACGCTGCTCGCGCATCCGCGTGATGAGTTTGTCGGCGCGTTTGTCGGTCAGGACAGCACGTTGAAGCGTCTGTTGTTGATCAAGGCCGGTGACGCCGCGACGCAACCGGAAACCGCACGTGCCGATACGCCGGTTATGCGCGCGTTCCAGATAATGGACGACAGTGATAGCCGCTACCTGACCATCGTCGATGACAACCAGCAGGCGCTCGGTTACGTGACGCGCCGTGCGGCGCGCGCGGGGCAGGGCGTGTGCGGCGAGCATCTGACTGAGTTCAAGGCGACGGTGAGCGCTGAGGAGCATCTGCGCATCGTGCTGTCGAAGATGTATCAGTTCAACTCGTCATGGATGCCGGTGCTGGATAGCGACGGTCGATACGTCGGCGAAGTCACGCAGGATTCGATCGCCGACTATCTGAGCTCGGGCCGGTCGCGCCAGCAGAGCGGTCAGCCGGCGATCGTGTCGCCGGCCGTGGTGGCGGCGGAAGCCGCTGCTGCGCAAGCTGCGGCGTCAGAACACGCTTGAGGTCGGGAACCGCCGCTGGTTGAACGGGCGACGGGCAGCGCGCAAGCAACGACATCAGGCAATGGGCGGCCGCATCCGGCCGCGCCAGTCGAGCAAAAAACTTAAGCCGCACGTCGGCCTTCGCTCCATCCCGGCGCGAAGGCCGCGAACGCCGCCAAAACCGCTGCACTTGCATACGTCACCAACCCCATCGCAGCAACCCACCACAACGCCGCCGACACATGCGGCGCTAGAATCGTCGCCGCACCTGCCATCGCGACACCGACCAGACCTCCTGCCTGCCGCAGCGCATTCAGCAAGCCGGATGCCACGCCGGCCAACTCTCCGGGCACCTGTTCCAGCACCGTCGAAATCATCGGCGGTACCGACAGTGCCGTCCCACCGCCGAACATCACCATCGCGGCATACGTGACGACCCAAGGCGCGCGCCATTCCAGACTCATCGCCATCGCCGGTACGGCAACAGCGGCCAGTACGAGTCCCGTTGTCATGAACTGCGTCGCGGTGAAGCGCCCATGCAACCTGCCCGCCAGCACATTGCCGAGCGACAGGCTGCCGGCGAGCGGCAACAGCGTGAGCCCGATCTGCCGCGCGTTGAAGCCGAACTGGCCGTGCAGATACAAACTCAACTCAAACAACAATCCGAAGTAGCCAACGTAGACGAGCGTCCCCATCGCATTCATCGTTACGAACATGCGGTTGCGAAACCACTCGATCGGGACCATCGGATGATGCGCGCGCCGCTCGACGGCGACGAGCGTCAGCGTTGCCAGCACGGCGAGCAGCGCCGCGCCCCACACCTCGTGGGCGGCGATCCCGCGCGACGGCAATTCGATCGCCGCATAGCAGAGCGCCCCGAGCGCGACGATGCTCGCCAGTTGCCCACCCCAGTCGAAATGGCGGCCGACGCTGCGCGTCGAATGACGGACGACGATCCATGCACCCGCGAACGCAACCAGGCCGGTCGGTACGTTGATCAGAAACGCGCTGCGCCAGCCGAACCCTTGCACGAGCAGGCCACCTAGCACCGGCCCGATCGCCGCCGCTATCGAGGCGATCCCCGCCCACGCGGCGATAGCGCGGCCGCGTTCGACCGGGTCGTCGAAGGTGCTGCGCACGATGGCGAGCGATGCCGGCAGGAATAACGCCGCGCCGCTGCCCTGCACGAAACGCGCGACTACCAGCGCGCCGACGTTCGGCGCCAACCCGCAAGCCGCCGAGGCCGCGACGAACAGCGCCAGGCCCCACAGATATACCGCTTTCGCACCGAAACGGTCGGACGCGACGCCGCCCGCGAGGATCAGCGCGGCAAAGCTCAGTGTGTAAGCATCGACGATCCACGCGAGACCGCCCACGGACGCGCCCAGGCTGGCGTGCATCGCGGGCAGGGCGACGTTGACGATGGTGGTGTCGAGCACGGCCATGAACATGCCGCTCGCCACCAGCGCGAGCGTCAGGCGCGGCCTGGCGGACCGCTCCGTGTCGGCTCGCATGGTGGGCAGCGGTTGTTCAGCGGCGCATTCGGTCATCACACTTCCTCAGGCTAGAGCGGCAATTGAATCGAATCGATCGACGAAGTCTAGTCACATAAGTGAATGCAATAAAGCAGTGATTTCGCATGTGTATGATGCAAATATGCATGAGGGATCGCACACGCAATGATCAACTGGGACAACGCACGATTTTTTCTCGCCGTGGCGCGCACGGGGACGCTGCGCGGCGCGGCGGCACAACTCGCTGTCGATCAGGCGACGGTCGGCCGGCGCATCGCCGCGCTCGAAGAAACGCTGTCGGCGACGCTGTTTCTGCGCACACCCGCCTTGTTCGTGCTGACGCCGGCTGGCGAAGCATTGCTCGGGGCGGCCGAGACGATGGAACAGGCCGCCTTGTCGATCGAACGGCGGATTGCCGGGCTCGACGACCAACTGGCCGGCACGATCCGCGTCGCCACCACCGATTCGCTGGGTAAACGCTTTGTGGTGCCGGCCATCGCCAAGGTGCGGCGTGCGCATCCGGGCATCGAGATCGTCTGTGTGACGTCCGCGCAGATTGCCAATCTGACGCGGCGCGAAGCCGACGTGGCGATCCGCACGCTGCGGCCCGATGCGCCGGACCTGATCGCGCGCAAGCTCGCGCAGTTGGAGGTAGGCATTTACGCGTCGCGTGACTATGTTGCTGCACGCGGCGAGCCTCGCGAAGGCGAGGCGTTCGACGGTCACGATCTGGTGATGTATCAACAGCCGGTCTCGCCGTCTATGTGGGCGGCGCTGTGCGGCGAGCCGACTTCGCGCGGGCGTCTTGTGTTCCAGACCCAATCCACGGCGATGCTGTTCGAGGCGGCCCTTTCCGGTTTCGGTATCGCCGAGCTGCCGTGTTTCCGCGCCGATTACGAACCGGAACTGGTGCGCATCATGCCGCATCGAGCGGAGCCCTTCGACGTCTGGGCGGTCGCGCACGCCGATCTGTACAAGACCGCACGGATGCAGGTGCTGATTGCGGCAGTGGCGGAGGAATTCGCGCAGGCGCGTTGAGGCGCGCTAGTGCACGTCAATTCGTATTCGCATATCGATGCACTCATCGATGTACTTAGCGCGACGCCGTATTGAGTCCGTGCATCCGCTGCGCATCGAGCACCGGCCACGCTGGCGGATCGGCCAGCGGTGGCGCAGCCTTAACCATTCCCGGCGCGTTTTCGAACACCTCGGCGAGCCAGTCGACAAAGGCTCGCACGCGCGGCGAAATCTGCCGGCTTTTCACATACGTGACCGAGAGGGCGACCGGCGTCGGTTTGCACTTCGGCAGGACCTCGATCAACTGTCCGGACGCAAGATACGGTGCGGCGGCGGCGCGCCCAGGCTGAATCAGCCCCAGGCCTTCGAGCCCGCAGGCCAGATACGTGTGTTCGTCGTTCACCTGGATGAAGCCGTCCACTTTCACCTTGCTTGTGCGCGCCGCCACACTGAAGTCGAAGTCCGCGCGCCGTCCGGTTTGCATCGACAGCCAGTTCACCGCGACGTGCCTGGAGAGATCGTCCAGGTGATGCGGCTCGCCGAATCGCGCGAGATACGCGGGGCTCGCGCAGGTCACGCGTTCGAGCAGCCCGAGGCGGCGCGCGAGCAGCCGCGAATCGGGCAACTCACCCAGCTCGATGCTGCAATCCACGCTCTCGCCGACCAGATCGAGCGTGCGATGACTCACGCCGAGCGCCAACTCGACATGCGGATGCAGCGCACGAAACGAAGCTAGAGCCGGTACCACGATCGACGCGGCGATCATGCCCGGCATCGCCACGCGCAAGCGGCCGCGCAGATTCTCCGGACGATTGAACAGACCTGATTCGACTTCTTCGATCGCGGCGAGAATCTGCGCGCAGCGTTCGTAGTAGGCGGCGCCTTCCGCGGTCAGCGTGACCTTGCGCGTCGTGCGCACCAGCAACTGCACGCCGAGCAGGGACTCGAGCGCTTGCACGGTGGTCGTCGCGGTGGCGCGCGGAATCTCGAGCGACTCGGCGGCGCGCGTGAAACTGCTGGCATCGACGATCCGCACAAAGATCCGCATGGCTTGTACTCGGTCTATCACGATGCTTCTCCGGTGAGGCGCGGCGTGTGGCGGGTCAGCCCGGCTGCGAGCAGGGGCGCGAGCGCGAACGTCGCGAACAGCCAGAGCGCGGTGTGTTGCGCGCCGGGCAGCGGGGCGACGGTCGTGAGTCCGGCGCCGTTCGCGACGAGGCCCGCGAGCGCCGAGCCGAACGCCATCGCGAACAATTGAATGGTGGTGATCGAAAGCGACGCTAGGTTCTCTTCGCCCGGCTGCGCGGCGGTAAACACGCGAGTGAGCAGATGCGGCCAACCGATCCCGACACCGAGCCCAACGCTCGTGAGCGCCGTGCACAGTGCGAGCGTACCCAGCAAGCCGTCGAACAAACCTGCTATCGGCATCAGCCATGCGAGTGCGACAAGCCCGAGCGCCGCGACAACCGGGCCGGCTCGGCTCAAACGCTGCGCGGCGGTGGCGGAGCGGCCGGCGCTGAACATCGAGCCGACCGACCAGCCGGCCGCCATCAATGCGGTCAGATAACCTGCGGCCAGCGGCGAACGTCCGTGGATCGTCTGCAAGAAATACGGCACGAAGATTTCACTGGTCACGCCGATGCCGAGCAGGCTCATGCAGGCGTAGATCCGGCCGATCCGCGTGCGAATCGAAAACGAGCCGCTCGGCAACAAGCGCGTATGCGTGCTGCTGCGTTCAAGTCTGGCGAGCAGCCACACGAAGCCGAGGCCGGCCATGACGCCGAGCGCGTTCCAGCGCATGTCATCGGTTAACGCGGCGAGCGAAATCACCAGGACCGAGGCACCGAGCAAGCTGACCTTGAGTAACGGGATCGGTTGAGCCGCTTCACTGTGGGCGCGCTTGTCATCGACCTCGCGATGCACGATCACGGCGAGCAGCAGCACGACCGGCAGCAACACCCAGAACGCCAGCCGCCAGTCGCCGAGCTGCGCGAAGATGCCGCCGACCGCCGGCCCACATAACGTCGCCACGCCCCACATGCCCGACACCAGCCCCATCGCGCGCGGCCACAGACGCTCTTCGAACACGACGCGAATCAGTGCGTAACTGAGGGCAAGCAGAATGCCGCCGCCGAGACCTTGCAGCGTGCGGCCAGCGAGCATCCATAGCATCGACGGCGCACTCGCGCATACGACGGTGCCCAGCGCGAACACCGCCAGTGCGCTGAAGTAAGCGGAGCGCGCGCCGAGCACCGCGAGCAGGCGCACCGACAACACCGAGCCGAGAATCGACGCGACCACGAACAGCGTCGTGTTCCATGCATACAGTTCGAGCCCGCCGATGTCATGCACGACCGACGGCAGGATCGTCGTCGCCACATACACGTTGGTGGCATGCAGCGCGACGCCGCCTGCGAGACCCAACGCCCGCCAGCCGTTACTGCCGCTGAGCAGATCGCTCCAGGCCGGCACATCCGATTGCAGATTTTTCATATCATGGACAGCCGTACGGGGCTGGCTTATTATGCAAGTATTGGCTTGGATAATAATGTGCTCCGATGAGATATGCAAATGAAAGCTTGGAAAATTCACCGACGCTCGCGCAAGCCGCGTCAACGGCTGCGCCCGTGGATCGCATCCTGAATCTGTTGAAGACGCAGGGGCCTTTGTCGACGGCGTCGATCGCGGGCGAACTCGGCATCACGGTTGAAGCCGCGCGGCAGCAGATCCAGAAGCTGCTGAGCGGCGGTTTGATCGAAGGGCGTCAGGCGATCCAGGCGGGGCCGGGGCGGCCGAGTCAAAGCTGGGCTTTGACGGAAGCGGGCAACGCACGCTTTCCAGACATGCATCCGCAATTGACCGTGCAATTGCTCGGTTCGATTCGCCAGCTATTCGGCGAAGAGGGGCTCGACAGATTGATCGATCAGCGCACCCTGGAAACGCGCGCGAACTATCTCGCAGTGCTCAAGCCGATCAAGGGGCTCAAGGCGCGGCTGACCAGGCTCGCGGAGCTTCGCAGCGCCGAAGGCTATATGGCCGAGTTGCAGAAAGACGGGCGCGACTGGCTGCTGCTCGAGAACCACTGTCCGATCTGCGCGGCGGCGCGCACCTGCCAGGGTTTTTGCCGCACGGAGTTGCAGCTGTTCGCGGAGATCGTCGGCGAGGAAGGATCGATTGAGCGTGTGGAGCATGTGCTTGCCGGCGCACGACGATGTGCCTATCGCGTGAGGCTGAAAGGCAAATAGCATGGCATTGTCGTGCAGGCTTATGCGCTTCGAATGACTTCAAGCGCAGGCAACCCCGCGACGAATTTTTTACGATTAAATTTCCGCTTTTCTATGCGAGGATAAAACGCCAACGTTGATGTATGCGCGATAACGCCTGATCCGCATACATGCGAAAGCGCGCCGGACACGTCGGCCGCGCGTGCTTCGTTCCTTGCAAGGAAATACCGTCGTGAAATTTAATTCCCGCCTCGGCGTCGCTGTTCTTCTCTTTCACAGTCTCTTATCGCAAAGCGCGCTCGCGCAGTCGCAACTGACTTACACCACCTCCTGGATCGGCAACAGCTTCGGCTTTGGCGACGGCAAGTGGATGCAGCAGGACATCCAGGCGATTAGCGTCGGCGCCGATGGCACCGTTTACACCAATGCACCCTGGGACGAAAGCGGTAGTGAAATCGCCGCCTATCGTGCGGGCGACAAGATCGCCGTGGCCGGCTCGACGCATGGCTGGGGCGCCGCCGGCGGCGATGCCGTCGCGACGAACCATACCTATCTGTACGCGGCGATGTCGATTGGCAACGAGAACAACGGACTGGTCGGCGCGGACTATCCACCGGCCAATCAGACGTGGTTCGGCATTACGCGGCGCACGCTCGCCAATCTTGCGACCGGTGCGCCGTTCGACGGCGGCATTGGCAATAGCGCCAATGCAACGAAGAACAGTTTTCTGCGGCTGAACGCGGTGACGACCGGCACCGACGCGGGCATTCGCGGGATGGCCGCGACCGATACAGAACTGTATGTTGCCGATACGTACAACAGCCGGATTGTCGTGCTCGATGCCGCATCGATGCGGCGCCTGCGTTCATGGGATGTGCCTTCGCCTGGGCGAATCGCGTTGGATACCGATTCGACACTGTGGGTGATCAACGGTGTCTCGTCGGGAAACCTAAGCATTCTGCATTACGCCGCCGATGGCACCGCGCTCTCCGGCACATTGGCATTGCCCGCCGGCACGGTACCGACCGACATCGCAATCGCACCGTCAGGGCAAATCCTGGTCGCCGACAACGGACCGGCGCAGCAGATCCTCGTTTTCAACAGGCACGCCGGCGGTCAGCCGCGCGCCGCCGCGCCGATCGGCACACGCAATGGCATCTTCCACACGGTCAAGGGGGTGCCGGGCAACTGGCGCTTCAATGGCATCACGGGTATCGGTGTCGATCCGGCCGGCAATCTGTACGTCGCGCAGAATGGCGAAGGGCCGCGGCCGCTCGGTTCCGCATCGGTCGGTCAAGGTGCGGTGCTCGAGAGCTATGTGTACAGCACGCATGCCCTCAACTGGCGCCTGTACGGACTGACCTTTGTCGATAGCGCCGCGTTCGATCCGGCGACGCCGACTTCGGTCTACACCGGCTCGAAGCGCTTCAGGCTCGACTACAACCGCCCGGTCGGCCAGGAATGGTCATACGCGGGCTTCACGCTCGACCGTTTCGACTATCCCGACGACCCGGCATTTCACGAGCCGCGAGGCGTGCGTGGCGAGCCGATGGTGCGGCGAATCGACGGCAGGCGCTATCTCTACACGCTCGATCCCGGCGCGCACTATCTGAATGTGTATCGGTTCGACGATGCGCATGGCGAAGTGGCGATTCCGTCCGGTTTGCTGGCGCAAAATCCGCTGCCGGGTTCGTGGCCCGCAGGGCAGCCGACGTATGGCGAATGGATGTGGCGCGACAGCAATGGCAACGGCACCGTGGATGCCAGCGAGATCACCGGCAATCCGTCGACGGGCAGCACGGTCGGCAACGGCTTCTGGTGGGTCGATACGCCGGGTAACGTATGGCTCGCCACGCCGACGAGCGGCATTCGCAAGATGCCGTTGCAAGGTCTCGATTCCTTCGGCAATCCGATCTACACGTACGCGAGTTCGAAGATGTTCGCGATGCCGCAACCGTTCACGCGGATTGCGCGGATCGTCTATATCGCCGCAACCGACACGATGTACATATCGGGCTTTACCAGTGCGATCCCATGGGATCCGACGCATTGGAAGGAGGCCGGCCCGGTGCTCGCGCGCTATGACAACTGGAGTTCCGGCACACCGACGCAGCAATACACGGTCTCCTTGCCGTGGAACACACAGACCGATCCGCAGACGACGACGGTCGGCGTCGCGGTGGCGGGCAACTACATCTTCGTCGCCGAGTTGTACATTGCGAGGGTAGATGTGTATGACGCGCGCACGGGGCAGGCGGTCGGTTATATGACGCCGGGAGCGAGCGTTGGCAACACCAGCGGCTGGGTGGATGTTTATCTCGGCATCAGCGCGGTGCAGCGCGACAATGGTGAATACGTCGTCCTGCTGGAAGACGATGCGCGCGCGAAAATCCTGATGTATCGATGGACGCCTTAACGTGGATCATGTCGATGGTGCTTGGTCCGATCACGAATGGACGGCAGCGCACGATCGGTATATAACAAACGTGAAAGGATGGCTTTGTTCACTGATGCATCAACCTGAGAGACGTTTCATCATGACGCAAGACGTAACCCCTCAGCCGCCCTCGGGCGATCGCCCCGACCTGGAACACCTCGACGCCGCGCTCACTCACGTGGATCAGCAGGTATCGTCCGGCAGCATCGCTTCGGGTGCCGCAAAGGGCATTCTGTATAGCCTGATCGAAACGCTCGGTGCGTTCGTCGGCGATCCCGATTTGCCAGAGCACGCCCGTTCGGGTTATCAAGGGCTGCTGGAAGCCGCTCGCGAATTGCGCGCGAGGCTCGAGCACTAAAGGCGGGGGCGCGCCGCCTGCGGGCGGCGTGGCCGGCGCATTTGGCCACCCTATTTCGCCGCCGCATGCCGGCGGCGCGGTTCTCTGTGATAGAAAGGCGCATTGTTTCCAACATTGCGTCTTTTTTATGCTTTCCACGTCTGCTATCGCGTTGCTGGCTGTCGGCATTATCGTCGTACTGATTACGCCGGGTCCGACCAATACGCTGCTTGCGGCGGCCGGGTTGCGCCAGGGCGTGCGGCGGTCGTTGCCGCTGATCGCCGCCGAACTCGCCGGCTATCTGCTGTCGATCTCAGTGTGGGGACATTTTCTCGCGCAAGCCGCGCACGCGTTGCCGTGGTTGCCGGCGCTGCTACGCGCGGCGGCCGGCGTGTACATCGCGTATCTTGCCGTCGATATGTGGCGCGCGGCGGTGACCCTGCCCGATTCGACGCAGCGGGCGAGCGGCCTGCGCACGCTATTCGTGGCGACGCTGCTCAACCCGAAAGGCTTGTTGTTTGCCGGCACGATCTTTCCCGCCATTGCGTTTGCCCATGTTCCCGCGTATGGCATGGCGATGCTGATGTTCGCCTGCCTGCTGGTGCCGATCGCCCTGGCGTGGATCGCGTTCGGCGCGGCGCTGGGCAGCGGCAAACTCACCTGGCTGAATCCGGTGAAAATGCAGCGCGGCGCGTCGATCGTGCTGGGTGTTTTTTCCTTGTCGCTCGCGTGGGCGGCGCTGCATTAAGACCTCGGATTGTCGGGCGCGGGTGCCGGGCGGTCACGCTTCCATTCAGCTATCTACACTCAACGCCTCAAGCCAGTCAGGCGGCGCGGATGCGATGTCCAGTTGCGGCGTGCCGTGCCAGTCCGCACAGCGCTGCAAAGCGCGGCGCAGATCGCCCGCAAGCCTCGCACTAAGTCGCACGCCGGGTTCGATGTGCAGCGATTTCACTTCGAACACGCCGGTGGTCCGATGCGCTTTCGCATCCACGCGACCCACGAGGCGCCCCCGGCTCAAGAGCGGCAACACGAAGTAGCCGTATTTGCGCTTCGCAGCCGGTGTATAGCACTCGATCGCATAGTCGAAATCGAAGAGCGCGGCGGCGCGCTTGCGGTCCCACACCACCGGATCGAACGGCGACAGTACCGTGGTGACGGTTGAAGCGAGCTTACCGGTTGCCGCGTCGTCGATCATCGGCGCGAATTCATGATGGACGAAAGTGTCCTGCTTCCAGCCTTCCACCTGCACCGGGATCAACTCACCCTGATCGGCGAGCGCATGCAGTTCGTCGCGATAGGGGCGGCGCGGCAGCCGGTAGTAATCGGCGACCCAATCGGCGCGCACGACGCCGAGCGCGCGGCAGGTGCGGCGCAACGCTTCCTCGGTGACCGTTTCCCGCGGCGGCAGATCGCGGGCGTCGTCCCAGTCGGGTAACACGCGTTCGGTCAGATCGTAGACGCGATGAAAATTGCGCCGCTCGGCCACCATCAGTTGCCCGATCGCGAACAGCACTTCCAGGTGACGCTTCTCCGGCTTCCAGTCCCACCAGCCATTGCCCTTGCCCGCCTCGCGGGCGAAGTCAGCTGAACGCACGGGGCCCGACGCGCGGATATGCGCGAGTAGTTTGTCGATGTCCTTGCGATGCTTCTTGTGCCACTCCGCTGCGTATTTCCAGCCCATATCGCTTGGGTCGAGCATGCGGTGGCGCAGCAGGCCATAGTCTTCGGTCGGGATGAAACAGGCTTCATGCGACCAGTATTCGAACAGCTTGCCTTCGGCGAGATGCTCGTCGAGCCATTGCTGCGGATACGCGCCGAGCCGGCTGAACAGCACGAGATACGGACTACGCGCGACAACGTGGATTGTGTCGATCTGCAATTGCGCCATGCGGCGGATCGCGTCGAGCACATCGGCTTTGACGGCCTTGCGGCGCGGCGGCGTCAGCAAACCTTGCGCGGCCAGATGCAGGGTGCGCGCGGCGGATAACGGAAGCGTCTTCACGCGGGCGTCGGTCACGGGCTTGGGTCAGTGAGTGACGATGATGGGAACGGACGCGAGGTCCGGCCTGGATCAGCAGCCGCTACTTTAGCGCGAATACGGCAGACGAATCGGCGTGGGGGACGACCGGAGCTTGGCGCCGTGGAAGGCAAAGCGAAGGCAATGACAATGGCGCAGCAACCCAGCAACCCAGCAACCCAGCAACCCAGCAACCCAGCAACCCAGCAACCCAGCAACCCAGCAACCCAGCAACCCAGCAACGCGCCCGAATGAACATTACCGCCCGTGCCCATGATGCTTATCCCAGCCACGATGGCGGCCATGGTCACCGTGTCCGCGGTACCCGCGGTAGTAGTCGCCGCGATACCCATATCCGTAGCCGTATGCCGGTTGCACAGGCGCATAAACGACCGGTGGCAGGGGTGCATAAACCACGGGCGGCGGGGCATAAAAGGGCCCCGGCGTATTGATGAACACGCCGACATCCACCCGGGCCGAAGCCGCGGTCGATGCGCAGGCGGCGGCAAGGCCGAAGGTGGCGAAAACGATCGCGCGTTGGATCATGCTTGTCTCCTGTTTCGAAAGAGCCTGCCATTCGCTGTCGAATAGCTGACGTGTATATTACGAAACAGAAAGCAAGTCAGGTGCAACCAGTTGAAGGTGTGTGTAACAGCAGATTACCCGGGGGCCCGTTGCTGTGGCGGGAGAGCGCAACGGGGGCAACACCTGGCACACGTCGCGCGCGGACGGCGGCCGAACGCGCGACTAGGTCGGCCCCGGGGCAAGACCTCCCTTAAGCCCCCAACGCGACCGCTTCTTCCGCCGATACCGCCAGCAGTTGATGGATCTGCGCGACCACCGCCGCGCCTTCCCCGACCGCCGCCGCGACGCGTTTCGTCGACCCGGCGCGCGCGTCGCCGATCGCATACACGCCCTCGACAGTTGTCGCGAGATCGCAGACGGATGCGCCGTCCACGTTGGCACCGGTCAGCACAAAGCCCTTGTCGTCCAGTTGCACGCCGCAGGTGCGCAGCCAGTCGGTATTCGGATCCGCGCCGGTGAAAAGGAACAGATGCCGCGTATCGAAGCTTTCGGTGCCGTCCGGCAGCGGTTTCTTCAACGAGACCGACGCCAGCCCGATGTCGTCCGCGTCGAGCCGGCCGATCTCCGAATTCGGATGCACGAACACATTCGGCAGCGAACGGATGCGGTCGATCAGATAGCGCGACATGGTGGCTTCAAAGCCGCTACGGCGGATCAGCACGTGGACCTTGGCTGCATGCGTCGCCAGATAGACGATTGCCTGGCCCGCCGAATTGCCGCCGCCCACCAGCACGATCTCCTGGCGCTTGCACAGCTTGGCCTCGACCGGCGACGCCCAGTAGTAGACGCCGCGTCCATCGAAGCGATCGAGCCCTTCGAGCGCGGGGCGCCGATAGACCGCGCCGCTCGCGATCACAATCACGCGGGAGGTAATCTTGCCGCCGCACTTGAGTTCCAGCCGATACGGTGACTCCGCGCAATGCAGCGCTTTCACATGGACCGGAATCGCGACGTGCGCGCCGAACTTCTGCGCCTGCACGAACGCGCGGCCTGCCAGCGCCTGACCGGAGATGCCGGTCGGAAAGCCGAGATAGTTTTCGATCCGCGAACTGGCGCCGGCCTGGCCACCCGGCGCGCGGCTGTCGAGCACGATGACCGAGAGGCCTTCGGACGCCGCATACACGGCAGTGGCGAGGCCGGCCGGCCCCGCGCCGACGATCGCGACATCGTACACATGCGAATCGTCGAGATCGGGCAGCAAGCCCAGGCAGGTGGCGAGTTCCGGCATGCTCGGATGACGCAGCACCGTGCCGTCCGGGCAGATCACCAGCGGCATGTCTTCTTTCTGGGCGGCGAATTGCTCGATCAGACGCAGCGCGTCTTCATCGCGTTCATCGATGACCGAGTGAGGATGACCGTTGCGCGACAGGAAGCCTTGCAACATCACGAGCCTCGCGTCACTGCTGTTGCCGAGCAGAATCGGGCCACCCGCGCCCTTTTCGATCAGCGACACGCGCCGCAGGATCAGCGCGCGCATGATGCGCTCGCCCAGTTCGGCCTCGGCGACGATCAGCGCGCGCAGCTTGTCCGGCGGAATCAGCAATGCGTCGACCGGGGTGACAGCCAAGCCGTTGACCAGCGCAGGCCGCCCGGACAACTGACCGACTTCAGCGAGAAAATGCTTGGCGCCATGTTCTGCAATCAGGACTTCGCGCCCGATGCCATCGCGCTGGTAAATCTTCACGCGCCCATTCAGCACCACGAACATGCCAGGGCCCGTCGTGCCGGTCTCGAACAGCAGCTCACCGGCTTCCCAGTGGCCCACTTCGCCGAACCGGCGCAGACGATCGATTTCTGCGCACGTGAGTTCGGGGAACATCTGATGCATGCGCGTCGAGAGCGACGAAAACGGCGCGTCGGCCACAACGGTTTGTTGCCCTTCTGCTTCTTGAGTCGACAGCATTGAACCGCTCCTTCTGTGTTCGTCCTGATTGATCGACACGGGGGGCGAAGCGGCGCGGGCGCGCGAGGGCGCCGATAGGAATGCGCTGCTGCGCTACACGGCCTTCGGCGCGATATCGTCGACCGCCACGTCGGGCGGCGGCATGCCGGGCAGCGCGTCCACCGCCTTGCCCGAGTCGCGCCAGGCTTCCATGCCGCCGCGTAACGGCAGCACGTCGGCGAAGCCGGCTTCGTTCATCTGTTTGGCCATCCATGCCGCGGATATTTCATTCGGGCATGAACAGTAAATCACTACCTTCTGATCGTGCGGGTACGTCGCAACGATCTCGTCGAGCTGCCGCTCGTCGGCGAATTGCGAGCCCGGAATCACGAACGGATCGAGCGCGCGCTTTTCCTGCGAGCGGATATCGAACAGCACCGGCGTTTTGCCGGCCGCAACCAGCTTGGCCAGCTCCTCGACTTCGATCCGCTGGGTCGCGAGCGTGGAAATCAGCTGACGCCGGCGTATCCAGCGATAGGCCGCATACAGCAGCAGCAACGCGACGGCCACCAGCGCAGCGGTGCGCCCGAGGCGTCCGGCCATGGCGAACAGCATGTCGATCTGTTTGGCGAACAGCGCACCGATGATCAAACCGGTACCCGACCACAACGCGGCGCCGATGCTGTCGTAAGTGAGAAACGTGCGGTATCGCGTGCCCATTGCGCCGGCCATTGGAATCGACACGATCGACAGGCCCGGCACGAACTTCGCCACCGCCAGCACGCGCACACCCCAGCGACCGAAAAAGCGTTCGGTCTTTTTTACACAGGTGTCACGTGACAGCGAAAGACGGCAGATCGTTTTCAGCGTATTGCCACCGTACAGGCGGCCGGCGAGATACCAGGCACTGTCGCCAATCAGCGTGGCGAATATCGACAACACCAGGACCGGCATCAATTGCGTGCCCACTGAGCCGGGATGCATGGCCGCCATCGCCCCAAACAGCACGAGCGACGGCATCGCCGGCACCGGCAGCCCGAGCGAGGCGGCCAGCACGTTGACGAAGACGAGCGCCGGTCCATATTGCTCGACGAGATCATGTAGCATCGGCTTACATCCGCAGCCCTTTCGGACGCGGCGCAGGTAGGGAAAGCAACGGAGTATGTAAGGATTATGGACGCATTTTCAAGACGTGCAAATGTCCGGAAAAGCGCACTGTTATTCGCGTGTTAAAAGCGCGGCTGTGGCTTGCCTGGCGGGTTAAAGGCGCGGAATAGAAGCGCGAATGGAACAAAGCGAAACGGATTGACGCTTTCGCGGCAAGCGAGTGATGAATAACGGCCTACGGATGCCCGTAGGCCGTTCTGCGGTACACAAACCAGAGGCGGCGGTACAGAAACGGCGTACGGCATTCACGCGTAAGCGCAATACCGTGCGCGAATGCTTTTATTGACGATGATTGTGCTGTTCGCCGGGCAATTCCGCCCCATGCGCGCGAATCGCCGCAATCAGTTCGGCCGGCGTGATTTCGTAGCGCACTTCGCGGTGAATACCTGGCTTGCGCTCATCGACCTCGATCAGAAGGATGCCTTTGCCGTCTTCTGTCGATTCGAGGCGCAGCGAGCGAAGTTCGCGCGCCGTTGCGTCGTCGTATTCGGTGAGCAGGGCCATTGACCCGGAGGACCCGGTAGTGCGCATCGAGGTTGTCCTTGTTCCGTTGTTGATCGAACCATTGTACGGGCAGGCTGGCGCGCCGTCTGTCGCGCCGCGCTCATACGGACAACCAGTTTAACGCGACTCCCTGCAACGACGGATTCATTTTTCGTGCCCCGTGACGGTGCAGTCCTTCTCCCCGGCTGTCACGGTGCTGACGTGTGCTTCGGTTAGGCGCGGCCGCCGCACGCGAAACAACGGGCAAAAAAGTAGCCCGTCCTTGAAGGGACGGGCTGCTAAACGCCGTTGTTACTCGGGTCAGCTGGCCCTTGCAACCAACTGGGCGCTGACGTTTGCATCCTCATGCGCCAATTCTGGACTGTCGAGGTGGGAGTAACGCCGATCTGTCAGATCAATGTCGATTCTTCCTGTTCGCTCTCGTGCGCGAATGTATGCGCATCTTTGCGCTTGAATTCGGGTGCCGGCGTGTGCGCGGCATGCAGCGCCGCATTGGGCGCGGGTGCCTGCCGCAACGGCTGCGCCGCGCGCTGCGTCGGCGTCGCATCGGCGACGGTGAAAAGGCGCACCGCTTCGTCCAGCACATCGGCCTGTTCCGCGAGACGTTGTGCCGTGGCTGCCGCCTGCTCGACCAGCGCGGCGTTCTGCTGGGTGGCGCCGTCCAGATGCGAGACCGCCTGATTCACCTGGCGAATGCCTTCCGCCTGCTCGCTGCTGGCATTGGCCACTTCGACAATGATCGACGACACGCGGCTCACCGCTTCGTCGATCACACGCATCTGTGAGGTCGTACGTGCAACCAGTTCGGTGCCGAGTGCCACTTCGGTTGCACTCGCCTCGACCACCGACTTGATTTCCTTCGACGACGCCGCGCACCGTTGCGCCAGCATCCGCACCTCGCCGGCGACGACCGCGAACGAGCGGCCCGACTCTCCGGCGCGCGCCGCTTCGACGGCAGCATTCAGCGCGAGGATGTTGGTCTGGAACGCAATGCCGTCGATTACGCCGGTGATGTCGGCGATGCGGCGCGACGCCGCCGTGATGCCGGCCATGGTCTGCTCGACCTGACCCGCGATCTTGCCGCCGACCGCCGCCGCCGCTTGCGCGTCTTTCGCGAGATCGAGCGCACGCACGCTGGCATCGGCGTTGGCCTGCACGGTGGTCGTCAATTCTTCCATCGTGGCAGCGGTTTCTTCGAGCGACGCAGCCTGCATCTCGGTGCGGCGCGCGAGGTCGACATTGCCGCTGGAAATTTCCCGCGCGTTATCGAGCATGCCGGTGATCTGCGCGCGCACGTCGTAGACGATCGCCCCGAGATTGGCTTTCAGTTGATTCAATGCCTGCAGCACATCGCCGAGATCGTCATGACGCGCGATCACCAGATCGGCGGTCAGATCGCCCGCGGCGAGGCGGGTCGCGAAACCGGACATGTCGCGGATCGGTTCGGCGAGTTGCTGTGTCAGCATTCGCCAGGAGACGAGGCTGAATGCCGCGGTGACGCCGAACGCGATCCAGAACGGCACGGGCGGTGTGCCGCCCCACGCGGCGAATCCTGTTAGCAACAAAGCCAACGGCGTGATCGCATAGCCGACCGCCGCACGCGTGGCGACAGGCAGACGCATCAACGCCTGCAAGCGGCCAAGCAGGCCGGTACGCACCACCACGCCGCGGCGCAGTTTGAACGCGCGCGACTCGCCGGTACGGAGTCGCGCGTACAGCGCTTCGGCGGCGCGTAGCGCGTCGCGTTCCGGTTTCACGCGCACGCTCAGATAGCCGACCACCGCGCCTTTGTCGACGACTGGCGTGACGTTCGCATGCACCCAGTAATGGTCGCCGTTCTTGCGGCGGTTCTTGACGAGCGCAGTCCACGGACGGCCATCGCGAATCGTCGTCCACATGTCGGCGAAGGCTTCACGCGGCATGTCCGGATGCCGGATCAGGTTGTGCGGCTGGCCGATCAGTTCTTCGCGGGTAAAGCCCGAAACGGCGATGAACGCCGGGTTGCAGTACTCGATGCGGCCGGTCAGGTCCGTCGCGGAGACAAGCGTTTGCGACGAAGGGAATTCGTATTCGTGCCCGGTGACAGGCTGGTTGTTGCGCATGGCTTTCCTTGCTGGAGCGGACGCGCGTCCGCCCGGTCGTTACCTCTATGCAAGGAATAACGGCATTAACCCCTTCGTCTTTAGGGTTTCCCAGTAAATCACTCAGGTTTATCGTGCGCCGAGCCGTTATTGCAGGGTTGCATTCATGCGTTCCGCGTAGCCGTGGAAATCAGTGCCGGATGCTTCGCGTGCTGTCTTCAAAAGCGCTACACTGCGCCGGTAAAAGGGCTGCAGACGTGTTCCGTGCTCCTCTGAGCCGCAGCGTTCTGCGGGCGCGAACCACGCTAACTTTGCTAGCCGATGCAGAAGATCCTCGACCGTACTCAGGAATCACTGGTGCACGCATTCGCGTCGCTGGCTCATAGCGCGAAGCGCCAACAACGGTTGTACCTCGCAACGATCAGCTTCGCTGATGCTGATCGTGGTCGTCTTTGCGCTGCTGCTCACTGTCCTTGCCGCGGACAAGCAACTCGACTACCGGCGAACGTTTGTGTCCGAAAGCGCCGCCGACCTCTCGCGGCTCCTGCATCGCCAGGAGTCGTTTATGCGGCGTACCGAATTTACGCTCGACTACTATCATGACACTGACAACGTGCTGCACGTGCCGGCAAGTGTCGAGGACGCGGTGCGCCTGAGCGGCGTCGCGCGCGGTAAGGTGCAAAGGGTCGACGCGCAATTCGACCTGCTGGTCGGCGACGCCACGCGCGCGGCATGGGGGCCGCAATTCGGCGCGAACCTGTGGCGTCTCTACGAAGCGGCACAGTCGCCGCTCGTGACCCAGCAGTCGTTCGAGCTGCCTCAACGGGCGATTCTGCTCGGGCTGGATGAAGACTATGCTGCGATCCTGCCTTCGCTCGCCCAACCCATCGCTGATTCAGCCGCTCCTTCGGCAGCCGGTCGCGGTGTCACTGCTGCGCTGCCTCTGCAGCCGGCGATCGTGAGCACGTTGCGCGAGACCTTCGAACAGGAACTGCAGGCGCAAACCGGCAAGCCTGTGCCCGGCAAGGGCGAGCGGATCTGGCTCGGCCCGTATCGCGATCCGCTGCAAGGCGAGCCGGTGATCTCCGCGGTGAGCGCCTACTATGCTGGCGATACACCGACCAGGCCGACCAGGCCGACCAGGCCGAGCACGCTGATCGCGATGAGCATTCCGCTTGACGGGCTGTTAGCGCATCTCGCGCGGCCGGACCGCGAGGGCACGCTGTTGCTGATGACGGGGGATCGCCGTGTGATCGTGTCGTCACCGCCCGTCGATGCGCCGACTGCAGCCATGCTGCAAGACGCCGCCGCGCATACGCCACCCAATGCATACCGTTACACCCGCGATGGCGTGATGTTGAGCGAGCCGTTGATGCCCGGCTTCGGCTCGCTGGTCAGCTATCTGTCGTGGCGTGAGTTGATCGCCGCACTCGGTTGGCAACTGGCCGCGATCGCCGGCCTTGCGCTGCTGGTCCTCGTAGGAATCGCGCTGGCGGCGCGGTTCTGGGGGCTGCGCCTGATGCGCAGCACCTTCGCGGAGACGTCGCGTGCACTGGAAAGCGAAACCATCAACCACGTTCTGGTCAGTGCGACGCCGGTCGGTTTGTGCATCGTCCGGCAGAGCGACTACTCGATCATCATCGCCAACGCATTGGCCGACGAGTTGCTGCATATCGAGGCTGGCCACGATCGCTTGCCGCCGCATATCGTCGACGAGATTCGCGCGCAGGCGCCGGATGGGCCTTCGATCACCGCATTCGCCAGGATTGCCGCGTTTGTCGCGCCTGCGCAGCCGGTGCAGTCACAGCCGCAAGCGCCATCACAACCGGCGCCCGACGAAAGCGTCTCGCCGCATGCGCAGTTTCTGCAGTTCACCTACGCGCCGGCACGTTACGCTAACGAGGATGTGCTGTTCTGCGCGATCCTCGACGTCACCGCGCAACATGCGCTCGAACAGCAGTTGCGGCTCGCGCAGCAGACCGCCGAGATCACGATGCGGGCGCGTTCGAATCTCTTCGCGTCGATGAGCCACGAAATACGTACACCGCTGAATGCGCTGCTTGGCAACCTCGAATTGTTCGCGCGTACGCCGGGGCTAGAAGCGCACGCGCAACGGCTCACGGCGCTGAATGTCGCGGCCGACGCGCTGCGCCACATCGTCAATGACATTCTCGACTTTTCGAAAATCGATGCCGGCGAGATGAAGCTCGTGACCGAGTCGTTCCGTCCGCTCGACGACTTTGAAAACATCGCGCTGTCCTATGCGCCCATGACGGCGGATCGCGCGATTCGCTTCTATGCGCATCTGTCGGCGACGCTCGATCAGGTGCTGCGTGGCGACCGCACGCGCATCGCGCAGATCGTCAACAACCTGCTGAGCAACGCGTTCAAATTCACCTCGTGCGGCAAGATTACGCTGAATGCCGAAGTGAAGGACGATCTGCAAGGCCGCCCGATTCTGACCTGCCGGGTCTGCGATTCGGGGATCGGCATGGATCAGGCGCTGGTCGCGCGCATCTTCAGTCCGTTCGTGCAGGGCGAAGCGAGCACGTCGAGCCGCTATGGCGGCACCGGCCTCGGCTTGTCGATCTGTGCGCGGCTGTGCGAGCTGATGGGCGGCCATATTTCGGTCGAGAGCGTGCTGGGTGTCGGCAGCGGTTTCACCGTTTCGATCCCGCTCGCCCCGCCACCGGATGAGTTGCGCGAGCCGGTCGTCGAACCGGCTCGCCGGGGCAATGTGCTGGTGGTGTCGCAGGAACGCGAGTCGGGGCAGCTTCTCGACAGCGGCCTGCATACGAAGGGGTGGACGGTTCACACGGTCGTGTCGATGCGCAGCGCGCAAGCGTGGTTGCGCGTGAACCGGCCGGACGCGATCGTGGTGACCGGCGAATACGATCTCGACGCGATTGCCGCGTTGCGTGCGGTGCACCCGGCTGAGGTCGTGTGGATTACGCGCGCCGGACCGCATCGTCCCACGCCGCGTGGCGGCGGCGTGCTCGAAGTGACGGAGTTCAGCCGCAAGGCGATTCTCGCCGCGGTCGATCTCGCGGCCACGGGCGCCACCGATGCCGCCGCGACACTGGCGTCGGCCCCTGCCGCATTGCCGCCTCCTGAAGTCAATCCGGCGTTGCAAGGCTTGACGGTGCTGGTTGCCGAAGACAATCCGCTGATCCAAACCTTGATCGTCGAGCAACTCGACGCGCTGGGCTGCCTGCCGACGATTGCCGGCGACGGGCGTCAAGCGCTGGCGGCATTCGAGCAGGGACATTTCGAAGTGGCGCTGACCGATATCCACATGCCGGTTATGGATGGATACGCGTTGCTGGCGGCACTGCGCAAAGCGCATGCGGACTTGCCGGTGCTGGCTTTTAGCGCGGTCACGGAAAACCAGCAGAAGGACGGCTGGCGCGAGCGAGGCTTTACCGGGTATGTCGCGAAACCGGCGTCGCTGGGTGAACTGGAGGCGGCGCTGCTCGCGGTGGCGTTCGCGAAGCCGCAGCTTGCGGCGGTACCGGCGACAGTAGCGACACCGACAACGACACCCGCAGCGACTCCGGCAATGACACCGGCAATGACACCGGCAATGACACAGGCATCGTCAACAGCGGCGCAGGCGACCCCGGCGGCGCCCGGCGCAGCCGCCGACCCGGCGAACACACTCAGCGCGGACGACAAGTCGCGTTACACCGCCATGCTCAAGGAGCATCTTCAGAACGATCTGCCGCGGCTGCTGGCGATTGTCGAACAGGAAGACCGGGAAGCCTGGGCGGCTGGGCGCATAGCGCGGCGGGTGGGTTCCTGGTCGTGCAGGAGCAGCGCTTCGCGCAGCAATGCCGCGAACTGCAACGGCTATGCGAGAACGGCGAACGGTGGACCACCGAGATGGACGAACGCGCGATCTCGCTGCATGAGGCCGTATGCGATCACTTCGGGCTGGATGAACAGTCGGTGCATTGAGATTGACCGCAAGCGCAACCGCAACCGCAACCGCAACCGCAACCGCCCCGGCGCTTTCGCGGATCGGCCCGGCCGCGCAAACGTCCTACTGCGCGGCCGCTGCGGCGATACCCGCATCGGATGCAGGCGCGAGTGCGCTTGGCTTCAGCGTGACAACCGAACCGACGAATTGCTTGAAGTGCGGCAACCAGATCGGGATCGAGCTGTCCACCGCGAACATGCCGTGGCCGTCCCGGCCGAACGGCGCTTCATAGATCAGTTCGCCATGCCCGCCCGCCGCCTCGAACGCCTTGAACCAGGTCTTGACGACATCCGGTCCGAAGTACTGATCATTCTCGACGTAATGCCACATCACCGGCACTTGTGTGGTCGAGGCGAAGTGCCCAAGCGTTTCGGCCATTCGTTCCGGCGCGCAAGGTTGGGCCGGATGACGGCTCGGGTCGCCGCCGCGGCCGCCGGAGAAGTTGACGACCGCGATGAGCCCTGGGGGTGCATAACTCGCCGCGGCTAATGACGCGAAACCGCCGGCAGACTGACCGACGAGGATCACCTTGTTGCGGTCGATTTGCGGCAGCGTGTCCGCGAACTGGATGGTGGCAAGCAGATCTTTGGCTGCTTCGCGCCCGGCGCTTTCGAAGTCCGGATTCCGGCACGAACCCGCATCTTCCTCATCGGAACCGCCGGTCGCGCCATAGCCGCGCCGAATCGGCACGATCACGGCGAAACCCAGATCGACGAACTCGCGAATCTGCGCGAGCTTGCGATAGCGGCCGACCTTGATGCGATCGCGGGGGTTCGGCGGGCTGCCGTGGCTCAGCACGATCAAAGGAAACGGACCGGCGCCGTCGGGCATATAGGTGGTGGCGACGAGCTCCCGTGTGTGCTCGCCGAACAGGCCGTGCTCGGTCATCGGAACCTGAACGACGGTCTCGTGCAGATCGGTTGCAATCGGGTCCGACTCAGCGGCGCGCGCCTGCGTCGCGTGGCCGACAAATGCGAAGGCGGCGACAAGGCTGAGCGCCAGTGAGCGGGTGGGATATTTGAACGACATGGGCGAGCGCCTCGGCATGACTTCGGGATGAAGGTGTACTGCACACTGTCGAAAAACGCACCGGGGGCGCTGATGTCTCAGCGCCCCCGGTGATCATTGACCGCCTTGCGGCGCAAACCGCTAAACGTTAAACCAAACCCGTCGCGTAATACACCCCGATCACAAAGAAAACCGCCAGCGTCTTGATCACCGTCACCGCAAAGATATCGCGGTACGACTGACGGTGCGTCAAACCGGTCACCGCCAGCAGCGTGATCACCGCGCCGTTATGCGGCAGCGTGTCCATGCCGCCGCTCGCCATGGCGACGACCCGGTGCAACACTTCCATCGGAATATGCGCGGCTTCGGCGCCCTTGATGAATGTGTCGGACATGGCCGCGAGCGCGATGCTCATACCACCCGATGCCGAACCCGTGATACCCGCCAGCGAGCTGACCGACACAGCGGCATTGACGAGCGGATTCGGAATGCTCTTCAGCGCATCGCTCACCACCAGGAAGCCGGGCAAAGCCGCGATCACACCGCCGAAACCATATTCCGACGCCGTGTTCAACGAAGCCAGCAACGCGCCTGCCACCGCTGCCTTGGTGCCGACCGCAAAGCGTTCGCGCACGCGGCCAAAAGCCGTCACCACCACCATGATGATACCCAGCAGCAGCGCGCCTTCCACGGCCCAGATCGCAACCACGCTCTTGATCGTCGTCGTGACCGGTGCATGGATGCCCGGCAGGATGTCCGGCGTGACCGTGTACGTTGCGCCGTACCAGTTCGGAATCCAGCGGGTCAGCAGGAAGTTCGCCACGCCGACCAGCACCAGCGGTGCGACCGCGAGCAACGGATGCGGCAGTTGCTTCGATTCGACGCGCTCCGGCTCGTTGACGAGATCCGTGCCGTAACCTTCGCCGGTTGCCATGGCCGCGCGGCGGCGCCATTCCAGATAGGTCAGGCCAACGACAATGATGAACAGCGAGCCGATCACGCCGAGTGCGGGCGCGGCCCAGGAGGTTGTCTTGAAGAAGGTGGTCGGGATGATGTTCTGGATCTGCGGCGTACCCGGCAGCGAATCCATCGTGAAGGAGAACGCGCCGAGGGCGATTGCGCCTGGCATCAGGCGCTTCGGAATATTGCTCTGGCGGTACAGCTCGGCCGCGAACGGATAGACCGCGAACACCACCACGAACAACGATACGCCGCCATAGGTGAGCAGCGCGCACACCGCGACGATCACCGCATTGGCGCGCGAGCGGCCGATATAGCGGATGGCCGCGGCCACGATCGACTCCGAGAAACCGGACAGTTCGATGACCTTGCCGAACACGGCGCCCAACAGGAACACGGGGAAGTAGAGCTTCACGAAGCCGACCATCTTCTCCATGAAGATGCCGGAGAACACCGGCGCGACGGCGCCTGGATCGGTCAGCAGCACGGCGCCGAGGGCGGCGATCGGCGCGAACAGAATGACGCTGTAGCCGCGATACGCGGCAAACATCAGAAACGCCAGCGCGGCGAGGACGATGACAAAGGACATTGAGTCTCCAAAGCTTGGTTGTTCTACGTGTACGCCGTCTCGGTGGTGCGACGGCACGGCGGCGGCAAACGCAGATTCCGTGCCACGCGCGCTGCAGCGGCCCGCCTATTGATTTTGCAGGCCAAAGTTCGAAACGTGATGCGGCCGATTGTACCCAACAGTCTCAAAAACGGGACGTAAAATCCTCTGAACATAGGCTATCCCAGGTAAACTCCTTATGCTGTTTGGCTCTTAACGATCTCGTCGGTGAGATAAGCTTGTCTACGAAATGAGACAAGCATAAATAAAACGGTAGCCGGAGACAGCGACACCATGATGACCGACTGGGCGGGCCTTCCTGCCACCTACGGCGACGTACTGCGCCGGGCGATGGATTCGCTCTTCCGCACGTTCGAAAATTTCAGCGAAGGCACCTTCATCGTCGATGCCGACGCGCGCGTCGTGTGGATCAACAAACGCTATGCGGCGCGCTTCGGCTTTTCGGACCCGCAGCAGGCGATTGGCCGCGATTGCGAAGCGGTGATTCCCAACAGCCTGATGCGCGAGGTCGTGAACACCGGCAAGCCGATTCTGCTCGACATCCTCGAAACGGACCGCGAGCCGCTCGTCGTCACGCGCTTGCCGCTGAAAGACGACGCGGGGGAAACGGTCGGCGCGGTTGGCTTTGCGTTATTCGATGAGCTCAAAGCATTGACGCCGCTTTTCTCCCATTACTCGCGCGTGCAGGAGGAGCTGATCGCGACGCGTCAGTCGCTCGCGCAGGCGCGGCGGGCCAAATATACGTTCGGCAGTTTCGTCGGCACGAGCGCGGCCAGTCTTGAAGTGAAGCGCCAGGCGCGCCGCGTGGCGCAGCTCGAATCGCCGGTGTTGCTGCTCGGCGAAACCGGCACCGGCAAGGAGTTGCTGGCGCATGCGATCCACGGCGGGTCGGCGCGGGCGAATCAGCCGCTCGTGACCGTCAACGTCGCGGCGATTCCCGATACCCTGCTCGAAGTCGAATTCTTTGGCGCCGCGCCCGGTGCGTACACCGGCGCCGACCGCAAGGGTCGCGTCGGCAAGTTCGAACTCGCGAACGGCGGCACGCTGTTTCTGGACGAAATCGGCGATATGCCGCTGCCGTTGCAGGGCAAGCTGCTGCGGGTACTACAGGACAAGGAGTTCGAACCGCTCGGCTCGAACCGGATCGTGCGCGCGGACGTGCGGATCATCGCGGCGACCTCGGCCGATCTGCCGGCGCTGGTCGCCGCGGGGCGCTTTCGCGCCGACCTGTTTTACCGGCTTAACGTGCTGACGATCCAGGTGCCGGCATTGCGCGCGCGCCTGTCCGATATCGAGGCGCTGACCTACGCCATGCTCGAGGATCTGTCGACGCAAGCACGCGGGGGCAGTCACTTCGAATTGCAGGACGATGCGCTGCGGGCCTTGTGTTCGTATGCTTGGCCGGGCAACGTGCGCGAGTTGCGCAACACGCTGGAGCGGGCCGTGATGCTCTCGGACAGTGAGCGAATCGATGCGCGCGCGCTGGCGCCGTTCATCGGTCCGGCGCATGGCGCTGGCCATGATGCGCGCGCACGCAGCGTGGTCCCGGAGGCGCAGGCTTCGGATGCGACCGTCGGCGCGCCCGAGTCAATGTCGTGGAGCGGCGCCATGGCGGCGTTCGAGAAAGGCTTTCTGAGTGACGCCTTGCGCGCCAACGGCGGGCGCGTGATCGAGACGGCCGCGCAGATCGGCATGGGCCGCGCGACGCTCTACAAGAAGATCGCGGCATACGGCATCGAGGTGTGACAAAGTCTGACGGCGTTGGGTGACGCAGTGTAATTGCCGCGTGGCACAATCGCGTGATCGAACAACAAGACGTGATCGGGGTTTCAAATGAAACGCAGTCTTTCTTCTTTTGCGCGCCGGGTTGGTGCCGCGCTGGCGATCCCCGCAATCACCGTGCTGAGTGGTTGCAGCAGCAGCGCACCGCTGTTTCTGTCGGACGGCCGCCCGACCACGCTGGTTCAATGTCCGGCCGGCTCCGATTCCTGCTCACAGCAGGCGAACGCGGCGTGTGGCGGCGCTTTTGACGTCGTGCGCCAGTCCACCGACAACGGCATGCTCAGCCTGATTTACGCCTGCCGGGCGAAATGACAAGACGCCGGCTCAAAGCCGGCGCAGTGAACCCGACACATTCTTCCCTTTAGTCCGCCGCCCGACCGCGACGGTGGGCGTCTCTACCCCTGCGCGGATCTCAACGCGACCGGGCAAACTCAGCCATACGGCGAGCCGGTTTCTCCCAATATGCATATGGCCGTCATAAATGTCTGGCTCTAATGCGCATTCGCCGATGGGTC
>NZ_JAQQDU010000072.1:0-44301 GCF_046027825.1 Paraburkholderia sediminicola
GGAGGGGGCGGGCCGCGAGGCCTGCCCCTATCCCGATTTGCGCGGCGCTTCGCGCAATCAACGCAATCAATCCCGCCACGAAAACGAAAAAGGCGAACCCGTTGCTGAGTTCGCCTTTGTTTTTACGCGTCGTTTATTGCCCGCACGTATTGCATGCGGCAACACACGCCGCAATACACGCACCGCTGGACGCGCCAAAGCGCGCCGTGCCGTGCCTTACTTCAACGCTGCCCGTGCGGCCTTGACCGCTGCGAGCACCTGCTCGGGCGCCGTGCCGCCCGGATGGTTGCGGCTCGCCACCGAACCTTCGAGCGTCAGATACGAGAACACGTCTTCGCCGATCAGGTGCGCGACGTTCGGCAGTTCTTGACGCATTTCTTCGAGCGTCAGGTCGGCCAGGTCGCAGCCGCGATCGGCACACACGCGCACCGCGAGCGCGACCGCTTCGTGGGCGTCGCGGAACGGCAGGCCGCGCTTGACCAGGTAGTCGGCGAGGTCGGTTGCCGTGGAGAAGCCTTGCAACGCGGCGTCGCGCATGGCTTGCGGCTTCACCGAAATACCGGCGACCATTTCAGCGAAGATGCGCAGTGTATCGGCCACCGTGTCGACGGTGTCGAACAGCGGCTCCTTGTCTTCCTGATTGTCCTTGTTGTACGCGAGCGGCTGGCCTTTCATCAACGTCAGCAGCGCGATCAAATGGCCGTTCACGCGGCCCGTCTTGCCACGCGCGAGTTCAGGCACGTCCGGGTTCTTCTTCTGCGGCATGATCGACGAGCCGGTGCAGAAACGGTCGGCCAGATCGATGAAGCCGACGCGCGGGCTCATCCACAGCACGAGTTCTTCGGAGAAGCGCGACACGTGCGTCATCACCAGTGCCGAAGCCGCCGTGAATTCGATCGCGAAATCACGATCCGACACGGCGTCCAGCGAATTCGCGCAGATGCCGTCGAAGCCGAGCGTCTTCGCCACCGCATGACGGTCGATCGGATAGCTGGTGCCGGCCAGAGCGGCTGCGCCCAGCGGCAGACGATTCACGCGCTTGCGGCAATCGACCATGCGCTCGGCGTCGCGCGAAAACATTTCGACGTAAGCCATCAGGTGATGGCCGAACGTGACCGGTTGCGCGACTTGCAGGTGCGTGAAGCCGGGCATGATGGTCGAGGCGTTCTTTTCTGCCATGTCGAGCAGGGCCGTGCGCAATTCCGTCAGCAGGCCGCCGATGCGGTCAATTTCGCCGCGCAGCCACAGGCGGATGTCGGTCGCGACCTGGTCGTTGCGCGAGCGGCCCGTGTGCAGGCGCTTGCCGGCGTCGCCGATCAGCGCGGTCAGGCGCGCTTCGATGTTCAGGTGGACGTCTTCCAGATCGAGTTGCCACTCGAACTCGCCTCGCTCGATTTCACCCTTGATCTGCGCCATGCCGCGTTGGATCGCGGCGAGGTCGTCGGCGGCGATGATCTTCTGCGCGGCCAGCATCGAGGCGTGCGCGAGCGACCCTTCGATATCGACGAGCGCCAGACGCTTGTCGAAGAAAACCGACGACGTGTAGCGTTTGACAAGCTCCGACATCGGCTCCGAGAAGCGAGCCGACCAGGCTTCGCCTTTTTTGTGCAGTTGGGACGTCATGGTGTTGGGCAGTTGAACGAGGTGAGGAGGCTGACGGCGGTCGCGTACGTGCAGGCGCCGCCGAAGCGAAGAAAGACAGGGATTTTAACACTGGCGGCCGACCCCCTCGATGCCGCCCGTCGGCGGCCGCTCGGGCAGCCGGACCCGTGCTACCGGCTTCTAACGAGCGACGCGGAGAAAAGGCGGGCGGCGCGAACGGCCTGGTGGCCGGCGGCCACGTATGCCGCGGTGCGCCTCCGCTCCACAGCAGCTACTCCCGCACCAGCACGACCAGCTTCAGATCCTCGCGATGCGCGGGTTTGAAGGTGATCTGGTCGTAGACGAGGCGGCCGTCGCGGGGATGGTTGAATTCGCGCCGGCCGCCTTCACGGCCGCCGACGTCCTGTGACGCCCAGAAACGGGCGAATGCGTCGCTGGCGGCGGTGAGCGAGTCGATCAGCCCGCGCGTGGGCGCGTCGTTCAGATGGCGGATCGAATCGGCGCGGAATTCGGCGGCGAGGCGCCGCGCGCGGGTTTCCCAGTCGGCGATCAGCTCACGGGCGGCTGGCTCGGTGAAGGTGTAGCGCAGCAGGTTGCGGTCATGCGCGCCGTCCAGCCAGCCGACGAACAGGTCGGCGGCGCGCTCGTTCCAGGCGAGTGCGTTCCACTGCCGGTCGAGCACGTAAGCCGGAGCGTTGACGAGTTGCACGGTTTCCAGCAGGGTGGCGGGCGCGTCGGCGGCGGCCGGATCGGGCTCGGCCGGGTCGCGCTGGGCGGCCAGCTCGAACAGATACGCCCGCTCGGCGCGCGATAACTGCAAGGCGACGGCAATCCTCGCCAGTGCGTCGGCGGAGGCGGAGACCGGGCGGCCCTGCTCGATCCAGGTGTACCAGGTCGGGCTCACGCCGCATAGCTGCGCGACTTCCTCGCGCCGCAAACCGGGGGTCCGGCGGCGCGGGCCGGGCGGCAGGCCCAGCGCTTGCGGCGTGAGCCGTTCGCGATGCGCGCGGATGAAATCGCCGAGCGCGCGGGCAGGGGTGGCGTCGAGCGGCGGCGGGTTGTCGGCGGAGGTCGGCGTGGTCATTCTTATCGGGTAGCGCTTGGGGGCGTCGAGGGGGTGTCGGGGTAGTGTTATTGATACCAGAATAATCGCTTAACTTGTACTGGTACACGGCGGGATCTATTGTAACGGCTGGAACGGCGCAGCGCCGTCCTGGCCGGCCCGGCCCGAGCCCGGCCGAACCCCACATAGATAACCGGAGCCTTCCATGAAGCACCACGATCAAGTCGCCGACGCCTTCGGCTCGACCGCCGCCGCGTATTTGACGAGTCAGACGCATGCCACGGGCGCCGATCTGCGGGCGCTGGCCGAGTCGATCGCCGCGACCCCGGACGCAAAGGTGCTCGACATGGGCTGCGGTGCAGGTCACGCGAGTTTCGCGGTCGCGCCGCACGCAAAAGAGGTGGTCGCCTACGACATCGCGCCGCAAATGCTGGAGACGGTCGTTGGCGCAGCGAAGGATCGCGGCCTTGCCAACATCCGCACGCAACAGGGCGCCGCCGAAACGTTGCCGTTCGCCGATCATTCGTTCGACTGGATCATTAGCCGCATGAGTGCGCATCACTGGCACGACGTGCCGCTCGCGCTGGCCGAGGTGCGGCGCGTGTTGAAGCCGGGCGGCAAGGTGCTCTTCATCGACATCGCCGGCGCCGATCATCCGCTGCTCGACACGTATATTCAGTCGGTCGAAGTATTGCGCGACGGCTCGCATATCCGCGACTACCGTGCCGACGAATGGATCGCGTTTTTCGAAGCAGCCGGTTTCAAGGCATCGATTCGCGAGCGCTGGCGCATCGCGATCGAGTTCAGTTCGTGGGTGGCGCGCATGCGCACGCCGGAACAGCACGTGGTGGCGATTCGCTCGTTGTGGCGCAACGCGCCCGATGAGGTGCGCCAGTATTTCGACGTGGAGGAAGACGGCTCGTTCAAGCTCGACGCGCTGATGGTCGAGGCGCAGTAAGTCCACTATGCCATTGCGGAAATGGCGCGGGCGTTGATGCGTTGAGCACCATTGCGTCGTCCGCCGATGGGGCCTGAAAACACGCCCCAGAAACGCCGAAGCCGAGCGTGGCGAATTGATCCGCGCTCGGCTTCGTCTTTCGTGCGGCTCAGCAGCGGCCGCTGGTTAAGCCGGGTGGGCCCAACCACCCGGTTGATACAGCTCGATCAGCCGGTATTGCGCAAGCCCGCTGCAATCCCGTTAATACTCAAATGAATCCCGCGCCGCACGCGTGCGTTGGTATCGCCGCCGCGGTGACGCTTGAGCAACTCGACCTGCAAGTGATTCAACGGATCGAGATACGGGAAGCGGTTCTTGATCGAACGCGCGAGCAGCGGATTCTCCGCGAGCCGTTCGCTCTTGCCGGTGATCTCCGACAACACCTTCGACGTCCGCTCCCATTCCGCGACGATCCGCTCGAACACATGCTTGCGCAGCTTCTTGTCCGACACGAGTTGTGCGTAGCGCGAGGCCACCGCAAGGTCGGTTTTCGCCAGCACCATGTCCATGTTGGAGAGCAGGTTCGAGAAGAACGGCCACGTCTTGTGCATCTTCTTGAGCAGCGCAAGACGGCGGGTGCGCTCGGCGTCGCTCGGCGCGCTGTCCAGATGCGCGGCCACCGCGCTGCCGAAACCGTACCAGCCGGTCAGCAGCAAACGGCATTGCCCCCATGAGAAGCCCCACGGAATCGCGCGCAGATCTTCGATCTTGCGTTGCTTCGGGTCCTGCAATTTGCGCGAAGCCGGACGGCTGCCGATGTTCAGTTCGGCGATCTCGGAGATCGGCGTCGACTCGAAGAAATACTCCTTGAAGCCCGGCGTTTCGTAGACCAGCGCGCGATACGACGCCATCGCCGCGTCGGACAATTGCTGCATCGTCTCTTCGAAGGCGGGCAGCTGCGCGGGCGCAATGCCGTGCGGCAACAAGGAGGCTTCGAGCGTCGCGGCCACCACCGTTTCCAGATTGCGCCGGCCGATTTCCGGATTGCCGAACTTGCTTGCGATCACTTCGCCTTGCTCGGTCAAACGGATCTGGCCGTCGACGGTGCCCGGCGGCTGCGACAGAATCGCCTGATAAGTCGGACCACCGCCACGGCCTACCGTGCCTCCCCGTCCGTGGAACAGGCGCAGGGTCACGCCGCGCTCATTGAACAGCGACACCAGCGCCAGCTCGGCGCGGTACAGCTCCCAGTTCGATGTCAGGAAACCGCCGTCCTTGTTGCTATCCGAATAGCCGAGCATCACTTCCTGCTCGTTGCCCTGATGTTCGATCAGTGCACCGACGCCCGGCAGCGCGATCAGATCACGCATGATGTGCGGCGCGTTGCGCAAGTCGGGGATCGTTTCGAACAGCGGGATCACCATCAGCCCCGCTCGCGCCGGATCGTGCGCGTCACCCAGACGGCCGTGCAACAGGCCGGTTTCCTTCTGTAGCAACATCACTTCGACCAGATCGCTGACGGTCTCCGTGTGCGAAATGATGTAGTTGCGCACCGCGCGCGCGCCGAATTTCTCGCGCGTGACGCGGGCTTCTTCGAGCACGCCGAGTTCGCTCTTCACGAGATCGGAGTACTCGCCGTACGGCAGTCGCAACGAGCGCGGCTGCGAAAGTTCGGCGAGCAGTACCTTGAGCTTGTCTTCTTCGGAGAGCGACGCGTAGTCGTCTTCGACGCCCGCTCGCTTCAGCAACTCGGCGATCACCGCTTCATGGATGTCGGAGCTTTGGCGCAGGTCGATGCTTGCCAGATGGAAGCCGAACACTTCGGCAGCGCGCGCGAGCGGCGACAGGCGCGGTGCCGCGAGCGGCGCGCCATGATGCTCGGCGAGCGAATCGATCAGCACGTGCAGGTCGCGCACGAATTCGGCGGAGTCGTCGTACGGTTTGGCGCGTATCGGCGCCGCGCCGCGGCCCGCGCTGCGCACCGGCACGCTGCCTTCGCCGAGACGCACCCGCGCACTTGCCGCGAGCCGCGTGTACATGCCGATCAGGGCGCGGCGATACGGCTCGTCGGTACGGTGCGGTGACTGGTCGGGTGAGGCGGCCGCGAGTTCTTTGAGTGCATCGCTGGCGCCGGCCAGCAGGTTCGACACCGACAACTCGGCGCCCAGCTTGTGCACCTGCTCCATGTAGTGCTCGAAGATCACCGCGGCCTGGCGGGTGATCGCGTTCTCGAGCGTTTCTGCCGTGACGTTCGGGTTGCCGTCGCGGTCGCCGCCGATCCAACTGCCCATCTGGAGGAACGGGGGCAGGCGCGCGTCGATGCCGTGCTCGGTGAGCGCTTCTTCGATATCGGCGTAGAGCGCCGGGATTTCTTCGAGAAAGGTGGCGCGATAGTACGACAGCGCGTTTTCGATTTCGTCGGCCACGGAGAGGCGCGAATCGCGCAGCATGCGCGTTTGCCACAGCGACGTGACGCGGGCGCGCAGCATCGCTTCGTTATGCGCACGCTCGCGGTCGGTCAACGGTTGATCGCGTTCGGCCAACAGGCTCGCGACGTCGTGCTGCGCGTCGAGAATGCTCTTGCGTTGCACCTCGGTCGGGTGAGCGGTCAGGACCGGCACGATCAGTGCGTCGTTGAAGAACTGTTGCAGCACCGGCGTCGCGGCGGCGCCCGCCTCGACGAGCCGTTCGAGCGCGTGCGCCATGGTGCCCGGTTGCGAGGTCGAGCCGGCCAGCGCGTGAATCCGGTGACGGCGATTGCGGTGGCGGTCTTCGGCGATGTTCGCAAGATGCGAGAAGTAGCTGAACGCGCGCACCACGCTGACCGTTTGCTCCGGACTCAGCGAACGCAGTTTCTTGTCGAGCGTTTGTGCCGCGGCACTGTCGTCTTCGCGGCGAAAACGCACGGCGGTCTGGCGGATCGTCTCCACCACATCGAACACCGCGTCGCCTTCCTGTTCGCGCAGCACGTCACCGAGCAGGCGTCCCAGATACCGGATGTCCTGAAACAGCGGATGATCCTTGTCCTCACGCGTGCGGCCGCTGCCTTTCGACGCGGGCACGATCGTATCCTGCGCAACGGCTTGCAGGTTGGGCGCTTTAGTCGCTTGCGGCGCGGCTTCGCTCACGACGACCTTGATCTTCGGGGACTTGGCTTTGGCCGGTTTCAGCGCCTGGGCGGCGTTCGCGGCCTGCGTCGCCTTACCTGTCCTCGCGGCCTTCACCGCCTTGGCGGGCGCGGAGGCTTTGGTGGACTTGGCAGTTTTGGCGACATTAGCGGCCTGGGTTGCCTTGGCAGTTTTGCCGGCGCGTTTGGCCGGCGTGGACTGGGTAGTCGTTGCAGCGGCAGAAGCGGCGTCGGCCGCGGAAGCGTTGGGCGATGCAGTGTTGCGGCGGGCAGGGCGCGCCGATCCGGAAGACGTCACGATGGGTTTCCTCAGGGAAGCCAGGGTCTGTTGAGTGATGAACTGCTACTGCGGAACTGCACTATGAGTTGCAACGTGAACTGCACGGAACCAGCACAAAGCGGTCCGGGCCGATGGCACTACGCCGGAGCGGGGGGGCCGCGCGCGCATTTGCACCAAGTGCACGAGGCGCACGACGTGCATTTACATGCACGCCAGGCACGTTGCGCCGCATTGCATCATCCCGCATGCCGCGCCCCGGTGCGCGAACGACCGTGCTTGAACAGGCTGGGATGGGGCAGGCGCGCGCTGCGCGAAGCCTGTCTCCTCCATCGATACCGTGCCGGCACGGCGCTCCGCTGTGCCTTGAGACACGGGGTCGCGTGCTAACATTGATTGTTATTACATCCCGTCATTCAATCAGCAAGCTAATGAACACCGAGACGTTTTTTGCGCCACCCCACACGCTTGTGATTGCGTCGCGAGAAAGCCGCCTTGCCATGTGGCAGGCGGAGCATGTGCAATGTGCGCTGCACAAATTATATCCATCTTGTGACGTAAAAATCCTCGGAATGACAACACGTGGCGATCAAATTCTCGATCGCACTTTGTCGAAGGTTGGTGGTAAGGGCCTCTTCGTCAAGGAACTGGAAGCCGCGCTGGCCGATGGCCGCGCTGATCTGGCCGTGCACTCGCTCAAAGACGTGCCGATGGAATTGCCCGCGGGCTTTGCGCTTTCCGCCATCATGGAGCGCGAAGATCCGCGCGACGCGCTGGTGTCTAATGATTACGACTCGCTTGCCGCGCTGCCGGGCGGCGCCGTGGTCGGCACCTCCAGCCTGCGCCGCGAGGCCATGCTGCGCATGCGTTACCCGCATCTTGTGGTGCGGCCGTTGCGCGGCAACCTGGATACGCGCCTGTCAAAACTCGATCGCGGCGACTACGCGGCGATCATTCTGGCGGCTGCCGGTTTGAAGCGGTTGGGTCTCGGCGGGCGCATCCGCGCGCTGCTCGACCCCGAAGACAGCTTGCCCGCAGCCGGTCAGGGCGCGCTCGGCATCGAGATTCGCGCCGGTCGCGCGGACCTCGCGGCATGGCTCGCGCCGCTGCATCACGAACATACGGCAGCGGCCGTCGAAGCGGAGCGGATGGTCTCGCGCGCCCTTGGCGGCAGTTGCGAAGTGCCGCTCGCGGCCTATGCCCACTGGCACGACGGCGCGCTGCATCTGCGCGGCATCGTCGCCACGCCCGACGGCCAACGTGTCTTGAGTGCGCAGGCATCGGCACCGGCGCCCACCGTCGAACGTGCGATTGCGCTTGGTCAGGAAGTGGCGAGCGCGCTCGAACAGCAAGGCGCGATGGACATCGTCCGCGCGCTGAGCACGGCCAGCGGTCCCGCCGCAGCGTCAGCGGACGGCGCGGCGGACAGCCCGGTGACTGGCGAGTGATGGCGGCCGATATCCCCGGCAACGCATCCTCACCCGTCGGCAAGGCGGCGTTCACGGTCGTGATTACGCGACCGGCCGGTCAGTCGAACGAATTGATTGCGCAACTCGCGGCGGCGGGCATTGCGGTGCTCGATTTTCCGCTGATCGACATTGCGCCTGTTACCGACGATTCGCCATTGCGTGCGGCGCTGGCTTCGCTGGAACGCTATGCGCTGGTGGTGTTCGTCTCGCCCAATGCGGTCGATCACGCGTTTGCCAGGAGCGATGCGATCTGGCCGCACGCGCTGCCGATCGGTGTCGTCGGGCCTGGCAGTGTGCAGGCGCTGGCCCGCCACGGCGTTACGGCGCCAGCGTACAACGTTATCAGCCCACCGTCCGCAGCCGACGAGGATACGGCGCGCTTCGACTCCGAAGGTCTGTTTGCGGCGATCGATACCGCGCTCGGCGCGAGCACGCTCGAAGGTAAGCGCGTACTGATCGTGCGCGGCGACGGCGGCCGCGAATGGCTCGCCGACCGCTTGCGCGAGGCGGGCGCCGAAGTCGAAACGGTCGCGGCCTATCGCCGCCTCGTGCCGGAACCGTCAATCGGCGGCTGGGCGCGCGTGCACGCGCTGCTTGCCGGCGAGCCGCACGCCTGGTTGCTCACCAGTTCGGAGGGCGTGCGCAATCTGCACGAGCTTGCGCAAGAGCATCTGACCACCGGTGAAATCGCGCAACTGAAGCACGCCAACCTGGTCACGCCGCATCCCCGTATCGCGCAGACCGCGCGGGCATTGGGTTTTGATAGCATTACGGTGTCCGGCGCGGGCGATGATCGCATTGCCCGCGCCTTGCTTGCCTCCGTGCCGACCGTAGTTCAACCGGTACCGACCAACCCGGCTCATTCACCGGCTAAATCACGCATGACTGAAACGAACGCATCCACGAACGCCTCACCCCAGCCGGCCGCAACGACTGCGTTGCCGCCGAATCCACCCTTCACGCCCTACGAAGCGCAAAAGCGCCACAGCGCGAGCGGACCGCTGCTGTGGTTTGTCGTCGTGATCATCGCTTGTGCGGCGGGTGTGGGCGGCTATGCGCTTAATCGCAAGGTGGAGCGCGCCGAGCAGCAACTCGCGCAACGCCAGCAAGCCAACGACGCGCAGACCAACGAGTTGCGCGTCAAGACCGATCAGGCGCTGGCCACGGTTCATCAATCGGACGCGCAGGTCGCGCAACTCGAGGGCAAACTTGCTGACGCGCAAACCGCGCAGCAGGCACTGCAACAGCAATACACCGATCTCGCCCGTAATCGCGACGACTGGACGATGGCTGAAGTCGGTCAGATGCTGTCGGCTGCAAGCCAGCAATTGCAGCTCACCGGTAACACGCAACTGGCGCTGTTTGCGCTGCAAAGCGCGGATACGCGTCTCGCCGCCTCGGATAGCCCGCAAGCCGTCACCGTCCGCAAGGCGATCGCACAAGATATCGACAAACTGAAGGCCGCGCCGTCCACGGATCTGACGGGTATGGCGATCAAGCTCGACAACGCGATCGACCAGGTCGACAACTTGCCGCTCTCCGGCGAAGCACCGATTGCCCACGCCACGCCAAAGGCCGCCACCTGGGCCGACACGGCGAAGGTGGCTGCGGCCACCGGCGAGCCGCGCTGGAAAGTGTGGTGGCGCGAAGTCACGACCGGCATTGGCCAGCAGCTCATCAGCCTCGTGCAGGTGCGCCGCATCGACAACGCCGACGCGATGCTCGTCACGCCCGATCAAGGCTACTTCGTGCGCGAGAATCTGAAGCTGCGTTTGCTGTCGGCGCGGCTCGCGCTGCTGTCGCGCAACCAGACTACGCTGAAGTCCGATCTGCAAGCGGCGCAGGCCGCGCTCACGCGCTACTTCGACAACACGTCGAAGAAAACACAGACCGTGATCGATCTGGTCAAGCAGGTGGATGAGGGCTCGGCCGCGGTTGAACTGCCGAATCTGAACACCAGTCTGCAGGCCGTCAATCAATACCGGAGCCGAGGTTAATCATGGCAATCCGGGGACTTCTATGGCTCGCGCTGCTGTTCGCCATCGCCGTGGTGCTGGCGGTGGTCGGACGCTTCGATATGGGGCAGGTGCTGCTGATCTATCCGCCGTACCGCGTCGATATCTCGCTGAATCTGTTCGTGGTCGGGCTGGTGGTGCTGTTCATCCTGATCTACGCGTTGCTGCGCATCGTGCGCAATATCTGGCGCATGCCGCAGCGCGTGGCGGCCTATCGCGCGCGCTCGCGCGTCGCGAAGGCGCATGCTGCATTGCGTGACGCGATCGGCAATCTGTACGCCGGGCGTTTCTCGCGCGCTGAAAAAGCCGCGAAAGATTCGCTCACGAACGGCGACAACAAGGGCGCGGCCGGTTTGATCGCGGCCACCGCGGCGCACCGCATGCATGAATATGCGCGGCGCGATGAATGGCTCGCCCAGATCGATGAAGCCGACTGGCAGGACGCACGCCTGATGGCGACCGCCGACATGCGTGCCGATGGCCGCGACGCGGATGGCGCGCTCACCGCGCTCACCGAAATGCAGTCGCAGGGCTCACGGCGGATTCACGCGCAGCAGATCATGTTGCGCGCACAACAGCAGCTAAAGAACTGGAGCGAAGTGCTCAAGCTCGTCAAGACGCTGGAAAAACGCGAAGCGATCCATCCGGCGGTAGCGGTGCGTTTGCGTCAGCTCGCGGCGGAAAACCTGTTGCGCGACCGGCGCCATAACGCCGATGCGCTGCTGGAGTTGTGGAGTTCGCTGTCGGCCACCGAACGTCATTCGCCGCGTCTCGCGGATCTCGCAGCCGAACTGCTGGTCGCGCTGAATCGTCCGCAGGAAGCGCGCAAGATCGTCGAAGAAGCGCTGGCACAGAACTGGGACGCGCGTCTGCTACGCCGTTATCCGGATACAACCGGGGGCGATGCCTTGCCGTTGATCCAGAAGGCCGAAGGGTGGCAGAAGGATCGCCCGGAAGATGCCGATCTGATGTTTGCACTGGGCCGCTTGTGCTTGCATCAGCAGTTGTGGGGCAAGGCGCAATCGTTCCTCGAGCGCGCACTGAAACTCGCCGACAACGAGACGCTGAAGATTCGTTCGCATCGCGCGTTGGCGCGTTTGCATGAGCAGATTGGTGATTCCGCTAAGGCGAGCGAGCATTATCGTGAGAGTGCGTTGGCGATGAATATCGTTTGATGCTTTGAGCGCTGCGGTGTGTGTTTGATCGAGCGCTACGGTAGACGGAAAAAAGCCCCCGGCGCATTGGACCAGCCCCTCACTTAGTGTGTTGTTAGGGGCCTTGTCGTACAAGGCTGATTCGATGCCGAGGACCAAAATCCTCGGCATTTTTTATACATATCGGGCTGGAAGTATAAAATTCGGCCGCCATTTCTCGCGTTGTGCCGATTTGAGGCACTTGTTTGGTCATCAATCGGTTGGGCGCAGCGCGTGGGAAAGGGGCTCGCTCCAACCCGCGAAGCCCCTACGTTCGTTGCAAACGCTGAGCTGGTGCCCAATCAACAGCAGCCTTCCTCGCCCCGCCGCACGGGGACTTTGCCGGGTTACGGGCGCAGAGAAATATTTTCAAAATAAGAAGAGCCCCGCCAATCCAAGACTGGCGGGGCTCAGCGTTAAATCAAAGGTCCAGCAACAACACGCCAAGTGAGGGGCTGGGCGCATTGGATTGGGGGCTTTTTCGTTGGAGGGTTGATGCGGGATTCTGGTGCACGTCACTTGAACCGTGAACCGTAGCTCCTGGCTCGTGAAGTACTGCGTTTGACGGCGCTGTCTGCCTTACGTCACGAACCGCACATCCTCATTTATTGACCATCTTCGCCGGCACACTGACCGCCAGCAATCCGCCGAGGATCATAAACGCCGCCAGCATATACATGCCGGAGTCGTTCGCGGCAGTCGCCTGCTTCAGCCAGCCGACTGCGTACGGGCTCAGAAAGCCCGCGAGATTGCCGATCGAGTTGATCATCGCGATGCCGGCCGCCGCGCCCGTGCCGGCGAGGATCGCCGTCGGCAAACTCCAGAACAGCGGCAGCGTGGTCAGGATGCCCATGGTCGCGAGCGTGAGCGCGGCCATGGCCAGCACCGTGTTGTGGGCCCACACCACGGAGAGCACGAGGCCAACCGCCCCTGCGAATGCCGGCAACGCGATATGCCAGCGCCGCTCGCGACGGCGGTCCGCGCTGCGCGACACGAGCACCATCGCGACCACCGCTGCCGCAAACGGAATCGCGGACAGCAGGCCGATCATGAACGAGTCTGTCACGCCAGTCGCCTTGATGATGGTCGGCAGCCAGAAGCTCACACCATATAGGCCCATCACGAACGAGAAGTACGTGAGGCTAAACATCAGCACGCGTCCGCTCCTGAGCACCTGGCTGATCGGCATGTCGTGCTTGGTGGCTTCTTCGGCTGACACCTGACGTTCGAGCAATTGCTTCTCTTCGTTGGTGAGCCACTTGGCCTTCGAAATGCGGTCGTCGAGCATCAGAAACACCATGACCCCGACGATCACGGAAGGAATCCCTTCGAGCAGAAACAGCCACTGCCAGCCATGCCAGCCGTTCATGCCGTTGAAGCTCTTCAGGATATAGCCCGACACCGGGCCGCCGATCACACCGGACAACGCGATTGCCGTCATGAACAAGGTGGTCATGCGGCCGCGACGGTGCGCCGGATACCAGTACGTGAGGTACAGAATGATGCCGGGGAAGAAGCCCGCTTCGGCGAGACCGAGCAGGAAGCGCATCACGTAGAACATGGTCGGCGTGGTGACGAACATGGTCAGCATCGAGATCACGCCCCACGACACCATGATCCGTGCGATCCAAACCCGCGCACCCACTTTGTGCAGGATCACGTTGCTCGGCACTTCGAAGATGAAATAGCCAAGGAAGAAAATCCCCGCACCGAAGCCGTAGACCGCGTCACTTAAGCCCAGATCGGTGGTCATTTGCAGCTTGGCGAAGCCGACATTGACCCGGTCGAGATACGCGACCACGTAACAGAGCATCAGGAACGGCGCGAGCCGCCAGGTGACCTTGCGGTAGGTCGCCTCTTCGAAACTTGAAGGCGGCGCCCCCGCGCCGGAATGGTGGAGCGGATCTGCGGGACTAGCCATGGTGTCTCCTTTTTTCTTGTGGAAATGAAGTACCTGCTTCGATCGCGATTCTAGCCGTGCTGGATGGTTTGGTTTGCATGGCGTTTACACGCAGCGCCCGCCGTCCACTTCGAGGCATACGCCCGTGATGAACTCCGCTTCGTCCGAGGCGAGATACAGCGCCGCGTTGGCGATATCCTGCGGCGTCGAGAAGCGCCCGAGCGGAATGCCGGCCAGAAAGCGCTTGCGATTCTCCGGCGTATCTTCGACACCCATGAACTCCGACAGCAGCGCCGTCTCGCCGATCACCGGGTTCACACAGTTCACCCGAATGCGGTCGGGGCCCAGTTCGACGGCAAGCGACTTGCTGGCGATGATCACCGCGGCTTTGCTGCCGTTGTACCAGACGAGGCCCGGCCGCGGCCGCACACCGGCCGTCGACGCGATATTGACGAAGCATCCACCGCCTTGCTCGCGGAAATACGGCACGAATTCCTGCACGCTCCAATAGATGCTCTTGACGTTCACCGCATAGACGCGGTCGAACTCGGCTTCCGTCACGTCGAGCACCGGCTTGTTGCGATGCGTCGTGCCGGCATTGTTGACGACGATCTGCACGCTGCCGAAGTCTTCGAGCGCGGCCTCGCGCAGTTTCTGCCAGTCCTCGCGTTGCGCGACGTTGCCCGCCACCGCGATCGCCTTGCCGCCGGCGAGCGCGATTTCGCTCGCCACCCGTTCGGCCGCTGGCCCGTTCAGATCGTTGACCACCACGTTCGCGCCTTCGCGCGCGTAGGTCTTTGCGATGCCTTCGCCGAAACCCGAGCCGCCACCCGTGACGATGGCCGTTTTACCTGTCAACCGCATGATGTCTCCGTTGCTTGTTGTGGATGGTGATGCGCCTGCTTGTGTTTGCTCCTGTTTGCTTCCCCTCGCTACGAATGCGCGTGCCTGACTAACCGTGACGAATGGCGATGGTTTTCAACACCGTGAAGCCATACAGCGCTTCGAAACCCTTTTCACGCCCATGGCCTGAATGCTTCACGCCGCCGAACGGCAATTCGACGCCGCCGCCCGCGCCATAGTTGTTGATGAACACCTGGCCGGAGCGCAGGCGCCGCGCGAGGCGCATCTGCCGGGCGCCGTCGCGTGTCCAGATGCCTGCGACCAGACCATACTGCGTGCCGTTGGCGAGCGAGAGCGCTTCGTCTTCGTCGGAGAACGACATCGCGGCGAGGACCGGGCCGAACACTTCGTCGCGCGCGAGACGGTGGCTCGCGGGCACGTCGCGCAGCAGCGTGGGTGCTTGATAGAAGCCGCTCTCCGGCGCCTCGGGGATCACTTCGCCGTGGGCTGCCATCGGGATGCCGTCGTGTTGGGCGTCGGAGAGGAAGTCCCACACGCGCTGTTGCTGCTTCGCGTTGATCAGCGGACCGCAGTCGAGATCGGCATGCGACGGTCCGACCCGCAGCGCGTGGAACGCGCCGCTCAGCCGGTCGAGCAGCGACTCGTAAATGACACGGTCGATCAGCACGCGGCTGCCCGCCGAGCACGTTTGGCCGGCGTTCTGCACGATCGCCGACACCAGCACCGGCAGCGCTGCGTCGAGATCCGCATCGGCGAACACGATTTGCGGCGACTTGCCGCCCAGTTCCAGCGTGACGGGCACGTGGTTCTCCGCGGCCATCTGCGTCACGAGCTTGCCGGTTTCGGGCGAGCCGGTGAAGGAGATGTGATCGATGCCGGGATGACGGGCGAGGGCCGCGCCCGCTTCATGCCCAAAGCCGGTGACGATATTCAGCGCGCCCGCCGGCAAACCCGCCTCGGCGGCCAGTTCGGCGACGCGCAACACGGACAGGCACGCGTCTTCCGCCGGCTTGACGACGCACGCATTGCCGGTGGCGAGCGCCGCGCCGACGCTGCGGCCGAAGATCTGCATCGGGTAGTTCCACGGCACGATATGGCCGGTCACGCCGTGCGGCTCACGGATCGTCAGCACCGTGTAGCCGGCCTGATAGGGGAGCGTTTCGCCGTGCAGCTTGTCCGCCGCACCGGCGTAAAACTCGAAATAGCGGGCGAGCGCCGCCGAATCGCCGCGCGCCTGTTTGAGCGGCTTGCCGGTGTCGCGGGCTTCGAGTTGGGCGAGTTCTTCCTGGTGGGCGGCGACCAGCATCGACAACCGGTACAGCACGCGACCGCGTTCGGCGGCGCTCGCCTCGCCCCATGCGCCTTCGAAGGCGCGGCGGGCGGCGTGGACCGCGGCGTCGATATCCGCCGCGGTGCCGCGGGCCAGTTGAGTAAACGGCTGGCCATCCGAGGGGTCGAGCACGGCGAGGGTCTCGCCGCCAGATGCGGCGACCCATTCGCCGTTGATGAAGTGTCGGGCTTCTTCCATGCAGGCTCCTTGAGGTGTCATGCAGCCGGGGCTCAAGCTGAGGCCCAGATACGCGATGTTCACAAACGAGAGGCACAATCGAGCGACGCCAGACGATTATCGCGCCGATCCAACCCGAGGTGCCATCGGCCGATTGGCTATAATGGCGTATTCCGCACTGTCCGGCTGCAGCGCCTCGTTCTGGCGAGTTTCACGATTCACGCCGCTCGAGTTCACGCGCCGCATGTCGCACGCCGTGTTCCGAATTCCATCTGATCAGAGAGCGCTCATGAGCTTCAATCACGTCCCCGCAGGCAAAGACCTTCCGCAAGATTTCAACGTCATCATCGAAATCCCGGCGCAAAGCGATCCGGTGAAGTACGAAGCTGACAAGGAAACGGGCCTGCTCCACGTCGACCGTTTTATCAGCACCGGCATGCGCTATCCGGCGAATTACGGCTACATTCCGCAAACGCTGTCGGGCGACGGCGACCCGGTCGACGTGCTGGTGATCACCCCGTTCCCGCTGCTGGCAGGCTCGGTGGTTCGTGCACGCGCGCTCGGCATGCTGCAAATGACCGACGAATCCGGCGTCGACGCGAAGCTGGTTGCCGTTGCGCACGACAAGGTCTGCCCGATGACCGCTGATCTCAAGTCGATCGACGACGTCCCGGCGTACCTGAAAGACCAGATCAAGCACTTCTTCGAGCAATACAAGGCGCTGGAAAAGGGCAAGTGGGTGAAGGTCGAAGGCTGGGCGGGCATCGAAGCCGCTCACAAGGAAATCACCGAAGGCGCGGCGAACTACAAGAAGTAAGTAAGCTGCGTTACACCAGTGGTTGATGAAAAAACCGCGTGCGCCTGCAAGGGCCGCGCGGTTTTTTCATGGGCGGCGTTTTCAGGGATTCGGCCCCGAGCTAAAGGCATGTGTTCGGCCCATCTGCCATGCGGCCATCCGGCCATCCGGCCGACCGCCAACCCGCTAACCCGCTAACCCGCTAACCCGCTAACCCGCTAACCCGCCAACCCGCCAACCTGACCGCCCACCCGTTCCAGCGCATAGACACAGCGCATCGACTGGATGAATCGAATGCATTTTTATATCTAAGTGTTAACCCTTATCATTCGGCGGCCGCAGCAGGTTTCCTGCCGTCGGCGTATTAATGCGCTGATGTAGCGCCAATGCGCGTTTTTGGGAGCCCACCGTCCGGATGCTGAATCGCAAGTCCAACCCCTCGTCGCCGCGCTGGTCGAGCCGCCTGTACGCAAGCCTGTATGCGTTCGTCACCGCGATCTACCGCGGCCGGCCGGTATGGATGGTGTCGTTTTCGATGAGCGAGGCCAACCTGTCGGAAGGGTTGAGAGCCGCCTGTGCGTCCACCGCCATGCTGGTGCTGGGCAATCTGCTGCACGAGCCGGCCTTCGCATGGGCCGCGATCGGCGCTTTCTGGACCTGTCTTGCCGATGCGGCCGGCTCTAATCGCGCGCGCTTCGCCTCGATGATGGGTTTTGCGCTTCTGTCGACCGTGTGCGGGGGCGTGACCGCCTTCGCATCAGGCGAGGGGACGGTGTTCGCGGCGCTTGCCATGCTGGCATTCACAACGCTTGGCGCATTCGGCAGGATCTGGGGTGCCGCGACCTCGCAGGTGACGATTCTCGCGGCGACCGCTTGCGTCGTGATGGTCGACCGGCCGATGCGCGACCTTCGGGAAGGCATGGCGTTTCTCGGCATCTACCTGGCCGGGTGCCTGTTTGCCGTCGTGCTGAGCCTGACCGTCTGGCGCATTCATCCGTTCGGTACGAGCCGCGCTTCGCTGCGTGCGGTATATCTGCGTCTGGCTGACATCGCATTCGACAGCGCGCGCCTGCTTGAGCAGCGCGCGGCCCCAGGACAGTGGGCCACGCATGCCGCGAAATTTCGCGCCGATGCACGAGCAACGCTTGAGCGCTCGCGCAAGACGCTGGCGAACGTGCCTGACTCGAGAACGGCAGGCCGCGAAACTTACGACAACCTCCTCGCCCTGCTGAGCGAAAGTGAAGCGCTCTTCGCGTATCTGATAGCGGTCACCGGCGCGTGTGAAAAAGCCCCCGAAGACGCACGGCGCGGCAGACGCGCGGCGCGGCTCCTGACCGGGATGGGTGAGGTTCTGCGAAGAATCGGCGCGGCCACCAACGACGCGCAATGGAACCGTCTCGCTGGCCTGCAACTCCGTATGCGGCGCCTGGCGAGTCGGCTCGAATCCGCGCTGATGGAACCCGTGACACTCAGGTCCGACTTCGAACTGGTCGATTTCGCGCCGACGTCTGCCCAGCCGCTCGGGTGGTCGGACAGTGCGGCCAGACTGCTGACGCGGACGTGGTCGACCCTCAAGGCGAACCTCTCGGTGCAGTCGGTCGGCTTGCGCCACGCCGCCCGTGTGGGCGTCACGACGACGGCGGGCTTTCTGGTCATACGGGCACTCGGGCTTCCCTTCGGCTACTGGGCAACCATGGCGACGTTGCTGATCCTGCAACCGTCCATCGCCGCGACGTGGCCACGGAGTATCGAGCGCGCGGCCGGGAGCATCGTCGGGGGCGTGCTGGCGGCCGCGATCGGCTATGCGATCCATTCGCCGCTCGGCATCTCATTGGCGGTGTTTCCGCTGGTGGTGGCGACCATGGCGCTGCGTCCCGTCAGCTACAGCCTGTTCGTTCTGTTCCTGACACCGACCTTCGTGCTCGTGGCTGACTTCGCGACGCCAGGCGCCAGCGAATTTGCCTATGCGCTGACGCGGCTCGGCAACAATGTCCTCGGCTGTGTGTTGGCGCTGCTGGCAACGTTCTATTTGTGGCCGACGCGGGAGAAAGTCGACTATCGCGCCTATCTGAACGAGGCGGTGCGGGCCAATCTCAGGTATCTGAGGGCGGCACTGGAGTCGCCGGATCGAAGCGAGAAGGACATGGAACGTTTGCGCCGGGCCGCTGGATTGGGCAGCAATAATGCCGAGGAGGCAATCGGCCGCGTTCGACTCGAAAAGCTCGAGGACTCGATGGCCGACACGGTGACGCTGACGGTCCTGAGCGTGTTGCGAAAAATGGCGGGCACCGCGACCCAACTGCGCTTGAGTACGAACCGGCGCAGCATGCATGGTGAGCTCGGTGCGTGGATTGCCACCACGAGTGCCGAGATAGAGGCTGCATTGAACAGGACGTTACGGCCGAACCGGCACGACCTTCCCGCGCGCGACCGGTTGACGTCACTGGAGGCGGATGCGGTGGGCGAAATCGCGCTGATGCATCGGCTGTTGGCTGAGCGGATGAGGGAGGCGAGGGGGTAGGCGGCAGGCAGAAGCATCCGCCTTGGCATGGTCGGCTGCCTATCGCTTCGCAGCCAGAACGCGCGTGACGAAGCGAAGTCGCTGTTAGGACGTGCCGGCTTCTTTTTCCGCTTCCTCGGTGGCAACCGGCTCTGGTTCGGGCACGGGCAACACCGATTCGAGCGTGCGCCGTCCAGCGCCTAACGCACGCTTTTCGGCAGGCGACAACCGCTTGACCCAATACTCCGCACTTGACGCGCTTGATCGGTCGGCCAACTCAAACGACACGAGCACCCGCACCGGCTTGCGCGAACGCGTATAACGCGCGCCGACGCCGCTCACGTGTTTGTCGAAGCGCGCCTGCACATCAGTGGCAATGCCGGTATAGACGCTGCCGTCCGAGCATTCGAGCAGATACAGAAACCACGCCATGGGTGCGCTTCAGCCTTTGAACGGATTGTGTTCGCGCAGCTCGTCCACATAGGCGTGGATGCTGTTCTTTTCGTTATCGAGGAAGTGGCCGACCGCATCGGCGAAGGCCGGATGCGCGAGCCAATGTGCCGAGCGCGTGACAGTCGGCAGAAACCCGCGCGCCATCTTGTGCTCGCCCTGCGCGCCGCCTTCGAACGCGCCGAGCTTCTCCTCGATGCAGAATTCGAGCGGCTGGTAGTACGCCGTTTCGAAGTGCAGGCAGGGCACATGTTCGAGCGCGCCCCAGTAACGGCCGTACAAGGTGCCGCCGGTTTTCTCCTCGCGTTGATACACCACGAGCGAGCTGGCAATCGGCTTGCCTTCGTATTCGGCGATGACCAGCAGCAGATTTTCCGGCATCGATGCGCCGATCATCCGGAAGAAATCGAGGTTCAGATAGGGACTCGAAAAGTGCTCGCGATAGGTTTGCCGATAACACTTGCTGAAGAAGCGCCAGTCGGCGTCCTGGATATCTTCGCCGCGAATCCGGCGCATCGTCACACCGGCTTCCTGCACCTTGCGACGCTCGGCGCGGATGTTCTTGCGCTTCTTCTGTTCGAGCGTGGAGAGGAAATCGTCGAAGTCGCGATAGCCGTCGTTCAACCAGTGGAACTGCACGCCTTCGCGCAGCATCATGCCCATGTCGGTCAGCGCGCTCGCCTCCGTTTCGGTTGGAAACAGCACGTGCAATGACGACACGTCGGCCTGCTCGGCGAACGCCATCAGCGTGGCCGCCAGATGCCTGAGCGCATGCGTATCCGCCGATAACAGCCGGTTGCCTTGCACCGGCGTGAACGGCACCGCGCAGAGCAGCTTCGGGTAATACGGCAGACCGTTGCGTTTGTACGCATCGGCCCACGCCCAATCGAAGACATACTCGCCGTACGAGTGCCCCTTCAGATACACGGGCGCGGCCGCCGCGAGCTTGTCCGTGCGCGGGTCGGTCAGCGTGACGAATTGCGGCGCCCAGCCGGTATCGGCGACCGCACATCGGGTCGCATGCAGCGCGCTCAAAAACTCGTGCCGCAGAAACGGCGTGGGTTGCGTTTGCTGCGCGAGGAGGGCATTCCATTCCGCGGCATCCACCTCGGAGGGCGACGCCAGAATGCCCGTGCGATAATCAAAGCGTTCCTGGTTCAATCTGTGTGACTGTTCCCAATGAGCGACGCCAAGCGTGGTGCGATGCGTCGCTCGTTTATCCGATTTGTCCGTTCCGTCGAGCTTAACCAGCCGCGGTACTCGCAAGCCACCTGGCTTGCCTGTCGATCCTGCCATGAAGACCCGAATCGCTCTTGCTCAAATCAATGTCACCGTCGGCGATTTCGCCGGCAATGTCGCGAAGATTGTCGCTGCCGCGCGCGCTGCGCACAACGATGGTGCGAAACTGCTGATCGCGCCTGAACTCGCGCTATCCGGCTATCCGCCCGAAGATCTGTTGCTGCGTCCCGCGTTCTACACCGCGAGCGCGGCGGCGCTTGCCGACCTGGCTACGCAATTGAAGCCTTTCGCCGGCTTGCATGTGATCGTCGGCCATCCGCTGCGCGACTTGACGCACAGCACGGCAAACGGCCATGGTAATGCAAACGCGCCGATCGAGCGTGGCGTGCCGCCGGTCGATACCTTCAACGCGGCCTCGCTGATCGTGGACGGGGAGGTGGTCGGCACCTATCGCAAGCAGGATTTGCCCAATACCGAGGTGTTCGACGAGAAGCGCTACTTCGCGTCCGACCCGAAGCCGTTCGTGTTCGAACTGGACGGCGTGAAGTACGGCGTGGTGATTTGCGAGGATGCGTGGCACGCATCGGCCGCGCAAATGGCGAAGGCCGCCGGTGCGCAAGTGCTGCTGATTCCGAACGGCTCGCCGTATCACCTGAACAAGGAGGCGGTGCGCTTCGACATTCTGCGCGCGCGGATTCGCGAGACCGGTTTGCCCATGGTCTACGTGAACATGGTCGGCGCGCAGGACGAACTGGTGTTCGACGGTGGCTCGTTCGTACTCGACGAGAACGGCGAACTGGTCGCAAAGATGGCGCAGTTCGAGGAAGGCAACGCGATTGTCGAGTTCGACGGCGGCAAACCGGTGCCTACGGCGGTCGCGCCGGAGCTCTCGCTCGAAGCGCAGGTGTACGCCGCGCTCGTGATGGGCGTGCGCGACTACATCAACAAGAACGGTTTCCCGGGCGCATTGATCGGCCTGTCGGGCGGCGTGGACTCGGCGCTGGTGCTGGCTGTCGCGTGCGATGCGCTAGGCGCGGACCGCGTGCGCGCGGTGATGATGCCGTCGCGCTATACCGCCGACATTTCAACCACGGACGCCGCCGAGATGGCGCGCCGCGTCGGCGTACGTTACGACGAAATCGCGATCGCGCCGATGTTCGACGCGTTCCGCGGCTCGCTTGCCGAAGAGTTCGCCGGCCGCGCCGAAGACGCCACCGAAGAAAACATTCAGGCCCGCATCCGTGGCACCTTGCTGATGGCGCTGTCGAACAAGTTCGGCTCGATCGTGCTGACCACCGGCAACAAGAGCGAAATGGCGGTGGGCTACTGCACCCTGTACGGCGACATGGCCGGCGGTTTTGCGGTGATCAAGGATATCGCCAAGACGCTGGTCTACAAGCTGTGCCACTACCGTAATCAGGCCACCACGTTCGACAAGCAGGACGTGATCCCCGAGCGGATTCTGACGCGCGCGCCGTCCGCTGAACTGCGCGATAACCAGACCGATCAGGACAGCTTGCCGCCGTACGAAGTGCTCGACGCAATCATGCGCATGTACATGGAAGAGGACCGCTCGCTCGCGGAAATCATCGCGGCGGGCTACGCGGTCGACGACGTGAAACGCGTCACGCGCCTCATCAAGATCAACGAGTACAAACGCCGTCAGGCGCCGATCGGTATTCGCGTTACGCATCGTGCGTTCGGGCGCGACTGGCGTTATCCGATTACATCGCGCTACACCGAGCCGGTGGAGTAAGAAGCGAACGGTTGCTGCGGACTTACCCCGTAGCAGACCAGAAGCGCGCGCCGGACCGCCGGACCGCCGCAAGGCATCCGGCGCAGCGTAGAATAAAAATCATCCATTTGCCTTTCAACCTTCCAATCACGAGACGAGGTCCGCCATGAAGCGCATCACTGCAGTCATCAAACCGTTCAAACTCGACGAAGTGCGCGAGGCGCTTGCTGAAGTCGGCCTCACAGGGTTGACCGTGACCGAAGTCAAAGGCTTCGGGCGGCAAAAAGGCCACACCGAGCTTTATCGTGGTGCAGAGTATGTGGTCGACTTTCTGCCGAAAGTGAAGATCGAAGTGGTTGTCGCGGACAACCAGTGCGATCAGGTGATCGACGCGATCATCGGGGCGGCGCGTACCGGCAAGATCGGCGACGGCAAGATTTTCGTGGCGGACGTGGAGCGTGTGATCCGGATTCGCACCGGCGAGGAAAACGAAGCGGCGGTTTGAGCGGCCTGACTTCTCGAACTTGAAGCACAGGGTTCAAGCGCCGGTATTGCTTATCGTATTCCTGTTGCCTAGCACGCACCGCGACGGTGCGCGGGGCAGTGGCAAAACCGCGCGCTCAAATAAAAAACGGTGCGATACCCTTTCGGACATCGCACCGATACGCGCCTCTCGCAGCAGCGTGAAAAAGATTCTCTTGAAGAACTCGTTACTACGCCCCGAAGGAAGTCCCCTTGGGGGGCGCCCCCAAGGAAAACCCTTCGGGGCACACCGTTCGATTAGAACGAGTGCTGAATACCTGCGTACACGCCCGACTGCTGGTGACCCGGCAGCGGGTTGTCCGTTGCGGTGGACGTGCCAGCGTTGTCCGCATTCAGACCGAAGTTAGCATTCTTGCTGTTGCGGGTCGAAGCGATCTGGAGATCCAGCAACGTGCGCTTGGACAGGTTGTACGAACCGCCAATCGTGTAGATCGTTGCGTTGCCCGCGCCATTGTTGCCGTTGACGTGGTACACCGCTGCGATCAGCGCTGCAGCCGGCGTTGCTTGCCACGTCACACCGCCCCATTCGTGATCGAGCGTGGTCGGCTGGCCCGGCAGAACGCCCGTTGCACCTGCAGAACGGACTGCCTGGAAAGCGCCCTGAATCTTGAACTGGCCGAGGAACACGTTCACAAGAGCCGAATATTCGCGCGATGCCGCGAACACGCCGGTGGAGATGTTAGCTGCATTGGCCGGAGTAGCAGCAGCCGGACCATACAGGGCACCGTTGGCCGGGTTGCGGATTTCGTCATACAGGCCGCGAACCTGGAACAGCGAGCTCGTGTAGGTGACTTGTGCGCCAGCTTCGCGACCTTGCGGGGTCGTGCCGTTGCCGTTCCAGCTCGTTGCGTTCGACAGGGCGTATTGACCGTAGAAGTCAAAGCCTGCGACCTTCGGCGACTGGTACGAAATGTTGTTGCTCGATTGCGGCCAGTTGCGGCCACGCACCAGCGACGCCGACGACCAGTTCGATTGACCGAACGGATCGAAGTCCCACACGCCGTTCGAGATGAAGAGTTCGCGACCCAACAGCAGCGTACCGAAGGCGTCGTTCGACATACCGACCGTTGCCCAGCGATTGAAGAGACCGCCACCGCCAGGGCCTGCGCCCGTCATGGTGTTGAAGGAGCCTTCCAACTGGAACAGGACCTTGTTGCCGCCACCGATGTCCTCAACGCCCTTCATGCCCCACAGGCTGGTACCCCAGTCGCCGCTTTCTGCTTTGAAACGGTTCGTGCTGCCAGTGGCCTGGCCGTTTGCACCGACGCCTTGCGGAACGCCCGACATATATTCCAAGCCAGCGTCCAGGCGGCCGTACAGCGTCACGCTGCTTTGGGCGTGCGCAACTACACCGGCTGTCATTAGCGCAGCGGCGAGCAAAGCTTTCTTCATCTTCTCCTCCATACCCTGTCAAAAAGTGAAACCCAGTACTACGAATGGTGTTCGGACGCAAGCGCGCCGAACAGAAATCGGTACCAGGGAGATTAGCGGGTGGATTGGGTCTCCTGCCGTGACGGATAGCCTCAGCGGGCTATTCTTCGCGCCATGCCGATCCCTCGCCGACCGGTTCTCCTCTGTTGCTTTGAAGTGAAACTACTTTTAATGAACTTTGTTTTGCTACTTTGGTTACTAATTTATCAAAAATACACTTCAGTGGGAGAAGAAATTAGTACCGGCTTAGGTCGGTGTCTCCAAATTGCAATACGAATGTGTGCATGGAATCGTTGCGATATCCCCAAAATGGCAGGAAACCCTTATGCGGTAAGGGAATCACGGATTGGGACGAGCAACGTCAAGGATTGCCACTATTGACGCTTCAAATGCGGCAGAGTATGGCGAAAGAGGGTGGGTCGGGCTATGTTCGGGCCCATTTTCGAGGCCAGAACGGCCGGAATGTGCAGGTGAGCGAAGTAAAAAAGGCGCTCGTAAGCGCCTTGTAATGTTACTTTAACTACAGCCCAAATACCAGGCTGACCAACAGTCTTATTTGAGGCTGCCGGAGAGGAACTGCTTGAGCCGTTCGCTCTTTGTGTTCTTGAAGACTTCGTCCGGATGACCTTCTTCTTCCACGCGGCCTTGATGCAGGAACATCACGTGATTCGACACGTTGCGCGCGAACGCCATTTCGTGGGTGACGACGATCATCGTACGGCCCTCTTCGGCGAGCGTCTGCATCACCTTGAGTACTTCGCCGACCAGTTCGGGGTCGAGCGCGGAAGTTGGTTCGTCGAACAGCATCACGTCCGGATGCATGGCCAACGCGCGCGCGATCGCGACGCGTTGCTGCTGGCCGCCCGACAGATGCGACGGGTATTGCTTCTCGAGACGCGGCGCGAGGCCCACTTTCTCCAGATACTGGCGTGCGCGCTCTTCGGCTTCCTTGCGCTTCAGACCCAGCACGTTGACCGGTGCCTCGATGATGTTCTCGAGCACGTTCATGTGCGTCCACAGGTTGAAGTGCTGGAACACCATCGACAGCTTGGTGCGCACGCGCTGCAACTGCTTCGGATCGGACACGCGCAGCGCGCCGCCCTTGCCGATCTGCGTGCGGACTTCTTCGCCGTCGACAAAGATGCGTCCGGCGTTCGGCTGCTCGAGGAAGTTGATGCAGCGAAGCATCGTGCTCTTGCCCGAACCGGACGAGCCGATCACGCTGATCACGTCGCCGGCGTTGGCCTTCAGCGACACGCCCTTGAGGACTTCGTTGTCGCCGTACTGTTTGTGAAGCTCGTCGACGAAGAGCTTTTGCTTCTTGGTGTTCATCAGGATCCTTAGCGGGCTTACTTGCTTGGGGCGGGAGCCCTTCTTATTACTTGCCTTGCGGCCGCAGGTAAGCGAGCCAGCGGTGCTCGGCGCGGCGGAACAGCCACACGAGCGCAAACGAAATGCACAGATAGAGCAGGGCGGCGATGCCGAACGCATTGAACGACTGATACGTGGCCGAGTTCACGTCGCGCGCGATCTTGAGAATGTCCGGCACGGTCGCGGTGAACGCGACGGTGGTGGCGTGCAGCATCAGGATCACTTCGTTGCTGTAGTACGGCAACGCGCGGCGCAGTGCCGAGGGCAGAATCACCCGCCGGTACAGCGTGAACGACGACATGCCGTAGGCGCGCGCGGCTTCGATCTCGCCATAGGGTGTGGCCTTGATCGCGCCGGCGAATATCTCGGTGGTGTACGCGCAGGTGTTCAGCGTGAACGCGAGTAGCGTGCAATGCATGCCGTCGCGGAAGAACGCGTTGGTCAGTTCGTGATTGCGGATGATTTCGAGGCTATACAAGCCGGTGTAGCAGAGCAGCAGTTGCACGTACAGCGGCGTGCCGCGGAATACATAGGTATACAGCCAGACTAGGCGGGCGAGCCATTTCTTCTTCGAGACCCGTGCGACCGCAAGCGGAATGGACAGGCAAAAGCCCAGCCCGATCGACACGACCAGCAGCCATAGCGTGATCACGACGCCGGTGAGTCGATAGCCGTCGCTATAAAGATAGTTGCGCCAGTATTCCTGAATGATCTCGATCATAGATCCGCCTTTCGCACGCCAGTCGAGTAACGCTTTTCGAGGTACATCAGCACGAAGTTGGACACTGTGGTGATGACGAGATAGATCGCCCCTGCGAGCAGGGTGAAGAAGAAGAATCGCAGCGTGCCCTTGCCGGCGTCCTGCGAGGCTTTGACGACGTCCGCGAGACCGATGATCGACACCAGCGCCGTGGCTTTCACCATCACCTGCCAGTTGTTGCCGATACCGGGCAGCGCGAAGCGCATCATTTGCGGGAACATCACCCGCGAGAACACCTGCCAGCCGGTCATGCCGTAGGCTGCGCCCGCTTCGAGCTGGCCGCGCGGCACGGCCAGAAACGCGCCGCGGAAGGTCTCGGTGAAGTACGCGCCGTAGATGAAGCCGAGCACGGCGACACCGGCCACGAACGGGTCGATATCGATCTGATCCCAGCCGAGCAGGTCGGTCAGGTTGTTCAGCCAGATCTGGATGCTGTAGAACAGCAGCAGCATCAGCACCAGGTCGGGCACGCCGCGCACGAGCGTCGTGTAGATGGTGCCGACACTATGGGAGACGCGATTCTTCGACAGTTTCGCCGCCGCGCCGAGCAGACCCAGCACGAAAGCGAACGCCAGCGACAACACCGCCAGTTTGACGGTTTGCCAGGTGCCGTTGAGAAGCAGCGGGCCGTAGCCTTGAAGGAACATATGGGGTCCTTGACAATGCGTTTGCGACGCACCGCGAAAGACGCGGCCAGCTCTGCGCCGCGTTTGCCGCGAGCCTGGGCTCGCTGGTTCCTGCGGCGCACAGCGCACCGCTGTGCAAATCATGACTGCATGACCGTTGCCGGCCTTGCAGCGCGCTTTTCGACTCTCGTTCTGAATCGGGGTTGAAGCTGGTTCTGATGCTGCTTTTGAAACAATGACTGACTGTATTACGAAGCCTCGGGAAAGCCCATGCGGGCGAGCCCCGAGTTTCGCGGGTGCTGCAAGTTGCTAGTTGCCTGACTGGTTGCCGGGCTGGAGGCCCGCTCAGCGATCAACCCGGCGAGCGGCCCATGACCGGTGTAGTACGCCGCTCAGTCCCTCGCTCAGTGACCAGGATAGATATCGAAGTCGAAGTACTGCTTTTCGAGCTTCTTGAACGTACCGTCCTGATGTACTTGCGCCAACGCCTGGTTGAACATCGCCTTCAGCTCGACGTCATCCTTGCGCAGGCCGATGGCCGTGCCTTCACCGATCGTCCGTGGGTCTTTCACTTCCGGACCAGCCCAGGCGAAGCCTTTGCCGCGCGGCGTCTTCAGGAACCCGGCGTCGGCTTGCAATTCGTCTTGCAAGGCGGCGTCGAGACGTCCCGAAGCGACGTCGGCGTACACCTGATCCTGATTCTGGTAGGACACTACGGTCACGCCTCTGGGCTCCCAGTACGCTTTGGCGAAAGCCTCCTGAGTCGAGCCTTGCTCGACGCCGACGCGTTTGCCCTTCAGCGATTCAGCCGTCGGCAGCAGGGGCGAGCCGGCTTTGGCGATCATGCGGGCCGGTGCGTCGAACAGCTTGTCGGAGAAATCGATCTGCTCGCGGCGCTTGTCCGTGACAGTCAGCGACGACACGATCGCGTCGAACTTCTTGCCCTTCAGCGCCGGGATGATCCCGTCCAGATCCTGCTCGACCCACACGCACTTGACGTTCATTTTCGCGCACAGCGCTTTCGTCAAATCGACGTCGAAGCCGACGACCTGGCCGCTGGGCGCGATCGATTCGAACGGCGGGTAGCTGGCGTCCACCCCGATCCGCACGGTTTTCCATTCTTTCGCCGTGGCGCCGGTGGCCATGACGGCAAGCGCCACGCACAGTGCGGCCTTCTTCATGTTTCTCCTGGATCAAACTGATCGTCGTGGTGTGCCGATCTCGACGACCGCCGGCTCGTGGCCGGCCGTCGCTATTCTAGGCGGTCAAAATTGTCGCGCCGCGTATGGGTTTGCTTCGATTCCGCTACGGCCCTGCTTCGGTCTCGCCGATGCCTTTTCGACGTATCAAGCGAGATTGGCGAGGGGTGAAACCCGCGGCTGCCCCTTCGCGGCTCAGGCTGCCGGGCCCGCCGGCGCGCCTTGCGCGCCCGCGCGTCTCGAAAAGGGCGGTATTTTACCCGAACAGGGGCGAGGCGCCAGTGCGGGACGCAGCCGGCTGCCGGTGGGCGGGCGCATGCGTTGTGCATGCGCGACGGTGTCGGGTCGCGGCCGCGTTGTTCTTGCATGCGCTCATTCGCGGTAATGATCGACCCACGGACGACCGATATGGCGAGCAGGGCCGCCGGTAGCCGATCTGGCCTTGCCGCACGCCCTGCAGGCGCACGATTGCACGGATTTATGAAACGATCTGATGTGCCTTTGTCGATTGTTTAGCGCGCTTCGCGCCCATACATTCTCGGCATCGCTAATTACTCACCGGAGATCCCCATGATCGAGATTCGCCGTTCCGACGAACGTGGCCACGCCAATCACGGTTGGCTCGACTCGTATCACAGCTTCTCGTTTGCCGACTATCGCGACCCGCAACACGTGCATTTCGGACCGCTGCGGGTGATCAACGAAGACCGTATCGCCGGCGGCCAGGGCTTTGGCACACACGGCCACCGCGACATGGAAATCGTCACGTATGTGCTCGAAGGCGCGCTTGCGCACCGCGACAGCATGGGCAACGGCTCGACCATCCGTCCCGGCGACGTGCAGCGCATGAGCGCCGGCACGGGCGTGCAGCACAGTGAGTTCAATGCGTCGCAGGACGAGGCGGCGCACCTCTTGCAGATCTGGGTGATCCCGCAACGCGCGGGCGACCAGCCAGGCTACGAGGAAAAGCGCTTCGATGACGCCGACAAGCGCGGGCGTCTGCGCGTGGTCGCCTCGCCCGACGGCCGGGACGGTTCTGTCACGATTCATGCGGATGCCTCGATCTATGCGGCGTTGCTCGACGGCGCGGAACACGCTACGTTCGCGCTGCCGAAAGGCCGCCTGGCGTATGTGCACGTGGCGCGCGGCGCACTGACTGTGAATGGCGAAGCGCTCCAGGCTGGCGACGCCGCCAAGCTCAGCGAGACCGATACGGTGACGCTCGAAAAGGGCGAGAACGCCGAAGTGCTGCTGTTCGATCTCGGTCCGCTCAACGGGTAAGCGCGCATACGCGCGGGTAAGCGCCAATCGCCAGTCGCGCACGCAACGAGGAGCTTGGCTCGAATCAGCGAGCCGCACGCAAACAAAAACGCCACGGAAAACCCTCCGTGGCGTTTTTGCATTCGGGAGGCAGCCGTGCAGGCTGCCTCCCGCCCCCCGTCTTTGCTGTGCGGCTTACTGATTAGCAGCCGGCGCCGACGCTGCACCCTTCTTATGCTCCCAGCGCTCGTGCATTTTCTGGTGACGCGCTTCCATCTTCGCAAAACGCTGTTTCAGCGCCGTGCTGACGGTAGTCTTCTGCTGGTCGTTCAGCCCGTTATAGAAGCTGAGCCACGCGTCCGAGGTTTGCTGACGCAGTTGCGCGTCTTTCTGCTCGACTTGCTGGTGCGCGGCAGCCATGGCGTTCAGGTCCAGAATCGGCTGCTGCTGCGCGGCCTTGAACTGGTCCTTCATCTGTTGATGGTTGGCGCGCATGGCCTCGTGGTTCTGCTTCATCGTGTTGAGCGCGGCTTGCCATTGCTTTTCCTGATCCGCGTTCAGCTTCAACTGGTCGTGCAGTTGCGTCAGTTCCTTCATGAAGTGCCCATGCCAGCCGCCGGGGCCGCCTTGACCGGCGGGTTGTGCGGCATAGGCAGCGCCCGCACCGATGGCGAGGGCAGTGGCGGCAACGGCGAGAACGCGCGACATTCTTTTGGTGGACATGTAAGACTCCCTGTAATGGAATAGCCGACGATGCAACCGGTGATAAAGGACGGCCTGCATTCGGTAAGTCACAGCGTAGAGAACTGTGCCCGGCGCTGTGTTACGTGGCTTGATGCGGCTATTACGGGTCATTACGTGCGCCTTTCACGGTAACACCCGGTAACCCTTGACGGCCGTCTGAAATCGAAAACCCTTCCTGCTGCGCGTTAAACTTCATCCCATGGCTACTCAAATACTTGTTGTTGACGACGACGTCGAATTACGCGATCTGCTGCGCGACTATCTGGCCCGTCAGGGCATCGAAGTCTCCGTGCTGCACGACGCGGGCACGCTCGAGCGCAGGCTCGAACGGGAGCGTCCGGATCTGATCGTGCTCGATCTGATGATGCCGGGCGTAGACGGGCTGACCGCGCTGCGCAAGCTGCGCGCGTCGGGCGACGACATCCCTGTGATCATGCTCACCGCACGTGCTGATGACGTCGACCGCATCGTCGGGCTGGAGCTCGGCGCGGACGACTATCTCGGCAAGCCGTTCAATCCGCGCGAGCTATTGGCGCGCGTGCAAGCGGTGCTGCGGCGCCGCCGCACGCTGCCGTCGGCGGCGGCGCCGGAGCAGCGCGAGCCGTTTAACTTCGGCCGCTTCACGCTGGATTTCCAGTCGCGCACGCTGCATCTCGAAGACAAGCCGCTCACGCTGTCGGGCAGTGAATTCGCGCTTCTGAAGATTTTTGTCAATCACCCCATGCGCACGCTCACCCGTGAGCGCCTGCTCGAACTGCTGCATGGCCCGGAATACGACGGGACCGACCGTGGCATCGACGTGCAGGTGTGGCGTCTGCGCCGCATTCTCGAAACCGACCCGTCCACGCCGCGCTTCATTCAAACGGTGCGCGGGCGCGGCTACGTGTTCGTGCCGGATGGCGAACAGCATGCGCCGGCCCATTGATTCGCTGTTCGGGCGCCTCGCGCTGCTAGTTATTGCGGTGTTGCTGCTGTCGCATTTCGCGTGGTACGCGCTGATGCGGCTCGAGCGCAGCCAGTTGCAAACGCGCTACGCAGTCGAGGAAGCCACTTTCCTCGTCGACGCGGTGCGCCAGCACGTCGCTCGCACGCCGGACCAGCCCTTGCCGTCGCGCGTCAGGCTGGTCGATCCGGCGAGCCCTGACGTGCCGCCGGAAAGCGCGGGTCTGCCGGCGCCGATGGAACGTTTCATCGAGGACGTGCGCGATCGCATGCCTGCCGGCACCCAGGTACGGGTTGGCCCGCCAGGCCGTCCGCCCACGCTGTGGGTGCGAGGCGCCGCGGATCGCAGCTGGATCGTGGTGCCGGTGCAGCCATTGCGCCCACCGCGTTCGCTCGATCGCACGGTGCTGTGGCTCGCGATCATTTTCTCGTTCGCGGTGATGGCGGCCCTCTTTGCCGCATGGGCGCTGCAGCAGCCGTTGCGTTCGCTCGCCCAGGCGGTGGCGCGCTTCGGCCGCGGCTTGCCGGTGCCGCCGGTGCCGGAGCGTGGTCCGCGTGAACTGCGGCAGTTGACGCACGGTTTCAACCAGATGGTTCAGGAAGTGGCGCGTACGGAAAACGACCGGGCCGTGATGCTGGCCGGTGTCGCGCATGATCTGAAAACGCCGCTGGCACGCTTGCGGCTGCGCGCCGAAATGATGGAAGAAGTGAAGATGCGTGACGGCGTCGTGCGCGACGTCGATTCGATGACGCATATCGTCGAACAGTTTCTGATGTTTGCGCACGACGGCGCCGATCGGAGCGAAGCGGTCGAAGCGGACGAGCAGTGCGAGCGCGTGGTGCGCAGCTATCGCGCGGTGGCGGCGGGTGCGCCCACTGTGCAGACCGAACTCAACGCGGGGCCGGGTTTCCTGCTGCCCGCGGCGACGCTCGACCGGATTCTGTCGAACCTGTTGGACAACGCCCATGCCTACGGCGCGCCGCCGATCGTTGTCGCCACGGCGCGCACGGCGCAAGGGTTCACGCTGTCGGTGAGCGACAACGGCAGCGGTATCGCCGCACAGGATCTGATCAATGCCAGCCGGCCGTTCGTTCGGCTCGACCCGGCACGCGGCGGCAACGGTCACAGCGGGCTGGGGCTCGCGATCGTCGAGCGTCTGGTGCGGCGGGCGGGCGGGGAGTGTGAGATCGGCAACCACGGCGGCCGTGGCTTGCGGGTCCTGATGAGCTTTCCGTTCGAAGTGGTGCCGCGCGTCACGGCGGTCTCGGAAAGCGCCTGGTAGTTTGGGCGGGGCAGCGGCGGCAGGCACCTGCCCCGCTGCATCCATGCCGCCCTGCGATGTCCGAACGCAATGTTCGGAATGCGGCGTCCGTAAGTCGATATTGAATGCGCCGTCTGGACTGCGTGTCCGGCAACCGTTGCGCTAATCAGTAAACAGCGTGTTCAACGCATTCGCCGCGTCACTGTCCACGGTATTCCACGTTACCGTTTCGGCTTCGAAGATGTAGTGCGTGGTGTACTTGCCGAGACGCGCGAGTATCTCTTCCTGAATCAGTTCCGGTGCAACATCCAGTTTCAGATACCACGTAGTCGACGACAGGCGCGTCTGGAACGCGCCGTATTCGGCCAGCAGATGGTCGAATGCGTCAGCATCCTGATCGCGACAGACAATGACCAAATTTCCCTTCATGCGAATCTCCCGTTAGAGCGGTAGCGGCAACCTCAATGTCAGGGTTGATGATACCTGCTTCGTTACGGGACGCCCGAGGCCGGGACTTGCTTTGCATCAGCTACCGCACTTATCGGGGCGCCGATTGCGCCGAGGCGGGCATTGAGCTTAAGCGGCGACCGGCGCGCTAGCAGGCACCACCAGCCATCACCAGGCGTTGACCACCGTCCGCGCGGGCGGCGCGGTGTCGTCGGGCGGAAGCGCTTCGATGCGGTCGCGGCCGCCCGTCTTTGCTGCGTAAAGCGCCATGTCGGCGCGGCTCATGATGCGCTCGGGCAGATCGTCGGGTGAGAGTTCGGTGATGCCGATGCTCACGCTCAAACCCACCGAGGCCGGCAATTTCGGCGAAGGAATCGCCTTCAGGCGCAGGCGCAAGCGTTCGACGACTTCGCGGCCCCCCGCCAGATCCGTGGCCGGCAGCAGCAAGCCGAATTCTTCTCCGCCCAGCCGGCCAATCGCGTCGGCGCCGCGCAGTTCTGCGCGGCACGTGTCGACGAAATGTTCGAGCGCGCGGTCACCGGCGGCGTGGCCGAAGCGGTCGTTGATCTGCTTGAAGTGGTCGAGGTCGGCGATCGCCATGCACAGCGGTTCGTTGCTCGCATGCGCACGTTCGATCTCGTGGCGTAGCAAGTCGAGGAAGTAGCGTCGCGACAACGCGCCGGTCAACGCATCGTGACGCGCCTCGGCCGAGAGCAGCGTGTTGGCCGATTGCAATTGCTCGGCAAGATCGCGCGTGGCGCGATGGTGGCGCCGCTCGCGCACGTACGACACGGTGATCACCCACGCCAGCGCAACGGTGCCGGCCAGCGTCAGAAACACCAGCAGATGGTCGCGCTTGTGATTGCGCAGCAGCTCGGGCCAGGCCGCGAGCGGATCGACCAGATGCGCCGACAGCCCCGAGTTCAAGCCGCTGCGTGCCTGATACAGCGATGGCGCCGGCTGCACGCTCATGCCGAACAACTGCCCGGCCACGGCGGTGGGCACCCACGGTGCCTGTTCGCGCACCTGCGCGTCGACCTGAATCTGTATGTCGGGGAGGATTTCGCGGCGATAGATGGTCATGCGCTCCTCGGCGCTCATCTGCGTGACGCGCGAGTTCGGCAGCGCGTGACCTTCGAGCGCGCTGTCGTGCGCCATGATGATGACGCCGTGTTCATCGGCGACAAAGGTGCCGGCGTGCGCGACCCAGTGGCGCAGCCGCGCGATCCCCACCTTGGCCACCACGGCCCCGACCAGCAGGCCGTCGGCATACACCGGCGCCGCGATGAAAATGCCCGGCTCGCCGCTCGAGCGGCCCACGCCGTAGGCTTCCGAAAACGCGCCGAGTAGGGCATTCGTCAGGTAGCTGCGGGTGCGCATGTCGACGCCGACGAAGGAGCTTTCCGCGGCGAGCGGGTTGTTCACGGAGTTGCTCGATGCAACACAGGTGCCGTTGGCGTTGACGAGCCAGATCTGATCGAGCCCGGAGAAGCCTTGCGCGTCGTGCAGGAAGTTGCTCACGGCGGTCATCTGCGGGTCTTTTAACAACGTGGCGCGCAGAGCGGGTTCCGTCGCCTGGCCGTTCGCGGCATAATTCTGGGATTGCACCAGCGCGCGCTGGACCACGTCCATTTCGGCCATGGTTGCGGGGATGGCCCGAGACATGGCGAGGTCGCTGGCGATCACCTCTGCCATATTGTCGACGATCGACGTGGACATCTGGCGCTGCGTGCGCAAGGCCGCGTCCAGCTCTTGCTGTACCATCCGGTCCGCGACCATGCCGGCCACGAACCAGCAAACGAGCACGATCAGCGCGAAGCTGATCGGTCCGGTTGCCTGGCGCAAGGTTGTCCTGTTCATCGACCCTCTGATTCGTCTGGCTGTGACATGCAACTAGCTCATTCGTGGCAGCGCGCTGGCGCTGGTTCGCCCCTGTGGAAGCGGCTGGCGATACGCCCTCGGTGCGGACCGCGCTGCGGCCCGGTGCGACCGTAAAGAGGCGTGTCGTCTCCTGATTTTAACCGTCATGGGGCCTGACGCCACCGTTATTGCGGGAATGCGAAGTGTGTCCGCCTTGCCCATCAGGTTCTTAACGGCAGTGCGTCAGCTTTCTGAATGGCTGCGCGGGTTTTCCGGGAGGGGCGTGAAATGCGATCCCGGCCGCAATTGAAATCGCTGGGAAAGTAGCTGGCGCATGACAGTAGATGACTCGCTGCACCAGGTGGTCGATGCTGGCTGAAGGCCGCTGGTGGGGCGTACACCGCTATTTACTGCTATTTGGCGTGAAAGGTTGTGCCTGAAACATAGGATGGTGTAGTGTCGTGCCGTCCAAAACAAGGAAAGCTCGCCTGCCTTCGGGCGGCGCCTGCGGCGACAGGGGAGTCCGGCTGCGCGGTAGTGGTCCCAGGCGGCTTGCCGAGGACACGTCCGTCACCGTTCCACGAGTCGCCAACGCTAACGATTTACCGCGCACATGCGTTTTGCCATGCCTGATTTCCGCTTTCCGGACCAATCTTCAGACTGCCGCGCCGAAGCCGCGGCCTCCTTGGTGCATTTGAACATTTGTAATAATAGGGAGGACGCCTGATGGACTTCAGTTTCGACCTGAAACGCACCGCCAATGCTTCGGCGTGGCGATTGCTACCTAACGGCTGGGATTTCGTCGCCTTCCCGTTGATCATCTGCGTGATCGCGATGGCCGCCATTGGCTTTCATCAGACGCTAGCGCCGATGTCGACGCTGAAGACCCAGGTCATCTCGCTCGACCCGTCGAACCTGCCTGAATACGCGATGCGCACCACGCTGCGCATGCTGGCGGCGATGGTCGCGTCGCTGACCTTCACGCTGATCTACGGCACGCTTGCCGCGAAGAGCCGCCGCGCGGGCCTCGTGCTGGTGCCGATTCTCGACATCCTGCAGTCGGTGCCGGTGCTGGGCTACATTTCGTTTACGGTCACGTTCTTCCTCGCGTTGTTCCCGGGGCGCGTGCTGGGCGCGGAGCTCGCGGCGATTTTCGCGATCTTCACGAGCCAGGCGTGGAACATGACCTTCAGCTTCTATCAGTCGCTGCGCACGGTGCCGCGCGATCTGGATGAAGTCTCGCGGGGTTTCCATCTGACGGGATGGCAGCGTTTCTGGAAGCTCGAAGTGCCGTTCTCGATGCCGGGCCTCATCTGGAACATGATGATGTCGATGTCGGGCGGCTGGTTCTTCGTGGTGGCCTCTGAAGCCATCACGGTGGGCAACAACACGATCACGCTGCCGGGAATCGGCGCCTATCTGGCGCAGGCGATCTCCGACAAGAACATGCACGCGATCGGCTGGGTGATTCTGGCGATGACGGTCGTGATTCTGGCCTACGACCAGTTCCTGTTTCGACCGCTCGTCGCGTGGGCCGACAAGTTCCGTATGGAAACGACCAGCTCCGGCAATGCACCGGAGTCGTGGCTGCTCGACCTGATCCGCCGTACCCGCCTGATTCACCGTCTGCTCGTGCCGATGGGCTGGGTCTTCGCGAACGCCGCGCGCGTGCCGCTCCGTCTGCCGGCATTCGACCGCGTCCGCTTCGCGATTCCGCAGCGCCAGAAATCGTCGCGTGTGGGCGACATCGTGTGGGGGATTGTGGTGATCCTCCTTACCGCGTATGTCGTCTATAGCGTGGTGGCCTATGTGCGCACCGGCGTGACGCTTGGCGAAGTGGGCCACGTGTTAGTGCTTGGCCTGATCACACTGCTGCGCGTGGCGCTGCTGATTGCGATCTCGTCGGTGATCTGGGTGCCGCTCGGCGTGTTGATCGGCCTGCGTCCGGCGCTTGCCGAGAAGATCCAGCCGCTCGCGCAGTTTCTGGCGGCGTTCCCGGCGAACCTGCTGTTTCCCGTGTTCGTGATCGTGATCGTGCGCTTTCACCTGAACCCGGACATCTGGCTGTCGCCGCTGATCGTGCTCGGCACCCAGTGGTATATCCTGTTCAACGTGATCGCGGGCGCCAGCTCCTACCCGAACGATTATCGCGAGGCGGCCACCAATTTCGGCATCCGCGGCTGGCAGTGGTGGCGCAAGGTGATGCTGCCGGGCATCTTCCCGTACTACGTGACGGGGGCGATTACCGCATCCGGTGGCGCGTGGAACGCGAGTATCGTCGCCGAGTTCGTTCAGTGGGGCGATACCAAAGTCGTCGCGCACGGTCTGGGCTCGTACATCGCGCAGACGACCGCCGCGGGCGATTTCCCGAAAATCATTCTCGGCATTGCCGTGATGTCCCTGTTTGTGACCTTGTTCAACCGCCTGCTGTGGCGTCCGATGTACGCCTATGCCGAGTCCAAGCTTCGGCTCGATTGACAGTAAATTTAAGGCAAACCGCGATGCAAAATCCTAAAGCTGCCGTAACCGCCGCGCCGGTCCAGACTCCGCCGATGCCTCCGCGCCTCGGTGAAGAGATTCTGTGCGTCAAGGACGTGTGCAGAGGGTTCAACAAGACTCAAGGTGAGTTGCTTGTCCTCGACGATGTGAACCTGTCGCTGCGCGAAGGTGAAATCGTCGGCATGCTGGGCCGTTCGGGCTCCGGCAAGTCGACGCTGTTGCGTATCATCGCCGGCCTGATCGAGCCGACCGGCGGTGACGTAACGTATATGAGCAAACCGCTCGATGGCCCGGCGAAGGGCGTCGCGATGGTGTTCCAGACCTTCGCGCTGTTCCCGTGGCTGACCGTGCTGCAGAACGTGGAAGCGGGTCTTGAAGCGCAAGGCGTGGGTGCGCGCGAGCGTCGCGAACGCGCGCTGGCCGCGATCGACCTGATCGGTCTCGACGGTTTTGAAAACGCATATCCGCGCGAGTTGTCGGGCGGCATGCGTCAGCGCGTTGGCTTTGCACGGGCGCTGGTGGTCGATCCGACGCTGCTGCTGATGGACGAGCCGTTTTCCGCGCTCGACGTGCTGACCGCCGAAACGCTGCGTACCGACCTGCTCGACCTGTGGACGCAAGGCCGCATGCCGATCAAATCGGTGCTGATCGTCACGCACAACATCGAGGAAGCGGTGTTCATGTGCGACCGCATTCTGGTGCTGTCGTCGAACCCGGGCCGCGTGATCGCCGAGATCAAGGTGCCGTTCAAGCATCCGCGCAACCGGCTGGATCCGGCGTTCCGCCGCCTGGTCGACGAGATCTACGCCAAGATGACCGCGCGTCAGACCGACGAAGCGACCAAGAAGGGGCTCGACCTCGGCAGCTGGCTGCCGCATGTGTCGACCAACCTGATGGCTGGTCTGATCGAAACGCTGGCTGCCGCGCCGTACCACGGCCGCGCGGACATGCCGGAAATCGCCCGTTCGCTGCATCTGGAGGTGGACGATCTGTTCCCGGTCGCCGAAGTGCTGCAGCACCTGGGCTTTGCGGACGTGCGCGAAGGCGATATTTTCCTGACGCCGCCGGCACGCGTGTTCTCTGAATTCGGCACCCAGGAGCGCAAGATGATGTTCGCTGAACATCTGCTGCGCCACGTGCCGCTCGCCGCGCGGATCAAGAAGGTGTTGAACGAACGGCCGGGACATCGTGCACCGCGCGTGCGCTTCGAGCAGGAGCTGGAAGATTTTCTGTCGGACAGCGCCGCGGAAGAGACACTCGACGCAGTGATCAACTGGGGCCGTTATGGCGAGATCTTCTCGTACAACGACCAGACGGAAATTTTCAGTCTGGAAGACGTGGAGTCTTAAATCCGGTCGAGTTGATTGAGACGCTTCAGGCAAAAAGCGGCAGGGGAGACCCTGCCGCTTTTTTTATTGCAGATTGCCCCAGCGTTCGACCGCCGGTTCCGCCGAGGCCCACTTCCAGCCCTTGTCCTGCTGACACGCGCTCGCCGTGTACCAGTCTTCGTGCGCGTTCGGGCCGTCGCCGTCCTGTACCGAGAACACGAAATCCTTGCACAGCGCGAGCGCCGAGCTGAACGCGCGCGTCACGCGCACCTGGCCGTGGCCGTTCTCGATCGGCAGCGTGTGCTTGACCGCCCAGGGCCGCGTCTCGCCGACCGGCATCGCACCCGCCAATGCGGCGATCATGTTCTGCTGATCGCCGTGCATGGTGCGCATGTAGCGGTTGACGGCTTCGTCGGTCGCGGCCTGCACGGCGATACCGACGCCGATGCCGACTGCGGGGTTGGTGGTCACGAGGCCTGATGCGACACCGGCCGCAGCACCGCTCACTGCGCCGACCGACGAGCAGCCGCTCGTCAGCAGACTGGCTCCGATGCATAGCGCACCCGCCAGCACGAGCCGCAGCCGGTTGCCGGAAAGCGTCGCCGCCCTCATTGCAGCGCGCCCCAGCGTTCGGTAGCGGGTTCGGCCGACGCCCATTTCCAGTTGTCGCCGTCACGGCAGATCGACGCGACATAGAACGCACTGCTTGCCGGCACATTCTTGGTGGCGGTCTGATCGACCGAGAAGACGATTTCCTTGCAGTCGAGCGCGCCTGTGCTGATCGTGCGGCTCACGGTGACGCGGCCGTGTTCGTCGTCTTCGATCGGCACCGAGTGGGTCACGCTCCACGGTGCGATCGCGCCGACATCGAGCGGTCCGGCGATTTTGGCGATTCCGTCCTGCGTATTCTTATGGACCACGCGCTCCGAGTACTGCACGCCCGCGCGGGCTGCGGCCACTGCGCCGAGACCGATGCCGGTAGCGACTGCCGCATTACTGGTGACTTTGGCCGCGATTGCGGCGCCTGCGATACCGGCGCCGGCGGTGGCGCCTTCCGAATAGAACGAGCTACATCCGCTTAATGCCGACGAGATCGCTAAGGCCAGTGCGACGAGCGCGGTTGTATTCGGACGTCCGCGTTTGGCCGCTTTAGACGCTTTGGCTGTTTGCTTTTCCCTGTTGACCCACACCATACTTTTTTGCATTTCCCTGTCTCTGCTCCTGCAAGTGTCCTTCGCTTATGCAGCGTTCAAACACGCGAAGCACGTGTATGAATGGTGCGTGAGCGAAAGGCACGTCTTTCTCATCGTTGCACTATGCGCTGCCGCATTTTGCAGGATGCCATTTGTAATTGGCAGTGGGAAAGTGCAAGCAATTGCAAAAGATGGTGCGAGTCAAATCGGTTTCTGGTGAGAAGAAGCCGATTTGATTGGTGGTGCGAAGGGATTAATTATGAGATGACAGGTGCGCAAAAAAGGGCCGTTTCAGCAGAGCAGGGGAGGCATAACAAGCGCGAGGAGGATGCAAAAAGTAGACGGCGAGCACGCAAACAACACCCGCGAACACCCGCGCACGCGAACGAACCGCGTGAGCGCCTGGCACCGCTTATTGCTCGGTTTCTTCGTCCGCGCCTTCGTCGCCGCCGTACACGCTCAAGCGGTTGTACAGCGTCTTCAGACTCACGCCGAGCGCTTTGGCCGCGCGCCGCTTGTCGCCGCCGCAATATTTGAGCGTGCCGAGAATGATCTGCTTTTGCGCATCCGCGAGCGGGGTGCCGATCCACACGCTCATCGCGTCGCCTTGCGTCACGGGCTTTTTCACGCGCGACGCGAGATGCGGATGCGGCAGCTCGACCGTCTTCTCCGCGAGAATGAACGCGCGATACACGGCGTTCTTCAACTCGCGCACGTTGCCCGGCCACGACCATGTCCGCACGGTTTCGATCGACCGTTTGCTGAAGCTCTTGCTTGCGCTTTCCTGCTGATTCAGCAAGGCGAGGAAGTGTTGCGCGAGCAGTTCGCGATCGCTCTCACGCTCGCGCAACGGCGGCGCGCGCAACGGAAAAACCGCGAGCCGGTACATCAGGTCTTCGCGCAGACCGTTTTCCTTCACCGCGATCGCGGGGTCGCGATTGGTCGCCGCGATCACGCGCACGTCGGCGCGAATCAGTTCGCTGCCGCCGACCCGAAAAAACGTGCCGGTCTCGAGCGCGCGCAAGAGCTTCACCTGGCGCACCGGCGCCATTTCCGTGATTTCGTCGAGAAACAGCGTGCCGCCGTTCGCATGTTCGAAGTAGCCGATACGGCCTTGGACCGCGCTCGTGAAGCTGCCTTTTTCGTGGCCGAACAATTCGGCTTCGATGAGTTCGTCGGGAATCGCGCCGCAGTTCACGGCGACGAACGGTGCGTCCTTGCGGCTGCTTTGATCGTGAATCGTGCGGGCAATCAATTCCTTGCCGGTGCCGGATTCGCCGATGATCAACGCGGTCGCGTCAGTGCTGGCGACGCGTTCGATCTGTTCATACAGATCGAGCATCACCGGCGACGAGCCGTACAAGAGCCCGTACGATTTCAGTCCCGCGATGCCGTCCGCGACGCGCTGCTTCGCCTGTGCCGAAGCATTGCCGCCGGCGGAGACGGTCGGCGAGTCGAGGTCGGTTGACGCCATAAACGGGGAATCCTGGGCAAAAGAGGTTCGGTGTCGCGGCGCGCAGGCCTTGGAGCGTGACGGAACCGTGCGGCCACTATCTCACAAAAATTCGATTTAACCACTTTGACCCCGCTTCCGGCAATCCATGTGACGGTCGGTGAAATGGCCCGGCGCAGGCTCGGTCGAAAGTGCCTGAGTCCGTGCCGGCAACGAATGAGAGCGGCAAATTTACCGGGCACGGCGTTTGCGGCGTCCATTCGATATGCGTGTGCTCTTGCGCGACTCAGTTCAAAGCGCGCAGCGGCGCTACCGAGCCGCGACCGTCAATACCGAACGCTGACGGCGGCGCAAACTTGCGGCGCTCGATCGGCATTGCCGCGGGCGCCGGTCTCCTGCCTGGCGTTCTGAACACGGGCTAACACGCAATGCTCGACGCATCCGTTTGACGACAACAAGGAGTTCACGATGGGACGACCCAAAATTGGCATCTTCGGCGCACTGATAGCCCTCGGTGGGTTTCTGGCTGTACGCTACGTGCAGCGAAATCGTGCCGCGCAGGTTCCGGCGGCGCGTGAACTGAGCCGGTGGGAAGACGAAGGCGGCACGGTGGCACCGCCGTCCGGCAGCGTGACGGTGGCGAGTACTGGCCCGTCTACGCCAGATATGGCACATGGCGCAAATGGCTCGGCACGTCCAAACGGCAAAGACGACGCATGGCCGTTTCCGCACAGTTGAGGGCCGCGATGACGACCTTGCGTACGCGGCTGCGCCGACGTGTCGCTTCGACAAGCGGCGCCGGGCGCGCATACAAGTTTGGCTCGATAAAACCGTATAATAGGTAAATGGACAACAATGCTGCGCAGTATCGCGTCATTTTGCTGTAGATTGTTGCGGCATTGAGTCAAATCAGGGGCGGCGCTGTTGCGAAGACGTTAGTGTGTACTCACATCTGAGCGCACACGCGGCGCAGCGGCGAGCCGTCGACCTGCTTTTTCAGCATGCGGTTTTGCATGTTCCTCCATCCACGCTTTCAGGTTTTCGAGACGCGATGCCACACGTACTGATTGTCGATGACGATGCCGGTACCCGCGAGGCGCTTTCCGCCATCATCGGGGAAGACGGTCTGACTACCGCCACTGCGGGCGATTTGCGCGAAGCGCGCATTCAACTGGTCCGGCAGATGCCAGACGTGGTCTTTACTGACCTGAAGCTGCCCGACGGCAGTGGGGTCGATCTGTTTGAAGATCTCGATCCACGCTCCGGCGTGGAGGTGATCGTGATTACTGGGCACGCCACGGTGGAGTCGGCGGTCAATGCGTTGAAGATGGGCGCCACCGACTACCTGGTGAAGCCGATCAACATGCAGCGCGTGAAGGCGATCCTGTCGCGCTTACCGCGCGCCGGCGACCTGAAGGCGGAAATTGGTACCTTGCGCGGCGAGTTGCGCCGCATGGGCCGTTTCGGTTTGATGCTCGGAAATTCACCGGCCATGCAGGAGGTCTACGACCAGATTGGCCGTGTTGCGCCGACGGCGGCCTCGGTCATGCTGGTCGGCGAATCGGGCACCGGCAAGGAAGTTGCCGCCCAGACGCTGCACCAACTCAGCTTGCGCCGTAAGCATGCGTTTCTCGCGGTGAACTGCGGCGCGATCTCGCCGAACCTGATCGAATCGGAGATGTTCGGCCACGAGCGCGGCTCGTTCACCGGCGCGGACCGTCAGCACAAGGGCTATTTCGAACGTGCGAGCGGCGGCACGCTGTTCCTCGACGAAATCACCGAAATGCCGATCGAGTTGCAGGTGAAACTGCTGCGCGTGCTGGAAACTGGCATGTTCATGCGAGTTGGTACGACCAAGGAAACCGAAACGGACGTGCGCGTGATCGCGGCGACTAACCGTGATCCTGAGCAGGCGGTGATGGAAGGCAAGTTGCGGCTCGATTTGTACCATCGCCTGAACGTGTTTCCGATCACGTTGCCGCCGCTGCGCGACCGGGGTAAGGATGTCGAGTTGCTCGCGCAGGCGTTCCTCGATGAACTGAACGAGCGTCATAGCACGAAGAAGCATTTCCCGGCCTCGGTGAAGGACATGTTGATGACGTATCCGTGGCCGGGCAATGTACGCGAGCTGAAGAATTATGTGCAGCGCGCACATATCATGTCGGGGCAGGATTCGGATAGTACGGCTACGGTGCCGTTGCAGATTACGTTGTCGAAGCCGGCGGCTGGCACGGCTATTACGATTCCGTTTGGGACTTCGCTGGCCGAAGCGGATCGGCAGTTGATTCTGGCTACGCTTGAGCAGTGTGGTGGCGTGAAGACGCGTGCTGCTGAGATTCTTGGGATTAGTTTGAAGACGCTGTATAACCGGCTCGTTGAGTATGGGAATGATGCGCGGGAGGACGGCGATGCGGCCGATGAATCGCGTGCGATTGGGGGGGCGGTTTAAGATCAAGTGGTTTTTTGCCTGCGCGGCGCTTGTTGTCTGTTTGCCTAGGTCGTTGGGCTTTGCTGCTTGTTCTTTTTGCCTTCGCGGCGCTTTGTTTCTGTGTGCCTGTGGTGCTGGCCTTTCCTTGATTTGTTATTGGTCTTATTAGCGTCGCCCCTGTGCGGGGCGGGCACCTACTTCTCTTTGCCGGCCGCAAAGAGAAGTAAGCAAGAGAAAGCGGCTCCAACCGCAAATTCTTAAGCGGGTCCCCTGGCTTGGAG
>NZ_JAQQDU010000073.1:0-43758 GCF_046027825.1 Paraburkholderia sediminicola
ATCCCCGGCACAGCGGGGTTCGCGGCCGGATCGGGCTGTGCTACAATACGCGTCCCGTTGTCAGGCGTGTTGCATGGTTGTCATGCTTGCAATGCGATTGAATGCGAAAGCACACACGGGTAACCCACGGCACGGCCTTTCTTCCGTGACCGCCTGTCTAGTTCTTAAGGAAATCGACATGTCCGCAGTTGAAGCAAGCAAGAAGTCCGAAGTCGTTGCGCAATTCGCACGCGCAGCTAACGACACCGGCTCCCCCGAAGTTCAGGTCGCGCTGCTCACGACCCGTATCAACGAACTGACCGTTCACTTCAAGGCTCACACGAAGGATCACCACAGCCGCCGCGGTCTGCTGCGCATGGTGAGCCGCCGTCGTAAGCTGCTCGACTACCTGAAGGGTAAGGACGCGGATCGTTACCGCGCACTGATCGAGAAGCTGGGTCTGCGTAAGTAATCGGCCAGTCGTTCAGCAAGATGCCTGTGTCAGTTCCACTGATACAGGCATTTTGTTTTTGCACGGTGTGCTTCATGTGACGCGCACTGCCTGCCGGTCGCGCTAGCGTGACGATTCATGCGGTGGCTAGCAGGAAAATAGCAGTAAGAAAAGCAGCAAAAAAGCGGAAATATGGCCGGGCCTCAGGGCAGAGCTTTGTGTCATTCCAGCGGTTCGCGCGCGTAGAGCGTGGTTCTCTGGAATGGCATAACACTACTCTCCCCATGTGGCGCCGGTCCTGGCGTTGCCGCGCCGCTTCTGGTCCGCGCGGCATAACGAAGAGGAAAAGCAATGACTATGTTCAACAAGATCGTCAAAGAATTTAAGTGGGGACAACACAACGTTCGCCTCGAAACGGGCGAAATCGCTCGTCAGGCGGGCGGTGCGGTGATCGTCGACGTCGAAGACACCGTTGTGCTGGCTACTGTGGTCGGCGCCAAGACCGCCAAGCCGGGCCAGGACTTCTTCCCGCTGACCGTCGATTACCTCGAAAAGACCTACGCTGCAGGCAAGATCCCGGGTGGTTTCTTCCGCCGTGAGGGCCGTCCGTCGGAAGGCGAAACGCTGATTTCGCGCCTGATCGACCGACCGCTCCGTCCGCTGTTCCCGGAAGGCTTCTACAACGAAGTCCAGGTCGTGATCCACGTTCTGTCGCTGAACCCCGAAATCCCCGCTGACATCCCCGCGCTGATCGGCGCGTCGGCGGCGCTCGCCATCTCCGGTCTGCCGTTCAACGGCCCGGTCGGCGCAGCACGCGTGGCTTACATCAACAACGAATACGTGTTGAACCCGACGCGTCCGCAGATGAAGGAATCGGCACTCGACCTGATCGTCGCCGGTACGGAACGCGCGGTGCTGATGGTGGAATCGGAAGCGCAACAACTGTCCGAAGAAATCATGCTCGGCGCAGTGGTGTTCGGCCACGAACAAATGCAAGTCGCGATCGACGTGATCCATGAGATGGTTCGCGAAGGTGGCAAGCCGGAATGGGATTGGAAGCCGGCCGCCAAGAATGAGCCGCTGATCGCCCGCGTGTCGGAACTGGCGCAAGCCGATCTGCTCGCCGCTTATCAGATCCGCGACAAGCAAGCTCGTTCGGCCAAGCTGAAGGAAGTCTACGCAGCAACGTCGGCCAAGCTGGAAGAAGAAGCCGCGGCAGCCGGCACCGTTGCAGCCGACAAGGCTAGCGTCGGCAATGTGCTGTTCGACATCGAAGCGAAGATCGTCCGTACCCAGATCTTGAACGGCGAGCCGCGTATCGACGGCCGCGACACGCGCACGGTGCGCCCGATCGAAATCCGTACCGGCGTGCTGCCGCGTACGCACGGCTCAGCCTTGTTCACGCGTGGCGAAACGCAGGCCATGGTGGTCGCAACGCTGGGCACGAAGGGCGACGAGCAGAACATCGACGCGCTCGAAGGCGAGTACCGCGAGCGCTTCATGCTCCACTACAACATGCCTCCGTTCGCGACCGGCGAAACGGGCCGCGTCGGTTCGCCGAAGCGCCGTGAAATCGGTCACGGTCGTCTGGCCAAGCGCGCGCTGGCTGCCTGCCTGCCGAGCGCCGACGAATTCGGCTACTCGATCCGCGTGGTGTCGGAAATCACCGAATCGAATGGTTCGTCGTCGATGGCTTCGGTGTGTGGCGGCTGCCTCGCACTGATGGACGCCGGCGTGCCGATGAAGGCGCACGTCGCCGGCATCGCCATGGGCCTGATCCTGGAAGGCAACAAGTTTGCCGTGCTGACCGACATCCTCGGCGACGAAGATCACCTCGGCGACATGGACTTCAAGGTGGCAGGTACCGAACAAGGCGTGACCGCGCTGCAGATGGACATCAAGATCCAGGGCATCACCAAGGAAATCATGCAGGTCGCCCTCGCGCAAGCGAAGGAAGGCCGTATGCACATCCTCGGCAAGATGACCTCGGCTGTGTCGGGCGCGAACACGGTGCTGTCGGACTACGCACCGCGCATGATCACCATCAAGATCAATCCGGAAAAGATCCGCGACGTGATCGGCAAGGGTGGTTCGGTGATCCGCGCGCTGACCGAAGAAACCGGCACGACGATCGATATTTCGGACGACGGCGTCGTCACCATCGCCAGCACGAGCAGCGAAGGGATGGCCGAAGCGAAGAAGCGTATCGAGAACATCACGCTGGAAGTCGAAGTGGGCCAAGTGTACGAAGGTACCGTGCTCAAGCTGCTCGATTTCGGCGCGATCGTGAACATTTTGCCGGGCAAGGATGGTCTGTTGCACATCTCCGAAATCGCCAACGAGCGTATCAAGGACATCAACGACTACCTGAAGGACGGCCAGCAAGTGAAGGTCAAGGTCATCCAGACGGACGAAAAGGGCCGCGTGCGTTTGTCGGCCAAGGCGTTGCTGAACGACGCCGCGAACGGCGCGCCGCAAGGCGAACCGACGCCGCAGTAATGCGGTAGCAGGGCGACGGCCGGCAGCGCAAACGCGCGCCGGCCGTTTTTCATGAAGGGTGCAGGGTGGATTGCGTTGCAAACAGAAGCGCGCAGACGCAAGCAGGTGCAAACCGGCATAAGCGGGTACTCTGTTTGCATGAAGCGCTTCGTCGCAGCTCAGACGATTTCCGTCAGTAGGCAACGCAATCCAATCTTGGAGTAGACGCAGATGAAAGCGATCGAAATCACCGAATTCGGCGCGCCGGAAGTTCTCAAGCTGGCGGAGCGGCCGATGCCGCAGCCGAAAGCGGGCGAGGTACTGATCAAGGTGGCAGCATCCGGCATCAACCGTCCGGACGTGTTCCAGCGCAAAGGCGGCTACGCGCCGCCGCCGGGTGCTTCGGATCTGCCGGGGCTGGAAGTGGCGGGTGAGATCGTCGGCGGCACCATCGACGAGAAGAACAACCCGTTCGGTCTGAAAGTGGGTGACCGCGTGTGTGCCTTGCTCGCCGGTGGCGGTTACGCGGAATATGCAACCGCGCCGCTGTTGCAGTGTCTGCCGGTACCCACCGGATTGTCGGACGTCGAGGCGGCTTCGCTGCCGGAAACATTCTTCACGGTGTGGAGCAATGTGTTCGACCGTGCACAGCTCGGCAAGGGCGAAGGCGCCCCAAACGAGACATTGCTGGTGCAGGGCGGCTCGAGTGGCATTGGCGTGACGGCGATCCAGATCGCGCACGCGCTGGGTTTCCGTGTGTTCGCTACGGCCGGGTCGGATGAAAAGTGCCGCGCCTGCGAGGCGCTCGGCGCCGAACGTGCGATCAACTACAAAACTGAAGATTTCGTCGAGGTCATCAAATCGCTGACGAACGATCGCGGTGTCGACGTGATCCTCGACATGGTGGCGGGCAGTTATGTGCCGCGCGAGCTGACGGCGTTGGCCGACGGTGGCCGCATCGTGCTGATCGCCTTGCTGGGCGGCGCGAAGGCGGAGCTGAATCTGAACGAAGTGCTGCGTCGCCGTTTGACGGTGACGGGTTCGACGTTGCGCCCGCGGCCGATCGAGTTCAAGGCGAAGATCGCCGCGCAGTTGAAGGCGCGCGTGTGGCAGCACCTCGAAGATGGCCGTATCAAGCCGGTGGTGCATCGTGTGTTTCCGGCGGCGCAGGCCGCTGAAGCGCACGCGCTGATGGAAAGCAGCACGCACGTCGGCAAGATCGTATTGACTTGGGGTCAGGACGCTTGACACGGTCGGTTTGACCCGATCCACCCCACGCAGTAAAATTGCGCGTTTTGCGCACGCCGCATGAATCCGAAAGGCGGGCTGTAAGCGCAAACCAAGTCCGCCGCCAATACAAGACGAGACGATGTCGAAACAACGAGCCAAGCTGGTAGTCGGTAACTGGAAGATGCACGGGCGCCTCGCCGCGAACGCAACGCTGTTGCAAGCGGTGGCGCAAGGCGCTGGCGAATTGCCGGCTGATGTGCGCGTTGGCGTCTGTGTGCCGTCTCCTTATCTCGCGCAGACTCAAGCGTTGCTGGAAAGCAGCAGGGTCGTGTGGGGCGTGCAGGACGTTTCCGCGTTCACGCATGGCGCCTATACCGGCGAAGTAGCAGCGCAGATGGTGGTGGATTTCGGCGCCACGCTTGCGATCGTTGGGCACTCGGAGCGCCGCGCTTACCATCGTGAAAGCTCGGAGTTGGTGGCGGTGAAGACGCAGCGTGCGTTGGAAGCGGGTTTGACCCCGATCGTATGTGTCGGCGAAACGCTCGAAGAGCGTGAGGCCGGTTCGACGGAGCAGGTGGTCGGCGCGCAACTGGACGAAGTGCTGGCGAAGCTGTCGGTGGACGACGCGGCACGTATCGTTGTCGCGTATGAACCGGTCTGGGCGATCGGCACGGGCAAGAGCGCAACGTCGGATCAGGCGCAGGCTGTGCATGCGTTCCTGCGTTCGCGTCTGGCGGCAAAGGGCGCGGCGGTGGCGGATGTGCCGTTGTTGTACGGCGGGAGTGTGAAACCGGAGAACGCGGAAGAATTGTTTCGCGAGCCGGATATCGACGGCGGCCTGATCGGCGGCGCGTCGTTGAAAGACCAGGATTTCCTGGCGATCTGCAAGGCCGCGGCTGCGACAAGCGTCGCCGGTTAAGCAGGGCGCCTCGGCGAGGATGACCCAATCCCGCGCGGCACACTTTGTGTGGCGCGGTTAAATAAAGACTCAGGTGAGTGTGATGCTGTATTTGAAAACATTGATTATCGTCGTTCAGTTGTTGTCGGCACTCGGGGTCATTGGCCTTGTCTTGCTGCAACACGGCAAAGGCGCCGATATGGGCGCTGCTTTCGGTAGCGGCGCATCGGGTAGCCTGTTCGGCGCGACCGGTTCGGCAAACTTTTTGTCGCGTACCACGGCCGTCCTCGCAGCCGTGTTTTTTGTCACGACATTGACGCTCACGTACCTCGGCGCGTATCGTGCGAAACCGTCCGCAGGCTTGCTGGGCACGGCTGTGACTGCGCCGGTCGCGGCTTCCGCTGCGGCTCTACCGGCGGGTGGCTCGGCAGTATTGCCGGCGTCGGCTGCATCCGTCCCCGCTACGGATGTCCCGAAATAAATTTTCGTTCAAAGTGCTTTTGTGCGTTGAACAAACTGTTTAGACCAGTTACAATCTAAGTCTTGAAGCGATTCGCGGGTTTTATAAGTTGTTTTCCCGGATTGCAGTTAGTGCCGACGTGGTGAAATTGGTAGACACGCTATCTTGAGGGGGTAGTGGCGAAAGCTGTGCGAGTTCGAGTCTCGCCGTCGGCACCAAATGTTATCTAAATGCCAGCCGCTTGCTTCGCTTCGGCTGGCATTTTCACTTCTGACGCGCGGCTTGCGTTGGGCTTGCGGCATGTGCGTTGCCGAAGTGATTTCGCGTCAGGAGTGCTATGCTCTTGGCGGCATTCAGAACCAACCGAAAGAGGATAGTCTTGAACCTCGCAGCCTATTTCCCCGTCTTGTTGTTCCTCATTGTGGGCACCGGTTTAGGCGTAGCACTGGTCAGCATCGGCAAGATCCTCGGTCCCAACAAGCCCGATACCGAGAAAAACGCACCGTACGAGTGCGGCTTCGAAGCATTCGAAGATGCGCGCATGAAGTTCGACGTGCGCTACTACCTCGTCGCCATTCTCTTCATCATTTTCGACCTTGAAACCGCGTTCCTGTTCCCGTGGGGTGTGGCCCTGCGCGACATCGGCTGGCCTGGCTTCATGGCGATGATGATTTTCCTGCTCGAATTCCTGTTGGGCTTTGCCTATATCTGGAAGAAGGGCGGCCTCGACTGGGAATGATGGATTAATCACCGGTTTGCGTGGGTGGCCAAGGCTTGCCGCCCCGTCTGGAGTGGAAAGCAAATGAGTATCGAAGGGGTCTTGAAGGAAGGGTTTGTCACCACGACGGCAGACAAACTGATCAACTGGACGCGCACCGGCTCGTTGTGGCCGATGACGTTCGGTCTCGCGTGCTGCGCGGTCGAGATGATGCATGCGGGCGCTGCCCGTTATGACCTTGACCGTTTCGGCGTGGTGTTTCGTCCGAGTCCGCGTCAGTCGGACGTGATGATCGTCGCCGGCACGCTGTGCAACAAGATGGCGCCGGCTCTGCGCAAGGTCTACGACCAGATGGCCGAGCCGCGCTGGGTGATTTCGATGGGCTCGTGCGCGAACGGCGGCGGCTACTACCATTATTCCTATTCGGTAGTGCGCGGCTGTGATCGGATCGTGCCGGTCGACGTCTATGTGCCGGGTTGCCCGCCTACGGCGGAAGCGCTGGTGTATGGCGTGATCCAGCTGCAGGCCAAGATCCGTCGCACCAATACCATCGCCCGTCAATAAGGCCAACGCCTCCCCCACAATATGGCAAGCAAACTCGAGACCCTGAAAGCGAACCTCGAGGCGGCCTTTGGCGGCCTCCTGCTGAGCACCACCGAGGCAGTCGGTGAGTTGACGATCGTCGTGAAGGCGAGCGACTACATCCACGTGGCAACGCGTCTGCGCGGCGACCGCTTGTTCGGTTTCGAGCAGTTGATGGATCTGTGCGGTGTCGACTATCAGACCTACGGCGATGGCGCATACGACGGTCCGCGTTTCGCGGCCGTTCTGCATTTGTTGTCGGTGCAGAACAACTGGCGTCTGCGTCTGCGTGTGTTCGCGCCGGACGACGAAGTACCGATCGTCGCGTCAGTCGTCGATATCTGGAGTTCGGCCAACTGGTACGAGCGCGAAGCATTCGACCTGTACGGCATCGTCTTCGAGGGTCACCCGGACCTGCGCCGCATCCTGACCGACTACGGTTTCATTGGTCACCCGTTCCGTAAAGATTTCCCTGTCTCCGGCTACGTTGAAATGCGTTACGACCCGGAAGAGAAGCGCGTCGTCTATCAGCCTGTGACGATCGAGCCGCGGGAAATCACGCCGCGCGTGATCCGCGAGGATCGCTATGGCGGTCTGAAACACTAAGAGAACGCCATGGCAGAGATCAAGAACTACACGCTCAACTTCGGTCCTCAGCACCCGGCCGCGCACGGTGTGCTGCGCCTCGTGCTCGAACTCGACGGCGAAGTCATCCAGCGCGCCGATCCGCACATCGGCCTCCTGCATCGCGCGACTGAAAAGCTCGCGGAAACCAAAACCTTCATCCAGTCTGTGCCGTATATGGACCGCCTCGACTACGTGTCGATGATGGTCAACGAGCACGGCTACGTGATGGCGATTGAAAAGCTGCTCGGCATCGAAGTGCCGATTCGCGCGCAGTACATCCGCGTAATGTTCGACGAAGTCACGCGCGTGCTGAACCATCTGATGTGGATTGGCGCGCACGCGCTCGACGTCGGCGCGATGGCGGTGTTCCTGTATGCGTTCCGTGAGCGCGAAGACCTGATGGACGTGTACGAGGCGGTGTCCGGTGCGCGGATGCACGCGGCTTACTACCGTCCGGGTGGCGTGTACCGCGATCTGCCTGACGCAATGCCGCAATACAAAGCGTCGAAGATCCGCAATGCGAAGGCGTTGTCGAGAATGAACGAGAACCGTCAAGGTTCGCTGCTCGACTTCATCGACGATTTCTTCACGCGTTTCCCGAAGTGCGTCGACGAATACGAAACGCTGCTCACCGACAACCGGATCTGGAAGCAACGTCTGGTCGGTATCGGTGTGGTTAGCCCGGAACGGGCGCTGAACCTCGGTATGACCGGCGCGATGTTGCGCGGCTCGGGCATCGAGTGGGATCTGCGCAAGAAACAGCCGTACGAAGTTTACGACAAGATGGATTTCGACATTCCAGTCGGCGTTAATGGCGACTGCTATGACCGATATCTGGTTCGCGTCGAAGAAATGCGTCAGTCCACGCGAATTGTGAAACAGTGCATTGAGTGGCTGCGTAAGAATCCGGGTCCGGTGATGGTCGACAATCACAAGGTTGCGCCGCCGTCGCGGGTTGGCATGAAGTCGAACATGGAAGAGCTGATTCACCACTTCAAGCTCTTCACGGAAGGCTTCCATGTGCCGGAAGGCGAGGCATACGCGGCCGTCGAACATCCGAAGGGCGAGTTCGGTATCTACCTGATCTCGGACGGCGCGAACAAGCCGTATCGCCTGAAGATTCGCGCGCCGGGCTATGCGCACCTGTCTACGCTCGATGAAATGGCGCGCGGTCACATGATCGCCGACGCCGTGACGATCATCGGTACGCAGGACATCGTGTTCGGCGAAGTGGATCGCTAGGACGTATTCATCGGCGCGCGTCTTCAGATTGCACCGAAGCGCGCGTCAAGAAAAGGAACGCCGGGTCTGTCGCAACATGCAACGCGCGACGGGTTTTCGTTCGGTAGGAATTGAAAGAGTCGTGTCTGAAAATGATCTCAGCTGAAGGCCTGAAAGAAATCGATCGTGCGATCGCGAAGTATCCCGCCGATCAGAAACAGTCCGCCGTGATGTCGGCGTTGACCACTGCTCAGGAAGAGCATGGTTGGCTGTCGCCCGAACTCATGCAGTTCGTTGCGGACTATCTCGGCATGCCGGCGGTCGCCGTGCAGGAGGTGGCTACCTTCTACACGATGTACGAGACCTCGCCGGTCGGCAAGTACAAGATCACGCTCTGCACGAACCTGCCGTGCCAGCTCGGCCCGGACGGCGGCTCCGACAGCGCCGCTGAGTATCTGAAGCAGAAGCTCGGCATCGACTTCGGCGAAACCACGGCTGACGGCAAGTTCACCTTGAAAGAAGGTGAGTGCATGGGCTCGTGCGGCGATGCGCCGGTGATGCTGGTGAACAACCATCGCATGTGCAGCTTCATGAGCCGCGCGAAGATCGACCAGCTGCTCGAGGAGCTTTCGAAATGACGTCTTTACACGATCGTCACATCAAACCGCTGATTCTCGCCGGCCTGAACGGCGAAAACTGGCATCTCGAAGACTATGTGGCGCGCGGCGGTTACGCCCAGCTGCGCCGTATTCTGGAAGAAAAGATTCCGCCCGAGCAGGTGATCGCCGACGTCAAGGCTTCGGGTCTGCGCGGCCGTGGCGGTGCGGGCTTCCCGACCGGTCTGAAGTGGAGCTTCATGCCGCGTCAGTTCCCGGGGCAGAAGTACCTCGTCTGCAATTCGGACGAAGGCGAACCGGGCACGTTCAAGGACCGCGACATCCTGCGTTTCAATCCGCACTCGCTGATTGAAGGCATGGCCATCGGCGCGTATGCGATGGGCATCACGGTCGGCTACAACTATATCCACGGCGAAATCTGGGAAGTCTACAAGCGCTTTGAACAAGCGCTGGAAGAAGCCCGTCGTGCTGGTTTCCTCGGCGACAACATCATGGGTTCGGGCTTCTCGTTCGAACTGCATGCGCACCACGGTTACGGCGCCTACATTTGCGGCGAAGAGACCGCGCTGCTCGAATCGCTTGAAGGCAAGAAAGGCCAGCCGCGCTTCAAGCCGCCGTTCCCGGCGAGCTTCGGCGTCTATGGCAAGCCGACCACGATCAACAACACCGAGACGTTCGCTGCTGTGCCGTTCCTGCTTGCGATCGGACCGCAGAATTACCTCGAGATCGGCAAGCCGAACAACGGCGGCACGAAGATTTTCTCGGTCGCAGGCGACGTCGAACGTCCGGGCAACTATGAAATTCCGCTTGGCACACCGTTCGCGACGCTGATGGAACTGGCCGGTGGCATGCGGGGCGGCAAGAAGATCAAGGCCGTGATTCCTGGTGGCTCGTCGGCACCGGTGATCCCGGGCGACATGATGATGCAGACGGACATGGACTACGACGCGATCGCCAAGGCTGGCTCGATGCTCGGTTCCGGCGCGGTGATCGTGATGGACGAGACGCGTTGCATGGTGCGTTCGCTGCTGCGTCTGTCGTATTTCTATTACGAAGAGTCGTGCGGTCAGTGCACGCCGTGCCGTGAAGGCACTGGCTGGCTGTATCGCGTCGTGCATCGTATCGAACACGGGCAAGGCCGTCCGGAAGATCTGGATCTGCTGAACTCGGTCGCTGAGAACATCATGGGCCGCACGATTTGCGCACTCGGCGATGCAGCGGCCATGCCGGTTCGCGGCATGCTCAAGCACTACTGGGACGAATTCGAATATCACGTCGCCAACAAGCATTGCCTCGTCGGCGGTCACGCCGGTGCGGCAGCGGCGTCGGAAACAGTGGCTGCTTGAGTACGCAGATAAGTACGCTGAACAGGTACGCACCCGAACACGTCATCCGCGGGATTCATCGCCTGAAACGGGCGATGAACAGGGCGAACGATTGAGCGGTAACAGGTTAAGGAAGATTGACCATCATGGTTGAACTTGAAATAGACGGCAAGAAAGTAGAGGTGCCTGAAGGCAGCATGGTGATCCAGGCTGCGCATAAGGTCGACACGTACATTCCTCACTTCTGCTATCACAAGAAGCTGTCGATTGCGGCCAACTGCCGGATGTGTCTGGTCGATGTCGAAAAGATGCCGAAGGCCGTGCCTGCATGCGCCACGCCGGTGTCAGCGGGCATGATCGTGCGCACCAAGTCCGAGAAAGCGGTGAAGGGCCAGCAAGCCGTGATGGAGTTCCTGCTGATCAACCACCCGCTGGATTGCCCGATCTGCGATCAGGGCGGTGAGTGTCAGTTGCAGGATCTGGCCGTGGGCTACGGCAAGTCGGCATCGCGCTATAGCGAAGAAAAGCGCGTCGTGTTCCACAAGAACGTCGGCCCGCTGATCTCGATGGAAGAAATGTCGCGTTGCATTCACTGCACGCGCTGCGTCCGTTTCGGCCAGGAAGTGGCCGGCGTGATGGAACTCGGCATGCTGGGCCGCGGTGAACATTCGGAAATCACGTCCTTCGTCGGCAAGACGGTTGACTCCGAACTGTCGGGCAACATGATCGATCTGTGCCCGGTTGGCGCATTGACCAGCAAGCCGTTCCGTTACAGCGCCCGCACGTGGGAACTGTCGCGCCGCAAGTCGGTGAGCCCGCACGATTCCGTCGGCGCGAACCTTGTGGTGCAAGTCAAGAACAACCGCGTGATGCGTGTTCTGCCGTTCGAAAACGAATCCATCAACGAATGCTGGATTTCGGACAAGGACCGCTTCTCGTACGAAGCCCTGAATAGCCCGGAACGTCTCACGCTGCCGATGCTCAGGCAAGGCGGCAAGTGGGTCGAGACCGACTGGCAAACCGCGCTCGAATATGTGGTCAAGGGTCTGAAGGGCATCAAGGGCGACCACGGCGCGAACGCGCTGGCCGTTCTCGGTAGCGCCCACAGCACCGTCGAAGAACTGTTCCTGTTGAAGCAGCTGGCGCAAGCGGTCGGTACGCCTAACGTCGACTTCCGTCTGCGTCAGTCGGATTTCTCCGCACCCGTCAACGGCGCGCCGTGGCTCGGCACGACGATCGCCGATCTGTCGAACGTGGATTCGGCGCTCGTGATCGGTTCGGATCTGCGCCGCGATCATCCGCTGTTCGCCGCGCGTCTGCGTCAAGCCGCCAAGAGCGGCACGAAGCTCACGCTCGTGCAAGCCACCAACGACGACGCGATGATCCCGCAAGCGCAGCGTGTAGTTGCCGCGCCGTCGGCATGGCTCGACGCGCTGGCCGGCATCGCCGGCGCGGTTTCGGAAGCAAACGGCGTGGCATTGCCGGAAGCCTTCGCCGGCACGCAGCCGACGGACGCCAACAAACAAGTCGCGAAGTCGCTCGCTACCGGCGAACACCGCTTGGTGTTGCTCGGCAACGGCGCGGTCCGTCATCCGGACTTCGCAGCGATTCACGCCGCGGCGCAATGGATCGCAGACGCGACCGGTGCAACGCTGGGTTTTCTCACGGAAGCCGCCAACACGGTTGGCGCGCATCTTGTGAACGCATTGCCGGGCGAAGGTGGTTTGAACGCTCGCGAAGTGTTCGAGCAACCGCGCAAGGGTTATGTGTTGCTGAACGTCGAACCTGAATTCGACACGGCCAATCCGGCGCAGGCTTTGGCCGCGCTGAAGCAGGCTGAAATGGTCGTCGTGATGTCGCCGTTCCAGATGGGCGCTGAATACGCTGACGTCCTGCTACCGATTGCGCCGTTCACGGAAACGGCCGGCACGTTCGTCAATGCCGAAGGTACCGTGCAGACGTTCAACGGCGTCGTGCGCCCGCTCGGCGACACGCGTCCGGCATGGAAGGTCTTGCGTGTGTTGGGTAGCCTGCTGGGCGTGCCGGGCTTCGAATTCGACACTTCAGAAGAAGTGCGCACGGCAGCGCTTGGCGACGGCGAGATCAAGTCGCGTCTGTCGAACAAGACGGGTGCCACGGTTGCACGCGGCAAGGCAGCGAAGGCAGCGGAAGGCAAGTTCGAGCGTATCGCCGACGTGCCGATCTATCATGCTGACGCGCTGGTGCGTCGCGCGGAGTCGCTGCATCTGACGGCAGCGGCGCGCGCAGCGAATTCGGCCGGTCTGCCGGCTGCGCTGTTCGACAAACTGGGTTTGAAGGAAGGCGACGCAGTGCGCGTGCGCCAGGGCGAGCAATCGGTGCAGTTGCCGGCCGTGCGCGACGCGAATCTTGCGGAGACGGTCGTCCGCGTATCGGCAGCTACACCTGCCGGTGCAGCGCTGGGCAGCCTGTTCGGTGAACTGGTGGTGGAGAAGGCGTAAATGAGCTTGTTCGATACGATCAACTCGGGCGGCACCCAGCTTCTCGGTGTGGCATGGCCCACGGTGTGGGCGCTGGTGCGCATCCTGGTGGTGGCCGTCGTGATCCTGCTGTGCGTGGCTTACCTGATTCTCTGGGAGCGTAAGCTGATCGGCTGGATGCACGTGCGTCTCGGCCCGAACCGCGTGGGCCCCGCAGGTTTGCTGCAGCCGATTGCCGACGTGCTGAAGCTGTTGCTGAAAGAAGTGATTCAGCCAGCCCAGGCCAGCCGCTGGATCTACATGATCGCGCCGATCATGGTGGTGGTGCCGGCCTTCGCGGTCTGGGCGGTGATTCCGTTCCAGGCGGGCGCAGTGCTCGGCGACATCAACGCGGGTCTCCTGTACGCGATCGCAATTTCGTCAGTCGGCGTGTACGGCGTGATCCTGGCCGGCTGGGCGTCGAACTCGAAGTACGCGTTCCTCGGTGCCATGCGCGCGGCCGCTCAAATGGTCTCGTACGAAATTTCGATGGGCTTCGCCCTCGTCGTCGTGCTGATGACCTCGGGCAGCCTGAATCTGTCGGACATCGTCACGTCGCAGGAGCGCGGCATTTTCGCCGGCTACGGCTTGAACTTCCTGTCGTGGAACTGGCTGCCGCTCTTGCCGATGTTCGTCGTGTACTTTATCTCGGGCATCGCCGAAACGAACCGTCACCCGTTCGACGTGGTGGAAGGTGAGTCGGAAATCGTCGCGGGCCACATGATCGATTACTCGGGGATGGCGTTTGCGCTGTTCTTCCTCGCCGAGTACATCAACATGATCGTGATCTCGGCGTTGGCTGCAACACTGTTCCTTGGCGGCTGGAGCGCACCGTTCGGCTTCCTGTCGTTTGTCCCGGGCATCGTTTGGCTCGTCGCCAAGGTTTTCTTGCTGCTGTCGGTATTCATCTGGGCGCGTGCCACGTTCCCGCGCTACCGCTATGACCAGATCATGCGTCTGGGCTGGAAGATTTTCATTCCGGTTTGCGTGGTGTGGCTCATCGTGGTCGGCTTCTGGATCATGTCGCCGTTGAATATCTGGAAATAAAGGGCGGATGAACCCATGACCGCAATCCAAAACTTTTTCAAGACCTTCTTCCTGACGGAGCTGCTCAAAGGCCTCGCGCTGACCGGACGTTACACGTTCCAGCGCAAGGTGACGGTGCAGTTCCCGGAAGAGAAGACCCCGATTTCACCGCGTTTCCGCGGCCTGCATGCGCTGCGTCGCTATGAAAACGGCGAAGAACGCTGCATCGCCTGCAAGCTGTGCGAAGCGGTGTGCCCGGCGCTCGCCATCACGATCGAATCGGAAACCCGTGCGGATAACACGCGCCGCACGACGCGCTACGACATCGACCTGACCAAGTGCATCTTCTGCGGTTTCTGCGAAGAGAGCTGCCCGGTCGACTCGATCGTCGAGACGCACATTCTCGAATATCACGGCGAAAAGCGCGGCGACCTGTATTTCACGAAGGACATGCTGCTGGCCGTGGGCGATCGCTATGAAGCGGAGATCGCTGCGAGCAAGGCAGCCGATGCACCGTATCGTTGAAGCGCTTCTGTTGAAGCGGTAAATGCAGCAGTAACACGGCCTGCTGTCGGGCCGAGCGCCGCGGTTTGACCGCCGCGGCACGGCGCACTTGTGCGGTTGTTCTGGCGGTTTCGGCCGCTTTTATCCGCCACACGTGCCAAAGAACAATGCCTGACGATGGCCTAACGATGAACCGGTAATCATGGAATTCACGACCGTACTGTTCTACATCTTCGCGCTGCTCCTGGTGGTTTCAGGGCTGAAGGTGATCACCTCGCGCAACCCGGTTTCGTCCGCACTGTTTCTGGTGCTGGCGTTCTTCAACGCAGCCGCGATCTGGATGCTGCTGCAGGCCGAGTTCCTCGCGATCCTGCTGGTGCTGGTGTATGTCGGCGCGGTGATGGTGCTGTTCCTGTTCGTCGTGATGATGCTGGACATCAACATCGACGTGCTGCGCAAAGACTTCAAACGCTTCGTGCCAATGGCCACGCTGGTAGGCGCGATCATCGTGATCGAGACCGCGCTGATCCTGTGGCACGGCTACGGTGCGACCACCACGGTGCTGCGCGATACCACGGCTGCCGCGAACGGTATGGCCGACTGGTCGAACACCCGCCAGATCGGCAAGGTCATCTACACCGACTACATCTTCGCGTTCGAAGTCGCCGGCCTTGTGCTGCTGGTGGCGATCATCGCGGCAATCGCGCTGACCACGAGTCACAAGAAAGACAGCAAACGTCAGAACGTCAGCGAGCAGGTCAAGGTGCGTGCCAAGGACCGCGTGCGCATCGTGAAGATGGCATCTGAAAAGACCGCGGCAACCGTCGCGGCGGAAGAAGCGGCAGCGGCTGCTGCGGCCGACTCGGCACCCGCTAAGAACAGCTGAGCGGACAGGAGATAGAAATCATGTTGACCCTTGCTCATTACCTTGTCCTTGGTGCGATCCTGTTTGCGATCAGCATCGTCGGCATTTTCCTGAACCGCCGCAACGTCATCATCATCCTGATGGCGATCGAACTGATGCTGCTGGCGGTGAACACCAATTTCGTCGCGTTTTCGCATTACCTCGGCGACATCCATGGCCAGATCTTCGTCTTCTTCGTGCTGACGGTTGCAGCAGCGGAAGCAGCGATCGGCCTGGCGATTCTGGTGACCCTGTTCCGTAGCCTCGACACGATCAATGTCGAGGACCTCGATCAGCTCAAAGGTTAATTTCAGGTAAAGCGGTTATGTCAACGACACTCAATGAAAACCTGCTGCTGGCGATCCCGCTGGCACCGCTGGCCGGCTCCCTGATTGCGGGGCTGTTTGGGAAAGCGGTAGGGCGAGCCGGCGCGCATTCGGTCACGATCCTCGGCGTCGCGATCTCTTTCATCCTCTCGGCCATCGTCTTTTTCGATGTGCTAAACGGCGCCAGCTTCAACGCGACCGTTTATGAGTGGATGACGATTGGCAAGACGAAGTTCGAGATCGGCTTCCTGGTCGACTCGCTGACGGCGATGATGATGTGCGTGGTGACCTTCGTGTCGCTGATGGTGCACATCTACACGATCGGCTACATGGCCGACGACGACGGCTACCAGCGCTTCTTCTCGTACATCGCGCTGTTCACGTTCTCGATGCTGATGCTCGTGATGAGCAACAACTTCCTGCAGCTCTTCTTCGGCTGGGAAGCGGTGGGTCTGGTGTCTTACCTGCTGATCGGCTTCTACTTCACCCGCGAGAGCGCGATCTACGCGAACATGAAAGCGTTCATCGTGAACCGCATCGGCGACTTCGGGTTCCTGCTCGGTATCGGCCTGCTGTTCGCTTTCGCCGGTTCGATGAATTATGGCGACGTGTTCGCGAAGCGCACCGAACTCGCGGCCTTGAGCTTCCCGGGCACGGACTGGGGTCTGCTGACAGTCGCTTGTATTTGCCTCTTCATCGGCGCGATGGGTAAGTCGGCGCAGTTCCCGCTGCACGTCTGGCTGCCGGATTCGATGGAAGGCCCGACGCCGATCTCCGCACTGATTCACGCGGCAACCATGGTGACGGCCGGTATCTTCATGGTCGCGCGCATGTCGCCGCTGTTCGAACTGTCGGATACGGCGCTGTCGTTTGTCATGATTATCGGTGCGATCACGGCGCTGTTCATGGGCTTCCTCGGGATCGTCCAGAACGACATCAAGCGCGTGGTGGCTTACTCGACGCTGTCGCAGCTCGGTTACATGACGGTCGCACTCGGCGCATCGGCTTACTCGGTCGCCATCTTCCACCTGATGACGCACGCGTTCTTCAAGGCGTTGCTGTTCCTCGGCGCGGGTTCTGTGATTATCGGCATGCATCACGATCAGGACATCCGCAACATGGGCGGCCTGCGCAAGTACATGCCGATCACGTGGATCACGTCGCTGGTCGGTTCGCTCGCGCTGATCGGCACGCCGTTCTTCTCGGGCTTCTACTCGAAAGACTCGATCATCGACGCAGTGAAGCTGTCGCATCTGCCGGGTTCGGGTTTCGCATACTTCGCGGTCGTGGCGAGCGTGTTCGTCACTGCGCTGTACTCGTTCCGTATGTACTTCCTGGTGTTCCACGGCAAGGAGCGCTTCCGCGATCCCAAGCATCCGGAATCGCCGATGGGTATCGAGGCCGCAGCGCATGCGCATGACGGTCACGGCCATGACGCACACGGCCATGGTCATGGTCACGACGACCACGCGCACGAGCCGCATGAAACTCCGTGGGTGGTGTGGTTGCCGCTGGTGCTGCTGGCGATTCCGTCGGTGGTGATCGGTGCGATCGGTATCGGCCCGATGCTGTTCGGCGACTTCTTCCAGCACGGCGTGGCGTTCGACAAGGTGATCTTCGTCGGCGAAAACCATCCGGCGCTGCATGACATGGCTGAAGAATTCCAGGGCTGGGCGTCGATGGGCCTGCATTCCGTCTCCGGTCTGCCGGTCTGGCTGGCACTCGCGGGTGTGGTGACCGCGTGGTTCCTGTACCTGGTTCGTCCTGATCTGCCGGCTGTCATCAAGCGCGCGTTCGGTCCGATCTACACGCTGCTCGACAACAAGTACTACATGGACAAGATCAACGAAGTCGTGTTCGCGCGGGGCGCCGTGGCCATTGGCCGTGGTCTCTGGAAGGAAGGCGACGTCGTGGTTATCGACGGCATCGTCAACGGCAGCGCGCGCTTTATTGGCTGGTTTGCCGGCGTGATCCGCTTCCTCCAATCCGGCTACATCTACCACTACGCGTTTGCCATGATTATCGGCATGTTGGGGCTCCTGACCCTGTTTGTAACGCTCGGCGGCAAATAAGGCGAGGGACACTAATGCACGCTTATCCGATTCTCAGTATCGCGATCTGGTTCCCGATCCTCGTAGGTCTCCTGGTCCTGGCTATCGGTTCCGACCGGAACCCGGCTCCGGCGCGCTGGATTGCGCTGATCGGCTCGGTCGTCAGCTTCATCGTGACGATCCCGCTGATTACTGGTTTTGATTCGAGCACGGCCGATCTGCAGTTCGTCGAAAAGGCGAACTGGATCGAGCGCTTCAATATCACGTACCACCTGGGTGTCGACGGCATCTCAATGTGGTTCGTTGTGTTGACCGCATTGATTACGGTGATCGTCGTGATCTCCGCGTGGGAAGTCATCACGAAGAACGTGGCCCAGTACCTCGCTTCGTTCCTGATCCTGTCCGGCATCATGGTCGGCGTGTTCAGCGCAGCGGACGGCATGCTGTTCTACGTGTTCTTCGAAGCGACGCTGATTCCGATGTACATCATCATCGGCGTGTGGGGTGGGGCGAACCGCGTGTATGCGGCGTTCAAGTTCTTCCTGTACACGCTGATGGGCTCGCTGCTGATGCTGGTCGCGTTGCTGTACCTGTACGTCCAGACCGGCACGTTCGATCTGGCTACGTGGCAGAACGCGCAGATCGGCATGACGCCGCAGATATTGTTATTCATAGCCTTCTTCATGGCCTTCGCCGTGAAGGTGCCGATGTGGCCGGTTCACACGTGGTTGCCTGACGCCCACGTGGAAGCGCCGACCGGCGGCTCGGTCGTGCTGGCCGCGATCATGCTGAAGCTGGGCGCCTACGGTTTCGTGCGCTTCTCGCTGCCGATCGCGCCGGACGCAAGCCACTTCCTCGCACCGGTCGTCATTACGCTGTCGCTGATCGCGGTGATCTACATCGGTCTGGTCGCGATGGTGCAGGCCGACATGAAGAAGCTGGTCGCGTATTCGTCGATTGCGCACATGGGTTTCGTGACGCTCGGCTTCTTCATCTTCAACCAGCTCGGTATGGAAGGCGCGATCGTGCAGATGATCTCGCACGGTTTCGTGTCGGGCGCGATGTTCCTGTGCATCGGCGTGTTGTATGACCGTATGCACTCGCGTCAGATCGCCGATTACGGCGGTGTCGTCAACGTGATGCCGAAGTTCGCGGCGTTCGTGATGCTGTTCTCGATGGCCAACTGCGGCTTGCCGGGTACTTCCGGTTTCGTCGGCGAATTCATGGTGATTCTGGCTGCTGTCCAGTACAACTTCTGGATCGCAGGCGGTGCGGCTGTCACGCTGATTCTCGGTGCGGCCTACACGCTGTGGATGTACAAGCGCGTGTACTTCGGCGCGGTCGCCAACGATCACGTGAAGGGTCTTCTCGACATCAACCGTCGCGAATTTTTCATGCTGGCAGTGCTCGCCGCACTGACGCTGTTCATGGGCCTGTATCCGAAGCCCTTTACCGATGTGATGCACGTATCCGTGGAAAACCTCCTCTCCCACGTCGCGCAGTCCAAGCTGCCGTTGCCACAGTAATGCAGAGCGGAGGAATTTAAAGATCATGCAAAACGCCCCTATGACTGCCCTGTTGCCCGACGCACTGGTGATGCTCGCCGTTGTCGTCGCGTGGCTCAACGACACGTTCGTCGGCCAGGCCGGTCGCCGTACCACGTATTTCATTGCGTTCTTCTCGACGCTGATTGCCGGCATCTGGTTCGCGGTGAACGCGTTCGACCCGCAGGTGCACTACTTCTTCGGTCACATGTATGTGGTGGATTCGTTCGCCAGCGTGATGAAGGCAGTGGTGACGCTCGGTTATGCCGTGTCGATCGTTTATTCGCGCCGGTACCTCGAGGATCGCGGGCTGTTCCGCGGCGAGTTCTTCCTGTTGGGTATGTTCTCGTTGCTCGGCCAGCTCGTGATGATCTCCGGCAACAACTTCCTGACGCTGTACCTTGGTCTGGAACTGATGTCGCTGTCGCTGTACGGTGCGATTGCACTGCGTCGTGACGCGGCGCCGTCGAACGAAGCTGCCATGAAGTACTACGTGCTCGGCGCGCTGGCTTCCGGCTTCCTGCTGTATGGTATTTCGATGCTGTATGGCGCGACCGGTTCGCTCGACCTGAACGAAGTGTTCAAGGCGATCGGCACGAGCCACTACGATCCGAGCGTGCTGCTGTTCGGCGTGATCTTCATCGTGGCAGGCGTGGCATTCAAGATGGGTGCGGTGCCGTTCCACATGTGGGTGCCTGACGTGTATCAGGGCGCTCCGACGGCCATGACGCTGATGGTCGGCGGCGGCCCGAAGGTGGCTGCATTCGCATGGGGCCTGCGCTTCCTCGTGATGGGCCTGCTGCCGCTGGCGGTCGAATGGCAGGAAATGCTGGTGATCCTGGCCGCGCTGTCGCTGATCGTCGGCAACATCACGGGTATCGTGCAACGCAACGTCAAGCGTATGCTCGCGTACTCGGCGATTTCGAACATGGGCTTTGTGCTGCTCGGCCTGCTGGCGGGCGTAGTGGATCAGAAGACGACCGGCGCGGCCAATGCGTACGGTTCGGCGATGTACTACAGCATCGTCTACCTGATTACGACGTTGGGCACCTTCGGCGTCATCATGCTGCTGGCACGCCGCGATTTCGAGGCGGACACGCTTGAAGACTTCAAGGGCCTGAATCAACGCAGCCCGGTGTTCGCGTTCGTCATGATGGTGATGATGTTCTCGCTCGCCGGCATCCCGCCTGCAGTCGGTTTCTACGCCAAGCTCGCGGTGCTGCAGGCAACCATGAATGCCGGTTTGACCTGGCTGACCGTGTTGGCCGTGATCACTTCGCTGTTCGGTGCGTTCTACTACCTGCGTATCGTCAAGCTGATGTACTTTGACGAACCGCAAGACAAGTCGCCGATCGTCGCCGACACCAGCACGCGTGCTTTGCTTGCGCTCAATGGTGTTGCGGTGCTGGTGCTCGGTATCGTGCCGGATCCGCTGTTGAAGGCCTGCCTGCAGGCTATCCAGCACACGCTGCTGCTCTGATGTCGGCTGCGGGTTGGTTTATCGTGTTGTTGGCGCTGGTCGGCGCCAACCTGCCGTTCCTGAATCAGCGTCTCTTCGCCGCCGTGCCGTTGAAAGCGGCGAAGAAGAGCGCCTGGATCCGGATCGCCGAGTTGATCGTGCTGTACTTTGTAGTCGGCGCGCTCGGTTTTCTGCTGGAAGCGCGCGCGGGTAACCGCTTCGAACAGGGGTGGCAGTTCTACGCGATCACGTTCGCGTTGTTCGTCGTGTTCGCATTCCCCGGCTTTACCTTCCAGTATCTCGTCAAACGTCGCTGACGGCGTCTCGCTGTCGCGCACCACGCTGTTCTGAGGTCGCATATGGCTGAACTTCCCGATCACGACGCCGCGCTCACCGAGACCTGTCTCGAGAGCAAAACGATCCATCAAGGGCCGTTCCTTACGCTCAAGTGCGATACCGTCCGCTTGCCGGACGGTAAGCAGGCTACCCGCGAGTACGTTCAGCATCCGGGTGCCGTGATGGTGATTCCGCTGTTCGACGACGGCCGCGTGTTGCTGGAAAGCCAGTACCGCTATCCGATGGGCAAGGTCATGGTCGAGTATCCGGCTGGCAAGCTCGATCCGAACGAAGGCGCGCTGGCCTGCGCGAAACGCGAACTGCAGGAAGAGACAGGTTATACGGCGCGCGAGTATGTTTATCTGACGCGCATTCATCCGATCATTTCCTACTCGACGGAATTCATCGATATTTACCTGGCGCGTGGGCTGATTGCCGGCGAGCGCAAACTCGACGACGGTGAATTCCTTGAACTGTTCACCGCCAGCGTCACCGATATGTTGGAATGGGTACGGTCGGGCAAGGTGACGGACGTGAAAACCATCATCGGCACGTTCTGGCTGGAGAAGGTGTTGTCGGGTGCATGGCCAATGGCCGAGCCGCAATAGCGCTCTCGGTTCAGAACGCAGAACGGGCGCGAGTCAGGCGCCGGCTGGACAATCTACAAAAAGCCCCTGTTGGTCTATGACCGGCAGGGGCTTTGTCATTGCGGCCACGATATCGACTCAATGCGCTCCCCCGAGTCTGAAACGCGGGTCTTGTCTTATGCCATCTGACAGTCTCGCCCCACGGCCATTGCCGCTCTAGTATCGACGTCTGGCAACCGGCTTTGTCATCACACTTATTTTGGATAACGAAGGGTGTGAGATGGATTCGATTGTGGTCGCATGCGCACATGGTTGTCACTTGACAACCATGTGCGCATGCCCTAAATTGGAGGGTATAGATGGTTCGTGGAATCCATTCCAGGAAAGAGATCGAGGCCGCGCTGGCTTACGCGGAAAGAAACGGCTGGCGTGTCCAGGGCGGCGGTAAAGGTCACGCCAGGGGAAAGATGTACTGTCCTTACAACGACGCGGAATGTCGTTGCGGCGAGTTCTGTATTTCGAGCGTGTGGAGTACGCCGAAAAGTCCCGGCAATCACGCAAAGCACCTTAGGCGCATCGTCGACAACTGCACGACGCGCCGGCAGTAAAAGTGTTCGAAGGGCAAAGCCCGTGTCTGAATGAAGGCAGGAGTAGCTAATGGAATATGTGTTCACCTTGAAGTACCGGCTCGCTGCGGAAGACTGCGAGCTTGACGCGATCGTCGAGCGGCTGGGCGAAGCCGGATGCGACGACGCTACTATCGGCGTGGGGCAACCGGGGCGCATTGCGCTGTTTTTTACTCGTGAAGGCGCGTCGGCGTTTGAAGCGCTTGTCAGTGCACTCAAAGATATCAAGCAGGCAGTGCCGTCAGCGCGCCTGGTCGAGGCGGGGCCGGATTTCGTCGGCCTCACGGATGCCGCTGAGGTAGCGGGCGTGTCACGGCAAAACATGCGCAAGCTGATGCTGAGCCATGCAATCGATTTTCCGCCACCGGTTCACGAGGGTAGCGCCTCGGTGTGGCATCTGTCGGACATCCTTGACTGGCTGACCGCGCGTGGCGGGTATGAGATCAGGGCAGACGTATTTGACGTCGCGAAATCGGCCAAGCAGATCAACCTCGCCAAAGAGGTGCTCGAACTCGAACCGCGGCTTAACCGTCGGCTCGAGTTGCTTGTGGCGTAAGAGAACCGCAGCGGCAAGCGCGCGAGCCCATGAGCCCCATACGATCAGCGTTCCCTTTCATCTGTGGGGTCGGTATGCCGTTCGCCGATTGAGCCATCTTCGGCAGGCCGTTGCGCAAAGCGTTAAAATCGCCCACCGCGTTCGATTTGTCACCGGCGCCTGGCGTCAACGCGCTGTCCGTAAAAATTTACGAACGACCGTTCACAAATTTCCATTTTGCGCTAAACTGGCACGCAAGCCCTGATTCCACATGAAGGTCCTCGATTTACAGTGTCCGCATGGCCATCGGTTCGAAGGCTGGTTCGCTTCGGCTGATGACTTCGAGTCGCAGCAGTCCCGCAAGCTCGTCGAATGTCCGATCTGCGGTGCGAATGAAGTAAGCCGTTTGCCGTCGGCGCCGCGCCTGAATCTGTCGGGTGCGACCGAAGCGAAAGCCCCTGCGGATACGGGAGAAATGCAGGCGCGCGTTATGCGTGCCCTGCGCGAGGTACTGGAAAAGACTGAGAACGTGGGCGACCGCTTCGCCGAGGAAGCACGGCGCATTCACTACAACGAAGCGCCCGCACGCAATATTCGCGGTGTCACGACACCGGAAGACGCGAAAGCCTTGGTCGAAGAAGGCATCGAAGTGATGCCGCTGCCGGTCCCGGCTGCCTTGAAGGAACCGCTGCAATAGCGCAGTGGCTCACTGGCAGCGGGCGGTTGCGGCCAGGAGACACGACGCATGAATCTGGACTATTCCCCCGCTGACGACGCGTTCCGCGCCGACATCCGCGCTTGGCTCGAAGCGAATCTGCCTCGCGAGCTGAGCGACAAAGTACTCAACCACAAGCGTCTGAATCGCGAAGACTTCGCTGGCTGGCACAAGCTGCTCGGGACGCGCGGCTGGTCGGTCATCGCGTGGCCGAAAGAATACGGCGGCCCAGGCTGGGACGCGACCCAACGGCATATCTGGGACGAAGAGTGCGCGCGTATCGGTGCGCCGTCCGTGCTGCCGTTCGGCGTCTCGATGGTGGCGCCCGTGCTGATGAAGTACGGCAATGAGGCGCAGAAGCGCCACTATCTGCCGCGCATTCTCGACGGTACAGACTGGTGGTGTCAGGGTTACTCCGAACCGGGCTCCGGTTCCGACCTGGCCTCGCTGCGCACGCGTGCCGAGCGCGTTGGCGATCACTACGCAGTCAACGGCCAGAAAACCTGGACTACGCTGGGCCAATACGCCGACATGATGTTCTGCCTCGTGCGTACCGACAGCGGCGCGAAAAAGCAGGAGGGCATCTCGTTCCTGCTGATCGACATGAAAACCCCCGGTATAACCGTGCGCCCGATCATCACGCTCGACGAAGACCACGAAGTCAACGAAGTCTTTTTCGAAGACGTGAAGGTGCCGGTCGACAATCTGGTCGGCGAGGAGAATCGTGGCTGGACCTATGCGAAGTACCTGCTTGGGCACGAGCGTACGGGTATCGCGCGCGTCGGGCAATCGAAGCGCGAACTCGTCTTCCTGAAGCGCCTCGCGCTGGAGCAGAAGAAGAACGGCAAACCGTTGCTGCAAGATCCGGTGTTCGCCGCGAAAGTCGCGAACCTCGAGATCGAACTGATGGCGCTCGAAGTTACCGTGCAACGCGTGGTCGCCAATGAAACGGGCGGACGTGGGCCTGGACCGGAAGCCTCGATGCTCAAGATCAAGGGCACGGAAGTGCAGCAAGCGCTAACCGAACTGATGTTCGAAGCGGTCGGGCCGCTGGCCGCACCGTTTGACGTGCCATTCCTGGAAGGCGAACGCGAACATAGCCTCGCCGGTGACGATGATGCGGCGCCGCTGGCCGCGTACTACTTCAACTTCCGTAAGACGTCGATTTACGGCGGCTCGAACGAAATTCAAAAGAACATCATCGCGCAGATGATTCTCGGACTCTGAGGAGCGGCGCATGGACTTCACTTTCAACGACGAACAACAGCAATTCGCTGACGCGCTGCGCCGCTATCTGGACAAGAGCTACGGATTCGAAGCGCGCCAGGCGATCGTGCAATCGGAATCCGGTGTATCGGACGCGCACTGGGCAGCTTTTACCGAACTGGGTCTGACCGCCTTGCCGGTGCCGGAAGCGCAGGGCGGCTTTAACGGCAGCCCGATCGATATGCTGGTGGTCATGCAGGAGCTTGGCCGTGCTTTGGTGCTCGAGCCGTATTGGGCGACTGCGGTGGGTGTCGAAGCACTCCGGATTGCGGGCGCCGGGCAGGGCGAAGACGTTGCGCTGCTCGAACGCGTGGCTCAGGGCGAGATCAAGCTCGCGGTGGCATTTCACGAGCCGCACGCACGCTACGATCTGTTCGAGGTCGAGACCGTTGCGAACAGGCAGGGCGATAAGCATACGCTGACCGGTACGAAGTCGGTTGTGCTGCATGGGGCACAAGCGGATTACTGGATCGTGCCGGCGCGGTTGAATGGCGAGATCGCGCTCTTTGTGGTCGCCCGCGATGCGGCCGGCGTCAAAGTCACCGACTACCGCACGATCGACGGCCAGCGCGCCGCGACACTCCAGTTCGATAGCACGCCGGCCCGCCAGCTCGCCGGCAAACACGCTGGTGCTGCGGCCCTCGAGCACATCGCGGACTACGGCACGGTATTGTTGTGTGCAGAAGCGGTCGGCGCGCTCGACGCACTGAACCACGCAACGCTCGAGTACACCAAAACGCGCCAACAGTTCGGTCAGCCCATCGCGCGTTTTCAGGCCTTGCAGCATCGCATGGTCGAGATGTTGATTCACGCCGAGCAGGCGCGTTCGGTCACGTATCTCGCGGCCGTGCGTTACACGAGCGCAGACGCCGATGAACGTCGCCGCGCGGTTTCCGCGGCGAAGGCGCGGGTCGGTCAGGCCGCCCGTTTCGTCGGTCAGCAGGCGGTTCAATTGCACGGCGGCATGGGCGTCACGAATGAAGTGGCGGCAGCGCATCTGTTCAAACGTCTTGCTATCATCGAAACCACATTGGGCGATGTCGATCACCATCTTGCGCGGTTCGCCGCGCTGCCGGGATTTGTCACCGCCGAAGCCTGATCAACCGGTCGAATCGGATAGAAAAGAGGTGTGACGATGGTTCGGAGTTACGAGGACATGGTAGTCGGCACGACTACCGAAATCGGCAAGCATACTTTTACGCGTGAAGAGATTGTCGAGTTCGCGGAGAAGTTCGATCCGCAACCATTTCACGTGGACGAGGCTGCAGCCGCGGAGTCGCCGTTTCGCGGACTGATCGCAAGCGGTTGGCACACCTGTTCGGTCATGATGGGCATGCTGGTGCGCAACGCGATTGCGGGTTCCACGTCAATGGGCTCGCCCGGTATCGACGAGATCCGCTGGTTGAAGCCGGTGCGCGTCGGTGACACGATCACGATGACGAACACCGTACTCGACAAGCGCGTTTCAGCGAGTAAGCCGGATCGCGGCATCGTGTCGACGCAGTGGGAAGGCATCAACCAGCACGGCGAAACGGTGGTTACTGTGCGCTCCAAAGGGTTGTTCGGACTACGCATTCCGGGAGTCGCGTCATGACGACCAGCAGCGCGGTGCCCGCCGCAACGTTTGGCGATGCAGCGGCGTTGCGTGCGCTGGTTGGCGCCGAATCGCTGGTTAGCGACTGGCTGACGGTCGATCAAGCGAGCGTCGATCGTTTCGCCGAGGCCACCGGCGATCATCAATGGATTCACGTCGACCCCGAGCGGGCGCGGCGTGAGTCGCCGTTCGGTGGTCCGGTCGCGCATGGGTTCATGACGCTGTCGTTCATTCCGGCGCTGCTCGGAAAGACGGTGGCGCTCAAGCAGCGCATGGGCGTCAATTACGGATTGAATCGCGTGCGCTTCACGTCGCCGGTTCTGGTTGGCTCGCAACTGCGCGCACGGTTCGCGGTTGAATCCGTCACCGACATCGAAAACGCCGGTGTACAGGTTGAGTGGAACGTGACGCTGGAGCGGCAGGGCGGCGAGCGGCCGGTATGTGTCGCGGAGTTCATCACGCGGCACTATTTCTAACCGGTCATAGCCGACCGGTTGGCAAAAAAAGCGCGAGTGGCAGTGATGCCATCTCGCGCTTTTTTATGTCGACGCCTCTACGGATGCGAGTGCTGCGGTCAATTTCAATTTCAACGTCAGTGCGAACAGACGTCGATGCCACGGGACGACGGCACGACTACCGCTTCGCGTACTGCGTCGCACCGAACAGCATCTCTTTAGCCTTATCGTCCATGAGCGGCTTGCGGGCCGATGCCAGCACTTCAACACCGCGTACCACTGCCGGACGCGCGGCAATTTCTTCGTGCCACCGCTTCACATTCGGAAACGTGTCCAGTTCGATACCCTGGTTTTGCCACGAACGTGTCCACGGAAACGCGGCGATGTCAGCGATCGTGTAGTCATTGCCGGCAAGGTACTGCGTCTTGCCGAGTTGCGTGTCCATCACACCGTACAGACGACGGGTCTCGTTCGTGTAGCGGTTGATCGCGTATTCAATCGGTTCCGGCGCGTAAACGCGGAAATGATGCGTTTGTCCAAGCATCGGGCCGATGCCGCCCATCTGGAACATCAGCCATTGCAGCGTCGCATAGCGTTTAGCTGGATCGGTCGGCAGGAATTTGCCGGTTTTCTCGGCAAGATAAATCAGAATCGCGCCCGATTCGAATAGCGCAAACGGCTTGCCGTCGGCTTCTTCCGGACCTTCGGAATCGGTGATCGCCGGAATCTTGTTGTTAGGGCTAATGGCGAGGAATTCGGCTTTGAACTGGTCACCCGCGCCGATATCGACGCCATGCACCGTGTACGCGAGGCCCGTTTCCTCGAGCATGATATGAACCTTGTGGCCGTTCGGGGTGGCCCAGCTATAGACGTCGATCATCCTGGCTCCTTTGTTTTGTGAAAGTGGCGCCGCAGAGGGCGCCGCAATTGACAAAAATTAGAGCACAGATCGAACGATGCTGCTGGCCGTGCCACCATGAGCCAGTCTCGACCTCGGGGCGCAATCAAACGCCGCGAAGCTAAGCTCGAACGTCCGCTCAGGCGATCAAACGTTCAAGACCGTGTAATCGGCGTCTCCACGCGAGCCGCAGCACCCGCATCCATATAGCGCGCCAGTTCGAGTTTCGCGATCGCGTTGCGGTGCACTTCGTCCGGGCCATCGGCGAAGCGTAGCGTCCGCGCGGATGCATACGCATATGCGAGCGGAAAATCGTCGCTGACGCCGCCACCTCCATGCGCCTGGATCGCCCAATCGATCACCTGGCAAGCCATATTCGGCGCGACCACCTTGATCATGGCGATCTCGCCGCGCGCGCCCTTGTTGCCGACCGTGTCCATCATGTATGCGGTCTTCAGCGTCAGCAGACGCGCCTGTTCAATCATGCAACGCGCCTCGGCCATGCGCTCCTGTGTGACACCTTGCGCCGCAACGGGCTTACCGAAAGCGACGCGTTGCATGGAGCGTTTCGCCATGAGTTCGAGCGCGCGTTCGGCGAGGCCGATCAAACGCATGCAGTGGTGGATGCGTCCCGGTCCGAGGCGGCCCTGGGCGATTTCGAAGCCGCGTCCTTCGCCGAGCAGCATGTTGGAGGCCGGCACGCGCACGTTGTCGAGCGTGATTTCCATGTGGCCGTGCGGCGCGTCGTCGTAGCCGAATACGGTGAGCGGGCGGTGCACGGTGATGCCGGTAGCATCGGCGGGGACCAGAATCATTGATTGCTGTGCATGGCGTGGCGCGTCAGGGTCGGTCTTGCCCATCACGATGTAGATCTTGCAGCGCGGATCTCCCGCACCGGACGACCACCACTTGTGACCGTTGATCACGTAGGTGTCGCCATCGCGCACGATGCTCGTCTGGATATTGGTCGCGTCCGACGAGGCCACTTCCGGCTCGGTCATCAGAAACGCCGAACGGATGTGCCCTTGCAGGAGCGGTTCGAGCCATTCGCGTTTGTTGTCTTCACTGCCGTAGCGCTCGATCGTTTCCATGTTGCCGGTGTCGGGCGCGTTGCAATTGAACACTTCCGGCGCCCAGGGCACGCGGCCCATGATCTCGCACAGCGGCGCGTACTCAAGATTCGTCAGACCGGCGCCGCGTACCGATTCAGGCAGGAACAGGTTCCACAAACCGGCATCGCGCGCCTTGTGTTTCAGTTGTTCGATCAGTTCGGTCGGCAGCCATGCGTTGCCGTTCTGGCGATTGCGCGCGATTTCGGCGTAGAACGCCTGCTCGTTTGGATAGATGTGTTCGTCGAAGAAGGCGAGCAGTTTCTCGCGCAGTGCCTGAACCTTCGGGGTGTAATCGAAATTCATGTATGACCTCGCGGATGACGAATGACGTTGGTTCAGGCGCGCGATTCAGCGCGCCGATTGGCTTACCGTACCTTCTGTGCGTAGCGCCAGGCGAGTTCTGCCATGGGCTTCGCACGACTGCCGGCATCGAGCGCCTGAGCGCTGGCCGCCGTGCCGTCGACCACTCGCTTCATGATCCCTTGCAGGATCGCGGCGATGCGGAACATGTTGTACGCCAGGTAGAAATTCCAGTCGCCGTGGATCTCGAAGCCGGTGCGCTTGCAATAGCGCTCGACATACTGCGCTTCGTCGGGAATGCCGAGGGCTGCCCAGTCGAGACCCGCAATGCCGCGGAATTGCGCCGGATCGACGTGCCACGCCATGCAGTGATAGGCGAAGTCGGCGAGCGGGTCACCGAGTGTGGACAGCTCCCAGTCGAGTACGGCCAGTACGCGTGGCTCGTTGGGGTGGAAGATCAGGTTGTCGAGCCGGTAGTCGCCATGCACAACCGAGGTGCGCTCACCCGTTTCCGCCGGCATATGGTGCGGCAGCCATTCGATCAGGCGCTGCATCGCGTCGATCGGTTCGGTTTCGGACGCAATGTACTGCTTGCTCCAGCGGCCGATCTGACGTGCGAAGTAGTTGCCCGGTTTGCCGTAGTCGGCAAGACCGATTGATGTGACGTCGACGGTATGCAGTGCGGCGATCACGCGATTCATTTCGTCGTAAATCGCCGTGCGTTCCGCCGGCGTCATGCCAGGCAAAGACTGGTCCCACAGCACGCGGCCCTCGACGAACTCCATCACGTAGAACGCCCGGCCGATCACGCTTTCGTCGTCGCACAAGGCGAGCATGTTCGCGACCGGCACGTCGGTATCGGCAAGCGCATGCATCACGCGGTATTCGCGTTCGACGGCGTGCGCTGAGGGCAGTAGCTTCGCGGCCGGCCCGGGCTTGGCGCGCATCACGTACGAGCGCGATGGCGTCACGAGTTTGAAGGTGGGGTTGGACTGGCCGCCGGCGAATTGCTCCAGCGTGAGCGGGCCGGAGAATCCGTCGACATGCTGGGCTAGCCACGTGGCGAGCGCGTCACTGTCAAAGCGTTGCCGCTCGTTGACCGGGCGCGTGCCCTCGAAGGCCGAATAATCCGGTTTGTGTTCTGGTTCGCCGTTCTGTGTGGCTTGCACCATATGTCTCCTCCAGTTCGGGTTCAGCTACGCTTGTATTGAATGAATTGTGCGTAGAGCATTTCCATCGTGGTATTGCGAACGTCGCGATGGAGCGGCGACGGCGGTGAATAGTTGATCGTGCGCAGCACCCAGTCGCGCGGCTCGGCACCGACGTCGAGCGCGTTGATGCAACCGGTGGCCTGCGCCAGATGGCCGAAGAAAGTGCGGCCGCCGGCGGTGAGCGCGTGGGACAGAATCGCGCGATTCACGCCGCCGTGCAGCACCAGCAACGCGGTGTCCCACGACGTGTCCTCGCGCAACGCCGCCACCGCGGGCAACACGCGGTCGAACAACGCGCCGATGGTTTCGCCGTCGAGAAAACGCGTGCTTTCCGGCACGATGCCGTCGAACACGCCGAGAAATGCTGCTTCGATATCCTGCAACGGAATGTTGCCAAGCTTGCCGCCGCGAATTTCCTGCCATGCAGGCTCGATTTCGAGTTCGATCTGCTGACCGGTCTCGGCCAATACGCGCTGCGCGGTTTCGACTGTGCGCGGCAAGCCGCTCACAATCACCCGATCGAACCGCACGTGCTGCTCGGCGAACGCTCGGCCTGCTGCGCTTGCCTGCTCGCGGCCGTTCGCGTTCAACGGCACGGTTTCAGGATCGATCGCGCGGCCGCTGTCGTCGAAGTAGGTCACGTCGCCGTGACGCATCAGGAAGATGCGGCGGCGCTTGGGGAGTTGGTATTCAGGCATCGTCCCTTCGGTTTCTTATGTTCACTTGTAGACTGGAGCGCGTTTTTCGAGGAACGCGGAAATTCCTTCGAGACCGTCGCGATGATGCAGGGATGCGACGAAGCCGTCGCGTTCGGCAACCAGATGTTCAGCGAGCGGTTGTGCGCCGGCCGCGCCGATAAGCCCCTTGATGCGCGCGACCGAATTCGGCGAAATCTTGCCGAGCTCGTCAGCCCAGGCGACCGCGGCGTCGCGTACTGCGCCGGTCTTCGCCAGTTTGTTGACCACGCCGAGGTCGTGCAGACGCGTGGCGCCGATCGGTTTGCCTTCGATCAGCACCTCGGTCGCCAGTTGACGCGGTAACGCCCGCGCGAGAAACCACGAGCCGCCGCCATCCGGTGTGAGACCAACGCGCGCATACGACATGACGAACTTGGCGTCTTCGGCGGCGACGATCAGATCGCACGCGAGCGCTAGCGAAAACCCCGCGCCGGCAGCGGCGCCATCAACGGCGGCGATCACCGGCTTCGACGACAGGCGCAGCGCCGAAATCCATTCGCCGAGCAGATCGATGCTCTCCGCCTGCACCGACGGATCTTTTGCACGGTTTTCCAGCAAGCGGTTCAGATTGCCGCCGGCACAAAAGAAATTGTCTGCGCCGGTAATCACGATGGCGCGGATCGACGGATCGCGCTCCGCCGAATCGAGCGCTTCGATGCCCGCGGCATACATGTCCGGATGCAACGCATTGCGTGCGCCGGGGTTCGACAGCGTGAGGACCAGCGTCGATTCGCTTTCAGTCGGGCGCGAGGTGAGAAGTTCGGCGCTCATTGTTGAGTCTCCGTTTGAGTGTCGGCTGCGTCGCGTTGTGTCAGCGACAGACCAAGTTGCGCTCGCCTTGCAAGCCAAGGGGATGGACGGTAGCGCGGGTCGCCGAGCACGCTGAATATATTGCGCAAGATGGTGAGGATCGTTTTCGCGCCGAGCGCGTCGCCGAGTGCGAGCGGTCCGCGTGGGTAGCCAAGGCCGAGCGTCACGGCGAGGTCGATATCGTCCGGCGTCGCGATCTGTTTTTGCGCAATGTCGCAGCCGATGTTGACGATCGTTGCCACCACGCGTTGCGCGACGAAGCCGGTCGAGTCGCGGATCACGGTGACGGGAACGCCGTCGGCGGCAAATAGCGCGTGCGCGGTCTCGCGTGCGGCGCGGCTGGTGGCGGGCGTCGTCATGAGCGTGCGTCGCTGCGCGGCGGCCAGCGGGAATAGGGTGTCGATAGCGACAACGCGCGTTGCATCGAGCGCTTCGTCGACGGCGGCGGTGGTTGCGTCATGACCGAATGGTGTCACGACGATCAGCGAGTCTGCTGCGGGTGCGGCGCCTTCGTCGAGCTTTACGCCGGCTTTGGCGATGAGTTGCACGACCGCTTCATGCGCGTGCGGATAACGCTTGCTGACCCACACGCTGTGCGGCAGTTCAGTCGGCGCGGGCGCTTCGGCGGGCACTTGCTGCTTGCCTTCTTCGTAGCGGTAGAAGCCTTCGCCCGTTTTGCGGCCGATCAGCCCGCCCGCGAGTCGCGTACCCGTGATAGGCGAGGGCGTGAAGCGCGGTTCTTCATAGAACTGGTGATAGATCGATTCCATCACCGGGTGCGAGACGTCGAGCGCGGTCAGATCCAGCAGTTCGAACGGCCCGAGGCGGAAGCCCGCCTGCTCGCGCATGATGCGATCGATGTCGGCGAAGCTCGCAACGCCTTCACCCGCGACACGCAGGCCTTCTGTGTTCATACCGCGACCGGCATGATTGACGATGAAGCCAGGCATGTCTTTCGCGCGCACCGGCGTGTGACCCATGCGGCGCGCGAGGTCCATCAGCGCGTCGCCGACGGCGGGATCGCTGCGCAGGCCGTCGATCACTTCGACGACCTTCATGAGCGGAACCGGATTGAAGAAGTGATAGCCGGCCACGCGTGACGGATTTGTGCAGCCGGCCGCAATCGCCGTAATCGACAACGACGAGGTGTTCGACGCCAGCACGCAACGGCCGCTCACCACCGTTTCGAGCTCGCGAAAGAGGGCCTGTTTCACGTCGAGTTTTTCGACGATCGCCTCGACCACCATATCGCAATCGGCCAGATCGCCGATGACCTGCGCGCCGCTCACGTTAGCCAGCGCGGCGAGCGAGCGGGCCTGGTCGAGCTTGCCTTTGGCGGTTAATTTGGCGAAAGTCTCGGCGAGGTAGTCGCGCGCGGTGCCGATCGCAGCGGGGTTGGTGTCGTAAAGACGCACGGTGAGGCCCGCCAGTGCGGCAATCTGGGCGATGCCGCGGCCCATTGCACCGGTTCCGACAATGCCGATAGTCTCGATACTGAAATTGCGAGAGGTCATTGTGATGCTCGACTCCATGGTTATTTTAGAATAGCACGATCGTGCAATTTACTGGATGATTGATCGCAGGCCGCTGCTTTGTTTTTGACGAGCGGTCTCAAACAACCCGAAGGAAGGAGACACCCGATGATCAAACTGTGCGGCTTCGCGCTTTCTAACTATTACAACAAGGTGAAGTTCGTGCTTCTCGAACACGGCATTCCGTTCGAGGAAGTGTTCGTGCTGCCGAGCCAGGAAGAGACGATGCTCGAGCATTCTCCGCTCGGCAAGGTCCCCTATATCCAGACCGAGCACGGCGATCTGTGCGAATCGCAAAGCATCGTCGAGTACCTGGCCGCGCGTTTCCCCGACAAGGCGATTTTCTCTGCTGACCCATGGGAAGCGGCCAAGGAGCGCGAGTTGATCATGTTCGTGGATGTGCATCTCGAACTGACCGCGCGCAATCTCTACAAGGAAGCATTCTTTGGCGGCACCGTGACTGACGCGACCAAGGCGCGCGTCGAGAAGCTGCTCGCCCATCACATTACCGGCTTCAAGCGGATTGCGAAGTTCGGGCCGTATTTGCGCGGCGAGCGTTTCAGTGTCGCCGACGCAGCGGGTTTTGTGAGTTTGCCGCTGGTGGGCATGGCGACGCAGACCATCTACGGCCGCGATTTGCTGCTCGACGCCGGCGTGGACTGGAAAAGCTATCTGAAGGCGATCAACGCCCGGCCGGCCGCGCAGCGCGTGACCGACGATCGTAAGGCGTACATCGCGGCCTCGCGTCCGGCCTGACGCGCGAGTGTAGTGCGGGTGACATGAAATCGGGCGTGCAACGCACGCGTGGGCCGCTGCGCGCGATGGCGAGGAACGTGGGTTCGTTCGCAGCATCGCGCGGGGCGTCCTAGAGCCGCGCCAGCCGGTCGAGCGCGGAGGCGAGGGTGGCTTCCTGCTTGGCAAAGCAGAAGCGCACTACGCCTGATTCATGTGCCTCGTGATAGAACGCCGACACCGGAATTGCCGCGACCCCGATCTCGCCGGTCAGCCATTGCGCAAATTCGGCTTCGGGCAAATCGCTGATCGCCGAATAGTCGACGCACTGGAAGTATGTGCCGGTGCAAGGCAACAGCTTGAAGCGCGAATTCGCGAGGCCGGCGCGGAAGAAATCGCGTTTCTTCTGATAAAACGCGGGGAGGTCCAGATACGGTGCCGGATCCTTCATGTAGTCCGCGAGGCCGACCTGCATCGGCGTGTTCACCGTGAACACGTTGAACTGGTGCACTTTGCGGAATTCGGCCGTGAGCGCGGCGGGCGCGGCTACGTAGCCGACCTTCCAGCCGGTGACGTGATAGGTCTTGCCGAAGCTCGACACCACGAAACTGCGCTGCGCCAGTTCGGGGTAACGCGCCACGCTTTCGTGCGGCGCGCCGTCGTACACCATGTGCTCGTACACCTCGTCCGACAGAATCAGCACGTTGGTGCCACGCACGATTTCTTCGAGCTTGCGCATGTCTTCCGCGCGCCAGGCCGTACCGGTCGGGTTGTGCGGCGTGTTGATCAGCAGGAGCCGTGTTTTCGGCGTGATCGCGGCGGCAAGCTTGTCGAACGGGATTGTGTAGTCCGGCGCTTCGAGCGTGACGAATACCGGCTTGCCGCCGGCCAGCTCGATCGACGGCACGTAGCTGTCGTAGTTCGGCTCGATCACGATTACTTCGTCGCCCGGATGCACGGTGCAGAGAATCGCGGTCAGCAGCGCCTGCGTGGCGCCTGCTGTCACGGTGATTTCGCTGGTGGCGTCGTAGCGGCGGCCGTACAGGTTTGCGATCTTGTCCGAAATCGCCTGACGCAGCGGTGCGGCACCGGCCATTGGCGGGTATTGATTGTGGCCGTCGCGCATGGCGTTCGCGACCGCGTCGACAATGCGGGGGTCGCAGCCGAAGTCGGGAAAGCCCTGACCGAGATTCACCGCGCCTTTTTCGGCGGCGAGCGCACTCATCACGGTGAAAATCGTCGTGCCGACATCCGGCAGGCGGGACGGAAACGAGGGACTCATGGGCGTGTCGTGCGGTGCATTCATGGCGCTGTCCGGAGCGTGGTCGGGTGAGTTGGCGAAATTGACAGGGGGCGTCGTTCGAAAAGGACGAAGCCTGATTGTAGGGAATCGCGGCGCTGCGTGCGCGCGGCCGGCCCGACGTTGGCCATCCGGCCAGGGGTCATACGGGCGCGGGCTCGTCAGCGATTGTCACGCAGGCGCTGACGAACGGTGCCGGCTGTGCGATCTGGAAGCCGAAGTCACGCGCAATCCGTTTGGCGAGTTTCAACACCGCGCGGTCTTTCGATACCAGCCAGTCGGCCTGTGCGGCGTGCGCGAGCTCGAGGAATTTCTGGTCGTCGCGGTCTTTGCATTTCGGTAACGGCCTGGCATCCTCCGCGGGTGCAGCGGGTTCGACCAATTGCGAAAGGCGTGCAACGACGGCAAGCGCCGCCGTCTTGTCGACATTGCGATGCACGAATTGCGGATAGTCGAGCACGTAGGCGAGTTCGGCAAGGCAGCGCGCGTCGATCAGCGCGGCCAGCGTGCCACGTTCGAGTGCGGCGCGGATCGGCCGCGTGTGGGGATCGTCGAACACGAGAATATCGATCCATACGTTGGAATCGAGGACGACGCGCAAAGCGCTGTGTGAGGCATGGGAACCGGGCATTCGTTACAATCTGGCTTTCGTCTTTGACCGCCAGGCACGGCGTGCCTGCAAGCCTCTATGATAATCGTTCTGTCGCCGGCGAAATCGCTCGACTACGAAACCCCTCCGCACGTCAAAAAGCACACGATCCCCGATTTCGTCGATGATGCGGCCGAATTGATCGGCGGATTGCGCCTTTTGTCGCCGCAGCAGATCGGTTCGTTGATGAGCATTTCCGATCAGCTTGCGCACCTCAATTTTCAGCGTTACGCAGAATGGTCGCCCAGCTTTGGCACGCACAACGCCAAACAGGCGGTGCTCGCGTTCAATGGCGATGTGTACGAAGGCTTCAACGCCAGGACGTTGTCGTCGGCCGATCTGGATTACGCACAGAACCACGTACGTGTGCTTTCCGGCCTGTATGGACTGCTGCGCCCGCTTGATTTGCTGCAACCGTACCGGCTGGAAATGGGCACGCGCTTTGCCAATACACGCGGCAAGGATCTCTACGCGTTCTGGGGCGAGCGGATCACGCAGGCGTTGAACGCGCAACTGAAGAAGAGTGCTGCCGCCTCGCGCGTGCTGGTCAACTGTGCTTCGGGCGAGTACTTCAAATCGGTCAAGCCCAGGCTGCTCGAAGCGCCGATCGTCACACCGGTGTTCGAAGACTGGAAGGGTGGCCGCTACAAGATCATCAGTTTCCACGCAAAGCGCGCGCGCGGTCTGATGGCGCGCTACGCGGTCGAAAACCGTCTCGACAAGCCCGAGCAGTTGAAGGACTTCGATTCCGAAGGCTACGCATTCGACGCCGAAGCCTCGAATGATTCCACTTACGTATTCCGCCGCCGCATCGCTGACTAGGCGATTGCCGCGCACACAAGCAGGGAAGAATCTCATGACGTTATCGATTTCGAGCAACTTCGACGCAGGTGCGATTGAAGTGCTGGCCTGCGAAGACGCTGGCAACATCCGTCTGCGCGTGCGGCCCGACAGCCACGCCGAGTTCGCGCAGTGGTTCTATTTCGGATTGTCCGGCGCGGCTGGAGAGCGCTGCGTGATGACCTTCGAAAATGCCGCAGCGTGCGCATTCGCGGAAGGCTGGCGCGACTACCAGGCGGTAGCGAGCTATGACCGGGTGAACTGGTTCCGCGTGCCGACTTCTTACGACGGCCGTGTGTTGACGATCGACCACACGCCGGATTTCGACCGCATCTACTACGCGTATTTCGAGCCGTATAGTGAGGAACGTCATTCGGAGTTTCTCGGCGCGGTTCAGCAGATGCCGCAGGCCACGCTCACGGAGTTGGGCAAGACCGTCGAAGGCCGGCCGATGTCGCTGCTGACGCTGGGCACCCCGCAAACCGGTGACACGCCCAAGAAGAAGATCTGGTTGATTGCGCGCCAGCACCCTGGCGAGACGATGGCCGAATGGTTTATCGAAGGTCTCGTCAAGCGCCTCGCGGGTTGGGGCGATTGGGCGGGCGATCCGGTGGCGCGCAAGCTCTACGATCACGCGGTGTTCTACATCGTGCCGAACATGAATCCGGACGGCAGCGTGCACGGCAATCTGCGTACCAACGCGACGGGTGCGAACCTGAACCGCGAATGGATGGAGCCGGACGCCGCGCGCAGTCCTGAGGTGCTGGTGGTGCGTGACGCCATTCACGCGACCGGTTGCGACCTCTTTTTCGATATCCACGGCGACGAGGCACTGCCGTACGTGTTCGTGGCCGGCTCCGAAATGCTGCCGGGTTTCACCGAGCGGCAGGGCGAAGAGCAGAAAGCGTTCATCGAAGCCTTCAAGCATTCGAGCCCGGACTTCCAGGATAAGTACGGCTACGCCGCGAGCAAGTATCGCGAGGATGCGCTCAAGCTGGCTTCAAAGTACATCGGCAACGAATTCGGCTGCCTGTCGTTGACGTTGGAGATGCCGTTCAAGGATAACGCCAATCTGCCGGACGAGCGGGTGGGTTGGAACGGCGAACGTAGCGCGTCGCTTGGCGCCGCCATGCTGCAGGCAATATTGCGGCACGTGGAGACGTTCGCCTAACCGGACGCTGCATAAAAAAGGGGCACACACTTTGAAAGTGCGTGCCCCGTTTTTTTGGGGGGTAGCATGACCCGCGGCGCCGGTCAGTTGAAGCGGCTGTGAGTCCTGCCCACTATTGAGCCTTTTTCGCCGGTGACTTCTTCGTGGTCGATTTGCTCGAGGACTTGCCCGCAGACTTGCTGGAAGTCGCTCGCGAAGATTTCCCCGAGCTTGCCTTCGAGGATTTGCCGGTCGCTTTCTTCGTTGTTTTGCCGCTAGCGGAGTGCTTGCCCTTCGCACTCTTATGGTTGCCCGAGGACGCTCGTGATCCCGTAGACCCGGAGCTATGCGCGCGGGCCGGCGGCACTGGATCGTTCCAGCTGAACGCCAGCATCTGGGCGCCTACATAGCCGCAGCGAAATTTGAGATCGGCTGGGTCCCCGCCGCTCTGGGGGATACCGAGTCCCTCGACGGTAACGATGTTGTCCACCTTGACGCGCTGCTTGCCCTCGTCGAACGAATCGTTCCAGGGGGTGACCGACGCGTGCGCGCTGTCGAAGGAGCTGGGTGGAAATTCGACATGGTCGAAAGCGGTCGATGTGCTTGCAACAAAATCGCCATGAGCGGCGCAGTCCGCGACCAGCGGGTCTGCATGCATGTCATTGACAAATTTGTTGACGAGATCGTTGTGCTGTTCGAGTTGATCGGCGTATGCGGGAGCAGTGCAAATGAGCGAGAGACCCGCTGCAAATGTTGCTAACCGGCCGACCAACCGCAGCAATCGGCGCGGTACGTTGGTGCGATCCATCTAGTTCGTTAGACGCTAATGAGACATGAGGCACGTAAGATGCACGGCGCGAGGGATGAGTTCAATCCTGACACAAATATTTTGTCCTGTCGTGGTGCATGGACTCAGGCGCTTTATGTGCCGAGACGACTGATTGCCGCAGATACGTGCTCGATGCCGCGCCCGTGTCAGGTGCGAGGCCCGCCCAATCGATATCGACGCACATCATACGTGGTGACCCACGCCGGACGGTAGACCGCGATCAATGCCGTCGACATACCCGTGAACCAGGCTTCGCCGGTGGCAAGCAGAAGCACGCTGAACGCGTAGCCGACCGGTACCACGGTCATTGAGCCGTCGGCGAGCGCGATGTGAACGCCGAGCGCCGCGGCCGCCGTGAGCGACACGGCAATGGCGGGTGAGACAAAACCCTGGCCGAAGATAAACATGAAGAGGTTACGCGGTAGCCAGGCGATGCTGGCGCGCTGGATCAAGGTCGAGATACCGACAGGCAACGCACCGAACACAATGAACGTTAGCGCAATGCCCTGCCAGGGGGCGTCGAAGACGACCGCGGCGAGACCGGTGACGATCGCCATGGCGATCAGCGCCAGCGCCCAATCGAATAATGTGACGACCAGCGTGGCGCCGAGCAGGTGCATGACTGTGCCGTCGTCGAGCCACGCATTGCTCGCCCACAGCACCGACACCGCGACGATGATCGCGAGCCAGACATGCTGGAGTGTGCCGTCCTGAAGTCGTTTGAAAGGATTTTTCCACAGCGCGAGCGCGACCACTATCGCAGTGGCGATCCAGCCACCGACAGCGACCCAGAACGGAAGCGGTGTGTAGAGGAAACCCATGTATCTCATATTACTCGTTGGACGAGAAAAGGTGTGAGCGGATTCCATGCCAGCCGGCGCGAACGCTGCCAGAAAGTGCGTGTTCCGATTCTGGCGCGCGCGCGCCGGCTGACGTTATGCCGAACCTGGCTTGTCCTGCTTCGCCGCTGGCGCGGCGGGCTCATCGCCGTAAGCCGTGCTCGGTTCGGCTGCCATTGGCAGCGTGTCGGCCGTGTCGTTCGCGGGCAACGGATACTGGAAGCGCCGCAGCGTGCGGCGCCGCAATGGCACCACACCGGCTTGTCCCATTACCGGACGAACCGGACCTTCGCCATCGTTGCGCAGTACTTGCAAATGAGCCGACAGCCAGCCGTTGTAGAGCGCGACCGCGGCGGCGCGATTGGGCGCTCCGAGTTGCTGGAATATGCTTGTCAGATGGATCTTGACGGTGCCTTCGCTAATGCCGAGCGTGCGCGCGATCATCTTGTTGGTGCTGCCCATGTGGACGCAGCGCATGATCTGCTCCTGACGGGGCGACAGGCCGTTGGACAGTTTGGTCCGGCGCGGTGGCGGATTCTTTTCATCGAACGGCCGGATGGCGGCATCTGGCGGTAGCGGAGGATCGAGCGCCAACGCGCCGGGCGGCACATAGTGGCCGCCCAGCAGAACCATCTCGAAAGCGCGCACGATCAGGCACGGGTCGGTTTCGCGCGGAACCACGCCGAGCACACCTTCGTCCATGAAGTCTCGCACGGCAGTGGGTGAGACCACGTCGGTCAGCACTGCAATGCGCAGGTCCGGGTAGTGGCTGAGCAAATGACGGGTATCGTCAACAGACATCCAGTCCTGCCAGTCGATCACGAGCAGGTCGGGCCGCAGGCGCTTGAGCGTACGCTCAACCTGACGCCAATCCTGTGCTTCGTTAAAGCGCGCTAACCGGTCGATTTGCCGCAGCAGCGCTTTGAGTCCATCGCGTCGTTCCGCGTCTGAGTTGAGTATTGAGAATCGCATGCCATGTCTCCAGATGAATCGGGCGAGGTGGCGCGATGCGTGCGGGCCGGCGAGGGTGCCGTGCGCATTACGATGCGCCACCGGCACTATCATGACAAATTCCCTTCGTTTTGACGGCCTGTCCAAAAGGCATAGGAAGAATGACGTAAAAAAAGCCCCGCACGCGGCGGGGCTTTCTGATGTCGCGGTGCGGCGCAATGACGCCGGCGCCGGTGGGTCAATGGAAATGCGGTTGCGCGGGCTCCGCGTCCTCCGGCATTTCGGCGTGGACGATTTCGCCGAGCGGGTCCGCATAGAGCGGGACACCGCAGTCATCGCAATATTCCGGTTCGAAGCGCCCTGCGTGGCGGCGCACATCGGTCACACCGGTTTCCTTGAGCAATGCGACGATTTCCTCGAGCGGGTCGTCTGACGCAGGCGTCTCTTGCGGTTCTTCATCGATGCCGGGCTCGCCGTTCTCGCGGCCATAAAGCGGCCACACGACGCCGTAGATCACATCATTGCTGCCCCGGCGCGTGAAGCCGACGCGATATTCGTCGATACGGCGCTCGCCGAAGCCCGCGACAACGGCGCGCAACTCCTGTGGCGCCGCGCCGATGGTGTCGAACAGATAGCGCACAGCGGTACGTACCGTGTGAGGGCGCACGCATTCGTCGGCGTCGCGGCACGCCGAATAATAGGCATCCGGCAGTAGACACTCGAACTCACAGCCGGGCAGCACCAGCGACAGATTGGCGCCACCTTGCGTTGCCCATTGTTCGAGGCATTGGCCACGCTCGATCCGGCTGCCGTTTTCTTCTTCCTGCCAGCGAAACGCCGGCTCGCCCACTGGCGCCGCGACCACAGCCAGCAGAAAACGCGGGTCGGCCAGGATCGGCGAAGTTTCCGGCAGTTCGCCAAAATTGAGTTTGACGTTGCCGCCACCCATCGCTGCTTGAGCGAGTTGCTGGGCAATGCGCCAGGTTTCGACGTGGTGACGCGGCAACTGATCGATGCTGTACAGGAACGGCGCCATGGCGACACGCGTATTGGCCGCGAGCACGTGCGCCTGCAGGTGCGCACGCAGCGCGTCGGCCGCGTCCGTCTTGAGCGGGCCGGAAGGAATCATGTAGCGAGTCCATGCCAGCACGGGCGCGGCAATCAGCAGCGCTTCGTAAGGAACGCCTTCATGATCGACGATGAACGACTCGCTGTGCGTTTCTGCCATGTCAGCGAGTGCGCCGTAGGCATCTGGATGATTCTGCTGCAGGTGATCGAGCGCGGCGTCCAGCGTAGTCTGGTTGGCGTTGCGGACGATCTTGGCCAGCAGCGCATCGAGCTTCGCTTCCCAGAAGCGGTCCTCGGTGCGGCTGCCCGACGCGAAAAGCGCGAGCGAGAGACCGACAAGCTTGTCGGCATCGGGGGGGAGACGTTTGGCTATTCGCGAGCGCATAAATCCGGAAGTTGGGGTGCACAGAACCTTATATTCTAGTCTTTTCTATGCCGCCATATTATTTGGCTGACTATGCCAGATGGATTAGGACGTTTCCACATGATAAATGAGCCTGCTGTACGCGCCGCCAGGCGCGTTGCGTGGCGTCTTGACCAGATGATATAAGACGTGCCCGGGGGCGTGACTCGCTTCTATACTGACTGCCTTCAATGGACGCTTGGCAAGCGTATGTCTATTCGTCGCTGTGGTCTGGCACAACAGGAGATTCATGGTGAAATCGGACCAACTGATTGAACGTCTCGCTGCAGTGTTCGCGTTGATCATATTGGTGGGCGGCTCCCTGCTGGTGCTAGCGCCTTTTACGACGGCGCTGCTGTGGGGCGCCATTCTCAGTTATAGCACGTGGGGCGTGTACCGGCGGCTCACCGCAGCGGTCGGGGGCCGGCGGAAGCTGGCCGCAACGTTGATCGTACTCATCATTCTGATTGTGGTGCTTGGCCCGTTCGTCTATGCCGGCTTTGCTTTCGGTGCGCATGTTCACGAGATCGTCGCGTTGGTGCAAAAGCTCTTTGAGGCTGGCTTGCCGGATTTGCCGCCGTGGGTGGGGCGAATCCCCCTGGTTGGCTCGAACATTGAGGCGTTTTGGTCGAATGTAACGAGTAGCAACTCTGAACTGATCGCGCAAATGCGTGCGCTTGCGGCGCCGGCCGGCAAGTGGATCCTGGCGGCTGCGATTGCCGTTACGCACGGTCTGGGTTTGTTGGCGCTGAGTATCGTGCTTGCGTTCTTCTTTTATACAGGCGGGGAAGGCGCGGCGGCCTGGCTGAAGGCGGGCATGCGGCGCATCGCCGGCGAACGCGCCGATTATTTGCTGGCGCTGGCGGGCAGCACGGTAAAGGGCGTGGTCTACGGGATTCTCGGCACTGCCCTTGTGCAAGGCGTTCTTGCCGGCTTCGGTTGCTGGATTGCGGGCGTCCCAGCACCGGCGTTGCTTGGGCTGGCGACGTTCTTTCTATCGGTGATACCGGGCGGCCCGGTTGTCGTCTGGTTGCCCGCGGCGATCTGGCTGTATCACGGCGGCGCAACGGGTTGGGCAATCTTTCTGGTCGTGTGGGGCGTGTTGGTCGTCGGCATGTCCGACAATGTCATCAAGCCGATCCTGATCGGCAAGAGTAGTGACATGCCGCTGATCCTGGTGATGCTGGGTATCCTGGGCGGCGCGTTTGCTTTCGGCTTCCTTGGCGTATTCATCGGCCCGACGTTGCTGGCGGTTGCCTATACCGTGCTGCACGATTGGACGATCGGTGCCCCGGCCGCGGGTGCTCTGGCCCCCGACGTGAAAGTGCCGGTTGTCGATGACCCGAGGCGCATAGAAAAAGCGCCTTGAAATAAATTTCAGATAC
>NZ_JAQQDU010000074.1:0-43271 GCF_046027825.1 Paraburkholderia sediminicola
CGCCCGCGAAATCAACGACTCACAAGCGCCTGCCAAACCGGCGCCGTCCATCGGTAAAGCTGCGCATCGATACGCGTGAGGCTCACGAAGCGGCGATGCGGAAATCGCCGCGGCGGGGCCTTGCCCGATACGGCGCCAGTTCCTCTGGCGTTATTCCTTCCCGATCCGGATCGCGTTCGCGTAACCCGTCAACTCCAGATAAGCCCGTCCGATGGCTGCGCCGTCTCGCGCTCACAGGCACGGCACCTTTCTAATACACCGCGCCGGTCGATTGGCGGAAATCATCGGCGAGGTTTCCCAGCCGTCCTATGTCATCCGATCAGGCTAAGCCCGCTTCCGCATTGGCGTCTGATTCGGCACGCCTGCGGTAAAGCGGTCGAGTCGTTCGCTGGCATCGGTGATCGCCCAAAGCGGCGCGCTGTGCAACTGCCGATCGTAATTCGTCGCGATCTCCGCGAAAATCGCGACGCCTGCGCTGTCCAATTTCCACCCGCCGGTCTCACGGCCGATATCGAAAACCGCCGACACCGCACCCTCCGCCGCACCGAGTTGCTCGCCGGTTACCGACCCAAAGCCTGACTCAGCCAGAAAGCCCGTCAACAGCATGACTTGCGTGAGAGTTTGCGCATCGCTTGTGCTGCCGGCGCCTCGGCGCAAGGCGTCGAGTGCCAGATGCACGCGCAGGGCAAGATCGTCGGCGATCTTCCGGGCGATCGGCAACAGCATGGCTTTGTCATGCCGAGCACGCGCAGCGCCGGTGTTGCGGGAAAACGGAATAGGTTGTGCCATGACGGTCCAGTGTTATGCCTGTGCAGATGCAATAACGGCGCGGGCCGGAAAAGGTTGAGCCCTCACGCGGCTACCGCACCCCATTTGACCGTCTTGAGCAGTGGAATGGCTATGTGCAAGCTAATTGCTGTCGCAAGCCTCATGCACACGGGCCTTCATTTAGATCAGCCGAATCCTTTCGATTCCCCTCGTTCTGTCCGCTTCAAACCCGGGCACGGCAGCGCATCTTCCGCTGCAGGTGCCCCGCCATCCGGCAGCGGGACCTGTCAAATCGACGTCACTCCTGATCCGTCTCATCAACCGGCGCGACACCCCGTGCCCGAACGCGTCGGCGGATCTCGGAGTCGAGAATCAGACGGCCCCGCAGCTTGCCCTTCATGCGCTTCACATAGCGTGGCGCTTCGGTCATGTGGACCACCATCAACTCGCGCACCTTTTCCACGTCACGTTCGCGTGCGGCTTTCGTGATCGCCTTGTGAATCTTCACGTTGGCGAGACCGAAACGTTCGTGCTCGGCCTGTGGCGTATCGTTACGAAACTCGATCAATTGCCGGATCATTTCGTTGATCAGTTCGCAACTGAAGCGCAGGAACGGATTCGGATTTGCCGCCGCGAGGATGTCGTGAAAATTGACGTCTTCCTGACGCTGCCGGACGATGTCCTGTCCGCCATGTGACGAAGCCGGCCGATCGCAGCACGCAATGCTCGCTTCGAGCGCCTCGAAGTCCTGTTCCGTCAAATGCGGCACCGCACCCGCCGCCAGCTCCGGCTCCAGCAATTTACGCACGGTGTAAATGTCGTCGATCGATACATCCTTGAAGAACAGGTAGTTCTGCAAGAGCTGTAACGTGCGGTCGAGCGGCACTTCGACCACCATGCCGCCGCCGCTTGGGCCCGTGGTTACCTTGATAAGACCCTGCACCTCGAGCGACTTCAGCGCCTCGCGAATCGTGCTTTTGCTCACCGAAAAGAGCTGCTGCAGTTCCACCTCGCGCGGCAGGCGGTCACCCGGCTTCAGGTCCTTCTCCGTGATGAGCCGCTTGATCTCCTCGGCGACCAGATCGCCGCGCTTTTGCTGCTTGATCTCAATCGCGGCGCCACTCTTGGCGCGACCCATGGCCATTTTCGATGCTCCCAGTTTGGTCCTGCACGTTCTTCCATCGGCCGGCCAGGCCAGCCACCACACGGAAGGCTGCCTCGCTGCCGCCAGGAATTTTGCCTTATTGACACTCGAATTTATTGTACCTACGATCAAGTCCAACCTATTTATCATGATAAATAGAACAAAGCCGGTGTGGTGGAAAACTTCTCGGCGGCCAGCAAGCGTTCGTCGTCGTTCGCGCAGTCTTTCAGTTTCGCAGTCGGTCAGTGCGTGTCTCTTTCTTAAGGAGCGTCATTTTGAATCGCCGAAATATGTTGAAGCTGGCCGCGTTGTCGGCCGTTCCGGGGACGTTGGGCTCGCTGGTCGCGCGTAGCGCGTTCGCGCAGGCCGGGGCCTTGCAGTTCGCCTGTCCGGTGCCGATGTCGGGCCCGTTCGCCGCGAACGGCAAGTACGCCGACCTCGGCATGAAGCTCGCCATCGAGCAGTACGGTAAGGTACTCGGCCAACCGCTGGCCTATACCGTGCTCGATACGGAAGGCAAGCCGGCAACGGCAGTGCGCCGCGTGCAGGAAATCGCGCAGCAGAAGAATGCGCGTTTCTTCGCCGGCGGTATTCTGTCCTCCGAAGCTTTGGCGATGGGCAAGGAAGTCCAGAAGGCCGGCGGCATCTTTATCACCACCGCAGGTGCGGACGAAATCACCGGCAAGGACTGCAACGACGCGACGTTCCGCTGGTCCGTGCCGACCTACGGTGCGATCGAACAGACCGTGCGCCCGTTGATCCAGATGATGCCGAAAGCAAAACGCTGGTACACCATCACGCCGCAATATGTATTCGGCGACGGGTTGCTATCGGCAGCCACGGCGATTTTCAAGGAGAAGGGCATCGAGCATGTGGGCAATAGCTACCACTCGCTCAACGAGAAGGAATTCAGCGGTTACCTGACGAATGCAGTCGCCGCGAAGCCTGACGTCCTGCTGATTCTCAATTTCGGGTCACAATCGTCCGATACGTTGCGCCAGGCCGTGAGCTTCGGTATGAAGAACAATTGCACGATTCTGATCGCCTGGGCTTCTGGCCTGGAGCAGTTCGAATCGCTCGGCGCGGACCTGTGCGAAGGCGTCTATTTCGGCGCACAGTATTGGCATGATATCGACTCACCGCTCAATCGTGATCTCGTCAAACGCAGCAATGCCGCGTTCAAGGCCAATCCCAATTACAGCCTCGCGGGTTCATACATCTGCACAAAGATCCTGCTCGACGGCATCGTGAAAGCGGGCACCGTCGACCCGAAGAAGGTGATCGCAACGCTTGAGGGGATGAAATATGACGGCCTGACGGGTCCGGAGGAAGTCCGCAAGGGTGACCATCAGGTACTGAAGAACTACTATCTGTTGAAGGGCAAGGCGAAGAACAAGATGAAGAATGCCGACGACTACGCGGATATCGTGAGTTCCGGCCAGTCGTTCCTGCCGCTCGACAAGACCGGCTGCAAGATGGCCTGATGCATTCGTGCCGCATGCAACGCGGCACGCTCACTAGCGGCACCTCGTCGCTACATCCTTTAGACGGACGCCATGAACGTTTATCTCCTGCAGATCGTCAACGGCATCGGAGTGGGGATGCTGTATTTCCTGCTCGCGGTCGGTTTGTCGATCGTGTTCGGCTTGCTGCGCTTCGTGAATTTCGCGCACGGCGCGTTCTATCTGCTCGGCGCGTATTTCTGCTATCAGGCGATGCAGTGGTCGATGAATTTCTGGACCGCGCTCGTCGTCGTGCCGATCGTTGTCGGTGCGCTCGCGTGGGTCGTCGAGAAGCTGATCTTGCGGCACGTATACGCGCAACAGCACGAGTTTCATATTCTCGTGACGGTCGGTCTCGCACTGGTCGTGCAGGAATGCGCGATCCTGATTTGGGGGCCGATTGGCGACAACGTGCCCGTTCCCGACATGCTGAATGGCGTGGTGATCTGGGGCAGCTTCGTGTATCCGAAGTACCGCCTGTTCGTGATCGGCTTCACGGCCGTACTGGCTGCGGTGTTGTGGTGGGTGCTGGAAGGCACGCGGCTCGGCAGCGCGGTGCGCGCCGGTAGTGAATCGACGGAGATGGTGTCGCTGCTCGGCATCAACGTGATGCGCGTGTTCAGCCTGGTGTTCGCGCTAGGCGCCGCCACCGCCGCATTGGCCGGTGTGCTTGCCGCGCCGATTCGTGGCGTCGATCCTTTCATGGGCATCGAGGCGCTCAGCGTCGCGTTCGTCGTGGTGGTGGTCGGCGGGATGGGCAATTTTCTGGGTGCGCTGGTCGGCGGGTTGCTGGTCGGAATCGTGCAGAGCGTGATGAGTACCTTGTGGCCAGAAGGCGCGCGGCTGATGATCTATGTCGCGATGGCCGCGGTGTTGTTGCTACGGCCGAACGGTTTGCTCGGGAGAGCGGCATGACCGATACCTCGAAGCCTGCTGTGCAAGACGCTTCTTCCCAGTCAACTCAACGCAGCTTGAAGCATGCGCTGCATCGCTATCGTTTTCTGTTGCTGGCGCTGCTGGTCGTGTGCATATTGCCGCTGACGCTGCGTTCTGGATCGTTAGCCACTGAAGTACTCGTGTTCGCGCTCGCGGCACTCGGTTGCAATCTATTGCTCGGCCACACAGGCTTGCTCTCGTTCGGACAGGGCATCTTCTTCGGACTCGGCAGCTATTGCGCGGGCCTGGTCCTCACCAAAACGGCGATGCCAATCCCCGCGGCGCTGCTCGCCGCGATCGTCATTGGCGGGGCGGCCGCCGCGCTAGTCGGCTGGTTTTCGATTCGTCAGCGCGGCACGTACTTCGTGATGTTGACGCTCGCATTCGGGCAACTGTTCTACTTCCTTGCTTACACCACACCCGATCTGACCGGGGGTGACAACGGCCTGCTCGACATTCCACGCCCGGCCTTGGGCTTGTTCGGCAAAGCACTCGTGCCGCTGACTTCGCCGTGGCAGTACTACGGTTTCGTCGCCGTGCTGTTTCTCGTGGTGTTCTGGTTGCTGATGCGTGTCTCGCACTCGGTATTCGGCCGGACGTTGCTGGCGATTCGCGACAACGAGGCGCGCGCGGCCGCGGTCGGCTACGACGTCAAACGCTTCAAGCTCATGGCGTTCGTGATCTCCGGCGCGGTGACGGGCCTTGCCGGCGCGTTGCATGCATTGATGACCGGCATCGCGCCGCTGTCCAACATCGATTACCACACGAGCGAGATGATCCTCGTGATGACGGTGATCGGCGGTACGGGCAATCTGTTCGCGTCGGTGCTGGGCGCGGCGTTCTATGTGCTGTTCGCCGATTGGCTGTCCACGCTATGGCCGCGCTGGCTGTTGCTGCTCGGCATCGTGCTAATCGCGGTTAGCCTGTTCATGCAGCGCGGGCTATGGGGTTTGGGCGAACGGATCTGGCAAGCGCTGCGGCGCAATCCATCCGTTGATGCTGACAACGATACCGGCAAGCACGCAGCCAGGGAGCGCATATGAGTGAAGCGATTCTGCAAGCGAGCGGCGTGGTGAAGCGGTATGGCAAGTTCACGGCGCTCTCCGACGTCAATCTGCGCGTCATGCCGCGTACCGTGCATTCGGTGATCGGTCCGAACGGCGCGGGCAAGACGACGCTGTTTCACGTTCTGACCGGCACGTTGCCCATCACCGTCGGGAAGATCATCTTCGACGGCCATGACGTGACGCATGAACCCGATCATAGACGCGTGCGCCGCGGCGTTGCGCGTTCGTTTCAGGTGACGAGTCTGTTCGCCAACCTGAGCGTGCGCGAGAATCTACGGCTCGCTGCGCAAGGTGTCGACTCGGTGCGCGCGCTGAACGCGTGGACGCCGCCGCATGGCGCGCTGACTCACGCGGATACCGTCGACGGTGTGCTTGAACGCCTCGCGTTGCAGCGCTTTAGCGAGGTGCCTGCGGGCGCGCTGTCGCATGGTCAGCAGCGACGGCTTGAGGTCGGTATGGCGCTCGCTGCGCGGCCCAAGGCGATCTTTCTGGATGAGCCGACTTCAGGCATGGGTATCGACGACCTCGACGACATGAAGCAATTGATTCGTGGCCTGCGCGACGACTACACGGTCGTGCTGATCGAGCACAACATGGGCATTGTGATGGACATCTCCGACACGATCACCGTCATGCAACAAGGACGCGTGCTGGTGGAAGGACGCCCGGACGATATTCGCGGCGACGAGCGTGTACGCAGTGCCTATCTCGGCAACATGATCACCGGAGGCCGCGCATGATTCTCGACGTGCAGCAGATTCACGGCTTCTACGGCAAGAGTCACATCCTGCAAGGGGTGTCCCTGCAAATCAACGACGGCGAGACGGTCACGTTATTGGGCCGTAACGGCGCGGGTAAGTCCACCACGCTCAAGGCCATTGCCGGTGTCGTCACACCACAGCGCGGGTCAGTGACGTTCAACGGCATGGCAATCAGCGGCATGCCGCCGCACAAGATCGCTTCGCGCGGTGTGTGCTTCGTGCCCGAACATCGCGGCGTCTTTCGTCTGCTGACCGTCGAAGAAAACCTGCGGCTCGGCGCGCGCAAAGATTCGCCGTGGCAACTCGACGATATCTACCGCATTTTCCCGCGCCTGAAAGAACGACGGTCAAACGGTGGCGCGCAACTCTCCGGCGGCGAACAGCAGATGCTCGCCATCGGCCGCGCGTTGATGAATCATCCGCGTCTGTTGATGCTCGACGAACCGGTTGAAGGGCTCGCACCGGTGATCGTCGAAGAGATCGTCGCGCAACTCAAGTTGATCCGCGAAGCGGGCGTCGCGATTCTGCTGGTCGAGCAGAACCTGGAAGTCTGCACACAACTCGCGGATCGTCACTACATCATCGAACAGGGCGTGATCGTCTACGAAGGCGACAACGCTTCGTTCGCCGCGGACGACTCGATCAAGGACCGTTATCTGGGCGTCGGCGTCGTCTGACGCACACACTGTCTTCACAACGAGGAAGCATCGATGCAAGTTCATGAATCAACAACCGTCGCAGCGCTTGCTGATCTGCGCGTCGACGGCGCGCGGCTCTGGGACAGTCTCATGCAACTCGCGCAAATCGGCGCGACGGATAAAGGTGGTGTGTGCCGGCTCGCGTTGACTGAACTGGACCGCAAGGCGCGCGACCTTTTTATCGCGTGGGCGAAGGAGATTGGCTGCAGCGTGCGGATCGACGCGATCGGCAATATCTTCGCGCGTCGTGCGGGTTTGCGTGACGACCTGCCGCCGGTGATGACGGGCAGTCACATCGATACGCAGCCCACTGGCGGCAAGTTCGACGGCAATTACGGCGTGCTGGCCGGTCTCGAAGTCTTGCGCACGCTGGCCGATGCCAACGTGAGGACGCTCGCGCCGTTGGAAGTCGCGGTATGGACCAATGAAGAGGGCTCGCGTTTCGTACCGGTGATGATGGGTTCAGGCGTGTTCGCTGGGGCATTCACGTTGGAGCATGCGCTCGAACAACGCGATCGTGAAGGTATTTCGGTGCGCGATGCGCTCGCGTCAATTGGTTATGCGGGCGAAAGCGGAAGGCCCCATGCGGTCGGCGCGTATTTTGAAGCGCATATCGAACAAGGTCCCGTGCTGGAGGCGCATGACACGACGATCGGCGTCGTACAGGGTGCGTTAGGCCAGCGCTGGTACGACGTGACGGTGCACGGCATGGAAGCGCACGCGGGCCCCACGCCGATGGCGTTACGCCGCGACGCACTGCTCGTCGCGGCGGATCTGATCCACGCGGTGAATCGCATTGCCCTCGATCACGCGCCGCATGGACGCGGTACCGTTGGCTGGGTCGACGTGCATCCGAACTCACGCAACGTGATTCCAGGTCGCGTCACCCTCACGGTCGATCTGCGCGCAGCCGATGACGCCTCGCTCACAGAGATGGATGCCGCACTACGCGCGGCTTGCGCTGTCGCGGGTGAGAAGACAGGCATCACCGTCGACGTCGAACAGGTCGTGTATTTCCCGCCCCAGCCGTTCGCGGCGGACCTGGTCGCCGCGGTTCAGCATGGTGCGGACACGCTCGGTTTTTCGTCGATGGACGTCATCAGCGGCGCCGGTCACGACGCGGTCTATCTCGCGCGCGTGGCGCCGGCAGCCATGATCTTTGTGCCATGCAAGGACGGCATCAGCCACAACGAAATCGAAGACGCACGCGCGGATCACCTGGAAGCCGGCTGCAACGTTCTGTTGCAGGCCATGCTGAACGCTGCTCAAACCGCGGGGGACACTGCAGCATGAAGATCCTGATTGCAAGGATGAATCACGAGACCAACACGTTCTCGCCGGTGGCCACGCCGCTTGCCGCATTTGGCCGCAACGGCCCGAGCTACGGCGAAGATGCGTTCAACGAAAACAAGGGCATGCAGACGGCCATGGCCGCGTTTATCGACGCTGCCGAGCGCGAGCATGCCGGGATCGTGACGCCCATCGACGCATCGGCGAATCCGAGCGGGCCGGTCGACGCCGCCGCTTACGACGCGATCTGCGATGCAATCGTTGCGGCCGCACCAGGCTGCGATGCCGTGATGCTCGACCTGCACGGCGCGATGGTCGCGGAGAATTCGCATGACGGTGAAGGCGATCTGCTCGAACGCGTGCGCGCCGCACTGCCGAACGCGCCGATTGCGGTCGCACTGGATCTGCATGGCAACGTCACGCAGAAGATGATCGACAACGCGGACGTGATCGTCAGCTTCAAAACCTATCCGCACGTCGATATGTACGAGACCGGCGCGCATGCAGCGCGTCTGCTGTTCGATCTTATCCACGGTAAGACGAAACCGGTGATGGCGTGGCGCCAGCCGCCGCTGCTCACGCATACGTTGCGCAGCGCGACGGCCGAAGGCGCAATGAAGCGTGCAGTAGCGGCCGCGCGCGTAGCAGAGGCCGATGGCATGCTCGCGGTGTCGGTGTTGTCTGGTTTCTCGTTGGCCGATATCGCGTCGCCGTGTATCAGCGTGGTGGTGGTGGCGAACGGCGAGCGGGCGCAGGCGGAAGCTGTCGCGGAGCGCATCGCGCGGCAGATCTGGAACGAGCGCGAGGATTTCGTTTATCGCAGCGCGCCGCTGGCAGAGTCGGTCGCGCAGGCCGCAGCGCTCGCGCAGGGCGCGGACAAACCGGTGCTGTTGCTCGATCACGGCGACAACTGTATGTCGGGCGGCACCTGCGACACGATGGATCTGCTGGAGGAGGCGCTCAGGCAGAAGCTCGAGCGGGTCGTAAGCGGGCCGCTGTGCGATCCGCAAGCCGTCGCGGCGTTGATGGCGGCGGGCGTCGGCAGCACGGTGACGGTGACGATCGGCAATAAGACCTCTAGCAGTGCGGTGACCCCGAAGCCGCCGGTTGCGGTGACCGGCGTGGTGCGTGCGCTGACCGATGGCGAATACGTGATCAGCGGTCCGACCTATACCGGCCAGCGTGCGTTCATGGGACGCGCGGCGGTGCTCGACACCGGCACGGTCAAGCTTGTGATGACCGAGCGCACGCACGAACCATGGGACCTCGGCGTGTTCGAGAGCGTTGGCATCGATCCGCGCCGTGCGCGTTTCCTGTTGCTCAAATCACGCATGTATTGCCGCCCGGTCTTTGTGCCGATCGCTGCCGCGCTGGTGGAGTGCGATAGCCGTGGCGTGACCAGTTCGGATTACGGGCTGTTCAGATTCAAGCACGTGACGCGGCCAGTTTTTCCGCTGGATACGCAGACCGAGTGGGCGTCGACGACCTGAAACAAGTTGAACGACGAACCGGGCCGCTCACTGCGCGACGAATCGGTGGACACGCTTTTGTGACCCAACTTGCCGTGTGGGGCTTGTGCGACGCGCCCGGAGTCTCTATAATTCGCGCCTCTAAAGGCTCGTAGCTCAGTTGGTTAGAGCACCACCTTGACATGGTGGGGGTCGTTGGTTCGAATCCAATCGAGCCTACCAACGCACAAGTGACGTAGACGAAAGCGGCTCCGCTTTCGTCTACTGTCATGTTCTCGCATCACATCAGCGCACGTTGTCATCGTGCGGCTGTCCTGTCAGTGCCTCCCTTCCGTATTGCCTGTTGTACAGTTGAGCCTCCTGGTCTCGCAACTGCATTAACTGCCGTGAGCTTGCAACACAAGGCCGGCAGCTTAAAAGGAAGCTGACGCAATGAAGAAGCTCATCAACGACGTCTCCGTGGTCGTCCCGGACATGCTCGAGGGACTCGCGGCGCTCAATCCCAATCTCTCGCTGTTGCAAGGCAGCACGATCGTCGTGCGCGCCGATGCCAACGCCGTTGCCGCGCGCGGAGAAGTCGCGCTGATCTCAGGTGGCGGCTCGGGCCACGAACCGGCTCATGGCGGCTATGTCGGTCACGGCATGCTGAGCGCCGCGGTAGCGGGCGAGGTGTTCACGTCGCCCTCCACGGATGCCGTGCTCGACGCGATCCGCGCAGTAGCCGGCGCCGCGGGTGCCCTGCTGATCGTGAAGAACTACACGGGCGACCGCTTCAACTTCGGCCTCGCTGGGGAGATTGCACGGGCCGAAGGTATTCCCACAGAAATGGTGATCGTCGCCGACGACGTCGCCCTGGCGGCGAGCGGTGACCATGCGGGCCGTCGCGGGCTCGCGGGGACCGTGCTGGTTCACAAGATTGCCGGCGCGGCTGCCGCAGCGGGACGCCCGTTGGCCGAAGTGGCGCAGATTGCGCGCGACGTGGCCGCCTCGCTCGGCACGATGGGTGTCGCGCTCACGCCATGCACGGTGCCGGCGGCGGGCAAGCCGGGTTTCGAGCTGGCCGATGGCGAAATCGAATGGGGCCTTGGCATTCACGGCGAACCCGGTGTGGAGCGGGGCGCGATGGAACCGGCCGACGCGATCGTCGGGAGGTTGCTGGCGCAGATCGTCGGCGACCTGTCGTTGCAATCGGGTGCGCGGGTGGCGCTGCTGGTGAACAATCTCGGTGGCACGCCATCGAGCGAATTGAGCATCGTGGCCGGATCCGCGCTTCGTTATCTGGGGGCACGCGGCATCCGTGTGGAGCGTGCATGGTCCGGCACGTTCCTGAGCGCGCTCGAGATGGCGGGCGTCTCGCTGACACTGCTGCTCGTGGACGATGAGCGGCTCGGCTGGCTCGACGCCACCGCGCACACCACTGCATGGCCCGCGTTGAGCGGTCGCGTCGCGCAGGTTTCCGTGCGGCCCGCACCCGCCACGCCAGATCGTACAAACGGCGCGACGCTTACGCGAGAAGTGAAGTTGCGCCACGTGATTGAAGCCGTGTGCGCGTGCCTGCTCGAAGCCGAGCCGATCTTGACCGACATGGATCAACGCGTTGGCGATGGCGATCTCGGCATCAGCCTGTCGCGCGGGGCGCGCGGCATCCTCCATGAACTCGATACCTATCCTGCGGAAACAGCGCCGGGTGCGGTGCTGCGTAGCCTGTCCGCAACGGTCCGACGCGTGGTCGGCGGTACCTCGGGCCCACTCTACGCGGTGATGTTGTTGCGCGCCGCGGTCGCGCTCGAACAATCCGGCGGATCGTCGACGAGGGCGTGGTCGGCGGCGTTCAGTGAGGGCGTTGCCGGGCTGATGGCCTTAGGTGCCGCGCAGCCGGGCGATCGTACGATGGTCGATGCGTTGAAACCTGCTGCCGATGCGTTGGAAGCCGCGCTCTCAATGTCAGAAGACGAGCTCGACGTGGCGTTGAAAGCGGCGGTCGATGCAGCGACTGAAGGCGCGGCGCAGACAGCGTCGATGCATCCACGGCGAGGTCGGTCGAGTTATGTCGGCGACCGCGCGCTCGGTTATGCGGACCCTGGTGCGCATGCGGTGGCATTGTGGCTCGCAGCGATTCGTGCGGCGTTGGCTGATTGAGCGGTTAATCCGCCAACCGAGAAGCGCCAACCGGAAACTTGAAACCGCAAACCGCCAACCGCCAACCGCAGCAAAGGAATGCAGAAGCCCGCGTGACTGGCGGCGGGCCAGGCCTTAGACGCTTAGCTTAAAGACAGCACTCGCCATCAAAATACGCCTTGCGCCAGCGCGTGATCGTCACTCGCTCGAACAAGTCGACCAGAGAAAACGGATCGGCAGCAATAAACTTCTCGGCTTCCTCGCGCGTGTCCAGATCGACGACATACACACCGCCACCCGCACCGCTATCGTCTTCGTTCAGCTTTGCGCCGCAGGCGAGCAGGAGTGCCTTGTTCTTTTCCAGAAACGCCAGATGTGTCTCGCGCTCGCGCAAGCGCACGTCGGCGTGGCCGGGCTTGTCGAACGTTTCGATGATATAGGGCATCGGTGTTCCTCTTAGTTCGGTGCGATCGCGGACGGATGCTGCGCGAGCGGTGTGACGTTGACAGCCATATACGGAAACAGCGGCAGCGAACTGAGCAGCATGTGCAGCTCGTCGTTCGATTCGACGTCGAACACGCTGTAGTTGGCGTACTGACCGGCCACGCGCCACAGATGGCGCCACTTGCCCTCATGTTGCAGCTTCTGCGAGAACGCCCTCTCTTCGGCCTTCAGGCGATCGGTGAGCGCCTTGTCGGCATCGGCAGGAATCTGAACCTGCATATGAACGAGGTACAGCATTTGAACACCTCCATCGAGTGGGCCGCGCTGCGGCGGCCCGCTGTTTGCTTAACCCCAGGCGAGAATCGCCACCGTGTACACAATGCCGATCCAGAACATCATGATGACCGTATAGCCCATGATGTCCTTCAGTTTCAGCTTCGACAGCGCGAGCGCCGGCAGAATCCAGAACGGCTGCACCAGATCGTTCCATGCATTGCCGAGCATCACCGCGGTTGCGGTATGTGCCACCGAGGCGCCGATCGACTTGGCCGCCTCGATCATGAACGGTCCTTGAATCACCCAGTGACCGCCGCCCGACGGTGCGAAGAAGTTGATGAAGAATGAACTGATCAACCCCCAGAACGGCAGCGTCGCAGGCGTCGCGATCTTGACGAAGAAATGCGAGAACGTGTTGACCAGACCCGACGACGCCATGATCGCCATAATGCCCGCATAAAACGGATACTGCAGAATGATGCCGCTGATCGTGCGAATACCTTCGTTCAGCTTCTCGACATAGCGAATCGGCGTGCCAAGCAGAATGATGCCGAGGAACAGAATGATGAAGTTGATCAGATTCAGGTCCATCGAACCGCCGGCGTGGAAGTACAGCACCACGTAGACCACGCCGATTGCGCCGATCAGGTAGCTCAACAGGCGGCTGTTATTCAGGCGATTGGCGAGCGTGTTGCTTTCATCGATATCCACGGCCGGTGCCGCGGCTTTGGGTGCGTCGTTCAGCGCGCGGTCAATCTCCGTGACCGGCTGGCCCGCCTTAGGATGCAGCCAGGCATTCAGCAGCGGCAGCGTGATGATGACGACAAGACTCGTGATCAGCATCGCCGGCGAGAAAATCGTTTCCGACAGCGGAATCACGCCCATCTGCGCTTCCATCGGATGACCTTTGGTAGAGATCAGCACCGGTATACTGGCCGACAGACCGAGACCGTACATCGTAAAGCCGCTATACGCCGACGCAATGATCAGCGGGTAATGCACGCCCTTGATGCTCATCGCCAGCTTGCGTGCCACGATGCCGCCGATCACCAGACCGAAGCCCCAGTTCAAGTAACTTCCGATCCCGCCGACCAGCGTCGCGACGATTACCGCCATGCGGGGATCGTGCACACGCGCGACGAGCCGATCGAGAAAACGTTCGGTGAGCGGCGCGGTGGCGAGTACATAGCCCATCGCGAGAATCACCGCCATTTGGGTCGTGAACGCGAGCAGCGCCCAGAAGCCTTTGCCCCAACTCAGGGCGAGTGCGCTAACGGCCTGGCCCTGAACCAGCACGGCGAGAATCATCGTGAGCAGGGTGAGGCCGATGGCGAAGACGAATGGATCGGGCAGATACTTGCGCATCAGCTCCGTGAAGAAAGCGGTGATTTTCTGCATGTGACTGTCTCTGGCGTTGGTCGAATAATATTTATCGGGTCATGCGGCGAGTACGACGGATACGGCTGGTGTTGCTTATGAATCGTTTTGTGCGGAGTCCTTGCGATAGTGGATCAGACGCATCAACGCGCGGTCGCGCCATGCAACGCGTTCTTCCCACTGTTCGAGCGGCAACGCGCTGCGGCGCGCGGCTTCAACGCCGGCGACGAGCTCCGGCGTCCACGGATCGTTCGGGCCGCGCTCAGCGCCCATGCGCGCGTACGACGGCCCCATCTTCTGCGCATGCGAAGCAATGCCGCCGCGGGTATTCAGATCAACGGTTTCGAATGGTCCGATCACCGACCAGCGCAACCCCAGCCCCTCGCGTACTACCGTATCGACGTCGTCCACAGAAGCCACGCCGTCGCGCACGAGGCAATACGCTTCGCGCAAAAGCGCGCCTTGCAGCCGGTTGAAGATGAAGCCTTCTACTTCCTTGGCGACGCGCACCGGTTTGAGGCCGGCTTCGGTGAAGAGGTCGATCGCACGGGTAACTGCCTCATCATCGGTAAAAGTCGCGGGCACGATTTCGACGACGGGAATCAGATAGGGCGGATTGCCAGGATGTGCGACCAGGCACCGGCTACGACCCGGCAGTGTTTCATCGACAAAGCGTGACGCCGCAAGAAACGACGACGCGCTCGCCAGAATCGCGTGCGGCGGCGCCGCGCGGTCGAGTTCGATAAACAACTCGCGTTTGATCTCCTCACGCTCCGGTGCGCATTCCTGCACGAGATCGGCATCAGTTGCTGCCGCTTCTAAAGTCGCCACGATGGCGACGCGCGCGGCCACATCGTGAGTCGCTTCATCGAGCAGACCGAAGCGCGTCAACTCGGTAAGCCGCTGCATGATTTCCGCCGGCGCCAGTTCACGGCGCTCGGCCGCCGGATCGAACAGACGCACCTGCCAGCCGGCCCGCGCGAACACCACGGCGAACGCAATGCCGATGCTGCCTGCGCCGACGATGCCTGCCCGTCGCGTCGCCTGTGCCTTCATGCTCAGACTCCCGCGACGCCGACGGTCATGCCGCCACACACGTACAACACCTGGCCGGTGACGAAACCGCTGCGTGCGTCGAGCAAATACGACGCGGCGTGCGCGACGTCATCAGGAGTTCCCACACGTTTGACTGGCACGCTGTCGATGATCGCGCGTGTGCGCGGTGCATCCGGTGGATTCGCGCGATCGAACAGTTCGGTGCGGATCGGACCTGGACCGATCGCATTGGCGGTGACGCCGAACGCACCGAGTTCAAGTGCCCACACGCGCGTCATGCCGATCAGCGCGGCTTTGGTTGCCGAATAGGCGGTGCGCAACTCCTTGCCGAGCGCCGCCCGCGACGACATATTCACGATCCGGCCGAAGCCCGCTGCCTTCATGCCCGGCAACAGCGCCTGCATGCATTGCAGCGAGCAGCGCACGTTGAGCGCCCACGCCCGTTCGAGTTCTTCGAGCGATTGCTCTTCCGCTGTGGCCGGCACCACGACACCGACGTTATTCACGAGGCGCGTGATCGGACCGTCTTCGAGTGCGCGTTCGAGCGCCGCCGCTGTGGCTTGCGGGTCCGACAGATCGGCGATCAGTCCATCGCCGACGCGATCGATCACGACCACGTCGTAACCATCCGCCTTGCAGCGCTCAGCGCACGCCGCGCCGATGCCGGCAGCGCCGCCGGTAATCAAAACTCGTTCTTTGGCCATGTTTCGGATTCGGGGTAATAGGAGAGGAAAGACTCAGACGGTGGCGATCGGCGTGACCGGCGAACCCATCGCGCCCGGCAACCTGAGCGGCGGCGCCGTCAGCATGAAATGCGAGCGGCCGTTGGCGCGCAGCCACGCGGCGAGATCGCGCAGGTACCAGAGTTCACCAAGCGGCAAACCGAGTTTGAACAGGCAATGGTGATGCAGCGGTAACAATGGATGCTCGCCCGGCGTGGCAGGGGCACGCGCGGGATAGCGCTCCACTGCGTAGTTGTCCGCGGCCAGTGCAGCGATGCCGGAATCGGTGATCCATTGCAGCAGACGTTCGTCGCGGCCATCAAGTGCGCAGCAGTGGCTGTTGAGCACGGCCTCGTCGGGCTGGCGGTTCATGTCCAGCACCATCTCGGCGAAGCCGGTGCGCAGCACCAGCATGTCGCCACGTTCGATCTCGACACGATCCGCTTCGATCGCGAACATCAGATCGTCGTAGCCGACCGTTCGATGTTCGCGCGCATAGTGCGCCACCAGATCGACCAGTACGCCGCGGCCCTGCATGCCCTTCACAGCGAGGTTCTCGATGCCGAGCACGTCGGCGTGACTGTGTTCGCCGCCGCAGGCATGCGGCGCAAAGCCTTCGTCCGCCCGATACTCGATCGGCCCGACGATATCCGTATTGGCGCGATAGCCGTTGTAGTAGACGCTCTCGGCGACACCGTCGCCGTCCGCGTCGAAGCGCGCGCCCACATGCGCGAGCGAATCCCATTGCGTCGAGTATTGGAGGCTCAGCAGGACCTGGTCGTCGCTGACCACGTCGATGGCGTCTGCTTCGTTGCGCGCGAACGGGAAGTTCACATAGGGCAGGCCGTCCTTGAAGGTCGGACGCAGCACAGGGGGATGACGGCGCACGTTCAGCTTGCTGTCGCCGGGGAAGTCGAGTGGTAACGACAGGCAGAAGCTCAAACCCGCACGGATTTCACGCGCGCCCTTGAGTACCTGTTCCGCGCCGATCAGATTCGGCCTGCCGAGTTGGTCGTCGGGGCCGAAGTCGCCCCAGTTCGATCCTGCGGGTTTATTCTTCCAGCGCATTTCAACTTCCTTTGCTGATCTGGCCCAAGCGCTGCACTGCTCGCCGCACTCCTGGTACAAGCGGGCATCGAACAATGGCGCGTGCCGTCACGCGAGCAGTGCGGGCGGGATCTGGCCGTAAATTTCAAGCAGCGCTTCGATCGCGCGGGGTTCGTTCTTCAACAGCCGCGCCTTCGGGCCGCCGATCACGAGCGCGAATGCCTCGCCGTGGATCAGGAAGCCGCGCGCCAGCCCGGCCACGTCTTCGACGTTTTCGCCCGTCGAGCGATGCCAGCCGTTTTTCACGCCTTGCTCCACTTCGATCTCGAGTGTTTTCCGGTCGATCACCGAACCATCGATCGATGCGCTCAAGGGCTCGCAACTGTCGAGCAGCTTGCGGCGTGCGTCCACGGACAGGGCGCCGAGCAACGCCTTGCCCGCCGCGCTGGCATGCACGTACATGAAGCCGCCGGGCTCGTCGCTATAGCGGATCTTCTGGCGCGACTCCATCACGTCGAGGTAGACGACGCGGTTGCCGGCCAGTGTGGCGAGCGCCGCGGTCTCGCCGGTGGCGTCGCGCAGGGCGGTGAGCAGCGGCTGGAACAGCAGTGTCAGCGGGTCTTCGCTGCAAATGTCGCGGGCGACATGCAACAGCCGTTGCGTTGGGTAATAGCCGGCCTTCACGCCCGGCGCGTAGAGGTAGCCCTTGGCCACCATGGTTTGCAAAAGCGCGTGACAACTCGACAGCGGGATCTCGGTTCGACGCGCGATCTCGCTGTAGATCATGGGTTGCCGCACTTCGGCAAAGAGGTTTATCACGTCGAAGACGCGTACTGCAGTTTTCACATCCATGAGAACATTATCGACATATCGATAACTCGGTGGCAATAGGATAAGGGGTATACACCTAGGCCCTGGATGTCATGCCTTGGGGTGATCGCAGGGTAATCCCTTAATTGACGCCTGTTATGAGCGATCCCTATAGTCGCGCTTCTTGTTCGCTAATTGAAAGTAAGTTCTTTCAACGAACAATGGCGGTGAGCGGATGCTAAGTCCGCCCCGTGCATTCGCGACACAAAAATGGAGACGTACCACGATGGCGCTCACGCTCGACACGCAACACCGGAATGCCCGCAAGGCGGGTATCGCATCATTCGTTGGGACAACGATCGAATGGTATGACTTCTATGCGTACAGCACGGCGGCGGCGCTCGTGCTGGGCAAGATCTTCTTCCCGACAACGTCCGCGCTAGCCGGCACGCTCGCGGCGTTCGCGACTTTCTGGGTAGGCTTTCTGGCGCGTCCGATCGGCGGGATCATCTTCGGTCACCTCGGCGATAAAGTCGGGCGCAAGAAGACGTTGATCATCACGCTGATGCTGATGGGTTGCTGCACGACCGCCATGGGCTTGCTGCCCACCTACAACCAGGTCGGGCTGCTGGCGCCGGCGCTGCTGATTCTGTTCCGTTTGATGCAGGGCATAGCGATGGGCGGCGAGTGGGGCGGTGCGGTGGTGCTGTCATCGGAACATGCGCCCAAGGGCAAGGAAATTCTCTACTCCGCGTTCGCGCAACAAGGCTCGCCCGCCGGTAATCTGCTGGCAACGGTGGCCTTCCTGTTGACGTCGATGCTGCCGGACCATCAGTTCATGACCTGGGGATGGCGTATTCCGTTTCTATTCTCGGCGTTGCTGGTGGTGGTCGGCATGTTCATCCGCATGAGCGTCGAAGAGTCGCCGGCCATGCAGGAGTTGAAGGACAAGAACAAGGTTGCGAAACTGCCGATCGGCGAAGTGCTGTGCAACCATAAAGGTCTGGTGGCGATGGGCGTGGGCGCCTGCGTGATCGGCCTGTCGGCGACCTACTTCAAGACGACGTTCGCGCTGTCCTGGGCAGTGACGAGTATCGGCTTCGATCGCACGCAGTTTCTGACGGTGATTACCGGTGCGATCATTGTGCAGTTGATCGTGCAGCCGTTCGGCGCGGTGCTCGCCACGAAAATGGACCTGAAAAAAGCGGTCATTTACATGCTGGTGCCGGAAATCATCGCACTGCCGGTGATGTTCTCACTCATCGCCACCGGCTCGACGAAACTGGCGATGCTGGGTATGGCGCTCGCCTCGATTCCGCACTCGCTGTACTACGCGGCGATGGCCGGTATTCTGGCGAAGTCGTTCCCGGTTCAGGTGCGCTACACGGGTATTTCGCTTTCTTATCAGATCTGCGGCATGGTGTTCGCCGGGACTACGCCGATCCTCGGGCAATACCTGCTGGGCGCGACCGGTTCGATTCTCTCGGTCGTCGCGCTCGGGATTGTGCACGTACTGATCACGCTGTTCTGCGCGCTGGGTTTGATCACGCGCATGCATCAGGAGGGCGCGCGCGACGCAGCACGTTCGGCTGCGCTGGCGCAGAGCTGATCGCAAGGGCTGACGCTCGGTCAGCCGCCTGGTGTTTTGAAAGAGTCCGCCGTTGCCGGGAAAGCGCGGCGGACTTTTGTCACGGACGAAGCAGATCGAATCCGGCCAGCGCGACAACCCCGCTTACCACGATCAGCGCTACTGAATGCTGTCCGAAGTAAAGAAGCGCCGCGGCTGACCAGCTCGTCGCCGTGAATGCTGCAATGCGTTTCATGCTTTAAAACCCCAATGCTATAGCCAGTAATCCGCTGACCACGCCACACACCACCACCGCCAGCGCGACCACGGTCAACACGCGCTTCGGAAACGAACGCCCGAGCATGGCAATCGACGGCACGCTGATGAGCGGCAGCGTCATCAGCAATGCGCCGGCCGGCCCGGCGGCCATGCTGAAGGAGAGCATGGCTTGAATGATCGGCACTTCGCCCGCGGTCGGAATCACGAACAACGTCCCGGCGATCGCTAAAGCGACGATCCACAGCAGGCTGTTGTCGATGCTGGGCCCGATGTGCGGAAACAGCCATGCCCGCGCCGCGCCGAGAATCAGCACCAGCACAATGTATTCAGGAATCAGCCGCACTGTCATGGTTCCGAGGATTTTCACCCAGCGCGTGAACGCGGTGCCAGGATCGTCGCTGGAGACCAGTTGCGCCATCGCTTCGCGCGATGCTTCGGCTTCTTTCGGCGTGACCATGCGGTTCACCAGATAGCCGAGTCCGAACACCATCACGAGGCCCAGGGCGAGCCGCAGGCCCATCCATTGCCAGCCGAGCACGAAGCCCATAAAGATCAGCGTGGCCGGGTTAAGCGCGGTATTACCCAGCCAGAATGCGATCGCCGCACCCGGTGCTGCCTGACGGGCACGCAAGCCAGCCACGACCGGCGCCGCGCAGCACGTGCACATCATGCCCGGCAACGACATCAGGCCGCCCTTCACGACGCTGCTGAAGTCGCTCCGGCCGAGCGCGCGCGCGACCCACTGCGGCGGAATCAGCGCCTGCACCGCCGAGCCCAGCAGAAGGCCCAGCACCATGGCTTGCCAGATCGCCTTGCCGTAGGCCAGCGCATAGTCGATGGCTGCCTGCCACGAGGCCGCCGGCGCGCTCGACGACGTCCCCATCAGGATGGACTTGCCGATGGAATGCTGGCTCGCGGCGACGAAGGCGCGGTTGTAGTACGGGAACCACTTCACATAGAAGAGGCCCACCACAGCGATCAGTAGAAACACGATCCAGCCAAGGGCGACACGGGGCTGCCGAAGGGTTGATTGCATGATGAGTGGTCTTATCTTTAGTTTCGAATCAGAGGGTGGCGAGCGCGTTGTTATCGAGTTGAGCGAGGAGTGCTTTGGCCTGCTCAACGACATCGGCATCGTTGGGCCGAAAATTCATCTGCAACGCGCGCGGCAACTGCACGAAATGCTGATGGCTGCTGCGCGCATACGCCGGATCATAGTGCCGTTCGATCAACTCACGCGCGAGTTCGGCCCGGCTATTTGCATCGACGAGGTGTTGCCAGCCCGTGACACGCTCCCGGCTATGCAGACCGATCATCTTCTGCAATTGCCCTTTCAGCGCCTCAGGATCGTCGAACAGATGCGCATAGTCGTGCAGCAGGAACGCCGCGCGGTCTTCGTGGCTCGATAGCACTTCGACGCAGGCGCCCTGATGGAACGTTTCTATGAGCGCGAGCGGCAGCGCAATCGAACCGATCCGCCGGCTCTCCGCTTCGACGAATACCGGCCGCTTGGGGTCGAACCCGCGCAGGGCGGTCACCAGCAACGTGTCGAAGCGTTTCTGCGACGGCTGCGCCACGCCCGCCCATGCGCCCAGCAGTGAGCCGCGATGGGCCGCCAGTGCTTCGAGGTCCAGCGTTTGCGCGCCTGCTTTGTTCAACGCTTCGAGCAGGCGCGTCTTGCCGCTGCCTGTCGGGCCCACCAGCGCGATGTAGTTAAACGTCTTCGGCAACGAATTAAGGGTGTCCAGCGTCGCGCGCCGGTAGCCTTTATAGCCGCCGTCCAGCTGACGTGCCGGCCAGCCGATCATATTGAAGAGCGTCGTGACCGAACCCGAGCGTTTCCCGCCGCGCCAGCAGTAGATCAATGGCCGCCAGTTGCGCGGCCGGTCGGCGAACGTGGTTTCCAGGTGATGCGCGCTGTTGCGCGCAACCAGCGCCGCGCCGATCCGTGTGCCTTCGAACGGCGAGACCTGCTTGTAAGTCGTGCCAACCAGCACACGCTCTTCGTTGCTCAGCACAGGTGCATTGAGCGCGCCGGGAATGTGGTCTTCGGCGAATTCGAGCGGCGTGCGTACGTCGATGATTTCGTCGAAATCACCGATTTGATCGAGGCTGACTAGTAGATTTTTCAAGGGGTTACGGACGAAACGAACCGGCGGGAGGAGCGAAATTATCGCATGCGCCGTCAATACCGGCTGGCGAGCCGTTTAGCCCTGCTTCCGGGCCCTACGCCTCGCATTGCCCCTAAAACCCACCCACGCCTCAGATAACTTCGACCCGCCGTTCTCCACTGACCATTTCGCCGATCACGCGTGCGTCGTCGAAACCGTCGGCACGGAACAGGGCGAGTACCTCGTCAACCGCTTCCGGCGCGCACGAAACCAGCAGACCGCCCGAGGTTTGCGGATCGGTGAGCAGGGTGCGGGCCGTCGACGGCAATGAGGCCGGCAACACGATGTCCTGGCCGTAAGCGTCCCAGTTACGCCCCGAAGCGCCTGTAAAAATGCCGGCCTCCGCGAAGGTGACCACGTCCGGCAGCCAGGGCAGATCCGCATAGCGCACGCGGGCAGTCAGATTCGAACCGCGGGCCAGTTCCAGCGTATGGCCCAGCAAGCCAAAACCGGTGATGTCCGTGAGAGCATGCACGCCATCGAGTGTGGATAGCGCCGTGCCCGGCCGGTTGAGCTTGGTCGTGGCCGCGATCATCGCGGCATAACCGTTTGAATCGAGGCGATCTTTTTTCAACGCCGCCGACAGCACGCCCACGCCCAGCGGTTTGCCGAGGATCAGCACGTCGCCCGCCCGCGCACCGGCATTGCGTTTGACGCGCCGTGGATCGACCACGCCGATCGCAACCAGGCCGTAAATGGGTTCGACCGAATCGATCGAATGGCCGCCGGCGAGGGGGATGCCGGCTTCGGCGCAGACGGACTCGCCGCCCTTGAGCACCGCCGCGATCACGTCATGCGGCAGCACATTGATCGGCATGCCGACGATCGCCAGCGCCATGATCGGCTTGCCGCCCATTGCGTAGACGTCGGACAGCGCATTGGTTGCGGCGATGCGGCCGAAGTCGAACGGGTCGTCGACGATCGGCATGAAGAAGTCGGTGGTGGCGACGATGGCCTGCTCGTCGTTGAGCCTGTAGACGGCAGCGTCGTCGGCGGTGTCGTTGCCGACCAGCAGGTCGGGAAAGAACGGCAACGGTGCGCTGCGCTTGAGCAGATCGGCAAGCAGGCCGGGGGCGATTTTGCAGCCGCAGCCTCCGCCGTGCGACAGGCTGGTCAGGCGGGGCGACTGAATGGTGTTTGCGGTGGTATCGGTCATGGGTGCGGATTTCCGGCTCTGAATCACGACATTATGATGGTTGTTCCGGCTCGGCGTAGGCACGACGGGCGCGCGCCGCATGGGGCCGTTGCAGCAGCAATCCGTGAGGCCCGGTTAAAAGAGCCCCTACGGAGGCGCATCGCTTCGTTGCCGCATTTGTCGGACAAAGGGTTGCACCCCTGGCTGCAAGACTCTATTTGGGGTCCTATAATCAAATACAGTACCCCACAATAGCCGAGGCGATCACATGTCTCACATGTCCCGGCGACAATTTCTGAAGGTTTCCGCCACCACGCTCGCCGGATCAAGTTTGGCCCTCATGGGTTTCTCTCCGGCCCCCGCGCTAGCCGAAGTCCGTCAGTACAAACTGTCGCGTACTACTGAAACCCGCAATACCTGCCCGTACTGTTCGGTGGGCTGCGGCATCCTGATGTATGGACTTGGCGACAATGCCAAGAACGCAAAATCCAGCATCATCCATATCGAAGGCGATCCCGACCATCCGGTGAATCGCGGCACCTTGTGTCCGAAGGGCGCGAGCCTGATCGACTTCATCCACAGTCCGAGCCGTCTGAAGTATCCGGAGTACCGCGCGGCGGGATCGAACGAATGGAAGCGGGTTTCCTGGGAAGACGCGCTCGATCGTATCGCCAAACTCATGAAGGAAGATCGCGACGCCAATTTCGTCGAGACGACGGAAGACGGCAAAAAGGTCAACCGCTGGCTGACCACCGGCATGCTCGCGGCATCGGCCGGTAGCAATGAAGTGGGATATTTGACGCACAAGACTGTCCGCAGTCTTGGCATGCTCGCATTCGATAATCAGGCACGTGTCTGACATGGCCCGACGGTGGCAGGTCTTGCCCCGACGTTTGGCCGTGGAGCGATGACGAACCATTGGGTCGACATCAAGAACGCGGATGTGATTCTGGTGATGGGCGGCAATGCGGCCGAGGCGCACCCGTGCGGTTTCAAGTGGGTCACGGAAGCGAAGGCGCACCGCAAGGCAAGATTGATCGTGGTCGATCCGCGCTTTACGCGTACGGCATCGGTCGCGGACTATTACGCGCAGATCCGGACCGGCTCGGACATTGTGTTCCTGGGCGGGGTGATCAACTATCTGCTCACCAACGACAAGATTCAGCACGAGTACGTCAGGAACTACACGGACATGCCATTCATTGTTCGTGAGGACTTCTCGTTTACGGACGGTCTGTATTCCGGCTATAACGCGGACCAGCGCGACTACGACAAGACTTCGTGGGACTACGAACGCGGTGACGACGGCTTCGCCAAGGTCGATCCGACGCTGCAGGACCCGCGCTGCGTTTATCAGCTGATGAAGCAGCATTACTCGCGCTATACGCCCGAGCAGGTCGAGAAAGTCTGCGGCACGCCGAAGGAGAAATTCCTGAAGGTCTGCGAAATGCTGGCATCGACGGCTGTTCCGGGGCGCGCCGGCACGATCCTGTATGCGCTCGGCTGGACGCATCACTCGGTGGGCTCGCAAATCATCCGCACCGGCGCGATGGTGCAATTGCTGCTGGGCAACATCGGCATTGCCGGCGGCGGCATGAATGCGCTGCGTGGCCACTCGAACATTCAGGGCTTGACTGACCTGGGCCTGATGTCGAACCTGTTGCCGGGCTACATGACCTTGCCGATGGAAGCCGAACAGGACTTCGACGCGTACATTGCCAAGCGTGCGACCCAGCCGCTGCGGCCGAACCAGCTCAGCTACTGGCGCAACTATCGCGCCTTCCACGTCAGTTTCATGAAGTCGTGGTGGGGCGATAACGCGACCGCCGAGAACAACTTCGGCTACGACTATCTGCCGAAGCTCGATAAGTCATACGACATGCTGCAGGTCTTCGAGCTGATGAATCAAGGCAAGATGACCGGCTACATCGCGCAGGGTTTCAACCCGCTTGCCGCGGCGCCGAACAAGGCGAAGATCGGTGCGAGCCTGGCCAGGCTGAAGTGGCTTGTCATCATGGATCCGCTCGCCACCGAAACCTCCGAGTTCTGGAAGAATTTCGGCGAGTTCAACGACGTCGATCCGTCGACGATCCAGACGGAGGTGTTCCGTCTGCCGACCACGTGTTTTGCGGAAGAGCGCGGCTCGCTGGTCAGCTCCAGCCGCGTGCTGCAGTGGCACTGGCAGGGCGCGGACGGCCCGGGCGAATCGAAGAGCGACCTGGAGATCATGTCGGGGCTCTGGCTGCGCATGCGCAAGGCTTATAAAGAGAACGGCGGCAAGTATCCCGATCCGATTCTCAACATGAGCTGGCCGTATTCGGACCCGGAAAGCCCGACGCCTGAAGAAATTGCCATGGAGTTCAACGGCAAGGCGCTCGCCGACCTGACTGACGCCACCGACAAAACCAAGCTGCTCGCCAAAAAGGGCGAGCAGCTCGCGGGCTTCGCGCAGCTTCGGGACGACGGCAGCACGGCAAGCGGCTGCTGGATCTTCTGCGGTGCGTGGACCCAGGCGGGCAACCAGATGGGCCGCCGCGACAACTCCGACCCGACCGGCATCGGCAATACGCTGAACTGGGCGTGGGCGTGGCCCGCGAACCGACGGATTCTGTACAACCGTGCTTCGTGCGACGTCAGCGGCAAGCCCTTCGACCCCACGCGCAAGCTGATCGCGTGGAACGGTACGGCGTGGACCGGACCGGATATTCCCGACTTCAAGATCGACGAACAGCCGGAGAACGGCATGAATCCGTTCATCATGAATCCGGAGGGCGTGGCGCGCTTCTTCGCGCGCGATGGTCTCGTGGAAGGTCCGTTCCCCGAGCACTACGAACCGTTCGAAACGCCACTCGGTTACAACCCGCTGCATCCGGACAACAAGGCGGTCGTAAGCAATCCGGCGGCGCGCGTGTTCCCGGACGATCGGGCCGCGTTTGGCACGCACGAGAACTTCCCGCATACGGCCACCACCTATCGTCTGACCGAGCATTTCCACTACTGGACTAAGCACGCGCGTTTGAACGCGATCATCCAGCCGCAACAGTTCGTGGAGATCGGCGAGGATCTGGCGAAGGAAGTGGGCGTGGTCGCAGGGGATCGCGTGAAGGTGTCGTCCAATCGCGGGCACATCATCGCCGTGGCGCTCGTTACCAAGCGGATCAAACCGCTCATGATCGAAGGAAAAAAGGTCCAGACAGTAGGGTTGCCGTTGCATTGGGGCTTCAAGGGACTCGCCAAGCCGGGCTATCTCGTCAATACGCTGACGCCTTCCGTGGGCGACGGGAATTCGCAAACACCGGAATTCAAGTCGTTCCTGGTTAAAGTCGAAAAGGCATAGGGGAAAGAGATGGCACTGCAATCACTGGACATCAAACGTCTCTCCGCCACGACCTTGCCGGAGCCGCAGGTGCGCGAACCGGTCACGGGCACCGTCGCCAAGCTCATCGATGTGTCGAAGTGCATTGGCTGCAAGGCATGTCAGACGGCCTGTATGGAGTGGAACGATCTGCGCGATGAAATCGGCACGACGACCGGCATCTATGACAACCCGCGCGATCTGTCAGAGCATTCGTGGACGGTCATGCGGTTCTCGGAGTACGAGAACACCGAGGGCGATCTCGAATGGCTGATCCGCAAGGACGGCTGCATGCACTGCGAGGATCCGGGCTGCCTGAAGGCGTGTCCTTCGCCGGGCGCGATCGTGCAGTACACGAACGGCATCGTGGATTTTCATGAGGAAAACTGCATTGGCTGCGGCTATTGCATAACCGGTTGCCCGTTCAACGTGCCGCGCATTTCGAAGAAGGACCACCGCGCGTACAAGTGCACGCTGTGTTCGGACCGGGTGGCTGTCGGTCAGGAACCGGCGTGCGTGAAGACCTGCCCGACCGGCGCGATCATGTTCGGCACCAAAGAAGACATGAAGCAGCAAGCGGCGGATCGGATTGTCGATCTGAAGGAGCGCGGTTTCCAGAACGCCGGTTTGTACGATCCTGCCGGCGTGGGTGGCACGCACGTGATGTACGTACTGCATCACGCCGACAAAGCCAACCTGTACCACGGTTTGCCGCAGAATCCGAAGATCAGCGTGATGGTTTACCTGTGGAAGGGGCTGGCGAAACCGCTGGCGCTCGCAGGTATCGCGTTTGCTGCGCTGGCCGGGTTCTTCCACTACACGCGCGTCGGTCCGAACGAGGTGACGGAGGCGGAAGAGGCCGAAGCACAGCATGAAGCTGACGAAGCACGCCGTTCGCGGGAGGCATCCGATGAAGCACGCTGAAAACCATGAAGACGTTGTGCTGAAAGACGTGAAGGGCAATAGTCTGATCCAGCGCTACACGCCGAATGAACGGACGAATCACTGGATCACCGCCATCACGTTCGTGTTGCTGGCGCTCTCCGGCCTCGCCATGTTTCATCCGGCCATGTCGTGGCTCTACGCGATCTTCGGCGGCGGGCAATGGACGCGAATTCTGCATCCGTTCGTCGGTTGCGTGATGTTCCTGTCGTTTCTGATTCTTGCGTTGCGCTTCTGGCACCACAATTATCTCGACCGCGCGGACATCCAGTGGATGAAGCAGATCGGCGACGTGCTCAACAATCGCGAGGACAAGCTCCCCGCGATCGGAAAGTACAACGCCGGTCAAAAGCTGCTATTTTTTACTATGGTGATGTGCCTGCTGCTGTTGCTGGCGAGTGGCATTGTGATCTGGCGGCGCTATTTCTCGTTCTATTTCCCGATCGAGATCGTCCGCCTTGCGGCGCTGGTTCATGCTGCGGCTGCGTTTGTGCTGATCGTCGGTATCGTCGTGCATATTTATGCGGCGTTGTGGATCAAGGGCTCGATTGGCGCGATGACACGCGGTACCGTGACATACGGCTGGGCGAGAAAGCATCATCCGAACTGGTTCAAGGAAATAATCGACAAGTAACGCGGCGCGGATTGAAGCGCACCGTGCCCGAGCCGCCGCTCCTGTTCGATGAACTGCGGCGGCTCTTCAGTTTTGGCGCAATTGTCAGAGGTTGATACTTTGGTTCAACGCATTCTCGAAGCCGGCGATATCGAGTCGCTCGATCACACGGCGATCCCCCGCATCCGTACGCCGGAACGGCTGGCGGTCTTTTCGGCGCGCGCCGCGCGCCTGCGTCAACTGGCGGCGCTCAACAATCCGATCGCCGGCTATTTGCGCCTGATGGCTGTGCTGGCGGACGCGCAGCAAGCCGTGATCACCGGCTTTAAAGCGAAGCCGCCCAGCGCCGAATTGATCGCGAGCGCGCAACAGCATTCCATGCCACTGATTCCGGCGCTCGCCGGTGTGCGCGATCCGGCGTGGCACGACGTTTTGCTGCAATTGGTCGACAAGGTGCAAGCCGCCGGCCCGCTTACTCCGCAGCTCGAAGCGCTCCTCGCCAGACTGCGAACGCTCGATCAAGTCACGCTGGACAGCCAGGCCGATGCGATTTTCGCGCAGCGTTTCGAGGAAGTCGATCCGGCGAGCGCGCCGTTCATCGTGGCCGCGCTGCAAGTGGTCTGGACCGACCTTGCCGCCGATATCGACAAGCGCGACGTGCCGTACATCGAGACGCTCGGCCTGTGTCCGGTATGCGGATCGCATCCGGTGGCGAGCGTGGTTCGCGTGGGCGGCGTGTATGACAATTACCGCTACCTGCAATGCGGTTTGTGTGCGACGGAGTGGCACATGGTCCGCGCAAAATGCTCGAACTGCGATTCGACCAAAGGCATTGCCTACCATGCCATCGGCTCGCAGGACGCCGACGAGGCCACCCGGGAAGCCGAGTCGAAGAATGCAGCCTTGAAGGCGGAGTCGTGCGACGAATGCCATACTTACCGAAAGATCGGCATTCAGTCGAAGGACTACGATTTCGAACCGTTCGCGGACGATCTCGCCAGTCTCACCCTGGACCTGCTGATGGGGGCGGAAGGTTACCGGCGCGCGTCGCCGCATCCGTGGCTATGGCCGGAGCAGGCCGGCAGTGCGGTTGAGTCTTCCGGCGAGTCCGACTGAGAAAGAGGATTACCTCGTGAGCGATGTAACCGGCTCTGAATTGCGGGCGCTGATGGCGCGGGTGCCGTCGGTGGAAAAAGTGATGGCGTCGGCGGAGTTTGCTCCGCTTCTGGGCGAATTTGGCCGCACGCAGGTTTTGAATGCGCTGCGTCACGCACTTGACAGTTGGCGCGCCAGCGCGCAGTCCGGCGATGCGTCGGTGAGTGCGCTCGATGTCGCCCAACTACAGGGTTCGGTCGGGGCTGCGCTGCGCCAGCGCAACGAGGCCCGCTTGCGCAGCGTCTTCAATCTGACTGGCACCGTGCTGCATACCAACCTCGGCCGCGCACTGCTGCCGGACGAAGCGGTGCAGGCCGTGATGAAGGCCCTTACACAGCCGGCCAATCTCGAGTTCGATCTCATCACGGGCAAACGCGGTGACCGTGACGATCTGATCGACGAACTCATCTGCGAACTGACCGGCGCCGAAGCGGCCACCGTGGTCAACAACAACGCTGCGGCGGTGTTGCTCACGTTGTCCGCTTTGGCGTCGAAGAAAGAAGTGATCGTGTCGCGTGGCGAGCTGGTTGAAATCGGCGGCGCGTTTCGCATTCCCGACATCATGAGCCGCGCGGGCGCCAAGCTGCGCGAAGTTGGCACCACCAACCGCACGCATCTGAAGGATTACGACGAAGCCATCGGCGCGCAAACCGCGCTGCTGATGAAAGTCCACGCGAGCAATTACGCGATCAACGGGTTCACCAAAGAGGTCGGGGTCAATGCCATCGCGGCCCTTGCCCACGCGCGCGGTTTTGCCGTTGCCGTGGACCTCGGCAGCGGAACACTAGTCGATCTGACGCAATGGGGCTTGCCGCGCGAGACGACGGTGCGCGAAACCGTCGAAGCCGGCGCCGACCTTGTCACGTTCAGCGGGGACAAGTTGCTTGGCGGTCCGCAAGCCGGCTTGATCGTAGGCCGGCGCGATCTGATTGCGAAGATCAAGAAGCATCCGCTCAAGCGAGCACTGCGGGTTGGCAAACTGACGCTGGCGGCGCTGGAGCCCGTGCTGCAGATGTATCGCGCGCCGGAAATGCTTGCGGAACGGTTGACTACGCTGCGTTTGCTCACGCGCCCGTGTGACGATGTTCGGCTCACCGCGGAGCGGGTACAGCCTGCGTTGCAGCGTGCGGTCGGCGAACGCTACGCAGTGGTAGCCGAGCCGATGTTCAGCCAGATTGGCAGCGGCGCGTTGCCCGTCGATGTGCTGCCGAGCTACGGCCTTGTTATCAGAACTGCCGACGGCAAACGCGGTGGCCGTCAATTGCTGGCGCTCGAGAAGCGCTTGCGCGAGATGGCGCGGCCGGTCATCGGCCGTATCGCGGACGATGCATTGCGTCTCGATCTGCGCTGTCTCGAAGCCGCCGATGAGGCGCAATTGATTGAGCAACTGAAGGACATGCAGGCATGATCGTAGGTACGGCCGGACATATCGACCACGGCAAAACGAGTCTGGTGAGAGCGCTATCGGGCGTCGACACGGATCGTCTGAAGGAAGAAAAGGCGCGCGGCATTTCGATCGAGCTGGGCTATGCGTATGTGCCGCTCGGCAACGGTGACGTGCTCGGCCTGATCGACGTGCCGGGCCACGAAAAACTTGTCCATACGATGACCGCGGGTGCAAGCGGGATCGATTTCGCTCTGCTCGTGATCGCCGCGGACGACGGCGTGATGCCGCAAACGCGCGAACATCTGGCGATTGTCGAACTACTTGGCATCAAGCGCGGTGCGATAGCGCTGACAAAGATAGATCGTGTTGATGCTGAGCGTCTGAGCGAAGTGCGTGGCGAGGTCACAGCGTTTCTGAGCGGCAGTGTGCTGCAGGACGCGCCGGTGTTCGATACCAACGCGCTAAGTGACGATGATCCTGGTGTGACCGCACTGAAGGCGCATTTGCACACGGCGGCAGCAGCGTGGCGCATGAAGCGCGACGACGGCCTGTTCCGTCTCGCGGTCGACCGGGTCTTCACGCTCGCGGGCCAGGGCACGATCGTGACAGGGACCGTGGTGTCAGGACGCGTGACGGTGGGCGACACGATGCTGCTCGCGCCGAAGAATCAACCGGTGCGCGTGCGTAGCATTCATGCGCAGAATCGTCCGGCCGAGACCGGACGGGCAGGCGAGCGCTGCGCGTTGAACCTTGCGGGCATCGAGAAGAGCGCCATCGACCGCGGCGACTGGATTGTCGATCCACGTCTGTCGCAAGCCTCGGAACGTATTGACGTCATGCTGACGCTGCTCGCCGATGCACCGTTGGCGCTGGAGCATTGGGCGCCGCTGCATGTGCATCTGGGCACACAGCATCAGGTGGCGCACGTGGCGCTGCTCGATGGCGAGACGCTTGGCGCAGGTCAGTCGGCGCGCGTGCAACTCGTGTTCGAACGGCCGGTGTGTGCGCTTCCTGGCGACCGTTTTGTGGTGCGCAATGCGCAGGCTAATCGCACGGTTGGAGGTGGTCACGTGCTCGATCCGTTTGCGCCTTCGCGCAAGCGTCGCTCGGTTGAGCGGCTGGCGTGGCTCGATGCGATTCAGATCATGCTCGATACCGGCGCGCTGGATTCGCTCCTGGCAAGGGCTCCGCATGGGCTGTCACGTTCGTTGCTGGAAAGGCTGACGGGCATGCAGGCGGCCGTGCTCGAGTTGCCGCCTCACACGCGTATCGTGGAGCTTCCCGGAGGTAATGACGCGTTGCTGATCACAGATGCGTCATGGCAGGCGCTGGCTGCACAGATGACTACGACGCTGAAGCAGTACCACGAACGCTCGCCGGACGAACTGGGCCCCGATGTGTCGCGCTTGCGGCGGATCGCAACGCCGCTCGTCGACGACACGCTATGGCGTGCGCTAGTCGACGATGCGGCGGCGCGCGGCGAGATTGTCAGGCGCGGGCCGTGGTTGCATCTGCCGGACCACGCGGTGACGCTCGACGACGCTGACCGCGCACTCGCGGCGGTGCTGTTGCCGTCGCTGAAAGAGGGGCGTTTCGATCCGCCCTGGGTGCGAGATCTGGCAAACGTGCATGGCGTATCCGAAGACCGCGTGCGGCAGTTGCTCCGCAAACTCGCGCGACAGGGCGAGCTTTTTCAGGTTGTGCGCGACCTCTTTTATCACCATGACGTGATTCGTGAGCTGGCTTTGATTGCGGGTTCCGAAGCGCAGAAGAATGTGGGTACGGTAGCGGCTGCGCCGTTTCGCGATGTCACCGGTCTTGGGCGAAAGCGCGCGATTCAGCTTTTGGAGTTCTTTGACCGCGTTGGATATACTCGCTTTCACCGTGGTCTGCATTTGATGCGCACGGATACGCGTTGGCTCGATTTGCTTTGATTCAGCGGTCGAGTTGCAATGCAACGTTTGAATAGTTTAATCACCGTAGGAAGGCATTCGTATCCGGTGGTGCGGCTGGGCTTCAAACCCAGTTGAGGGCGTCAGACGCGCTCAGGTCGGTTCGACTCCGGCTGCCTTCCGCCAGTCAAGGCTTCCCGGTCATTCCGATATCTTCCGCAGACGTCCTGTAGATCGCTGATTTCAAAGCGGTTTATGGGTAACGACGTGCTTGCTGCTTCCATCAAGGTCCCGCACAATTTCCGCATGAAGTATGGGTAGGAAGATGGGTACGTGGGTAGGAGGGAATAATGTCAGGACGACAGTTGCACCGGCTCAGCGCATTGCGGGTCGCGAAGGAGGTGGCCCCGGGCCATTACGCCGACGGCGGTGGCCTCTACATGCAGATCGCGGACAGTGGCGCTCGCTCGTGGGTATTCCGTTTCAAACTCAACGGGCGCGTGCGGGAGATGGGCCTCGGTCCGGTCTCGCGAGTCTCGCTTGGCGAGGCGCGAAAACTGGCCGCCGGATACCGTGACATGGTCAGAGACCTGATTGATCCCATCCTTGCGCGGCGGGAGCAGCAGCGTAGACAGTTGCTCGATATCTCGTCGGATGCCAACGTGACGTTCCGTGAGGCGGCCGAAGCGTACATCCGGGCACGGGAACCTGAGTGGCGCAATCGCAAGCATGTCCAGCAGTGGGGCAACACGCTCAAAACGTACGCGTATCCCGTGATCGGCGAGGTCCGGGTGCGCGACATTGACACCGCGATGATCGTGCGAATTCTCCAACCGATCTGGACGAAAAAGGCGGAGACCGCGCGCCGGGTGCGTGGCCGAATCAAGGCAATCCTCGACGCGGAGGCAGTGATGGGCCACCGCACCGGCAGCAACCCGGCACGGTACGTTGACCATCTGCAACTCGTGTTACCGCGGTCCAGGAAACGCTCGCAGGTGAGACACCACCCCGCGCTGCCCTGGGAAGAGTTACCGGCGTTCATCCGCGAACTGGAGCAACGTCCGCGGCGTGCGGCACGGGTATTGCACCTGCTGATCCTCACGGCGACCCGTACGAACGAGGTGCGCTTTGCACGGCCCGAGGAATTTGATCTGGACAACCGTACCTGGTCAATTCCTGGCGAACGTACCAAAAGTGGCCGGCCGCTTCGCGTGCCGCTTTGTGAACGGGCCGTCGACATAGTGCGCAGCGCGCTGCCCAAGGCGAGATACGGGTATCTGTTCCCGGGCTGCAAGGAAGGGCACCCATTGTCGAACATGGCGATGCTGATTCTGCTGAAACGCATGTCGCGGCATGGGATCACCGTGCATGGTTTCCGGTCAACGTTCCGCGACTGGGTGGCCGAATGCACGGAATATCCGGATTCGCTAGCGGAAGAAGCCCTGGCTCACATCATCGCTTCGCAGACGGTGGCGGCCTACCGGCGTCGCGACCAGCTTGAGCGTCGGCGCCTGATGATGGACGACTGGGGAAGGTATTGCGGCAAAGAGCAGGAGAGCGTTATGTCAGTGGCATCGGCTGCACAACAAGCATTCGCTGCATAGTTTTTGAACGCGCGGAAAACCGCACGAAATGGGGCAGACATTGATTGGTTCACTTGCGCGAACCACGGCGATATGTTGATTGCGTCACGGTGACCTCCGTCTCAGCTAGCGATGGCGGTTGAACCCCGCAGAGTCCAGGCTCTGCGGGGTTCTGTTTTTCCATGGCCTGAACAGCGACCATCAAATCAACAGAGGATTCTCGGGGACGTTCCTGGGAAAGTCGGGCTGCTATCTTCGGCTTGCGGTGTCTGTCTTCTGCGAACACGAATCTCATTCAGGTCGGCAGCAAACTGCCGCAGTTCATGGCTGATTTTGGTAGCTGGTTTATAGTTAGGTATCCAGATCGATAACTAACCCGTGCCGAAGTCGTTATGGATGTGGTCTGGAGGCATCGTGTCAACGAAACGAGAACGGTGCTCTTCCGAATCCCTGTCTGAATCGTCCGCTTCTAATTGTGCTTTTTAGTCATCGATTCGTTTCGGCCACACTGACGACTATAGGATCTGCCGATCATTTGGCAGCGCGAAGAGCCTTCCGTTTCATCGCCAAAGCGCTACGGGACGGCGGAATTGACACGATTTTGGTTAATTATCCATTGTGTCCGGCGGTTCAGGTGACCCATATCGTCGATTCGTGCTGCCTCGCGCTGCAAGTCGTTGCGCAACATACTGCGAATCGAACGGGGGAAGTAAAGCCGGTGGTACTGGCAGGGCACTCAGCCGGTGCGCAGATTGCGATTGAGGTCGTATTCCGACTTTTGCAGGAAGATCAGTCTCTGTTCAGAATCCCGACCATGACCACTTCAGCATTCTGACTGAATTCGCGAAACCCGATGGTGCACTCGTGCAGGCTTGCCACGCGCTGATTTCCACGGGGCAATAGGATCGGGGCGCTTCTGCGGGCAGTAGTGTATTTTTCTATCCGGGCTGCCTGCCGTTGGATCTCATTTGCGAAGGTGTGACCCCAAAGCGGTGTTTGAACGCATGGTTGAAATGTGTAACGTCGTTGAACCCGCAAAAATATGCAATGGTCGAAATCTGACCGTTGTACGATGCCGTCAACTGACGTGCAGCGATCTCGAGCCTTTCCGAAAGGAGGAGTTCGGTAAAGTTGCTCTGCAGTTCCTGCAGGAGTTTTTGGACCCGTCGTCGAGACATGTTCAAGTCGCCTGCTACTGTCGCCAATGACAGATCCGCCTTGCAGGCATGTCGTCGAATATAGCGAATCACTGCTTCGCGCTGCAATTCGCGTGGCGATGCGTCGGATGTTTGCTGACCTGATGTGATCTTCAATAAATTGCAGATATTCTCGACCAGGAGTTCAACATTGTTGTGCTCGATAGTTTGTTGAGCGGACGAAAGAGCCGACAGATACGAACCTAGAATAGAGGCAAACGGACCGCTTGGCCTCGTCACCAGGGTGTGCCAACGTAGCAACATCTTTGGCCGGCAGATTGGCAATAACGCGGCGAACTTCTCCCGGGAACCGAACTGTCATCGGTCGCCGTCCATCGAGGATCGCAACTTCCCCGGGCTGGAGCAGAAACTGTCTCCCCTCCTGGGTGACTTGCGCTTCTCCCTCGATTTGCCAGCTCACCAAATATCCCGACGCTCCAGCGCTGCCGAATGTCTCGCGTCGGCCATAAATTTCGTGAGACTTCGACCAAAACGACGTACAACTGACGTTGCCATGACGGCGAGCTGAAATCTGGGCCGCAAAGTCATTCGGCGAAGCGTTCTCTACAGAGACGCTATGAATCATTCTGCAGATGAATTCGCGCCAAGAATCGGCCTTGCCGGCATCGGTACGATGTCCGTTGAGAGGCTGAGTAGTTCCATGGCCGCGACTCCGCATTCGGACGAGGATGACAGCGAAAACTGTACCGAGCCGAAATACGGTCTGCAATGTTAAAAAAGGCGCGCAGCAAGCGCAATGATCGGTACGCAGGATGCGTCGTTGCGTCCCATGCGCCCGCGAGAACGGGCTGTCCGGTTGTATACGCGAGAAATCGACGTCTTGCGTTCGATCAGCCGAGGTACCTGCAACAAGTATGCGGAACGGGAACTTGATTTGAGACCGAGCACTCCGCGCACGCACATAGAAAGAGTGTTTCGCAAGTGTCGACGTGCGCTGCTGCAACGCTGAAGGCCTCGTCGCTCGGATTGCTGTAGGTCGTGCCTGGAGAAAAGGTGCGTCAAGAAGTACTCGAAGAAGCGGGAGAATGTAGCCGTTAGCGTGGCTGACCGCGCCGCCGCGTTTCCGACGGGAGTTCGCCAAAGCGGTCGCGATAGCCTTGCGCAAACCGGCCGAGGTGCGCAAAGCCGCAATCCAGCGCGATCGTCGCGACGCGCAGGTCGGAAGTGCTTTCACGGATGATCTGACGCGCGCGGTCAAGACGCATCTGTCGCAACAGGCTGATAGGGCTCGTATGACGAAAGCGCAGAAACCCCTCGGAAAGCGTTCTCACCGGCACGCCCGCTGCGCTTGCAATTTCCGACAACTGTATTGGCGTGGCGAGGTTGGCTGCCATGAACTCTTCGGCCCGGCGAACGAACTGGGGAGCGATCGACGACCGGGGCGATACTCCATGCCCCGCGTCATGACCGCACAACAGACTGACCAGCAGCGATTCGACGTGTGCGCCTACGGTCGGGTTATGGGCGGCAATATTCAGGAGGTCGTCAGAACTCGCGACCAGTTTCAATTGCTCTTTCCACGCGCGCATCGGGCCACTCGCCAGCGATACAGACGTTTCCGCGCCAATGATGGATGCAGCGTCGTCGCTGAGCGAGGCCGGGTCGATCCGCATGATTAACTGCTCGCAATCGGGCGACAGCAGAGCGCTAAAAGGTTCCCCGGGTGCGCGAATGACGGCACGCTGGTCGTCCACGATAATCGTCCTGCCTGCCGCGCGGACCTCGGCATGGCCGGCGACGCAAAGCATCATCAGAAAGTATCCGTCAACGGCTTCGACATCCACCTGTATGGCGGCTCCGAAGCTGATCGTGCCAATGCCGAGTCTTCCGATCCGCACGAAATCCATGTGAGAACGACTGTGCGTATTTCCCCGCGGTAGCAGCGAATGCGGCTGCATGACCCGCGAAATCAGTTCACGAGTCTCGTCGAGGTCGGCCGATTCAAACAGCCGGTGGCGTCGCAATGCGGAGAGCCGAAGATCGGATCTCATGATTCTTTTGGCGCGTTCGTGCGCGGACTCGACAATACCTGTCCATCGATCATAAAGCTGCCTGAATTGGATATAGGGGGCGCGTTCGGCCACAAACGGATAGACCCAACATTTTTCACCTCCAAGAATGACCCCGCAACGCAGCAACGATTTCGTTGCCACAAAGCGTCCCCACAATGCGGAGAAAATAACATGGAAATGGTCGAATCGCCTGTGACCTTCAGGAACACGCTGGACAGCGACATGGTGCAGTTCCCGCGCGACGACGGTTCGCGCGTGCCCTATAAGGTATTCAGCTCGCAGGCGGTGTACGAGCGTGAGCAGGAGCGCATCTTTCGTGGTCCGACGTGGAACTTCGTCGCGCTCGACGCGGAGATTCCGAATGCGGGCGATTTCAAGAGCACGTTCGTTGGCGATACGCCCGTCGTCGTCACGCGCACCGAGGACGGTTCGCTTTCGGCATGGGTCAACCGTTGCGCGCATCGCGGTGCATCGGTGTGCCGCAAGGCGCGTGGTAACGCCACATCGCATACCTGCGTGTATCACCAGTGGAGCTTCGACAACAGCGGCAATCTGCTGGGCGTGCCGTTTCGGCGTGGCCAGAAAGGCATGATGGGTATGCCGCCCGATTTTGACCCAAAGCAACACAGCCTGCGCAAGCTGCGCGTAGAGAGCTATCGCGGCCTCGTCTTCGCGAGCTTCAGCGACGTGGTTGCCCCGCTGCCTGAATATCTTGGCGCAGAAATGCGCCCGTGGATCGACCGTATCTTTCACAAGCCGGTCGAGTACCTCGGCTGCACGCGGCAGTATTCGAAATCCAACTGGAAGCTGTATATGGAGAACGTGAAGGACCCGTATCACGCGAGCATGCTGCATCTGTTCCATACGACCTTCAACATTTTCCGCGTCGGCATGAAGGCGCGCTCGATTCCCGATGCGACGCACGGCCTGCACAGCATCATCACGGTGACGAAGACGGGCGAGGACACCTCGGCGGCCTACAAGCAGCAACAGATCCGCTCGTTCGATGAAGGCTTCGCCCTCGAAGACGATTCGATTCTGGGTCTCGTGTCCGAATACGACGAGGACACCACCAACCATATTCAGCCGATCTTTCCGCAACTGGTGATCCAGCAGATTCATAACACGCTGGTCGCGCGTCAGCTCCTGCCTAAAGGCCCGGATAGCTTCGAACTAATCTTCCATTTCTTCGGCTATACCGACGATACGCCTGAATTGCGCAAGTTGCGCATCAAGCAGGCCAACCTGGTCGGGCCGGCGGGCTATATCTCGATGGAAGACACGGAAGCCACCGAACTCGTGCAACGCGGAACGGTGCGCGATGCAGACGCGACGTCGGTGATCGAGATGTCGCGCAGCAACCCGGACCAGCAGGATACGGCGATCACGGAAAGTCTGATTCGCCGCTTCTGGGTGGGTTATCAGAAGCTGATGGGCTATTGAAGAAAAGGACACAAAAATGGATCAGATGAAGCTTTGGTTCGAAGTGAACATGCTGCAGAACCAGTACATCAGCAATCTCGACAACGACCGGCTCGAAGCGTGGCCGACCCTCTTTACCGAAGATTGTCTGTACGAGATCGTGCCGAAAGAGAACGAGGATATGGGACTGCCGATTGGCATCATTTATTGCACGAACCAGAAGATGCTGCGCGATCGTGTCGTGTCGCTACGCCACGCAAACATCTTCGAGGCGCATACCTACCGACACATGACTTCGGGCCTGACCATCACGAGCGAACAGGACGGCGTGATTGAAACCGAGAGCAGCTATGTCGTGGTGCAGACGCGCTCAAACGGCGAGTCAGACGTGTATCAGGCAGGCAAGTACTACGACCGTATCGTGCGCACGCCGGACGGGCTGCGCTATCGCAGCAAGCGGGTGGTGTATGACACGTCACGCGTGCAGACGCTGTTGGCGACGCCGATCTAAGGGGTGGACATGGAACAGGCAATTGATAACTGGCAGACCATCGGCACGCTCGATGACTTTACTGAAGGGGAACCCGCGGCCGTCATCGCGGGCGAGCGGCAAATCGCCGTGTTCCGCATGGGCGACGAAGTGTTTGCATTGAACGATCTGTGCACGCACGGCCATGCGCGTCTGTCGGACGGTTATGTGGAAGACGGTTGCGTCGAATGTCCGCTGCATCAGGGCCTCGTCGATATCCGCACGGGTGTGCCGCGTTGCGCGCCCATCACGGAAGCGGTGCGTGCGTTCCCGATCCGGATCGTCGATGCGCGGGTGGAAGTCAATGTCCAATGAACGACATGTGATTGTCGGCGCCGGCCATGCGGCGCGGCGGGCGGCGGAGACGCTGCGCGCGCTGAATGCGGACGTGCAAATCGTGATGATCGGCGACGAGCCGCATGCGCCGTACGACCGTCCCGCGCTGTCGAAAGACGCGCTGATGTCCGAGGACGGCGAGCGGAAGGCTTTTATCCGGCCGCATGACTGGTACGCGGCGCATCGTATCGATTTGAGTTTGTCCACGACGGTAACCGAAGTCGATCGGCGGCGCGCATGCGTGCGGCTGCACGACGGTAGCGAAATCGGCTACGACAGACTGCTGCTGGCTACGGGGTCGCGCGTGCGCCGTTTCAGTGGCCCCGTGGACCCACGTGTGCCACTGCACTATGTGCGCACACTTGCCGACGCACGGGCATTGCGCGCCGTTCTCGCGCCGGGCAAGCGCGTCGCGATCCTCGGTGGCGGCTTCATAGGGCTCGAAGTAGCCGCCGCGGCGACTCAGGCCGGCTGCAAGACGACCGTGATCGAGCCGGCACCTGCACTGCTGCAGCGCGCGCTGCCCGATAGCGTGGCGCAACACATCGCCGCGCTTCATGAGCGCAATGGTGTCGACCTGCGTCTTGGCACGATGCCCCATGCGATCTGCTGCGGAAACGGGAGCGCGTCAATCGAGACGGATGCAGGCGCCGTGGCTGCGGATGTCGTCGTCGCCGGCATTGGTGTCCTGCCGAACGTCGAGCTCGCTGAGGCCTGTGAGCTTGAAGTTCGCAATGGCATCGTGGTCGATGAGCAGTGCCGTACAAACGACCCAGCGATCTTCGCCGCGGGCGAAGTCACGATGCACGCCAATCCGTTGCTTGGTCGCAGCGTCAGAATCGAATCATGGCAGGTGGCAGAGAACCAGCCCGTCGTTGCTGCAGAAAACATGCTGGGAGGCCGCGCGATATACGCGGAGTTGCCGTGGCTATGGTCTGATCAGTTCGACTGCAATGTTCAGACGCTGGGTATCATCGAGGCGCAGCATCGTCTCGTTACGCGCGGAGATCTCGCCAGCGGCTCGTTCTGTGTCATGGCGCTGGACGAAATCGGGTGTATGAAAGCTGCGATTTCCGTCAATTCAGGACGTGATATCGGCGCGTGCAGGCGACTAATCGCGAGCGGCACGGCAATGGACGAAGTGCGACTCAGCGACGCGTCCGTCTCGCTGCGCTCGCTCCTGTGACGGCGTCCTGGGCGCTACAGCGACACTATCCCACCACATCCGATGAGACCTCAAGGATGCATTCGATAAACTGCAAGGCAGCGGGGGTAAGCCGGCTATCCCTGCGATAAATCACGCGCATCTGCAGAGGCCGAAAGCTTTCTTCCAAGTCTAGGCGCCGAATGCCATAGCGTTTAAAGGCCAACTTCGCCAGGGGTTCGGCGAAGCAGCCAACAAGATCCATCTGGCTCATCAGTGCCAACCCCGCGTTGACTGATTCACCCAGCATGATTCGCGCCGGAACTGGCAGTCCCAGCGACGTGAATCCTGATTCCAATGCGACGTTTTTGTAGTTTCCATCGCCAGGCAGTATCCATTCCGCGTCGAGAAGTGGGCCGCGCAGAGAACGCTGGTCTCTGAGCGGATGCCGATTACGTAGGCCGATCACGAGTGGAACAGGGAAGAGCGGCAAGCTTTCAAATTCAGGACCCAGGCTTCCCTCGCTAACGTGCGTGATGGCCAGATCAAGCTGCGCTTCGCGCAGTCGCGCAAGCATCACCGAAAATGTCGGCTCGCTGAAGTACATGGTCACAGCGGGCCGCCGCGCACGCAACGCTTTGAATGCAGGCACGAGCAGTGTTTCCGCGAACCACGGGCTGACCCCGATCCGCACCCCGCCGATGGCTCCGTCGCGCAACTGTGCAATTTCCTCGCGTGCCCGATTCATATCGTCAAGGAGCCGGCGCGCGCGCGGTGCAAAGGCAGCTCCGAACTCGGTAAGTTGCACACCCTTCACGCTGCGTTCGATCAATGGAGCCCCGACCTCACGCTCAAGCTCGCGCACGGTCTTGGTCACGGCCGGCGGCGAGACGCCGAGCTCGCGCGCCGCGCCGCGAATACTCATCTGAGTGCTGACTGCGAGGAAGGCGTGGAGCTGATTCGGTTTCATAAATGTCCGTGTTTCGGGGTGGAAACTTTATGGCAACACAAGGGAAAAAAATTTGTCTTTTCGGATTATATACGGCTACCTACGATGGCCGCCAATGACAGACAACCCTACATTGGGAGGCATCCGAAGCATGACTTCATATACACGGAAGGCTTTAAGCCGCCGTAAGACTATTGTCGCGATCACTGTCGGGAACGCGTTGGAGTTTTTCGACTTCACCGTCTACGGCTTTCTCGCCCTGGTGATCGGCAAAGTATTCTTTCCAACATTCAATTCGTATGGACAACTGCTGCTGACGGTCGCCAGCTTCGGCGTCGGCTTTGTCATGCGTCCGATCGGTGCGGTCGTGATCGGCTCCTATGCCGATCGCGCTGGCCGCAAGAGCGCGATGACACTGACGATCGCACTGATGGCGCTGGGCTGCGGGATCATCGCGATGACACCGGCATACGCTGAGATCGGTATCGCCGCACCGCTACTGATCGTTGCGGCGCGCCTGATCCAGGGGTTCTCCGCAGGCGGCGAGGTCGGCGCATCCACCACCATGCTGATCGAGCACGCGAACCCGGGAAACCGTGCCTATATGGCAAGTTGGCAGCTCGCCAGCCAGGGTCTGGGCATCCTGACGGGCGCCCTGATGGTAGGTGCCCTGGAGTTCTCTCTTACACCGCAGGCCATGGAAAGCTGGGGCTGGCGCTTGCCGTTTTTCCTTGGGCTGCTGATCGCACCGGTCGGCGCGTACATCCGCAGTCAGCTCGAAGAGTCACTCTCCATTGAATCGTCCGGCCCGAGGGCGACGAAGTTGGCTCAGGAAAGCAGTTTGTCCGTGCTGTGCAGGCAACACGGAAAGGCGGTGCTTCTGGCCATGGCGCTCATGTCGGGCGGCACGACTGCCGCGTACGTTGTCGGTTTCTACATGCCGACCTACGCGATCCGGGAGCTTGGCATGTCGCCTCCCATTGCGCTTCTAGGCGCAGCCCTGACAGGCGCAATTACCTTCGCACTCGCGCCATTTGCAGGCAAGCTGGCCGACCGCGCGGGCCGCAAGCCGCCGATTGTCTGCTCCTATGTGGCGCTCGCGATTCTGATCTACCCGGCTTTTTTCTGGCTGCAAGCGTCACCTGTACCCGCGGTGCTTTTCAGTGTCGTTGCCCTGCTCAATGTCGCGGGGGCGTTCGGTGGTGCCCCGGCAATGACGATGTTGCCGGAGCTTTTCCCTCAGAGGGTGCGCGCCACCGGCATGTCATTGAGCTACGGCGTCGGCGTAACGGTATTCGGTGGCTTCGCGCCGTTCGTCTGCACGTGGCTGGTCAAGATCAGCGGTAACAAAATGGCGCCGGCCTGGTACCTGATAGCCATGATATGTCTCTCTCTGATCGGACTGCGGTATCTGAAGGACCGCACCGGTCAGAACATCGATCGCGCCGCCACGGCCGATTCCAACCATTCCGCCAACCTACCCACCTCTGAAACGAGCACATGGAACACACTACCGTAACTTACCATTTCTCCGGAACCTACGCTGAAGCACGCCGCAAATTCCTCGATGCAGTCGCGCATCCTGGCGCATCGAAAACCGAGGCGTTCGTGCTACCTGACTACCAGGGTGCCCTGGGTGAGGAACTTGCCGTCGACGTCGCGTACTTCGGCGCGCCGGACGCCAGCCGGTTGCTGATCCTGAGTTCTGGAACTCATGGGCCGGAGGGCTTTTCTGGATCGGGCTGCCAGATCGCCGCGTTGCATGACACTGAACTTCTGGCGCGACTCGCTCAGGCGAATATCGGTTTGCTGCTGATTCATGCCGTCAACCCCTATGGCTTTTCCCACTTGCAGCGTAGCAATCAGGACAACGTAGATCTGAACCGTAACCATGTCGACTTCGATATCCCCATTCCGCCCAACGACGTCTATGCGGGCTGGGACCGTCTGGCGATCCCGGCCTCCTGGCCTCCCACTCACGAGGAAGAGGCCGCTCTCGCCGCCTACATCCAACAGTACGGAGGGCCGCAAGCTTTTCGCAAAGCGATGGGTGGCCAGCAACATTGCGTGCCCGATGGGCTTTTCTACGGCGGACAGG